>NZ_CP118225.1:2005712-2666425 GCF_028768465.1 Rhodopirellula sp. P2
AAATTTGTGACGATTCACAGCGGGATGAATGTTGACCCGTTCGTTCACGCGGTGGATCATCGAGAAATGGTGCGGCAGAAATATGGTTTGCGAGCGGAACATGTGGTGGTGGGCAAGATCGCTCGCCTGTTTCATCTGAAAGGCCACGTCGATCTGATTTCGGCGGCCAAACGCGTTGCCGATCAGTACCCCAACGTGCGGTTTCTGCTGGTCGGCGATGGGATCCTGCGAGCTGAACTCGAGCAACAGATTGAGTCACTGGGATTGAAGGAACACTTCATCTTCACCGGCTTGGTGCCGCCTTCGGAGGTGCCCGCCATGATCGGTGCGATGGACATCTTGGTTCACGCTTCTTACCGGGAAGGTTTGGCACGAGCGCTTCCGCAGGCCCTGATCGCGGGGCGTCCGGCAATCAGCTACGACATTGACGGGGCTCGGGAAGTCGTGATCGACGATCAAACGGGGTATTTGGTTGGGGCAGGGGAGGTCGTTGATTTGGCCGATCGGATGCTCCGGCTGGTGGGCGACGCCGCGCTTCGCCAACGGATGGGATGCGAGGGGCAGACCCGTTTCACCGACCTCTTTCGGCACGAAACCATGACCCGCCGAATTCGCGAGCTGTATTCGGAACTGATTGCCGCTCAGTGAGCGGCCTTCTGTCGGGGGAGGACTGACGCCAGGAATCGCATGGACAGTGCGGGGAAGGGCAGGGCAGTCGGCATTCTTTGGGCTTCGCTCGTGTTTCGGGCTTCGCGGATGGCGGGATCCCGCCGCCCACCGGGGGATTTGCGGTGTCAGGCACACGTCTTTCGGCTGTGGGGCCCGTTGGACTATCATGCCAAGCCACAAAATCGTTTTGATCGTTCAACTCGATGGTCCCGTATCCGACAATGCCCCAGCCGCTCGATGTCCAAATCACGCGACTTTCTAGGCCCTTACCGACTCGCTCGTTTGATCCGCATTGGATCGACCGCTGAAGTTTGGGAAGCGATTGATGAAGGGGACCAGAAGCGTTACGCGCTCAAGATTTTGCGGCAGTCGATGTCGAACGACAAAGCCGAGTTGGCATCGCTCAAGCACGAATACAACGTCGGCAAAACGCTCAACAGCCCGCGGATCATCAAGATGATTGATCACCGCGTTGAGAATGGGCGGCCGTTCTTGGTGTTGGAATTGTTCAGTGAAATGAACATGAAGCAGGCGCTTCGCAAGGGGCCCGACTCGCTGGCCTACATGCTCGACAAAGTCATCGAGCAAGCCGCCGAAGGCCTCTACTACATGCACACGAAGAACTGGATCCACCGCGATATCAAGCCAGACAACTACCTGGTTTCGCATACCGGCGAGACCAAACTGATTGACTTCACGATCACCGAACGGAAGCGAACCGGTTTGAGCAAGATGTTCTACAAAGCCAAGAACATTCAAGGCACACGCAGTTACATGCCTCCCGAACAAATTCGCGGGAAGTTGTGTGACGAACGCAGCGACATCTATTCGTTTGGATGTGTGCTGTTCGAAGCCTGCACAGGCAAGCCGCCTTACACCGGGCAGACACCCAACGATTTGTTGTCGAAGCACCTGTCCGCTTCGATCCCCAGCCCGATTGTCTACAACGACAACGTGACCAAGGACTTTGCGGACTTGGTCAAAAGCATGATGGCGAAGTCGCCTGACGCGCGGCCGGAATCGGTATGGGAATTCTTGAAAGTCTTCCGCAACATCGAAGTTTGGCGGAAGCGTCCTCGTCGGCCGGAGGTGACTGTCTTCGACGAAGACGGTTCCATGAAATCGGCCGAGGACATGATCAAACGCCCCGAACCCACCAGCGACGAAGAAGAGGGAAACTGAGCGATGGCCGGACCCGGATTGGAATTTGAAAACGAGATCGCGGATCTGGAGGAGCAAATCGCTTCGCTAGAACGGAACACCGATCGCAGTGAAGAAATTGACTCAGCGATTCGATCGTTGCGTTTGGCTCGTGTTGCCAAATTGAAAGAGACGTACTCATCGTTGGATCCGTGGCAAACGGTCCAGGTGGCTCGTCATAAGAACCGGCCTTACACGCGTGATTACCTCAACTTAGCGTTTGACGATTTTGTCGAATTGCACGGTGACAAACACTTTGGCGACGATCGCGCGATGCTGTCCGGTTTCGCGAAGTTGGATCGATTCAAGGTGATGGTGATCGGTCACCAAAAAGGAAGGACTTACAAGGAACGTGCGGCTTGTCACTTTGGTTGCGCTCATCCGGAAGGTTATCGCAAGGCCATGGTGAAAATGAAATTGGCCGAGAAATATCGCTTGCCGGTCATTTGTTTCATTGACACGCCTGGAGCCTACCCAGGGATCGGTGCCGAGGAACGCGGCCAGGCTCAAGTGATTGCCGAGAGCATGTTCATGATGAGCGATCTGAAGACGCCGGTGATCTGCGTCGTGATCGGCGAAGGCGGATCCGGTGGCGCTCTGGGAATTGGCGTCGGCGATCGAGTCGCGGTTTTGCAACACGCTTACTACAGCGTTATCAGCCCCGAGGGCTGTGCCGGAATTCTGTGGAAGAGTCACGAACACGCACCCAAAGCTGCCGCCGCTCTGCGCTTCACCAGCGACCATTTGTTGCGTCTGGGTGTCGTCGACGATGTGCTCGAAGAACCGCTCGGTGGCGCTCATCGCGATCACCATCAGATGGCGACTCGGATGAAGACTTATCTGTCGCGTCAGTTGTCGGAACTCGAAGCGATGCCGGTCGATCAGATGCTCCAGCAACGCTACGAAAAGTTCCGTCGGCTCGGCGTCTTCTTGGAAGAGAACTGACGTCGACGCGAGCTGGATTTTCGGTCGCCGAGAGAACGTCTCGGTGACTGGATGTTGGAGGGACGTTCGGATGCAGATGGGATCGGGACGGCGAATCAGGGCGGATTTCGACCGCCCCGTAACGTCCGATAATGCCCCTTATGTTGTATTCGAGGTGTGTAAAACCCGTGTTTCAGGCGTTTTCTGTATCCGGGGTTTGGTTTCGTGACGTTGGAGATGTCTGGGGACCCGACGATCTCAGGCGTGCCCCGCCCCGAACATTTGCGGTCGTCGCCGTTGCTAGATCGCGATTGTTTTGGCTGGCGTGCCGGTCGTCATTTTGGACGCTCAGCGACGCGGTGTTTGCCACTGCGGCGTCGCGGATTGCCGCCAGGTCGGAGCCTGCTGTTGGGAACCCGCGGCGGAGCTGAATGCTGGGTTGGAGGTCGGTGTTGGGTTCCCGCCAAAGCCGCGAAACGGCTGCTGTGATCGCGGGTCATTTTGGGCTTGTTGAAAGCCGTTTTGCGGAGCGAAGTTGTTCGTCGGTTGAGCGCTTGGATTGGACCAGTTTGGATCGACATTTGGCGCGATCTGAGATTGCGAGAGCCAGGATTCTTCCGAGCCTGATGGATCGCCCAATGCGTCATCGCTGAACTGGTCCAGGTACGGTCGGACGACGCTGTCCAGTTCCGGTGGCATGATCGAGTTGGACTCGGCGAGTACCCGAGCGATCAGTCGGCCGCTTTCGCTGGCCACGATTGCTCGTTGGATTCGCTCGCCGAACAGCGTGACCGCGAAGAGCGTGATGACCGTGCACAGGAGGGCTCCTTTGGCGAGTCCGAAGAGGGCTCCGGCTTGACGGTCAAATTCTTTGAGTCGCATTCGGTCGATCATTCCGCTGACCATCCGCAGTGCGACCCAGATCACGAAGGACGTGCCGACGAACAGGATGAACATCGCCAGGAATTGGTTCCAAGGCGGTGCGGCGTGAATGTTCTGGCTGAACGGTTCGCGATAGTGATACGCGACGGCGTAGCTGACAACGATGGAAGCGATTGAGGCGAGTTGCCATGCAAAACCACGGATCGCGCCCAAGAGGGTTGCGCCGACCAAAATGATTGTCATCAGGATGTCGTAAGTCTGCATGAGCGCACTTTCATCGCTGCAACGGATCCGAACCGTTTTGACGCTTGTAGCAAAAGCAAAGGGGCAGGGCGAACAGCAATTTTTTTTGCGGCTGGTTTCGGATCCAGCGTCGGGATCGGGGGCTCGGTTGGCGGGACGGATTTTTCCGGTGGCGGGCGAGGGGCTGGATTTGGTAACGGCAATGGTTCTCGGTGCGCCACCGCCCTGCTCCGCCCTCGTGGCGTGGTGGGTGGGCGGTCGTGCTCGGAAATTGTTCGGACCGCCCTTCCCTGCCCGTTGTCTCTCAATCTGTTCGCGTTTCATTGGCTGGTTTCAAAACCCACATCTCGACGAGCACCGTTGTCGGGTGCGCCTATGGATATTGGGGCGTGGTCGATCAAGGGATGTCGATGGAGAGTGCGCTGTTGGCCGGCGGGCTGTGCAGTGTGTCGGGGATGTTGCCGGATCTGGACAGCGACTCAGGCGTGCCGCTTCGCGAAACGACGATGTTTCTGTCCGCGGTCGTGCCGATGTTGATGATCGACCGCTGGCGTGACATGGGGCTGACCCACGAAGCGATGGCTCTGGCGGCAATGATCGTTTATGTCGCGATCCGGTTCGTCGCGGTGGAAGGGTTCCGAAAGTTCACCGTTCACCGCGGGATGTGGCACAGCATTCCCGCGGCCCTGGTCGCGGGGTTGATCGCATACATGTTGATGCCTTGCCCGAGCGAAGCGATTCGGGTCTACAAGTCATGTGCTGTGATTGTTGGGTTCATGACCCATCTGATTTTGGATGAAATCTGGGCGTTGGATTTCAGTCGGGGATCCATGCGGGTGAAGAAGTCCTTCGGCACGGCGCTCAAGTTTTTCGGAAGCAGCCCGCTCGCCAACATTTTTGTTTGGGGCCAACTCGGGTTGTTTGCGTACTTGGCCTGGGGGGACCACGAGATTCTGGATCGCTTGCGGCAGCGCGTCCGGATGGACAATGATCGCTACGCCGTGCCCAGTCAGGAGGAGGTCAATCCGGACTACACCAGTCCGTCGTTGTTTGCGCCTTGGGAGTCTCGCGAGCCACCGCAGTGGCAACCCCGGATCACTTCGCCACAGGAATCACCGTCGAACTTTGGATGGCCGTCGCAGGCTCAGCCAGGGGCGACTGAACCGGGCGTGGTTCCGCCAGGAATGGGACAGCAAGTCGCTCGCCCCAACTGGCCCACTGCCCTGCCCCGGCGCTAAGAGGAAGTTCGGGACAACTCTGGTGTTTCGGTCGATCACGGACGGATGCGAGTCACTCGGGAGGTTCACCGGGGCGGGATCTGATCCTGTTCAGAGTTCCAGGATGATTGTGACAGGGCCGTCGTTGATGAGTGAAACGGCCATGTCGGCGGCGAAGATTCCACAGGGGACGGACAGTCCAGTCTGGCGAAGTTCGTGGACGTAGTGCTCGTAGAGAGCTTGGGCTTGGTCGGGCGGTGCAGCGTTCGTGAACGCGGGGCGGCGTCCCTTGCGGCAATCAGCCAGCAAGGTGAATTGGCTGATCGCGAGCACATCGCCACCGGCGTCGAGCACGTTGCGATTCATCTTCCCGTGTTCGTCAGAGAAGATTCGCAGGCCAGCGGTCTTGTCAGCCAAGGCGGATGCGGTGGCTTGGGTGTCGTCGTGGCCGATCCCGATCAAGGCCACCAATCCACGCTCGATTTGTCCGACAATTTCGCCATCCACTGAAACGCTGGCTTGTTGACTGCGTTGCAAAACAATTTTCATGGGGTGGTTCGTGATCCAGGTCGTGGCGAGATGGTCTAAATTGGTGGCTGGACGCACACGCGGTGCATCATTGAATTGCTGGAAAGGATCGTATGACGTTTCTGTTCACTTGCCCACACTGCCAGTCGCAAACAGAGGTGGAAGATGAGTTCAGCGGACGCACGGGCGACTGCGTCGTCTGCGGGCGTGAAATCAGGATGCCTGATTTCGCTGGTGTGCGATCGCAAGCGAATCGGCCTGGGAAGCGAAAGAAGTCGGCCATTTGGTTTGTTGCTGCTGGATTGGCGTTGTTGCTGGTGGGGGCCGGTCTGATCGCTGCGATCCAGGTTGGCAGTCGGACAGCCACCAAGATTCGCACGGGCCGTCAACGGCTGAGCAGCATCAAGAACATGGAAAAGATCGCTTCCGCCCTGAATGCGTACGCCGCTGACCATGGGGTCTACCCTGCCCCGTACACAACGGATGGGGCTGGGCGGAAGTTGCACTCATGGCGAGTGACAATCCTGCCCTACTTGGATGAAGACGCCCTGTTCAATCAGATCGACAAAGAGGTGGCTTGGAATGAAGGTGAAAACCAAGCGTTGGTTTACGGTCAAACGCCGACGGTCTACCGGCATCCTGAGAGCAGCGGTTGGGGGACCGGCACCGTCTATCATTTGGTGACCGGATCTGGAACGCTGTTCCCGAGCACCGGACCACTCGGGCCAAGGCAAGTGACCGATGGAGCGACCAAGACAATCTTGCTGGTCGAGGGGCAGATGCAATCGATGACCCAGTCGTGGATGGAACCCTACGATTTGGATGTGGCTTCGATTGGCGGCGCGATCAACCCACCTTCAGGGAAAGGCCTGGGCGGGGCCACGGAAGGCGGTGTTTGTGTCGCGACCGTGGAAGGCAATGGGTACTTCTTGCCCGAAACAACTCCACCGCTGACGGTTCAAGCGTTGATCTCGCCTGCGGGAGGCGAGCCGTTGCCGGACGACGTGCTGGACGAATGGGCATCGGCGGAACGTTGATCGCGCGACCTCCACGCAGGCAGAGGTCGTGCAGTTTTTAAATGCTGCGTTGCCAAGCGTTTACCATCACCCTCCCCCTGGGAGGGTCGAGCGAAGCGAGGGGAGGGTCGAGCATCGGAACCAGCGCGTAACCCTCCCCGGCCCGAAGCGGGCCGACCCTCCCAAAGGGAGGGTGAAATAAAACAGCACAACCTCGGCAACGGGAATGCTTGTGGCTGGGAGGCAAACGAGCATCCAGCCAGAGCTGTGCGCAACGAAAAACGGCGAGGGATGAACCTCGCCGTCGACGTTGATTGGCAGCGGCTTTCGCGGACGCTTGAGTCGGTTGGTCAGTGAATCAGAACTTGCGTGGTGAAACGCGGCCCTGAACTCGCGAAGGCAACCCTTGGATTCGCAGGAACCCTTCGGCGTCGTCTTGGTTGTACGTGCCGCCGCCTTCCATGGTCGCGATTTCTTCGTCGTACAGGCTGTTCGGGCTGGTTCGCGAAGACACCATGATGTTGCCTTTGTAGAGCTGCAGCGTGACTTCGCCGGTCACAGGACGCTGAGCCGTTTCGATGAACGACAGAAGTGCGTCCATCTTGGGTGTGTACCAGAATCCGTAGTAAACCAACTCGGCAACTTCGGGAGCCATGCGGTCGCGAAGGTGCATCAGGTCGCGGTCCATGGTGAGTTGCTCGATGTACATCAACGCGTCGTACAACACGGTCATGCCGGGGGACTCGTAGACGCCGCGGCTTTTCATGCCGACGAATCGGTTTTCCACCATGTCGATCCGACCGACGCCGTTGCGACCGGCGATGTCGTTGAGCGACTCGACCATTTCGAGGGCACTGACGGCTTTCCCATTGAGCGTTTTGGGGACCCCTGATTCGAAGCCGATCGTGACTTCTTCTGGTTTGTCAGGAGCATCCTGTGGCGAAACGCCCATGCCGAATTCGACCAGCTCCACGCCGTTGATGTCGAGTTCTTCCAGTTGGCCAGCTTCATAGGAAATGTGCAGGACGTTTTCGTCACTGCTGTACGGTTTCGCGGTCGAGGCTTTGACGGGAATCCGTTTGACGTCGCAGTACTCGATCAGTTCGGTGCGGCCTGGGAAGGCGTCGCGGAACGATTTGATTCGCCAAGGAGCGATCATCTCGATGTTTGGGTCGAGAGCTTCGGCAGCCAGTTGGAAGCGGCATTGGTCGTTGCCTTTGCCGGTTGCTCCGTGAGCGTAGGCGGTCGCACCGACTTCGCGAGCGACTTCCAGGCAAACCTTGCTGATCAGTGGGCGAGCGATCGAGGTGCCCAGCAGATAGATTTGCTCGTACTTGGCTTGCCATGCCAGCACGGGGAACGCAAAATCGCGGCACAGTTCTTCGCGAACATCCACCAAACGAGACGACTTGGCCCCGCAGGTGCGAGCCTTCTCCATGATGGCGTCGCGGTCCTCACAAGGCTGCCCAAGGTCCACGTAGACACAGTGGACTTCGTAGCCTTGGTCCTGGAGCCAGCCCAGAATGACGGACGTATCGAGACCACCGGAATAGGCTAGCACACAACTTTTCATCTCAGATCTGCATCCAAATGCGGGGGAATCGGCTATGTTTGAAGGTCTCGCATTTAAGTTGTCCGGTGCGAAACACGCAAGGACGGTCAGAAGGATCCTGGCCGGAAAGTCAAGCAGAACGCTATGAACCCACCCTCCAATCAGCCGCCCTCCCCTGCCCTGCTTCAAATTTTGCAGGACCTCGCTGCGGGTCAAACCAACGTGGAATCCGCCGTGGAATCGATCCAGGCGTGTTCGCTGGGGGCCTCCGCCGAGATGCAAGCCTTGCCCGGCGCGACCGTGGATTTGGGCCGCCAAGCTCGCTGTGGTTTTGGCGAAGTGATCTACGGAGAAGGCAAATCAACCGATCTGATGACTCAGATCGTGCAAATCCAGATCGCGGCCGGCCAAGGGTGCTTGATCACACGAATTGATGCGACCGCGGCGGCTCAGTTGCGGCGAGTGTTCGAAAACACGCGGTACAACCCCGCCGCTCACACGCTGCGAATTGGCAGTGGGGACGAGAGTTTGGAGCCGATCGGCATCGAAGGTCACTCGACTCACGTGGCCGTCGTCACCGCCGGCAGCACGGATGCAAGCGTGGCCGAAGAAGCCGCCGAGACCTTGGCTTGGATGGGAATTGCCTGCGAACGGATTGAAGACATCGGCGTCGCTGGGCCGCAGCGATTGCTGGCCGCGGTCCCTCGATTGCGATCCGCTGCCGCCATTGTGGTGGTCGCGGGGATGGAAGGTGCCCTGCCCGCCGCACTGGCTGGACACGTGGCAACACCGGTCATCGCAGTGCCCGCCAGCACGGGCTACGGAGCCAATTTTGCCGGGCTGACCCCGTTGATGGGCATGCTGACTTCGTGTGCTGCGAATGTGGCGGTGGTCAACATCGACGCGGGCTTCAAAGGCGGCTACTTGGCTGGTTTGATCGCCAGTGGAATCGCAACCGCGAAGGCGGAAGCAACCGCTGCGGATGATTCGTCCGAAGAAGCATGATCCGGTGAGGCGTCTGGGGCGCTGGCTCTGATCAGCCTTTCACGCCTCGATCAAGAGTGGCTTGCCGCTGCACCTGGTGAGTCAAGCACAGTTCGGTGATGTCGTTCTGATGCCCGACCACGATCACAATGTCATTGGCTTGCAGGATCAAGCTTCCGCTGGGGTTCATCTGAATCGGTTCTTCGCCGCGTTTCACCCCCACAATTAGAAAACCTCGGTTGCCGCGAACTTGGATGTCATCGAGCGGTTTGCCAATCAAGGATGAGTTGCTGCTCAGTCGCAGTTCCTCCAAACTCAATCCAATCGCGGACAACTCTTCGCTGATCCCATGTGATAGCCCGTGAGATTCCAGCACCGCAGAGGCCGTGGGACGGATCAGCAGCTGAGTGGCTCGCATTGCACCGATCGCGGCCGCCATCACGACATGGTTGGCTCCGCAGCGGATCAGTTTCTTTTGAGCCGAATGGTTTTCGGCTCGCGAAACGATCTCGACCGTGTCGGCGAGGTCTCTCGCTGTCACACAAATGAAGGCGTTGGCTGCATCGTTGGGCAGCAAAGTGGCCAAACCACGGGCGTGACGGATGCCGGCGGCCAGCAGGGTGTCTTCGTCCGTGGCGTTGCCGACCATGGCCAGCATCCCAGCTTGTTGGGCTTGTTCGACTCGCGATGCGCTTTCGTCGATCACCACAAACGGTTGGTGAAGTTGTTGAAGTTCTTCGGCAACACGAACGCCCATTCGCCCGAAACCGCACACGATCGTGTGCCCTCGGAGACTAGCAATGCCTTGGCTCATTTTTCGATTCCTAAGGAGGCTTTGGAGTTCGCCATCGACTAAAAACTGAATGAATCCGCCGACGGTGTAGATGGCCGCGCCGTATCCCAGAACGATGATCGCGATGGTCAGCGTTCTCAATGCGGGGGTGTCGACCGGTTTGACTTCGCCGTAGCCGACACCAAAGATCGTGATCACGACCATGTAAATCGCGTCGCTGAGCGTCCATCCCATCTGCACGTAGGCAATGATCGCGACCGTGCAGATCATCAGGAACACGGCGAGGCCAAGCAGGATTCGACGAAGCGGGGTGGGCGGCATGGCAAAGAGAGGTGGCGATCGAGCGGGCATCACGAATCCACGGAACTGGCGGTGGTGACGGAGCCGGCAATCAAAACGGCAACGTGAACTTGGATCCCTCGAGCCGCTCGGTCTTTGCACGTCGTTTGCATTGGTGACTCTCTGATTGATACGTTGATCTTCATCTGCCTGCCACGATCGACAATCCCCGAGCATGAAATGTCATCCGTTGTGACGCCAACCATTTTGACTCAGTCTACCAACCCACCTCCGCTGCGGATTCCACGTCGTGACGTGTCCGCCCACAAAGGCAATTTTGGTCGGGTGTTGTTGGTCGGTGGTTCACGCGGCATGGCGGGATCGATCTCGTTGTCGTCCATCGCGGCGCTGCACACCGGATCGGGACTGGTCGCCGCGGCGGTTCCGGATTGCATTTTGGACTGCGTCGCAGGATTCCATCCCGCGATCATGACTCATGGGATGCCGGACGACGGGCCGAAGTTTGCTGATTCGGCGTGGGAATCGTTGCGGGATCTCTTGCCCGCTCAAGCCGCCGTCGGATGTGGTCCGGGGATCACCACGGGACTTGGGGGAGCCACGATCGTGGCAGGTTTGCTGGCGAAAAAAGATCTGCCGGTGGTTTTGGACGCCGATGCGCTGAACATCATTGCCGAGCAGGATTGGTTGCGTGACGACCGGTTTCAGCGAAGCAGCGAGGACGCGGCTTGCGTGTTGACGCCGCACCCGGGTGAATTGCAACGGTTGACGGGAGCTCCCGCAAACGACGTCGCTGCGCAGCTCAAGGCGGCGGAGGAATTGTCGAGGCGATTGGGACTGACCATCGTCGTCAAAGGCGGGCCATCGCACGTCGTTTCGAAAACGGATGGTCAAACGTGTTCCATTTGGCAAAACACGACGGGCAATCCTGGGATGGCGACCGCTGGATGCGGCGATGTGCTGACCGGGGTGGTGACATCTCTGTTGGGGCAAGGGCTGAGCGGTTCCGATGCCGCGCGGCTAGGGGTGTGGATTCACGGCCGCGGTGGTGATGAGGCGGCGGCCCGGGTCAGTCTCGCTGGCATGACCGCGGTGCATGTTTTGGAATCACTGGCAATCGTCGCGGATGAAATCACGACGGAGGCGAGTGAACGCGATGGGATCTGACGAAATCGAGGTGAATCAGGCATACTGAGCACGCATCGCCTGATTCCTTTTGGTTCCTCCCCTGCCCTGCCCCGATTGAATGACCTCCCTGATCCACTTGAGCGACCTCGCGGGCGACCCCGACCTGCATCAATCGCTTCAAGGGGGCGCGATCAGCATCGGCAACTTTGATGGGGTTCACCTGGGACACCGGGCTTTACTGGATCGGGTTCGACAGCATGCCGAACGGGTCGGCGGCAAAGCGATCGCGATTGTGATGGACCCGCACCCCGCGTCGGTGCTGCGGCCTCACGGGGCGCCACCCAAACTGACCACCCTGCCCCGCCGGGCGGAACTGATGTCCGAGCTGGGGATCGATCATTTGCTGGTCTGCGAGGCGACTCGCGAATTTTTGAACCAGACCGCGGAAGAGTTCTTTCAGCGATTGATCGTGGAACAATTGTCGGGCAAAGCGATCATTGAAGGACCGAATTTCTTCTTCGGACGCGATCGGGCTGGCAACACAACTCGTCTGAAAGAGTTGGCGGAAGAACGTCAAATTGACGTCGAAATTGTGGTGCCATCGGTTCGTGACGAACGCCTGGTCAGCAGCTCACGAGTGCGTGAGGCCATCGCATCGGGGGACATTCCACTGGCCAATCAGATGCTCGGCAGTCAGTACTGTTTGACTGGCACCGTGACGACAGGGGAGCAACGAGGTCGAACGCTGGGGTTCCCCACCGCGAACTTGAGCGGCGTCGAGACCTTGATTCCGGAGCACGGCGTGTACGCGGCGATGGCTTGTTGGGAGGAAACCGATGGCCGGACCCGCCATCCTGCCGCGGTTCACATCGGCCCCAACCCGACGTTTGATGAACGCCAGGAAACCAAGATCGAAGCTCACCTGCTCGACTACGATGGTGATCTTTATGGCAAAGTGCTCACGCTGACTTTGGTGAGCCAAGTTCGGAGCGTGCAAAAGTTTGCCAGCGTCTCCGCTTTAAAACAACAACTGCAATTGGATTTGCAAACCGTTCGAGAGACGGTTTCATCTCTGCCCTCACATTCTTGAATGAAAGATCCGCTCGTGGGAGTCAACTGGAAAGCGTTCGTCGACCAGATTCAACACTATCAATCGTTTGTTTTGGTCAGCCACATTCGACCCGATTGCGATGCTCTGGGCAGTGAGCTGGGGATGGCAGAGGTGTTGCGGACGGTTGGGAAAGATGTTCGCATCATCAATGCTCACCGAACTCCGCCTGCTTTGTCGTTCCTGGATCCTGCCGGCAACATCGAAGTGCTGGGCGATTCCGTCGAAGCCGAAGATGTGAAAGCGGACTGCATCATGATTCTGGACACCAGTGCGTGGGCACAACTGGGTGACATGGGCGATGTCATTCGTGCGTCTCGCGCGGACAAGATGGTGCTGGATCACCACGTGGGTGAGGATGAACTGGGGGCGAGGATGTACAAAGACTATCAGTCTGAAGCGACCGGTCATTTGGTGGTGCAGGCCGCGGACGCGCTCAACGTGCCGCTGACGCGAACGATGGCGACACCTTTGTTCGCAGCCATTGCGACGGACACGGGCTGGTTCCGGTTCCCGAGTGTCACGTCGGACACCTATCGAACGATCGGCCGTTTGATCGATGCGGGCGTGGTCCCCAGTGAGGTGTACGGGGACCTCTATGAACGCGACACGCTCGGGAGATTGAAACTGCGCGGATTGATTCTTTCTCGAACAACCACCGAGATGGATGGCACACTGGTTTATACCTCCGTCCACAAAGAAGACTTTGAGTTGTGCGGCGCGCAACCCAACGACACCGAAGATGCGATCAACTTGACCTTGGCGATTCGTGGCACCCAAGCCGCCGTGATTTTTGTTGGACAGGTGCGGGGTGGGTTCAAACTGAGCTTCCGCAGCCGATGTGGGGTCGATTGCAACGAGGTCGCTCGTCAGTTCGGTGGCGGTGGCCACAAAGCCGCTGCGGGGGCGTTCTTGGAAGGCACCCTTGATGAGGTCAAAGACCGCGTGCTGCCGGTGATGCGAGAAGCACTCGCTGCTGCCTTGGGTTAGACTGAAGTCAGAACCTGATTGACAGTCACATCACTCCTCGCGTGATGGACCACGTGGGAGTTTCGATGACTGGACATCGCATTGTGTGCCCTCGCTGCAAGACGACCTTGCAGCTTCCCGTCGCGACGGGGGCGTTGAAGGTGAAGTGCCCGAAGTGCGAGCTGATGCTTTCGGTTCGTGCTCCCACCACGTCGGCTGTGCCCATCAGTGTTCCTCCCGAGAACTTGTTCGAGAACCTGCCCAGTTCAGGTTCTTCAGCAGCGGCACCGCCGAGCTCCGTCTTTCGTCCGTCGGGGCCGGTCACCGTTTACCAACCACCCAAACCTGCGAAGAAACGGGGTGGAGGATCGAACGCCGCTCTGAAGATCATCAGCACGATCGTTGGGCTCGGCGTGCTGAGCGTCGTGTTGTGTGCGGGAGGGATCTTCGCGATCGGATACTTGAATTCGCGTCACAGCGGTTGGACTTCGGTGACGTACAAAGGCTACACCGTCAGCATGCCTGCCGGTGAAGACCGGAGAGACAAGTCGCAGCAGTTTCCAGGCACGACCGTTCATGAGCTCACGGGAAGACGGAAGGAAACCGGATCTCAGTATTCGCTGGTGGTGGCCCAGTTGCCGTCGGCCATTCGACAAAACATTCCCATTGAGGAGTTGTTGCGGGACATGATGATCCGGTTGTCCAATCAGTACCCGGTCACTCGATCGGGCGTGGATGGAATGGCCGGCACCATGCAGTCAGGGATGGGCGGGATTCAGGGATCGGCGTGCGAAATCTTTGTGCACAATGGAAATCTCATCGTGGCAATGTATTCGCCTTACTCAGAGATCCGAGACCTGGTCGGCGGCCAGCGCGAGCCCGTTTCCAATGAGAGTGAGCTGGACAAGCCTTCGGAGTTCTTCGACTCGTTGGAGTTTTAGAGACAACCATTGGGCGCAGCGGAATGTATCCCCCATCAAGTGTTGCTGAACCAGAGTAGAACCATTGTCCCCAATTGTTTGCGTGGGTCGTCGCTACCGTCGAGTTGCGTGACGCGAACGGTTGGAAGTGGGCTTGGTTGCGACGAGGCCTGGCCTTTGAGGGCTGCCTGACGGAACAGTTGAGACAACTGTTCTACTCTGGCTTCGCGATCCTCGCCCCATCCGGGGCGACCGTTTGTTTTCCGGCATCGGTCTCTCGGGGCTTCCACCCCGAGCGAAGCATGACGGCCCCATCCGGGGCGAAACCCAGACGCCAGCCACCACTTATTTTTCGAACGTGCTCCGCGACTGCCGATGCTCTTCACGCCGTTCTAAGCAGTTCGGCAGGAGTCTTTCAGCATTTAGTTTTTTTTGGGTAGCGTCGTTGCTCCCACGTACAACCGGGGCTAACGCCCAAACGGCTCACTTCGTTGCACCCGATCACTCCTGCCGACCTGCTCAACAGCCCCTACGCTTGGGTTTCGCTGCGTGAGAGTTCGTTGATGTCGGTGCCGGTGGCAGGCAGGATCATTCGGAAGCGGGCTCCGCCACTGGGCGAATCGTCCACGGTCAACGAGCCCCCGTGTTCACGCAGGATTTTGGCACTGACGGGCAAGCCTAACCCGGTTCCGCGAGCACCTTTCTTGGATTCAAACAGCGAGAAGATTTGTTCGCGGTCTTCTTCGGGGACGCCTTCGCCGTCGTCTTCGACGTCAACGATCCAGCCTTGAGCGGCATCGTAGAATGTTTTGACCAGCACCCTCTTGGTAGCCGCATCAATCGCGTTGGTGACCAAGTTCAGAACCGCTCTGTGAATGGCTTCGCCGTCAAAGGTGGCAATCGGCAGCGTGTCTTCCGGTTCAGACACCAGTTCGATTTCGCCCTGCCCTGCCCTGCTCTGCATGAGTTCGACCACGTCATGGACGACCTCGTTGAGGTTGCCTTCTCGCAGCACCGGGTCACGTTCCTTGGAGAAGGTCAGCATGTCGAGCACGAGGTTGCTGATTCGTTCTTGGTTGCGATCGACGATGGACCAACCACGACGGATGGCGTCGGTGTCATCCTTCTGCAAACCCGATTCGATCAGGTAGCTGCCACCGCGAACGCCTTGCAGGATGTTCTTGATGTGGTGTGACAGCGTCGCAATGGTTTGGCCCATCGCGGCCAAGCGTTCGCCTTGCAGGAGTGCGGAGTAGTAGAACGTGTCCTCGATGGCGAGTGCGGCTTGGTGTCCGACCGCGGTGATCAACCGCAGGTGTTCATCGTGGAAGCGAGTTGCCCCGCCCTTGCGAACCAGTTCCCCTGGCGTGGTGTAGGTGTCGACATACAGCATGCCAACGATTTCGTAGCGACCTTGCAGCGGAACGCAGAGAGCTTCGCGTACGCCGCCTTGGACGATCGATGCGGCGGAATCAAATCGTTCGTCGTCCAGTGCGTCGTTGGTGCGAACGCCCTGTTTGTGTTGCAGCACATAATCCAAAATCGTGTGGCTGATCTGGATCCGGTCGTGGGATTTGGACGAGGGGTTGGGTTGGGGGGCGTCGGTCGCCGAGTCTCGGTCGCACCTGGCCGCGGGAGTCAGTCGTTTGGATTCTGGGTCGCGAAGCATGATGCATCCGCGATCAGCCTCGACCCAGTCGAAGACCAGTTTCAAGACTCGATCCAAAACCTCGTCGAGATCATCGGTCCGTCCCACGGCGATGGCGGTCAAGTACATCACTTCGAGCGATCGGTCGGCATCGAGTCGACCGATAACAGGTGGTCCGTGGAATTGCCCGGTTCGTTCGGGCGCGACGACCGACGAATTCTGTCCTGCAGTGCGAGATGGATCCGATCCCATTTCGATTGGTGGCGGGATCGGTGGCGGCAGTGTCGTGGCCGCGGACGTTGGCTTGGGGGTGGGGACAGCGGCCGAGGAGGCTCCCTCCGGTGAGTACGGCGAGACGACCCCTTCTCGAGACAGCGAGGAAACGATGTTGCTGGCGTCGCCCCCGCGGACTTGGCGAACGATGTCGACGCCGTGAGCTGCATCGAGGGCGGACACGTTGCCCGTTCCGGTGAAGATCAGCAGCGTGGAGCCAATTTCAATCCGATCGCCGCTGGTCAAAACGTGCCGCGTGATTTTGCGGTTGTTGACCAGCGTTCCGTTGCTGCTGCCTAAATCGACCAGTTCGTAGCGACGGCCGGTTCCATCGCCGCGAATCTCGGCGTGACTGCGGGAGGCCTCGTTGTCGAGCAACTGCACATTGTTGCTGGATTCCCGTCCCAGTCGGGTGACGGTGGACGCAAGCTGGAAGTGTTTTCCCTGGTCACGTCCTCGAATGACGAACAACGAAGCCATACAAAAATCAACGCGGGGCGAGAACGAGTTTCACGGACAGATTCTAAGTCTAGTTCACACAAGATAACTTGCTGCGAAGCGTTCTGTTTGGCTACCGTCCAGATCGGATCCCTTTCTGCCTGGATCCGGCTCTCAAATTGGAAGGAACCCTATTTTCCGCATGCTAGGCTCGGCGATTCCCATCGAGCGACGTTGGCCCTCACCTTGGGTGTCTCGAGGTGCGTGGCTGGGGGTATGCGCTGCATGGTTTCTACTGGTTGGTTGCAAAACCGTGGCTCCCGTCCATGTTTGGCGTCCTCCGGAATTGTCTGTGGAGCCAACACAAGTCGCTTTCATGGGCATCTCGGGCCCTGATGAATGGACGGAACCGATCGAAGAAGCTCTGTTGGCCGATCCGCCTACTCGTTGGCAATTGATCGCAGCGGATCAATTGGAGGGGGTGGCAACCATTCGGCTGGTCTCGGGGTTCGAGGAAGAACCGAGCGACATGGCGGTCAGTTCCGCCGCCAGACGCCAAGGGCTGCGATACCTGTTGCATGGCGAAATCTTGCAAGCAACTGGGCACGAAGAGCGTGAAGACAAGGTCAGCCTCTCTTGGCGATTGACCGGTTTGCAGCCCGGCACGAAATCCGCCGGGATGCCGATCACGGTGGACGAAGCCTTGATCTCACGACGCTACCCGCAACTGATGAATGTTCCTGATCTGGCGGAGCGAACCCGTCGTGCGGCAGTTCTAGAAACCAAGCGACTGCTGGCCGCCAGCGTTGATCGTCAACAAGTCGCGTTGGCCTCCCCACGCATGCTGCCGGGCAGCCGAGCGATTCGGCGCGGCAATGAGTTGGCTCGATCGGGCAATTGGCCAATGGCGGAACAGGTTTGGAATCAAGTGTTGGAATCTCATCCCCGAAATCCAGCGGCGCTGATCAACACTTCGATCGCAGCGACAGCCCGGCAAGACTTCACCACAGCCAAGGACCGCATTTCCGAGGCGGTCCGCCGGTCGGCTTTTTCACCGGCGAACAAGTCACTGGCGGAAGAGACTCTGGTTTGGATCGAACTGCGTCAGCGTGATTATCACAACGCGTTTGACCTGCCACCGCCGCCTGAAGGCTGGCTCATCTCTCGCGGCGAGTGAGGTGGCATCAGGTGCATGAGCGAAGCGAACGGCGGCCGAGCATCAGAGTAGAACCGTTGTCCTCAACTGTTCCGTCGGGCAGCCTTCAACGGCCGGGCCTGGACTGCGAAATGTTTGCGATTGGTGTTCTGATAGCGGGTGCAAACTTTCTTCTCGGCGTCTGTCTTTCTTCGTCCTGGTAGGGATGTCAGATGGTAGCCGGGGGTTGCTTTCTCGTACGATGGGCTTCCAAGCCCGTCGACCCAAAAATGGAAGCTGGACGCGTGAGCGAGTTCGGTCTCGGGGCTCACACCCCGAGCTAATGACGATGGCCCCTGCCGGGGCGATATTCATGAACTTCGCTAGGAAAGCGGTCTTGCGGTTCTTAAATCTCGTTTCATTAGGCACTGATTCGGATCCCGCCAGGGGCGGGGGAGCCAAAGCTGCACGAACTCCTTGTTCAGAAGAGCGAAGGTATGCTTGCGACGTTGGATACCTCCGAAATTCTGCGAACGCTAGACGCGCTTGGCGACTCGGAGTTTGGCGCTGCGACTGCGGGGGTTCGCTTGGACCTCTTCCTCGGTGGGGCGCAGCGGTTTCCGTGTCAGAATTTCCCAGCGGTCGTCCTCTCGAAATGCATTTTTGACAATGCGATCTTCCAGCGAATGAAAGCTGATGATGACCGCTCGTCCGCCGGGCGCGATCCAGTCGGGAGCGGACTGCAGGGTTCGCGTCAGCCCGCCGAGTTCATCATTGATGGCGATCCGCAGAGCCTGGAAGGTTCGCGTGGCAGGATGGATGTCGTGGTTGCGTGAACGGGGCACACAGCGACGGCAGATCTCCACCAACTCGCCGACTTGGGTGACCGGGTTGCGCTCGCGGGCTCGCAAGACGATCTGTTTGGCGATGCGGCGACTGAATCGTTCTTCGCCGAATTGATAGATCGCGTCGGCGATTTCTTTTTCGCTGTGTTGTTGCAGCCAGCGATAAGCCGGAACACCATTTTCAGGATCGAACCGCAGATCCAGTTCCGCGTCTTCGATCGTGAAGGTGAACCCCCGGTTTCGGTCGGCCAGTTGATCACTGGACAAACCCAAGTCCAGCACCAAAGCATCGGCGTGCGTCAGGTCCAACGCATCGAGTGCCTTGGGCGAATTTTCATAGCTGCCCAGAAACAATTCGATTCGCGGGTCGTCTTGGATCCAAGCCTTCTGCTCATCACGCCGAACCACCGCGGGATCGCGATCAATCGCAATCACGCGTGGTGTACCGGATGCGGTGTCGGCATCAGCCAGCACATCGGCCAGCAAACGCGTGTGCCCACCGCCACCGTAGGTGCCATCGATGATCGTGGTGGGGTTGATTTCTCGAACCCAATGCACGATCTCATTTGGCATCACGCTGACGTGTTCTGTTTCCGCGGGGGCTGCCTCCGCGGAAGACGTCTCAGAAACTTGGTCGGTTCGATCCTCTGGCTGCGACGCTGTCACGCGGTCTCTGCCTTGATTTGCGCCAGCGTTTTGGTGCAGTGCAGTGCCGATTCAATTTGGCCGTGGATCTTCTGCAGTCGTTCAGCGTCACCGCCACCGACCTCGGCGGCCACCCAGCCTTGGAAATTGATTCCTGCGAGTGCCTTGCGGACGCTGGCCCAGTCGATGTCGCCTTCGGTGACGTCGGTGAAGCGACCTTGTTCACGGGAGAATCCCTTGATGTCCAGTTTGCCGATTCGGTGTCCCAGCGTTGTCACCCATTCGGCCACGTCGCCGTACTTCCAGTGATTCCCCAGATCGAATTGGACACCGATCCAAGGTGTGTCGAAGGAGTCGATGAACTCCGCCAAAGGCTGAGCCGATTGCTTTTCGTCTCCCCCGTGGTCGTACAAGAAATGGTTCCAGACGTTTTCGATCAGGATTTTGACGCCCAGTTTCTCGGCCAGAGGAACGGCGCGATCGAGGGCTTCGAAGGCGCGCTGGCGAACTTCTTCGGCCGTGCCGTCTTTGCCATGACCGGGAACGATGAGGAACGTGTCCGCTCCCAAGTCGGCGGTTTGTTGCAGCGACTCCTCGAGCAACTGCTGAGCTTTCTTACGAGTCGCAGCTTCAGGGCTGGTGTGCGTTGTGCCCCAGTGGTAGCCACCGACCGTTCCGTCGATCGTCAAACCGGTTTCCGTGGAGGCGGCGACCATGGCTTGGACGTCCATGCCGGGCGAGGTGTTCGGTTCCACGCCTTCGAATCCCGCTTCTTTGGCGATTCGGAATCGCTCGATCCAAGGGTTGGCGGCGTCCGACTTCCCAGTTCGGATCATGCCAGCTTTCAGGGACTGCTTCAGATAGCCGGTGCTGGTTGGGGCGGCGTTTCCGTTCTGTTCGGCTGCCCAAAGTGCCCTGCCCTGCCCCAGCAATCCGTTGGCATCGGTGCTCAGCGGGGAGGGGCTGACTTGATGAGCCAAGTACGCGGCGTATCCGACCGCGGATGTCGTTCCCAGACGGCGAAGGAACTGGCGGCGGTTGCTGATCGATCGAGCGGGTTGGTCAGGACGCATTGGGAGGGCACCAGGAGGGAAGGAGTCAAAGAGGTTTTCAGGTCAACAATGCTTCGGGAACACGTTGCAATTGACCATTCTTATCAATCACCGCCAATGTCACGGTCGCTTGCACGAGCAGTTCGTTGCCACGGCGGATTTCATACTCATGGATGATTTTAGCTGCCGTGATCTTCGCGATTCGGGTCACGATCTGAATTTCATCATCATAACGTGCGGAGGCACGATAGCGACAATCGATGTGGACGACCACGACATACAGCCCGGCTTCTTCGACTTCGCGGTACCGCCCCCCCGTCGAGCGCAGGAATTCAGTGCGGCCGATTTCGAAATATCGCAAATAATTCGAATGGTGAACCAATCCCATCGGGTCACATTCGTCGTAGCGAACACGTAAATGGAACACATGTTGCGGCAAATCTGTCGTCATTGCAGGCGTCTTTGGGTCGCGGCGGAATGCCATTGAGAATTCGCTGTGAAAACAGGCGGTTGCAAGTTGAGAAAGTTTAGCCGTCAATGGGCGCTAGGCGAACCTCGTTTGTTAGATCTTCGTTTCTGCGAAAAATTCTTGTTAAGGATCGTGTCTTGAATCAGCCTGAACCAGCCTCCTCGTCCACGTTGCAGGATTTCGATCCCCATCAAGATGCTGCCGCCGCGATTGAACTGGCCGCCGATCTGTTGCGGGAATCGCGAGCGCTCCAGACGCCGCAGGAACGCCGCCAGCAATCTGAGCTGGATCGCATGATCGGCCACGATGCTGACAAGGCCACCCTGGTCGAAATGACGGACCAGGCTTTCCGTACACACACGCCAGCCCGTGTGGCGGACCAGATGACTCACCTGCTGGATTTGCAGGGCATCCCACGATTTTTCAGCCCGGTCGAACAAGCCATGCTGAAAGGGTTTCAGTCCTTTGGCGAGTACCTGCCCGGTGTGGCCGTGCCGCTGGTCAAAGAAAAGATGCGCCGCGAAACGGCCAATGTGATTCTGCCTGCGGAACCAGATCTATTGACTCCGCACTTGGCATCCCGCCAACGTCACGGCGTGGCAATGAACGTGAACTTGCTCGGCGAAGCGATGCTGGGCGATGAAGAAACTCGCAAACGGATGCAGTCGTTCTGCGAGTTGCTTCGCATGCCGGAGGTGCGGTGCATCTCGGTCAAATTGACCACCCTCTACAGCCAGGTATCGCCGCTGGCCCGGAATCACACGATCCGGATGGTCGCCGATCGATTGGAGCGTCTGTACCGCAACGCCAATCACATGGACGATGGTTCCAAGGCGAAGGACAAGTTCGTTTACCTGGACATGGAAGAGTACAGCGATCTGTACCTGACCGCAGACGTGTTGCGAGAGACCTTGGAACGCGATGACTTGGAATCGGTCCAGGCCGGGATCGCACTGCAAGCCTACGTGCCGGATTCCTGCTTGGTGATGCGTGATCTGATCGAGTGGTCGGCGAAACGAGTTGCTGCTGGCGGTGCGCCGCTGACGATTCGTTTGGTCAAAGGCGCCAACCTCGAAATGGAACGCGTGCATGCCTCCGTCGGTGGTTGGCAGGTGGCTCCGTACACGAACAAACACGACACCGATGCCAACTTCAAACGGATGTTGAAGGAATTGCTCATCGCTGCGGCGGCAGGCAATCTTCGCGTGGGGGTGGCTTCCCACAACCTGTTTGATGTGGCGCTGGCCAAAATCTGGACGCAACGTTTGGGTGCGTCCGATTCGGTCCAGTTTGAAATGCTGGAGGGCATGGCCAACCATCAACGTCGCGCGTTGACCGAACGCGATGCGGCGATGTTGCTGTATGCACCGGCCTGCCGCAAATCCGACTTCTTGCATGCGATCACGTATCTGATTCGTCGCTTGGATGAAAACACGGGCGCCGAAAACTTTTTGCGACATGCCTATCGATTGCAGCCCAACACGCCGGACTTTGATCTGTTGGCAGGTCGATTCAAGGATGCATTGTTGGATTGCGAGACGGTCTCGGTCCAGCCTCGACGGACGCAGAACCGACACCAGACTCCTGTGCAGCCACCTGCGGCGGAGCACTGGACGCAGTTCGTGAATGAACCCGATACCGATTGGTCGCTGCCCCACCACTCGACGTGGGCACAAGAGACCTTGGATCGTTGGAAACCACTTTGCGATGAGCAAGCGATCCGCGTGACTCCCGTGTTGGTGGGTTTGCCCGCTGCGGACTCGCTCGAAGGAGACGACCGGGTTTCTGCCGAATGGTTCACCACTGACGATGTCTCTCGGCCTGGTGTCGTGACGTGCCGGTACAAAAAAGCGACTTCCGCTGCGGTGGAGTCCGCCGTTCAGGCGGCCAGTGAGTCGACATGGGCCAAAGATCTTCCGGTCGCAGAACGCCACACGATCCTGCGTGCGGTCGCCCAATTGGCTCGCGAGAGACGTGGGGATTGGATCGGCAGCATGGTGGCTGGAGCGGGCAAAACGGTTGCTGAAGCAGACCCAGAAGTCAGCGAAGCGATCGATTTCTTGGAGTTCTATCCGCTGACCATGAAGGCCTGGGACGAGTGCGCTGGGATCCAGTGTGAACCACGCGGCGTGGTTGCCGTGATCACACCTTGGAACTTCCCTCTGGCGATCGCCTGCGGTGGCATCGCAGCGGGCATCGCCGCAGGCAACCCGGTGGTTGTGAAACCATCGATGCAAACCTTGTTGCCGGCTTGGGAGATGTGCCAAGCGTTCTGGGATGCGGGGGTTCCTCGTGACGCGTTGCAGTTCGTGATTTGTGACGACGAAGTCGCCGAGGAGTGGTTGGTCAAAAATCCGATCGTCGACACCGTCATCTTGACCGGTGGCACATCGACCGCGAAGCGCATGTTGGATGTTCGCCCCGACCTGCACTTGTTAGCTGAAACCGGTGGCAAGAATGTCACGATCGTGACCGCGATGGCGGATCGCGACTTGGCGATCAAGCACGTGTTGCACTCGGCGTTTGGGCACAGCGGGCAAAAATGCAGCGCCACGTCGTTGTTGTTGCTTGAAAACGAAGTCTTTGACGACCCCGGATTTCGCGAAACGTTGGCGGATGCGGTGCGGAGTTTGCCCGTCGGTTCTGCATGGGATTTGCACACCCGAGTGACTCCATTGGTCGATCCACCGACTGACAAACTGCGACGTGGTTTGCAAGAGCTTGAAAGTGGAGAGTCTTGGTTGGTGATGTCCGAACGCATCGATGGCAATCCAACGCTCTATCGCCCTGGAGTGAAGTGGGACGTGCAGCCCGGTAGCTTCACTCACACGACCGAATTGTTTGGACCTGTGATGGGTGTGATGCGATTCGGGCGATTGGAAGAAGCGATCGAGATTGTGCGTTCGACCGGCTATGGTTTGACCAGCGGCTTGGAAAGTTTGGACGATCGCGAAATCAAACTCTGGCGAGAATCCATTCCTGCTGGCAACCTGTACATCAACCGTCCAACGACCGGTGCGATTGTGTTGCGACAACCATTCGGCGGCGTCGGTCTTTCCGCGTACGGACCAGGGATCAAAGCCGGCGGGCCCAACTACGTGCTCGCACTTTCTCGCGTCACGCATCAGAGCGATTGGCAACCGTCCACGGACGAGGTGGACGCTTCGCACGATCAGCTCGATCGCATGCGAGATTGGATCGAGCGTGGTCGCTACTCCGAGGAAATGTTGGGGGATGCCCAGAAGTTCCGAATCGAACGCGCGATCACCTCGCAAGAGATCGCCAACGCGACGGATTTTGCATTGGAGCACGACACTTATCAGTTGGTTGGCCAAGACAACATTCGTCGCTACCGATCGGTGAACGGGATGACGGTTCGAATCGAGCAAGGCGATGACATTGTCGATGCGATCGTGGCCATATCTGCCGCGGTGTGCGTCGGGACTCAGTTCACGCTTTCTTTGTCGTCGGAACTGGATCGGTCGATGCGAGCGATGCTCGAAACCACGGCGGATTGGTTGCCTGGTTTGATCGATCCGATCGATGAGTCCGTGGAACAACTGGTCGAGCGAGTGGAAGCGGGTGGTGTCAGCCGGATGCGAACACTGACGCCCGCGAAAGAATCGATTCGTCGAGTTTGTGGGCGAAACTTCATCACGGTCATTGATGAACCGGTCGTGGATCATGGTCGCATCGAATGCCTGCGGTACTTGAACGAGCAATCGATCTCGCACGACTATCACCGTTATGGCAACCTGGGACGTCGATCAGCCAATTTCTCGAAGACAGAAGGTGAATGAGTCGCCGTGAGTGAATCAAATGTCGCGCTGGACCGACAGTGCGAAGGACTGACATGGAAGTTTCGCGTGCGGGTCACTCCCAAAGCGAAGAAGGCATCCGTGGGTGGGCTGCACGACGGAGCGTTGAAAGTGTCGGTTCACACGGTGCCCGAAGATGGCAAAGCCAACAAAGCGGTCATCGCTTCGCTTGCGAAATGGTTGCGCGTCAGCAAGGGCCGTGTGGCGATCGTCGCGGGCGAAACCTCTCGGCTGAAGACGATCGTGGTCGAATTCAAGTCGCAGGACGAGATGAACGCTGCCGACGCAAAGCTGAAAAAAGAGTTGTCGTGATTTCGCGAAAGCGTTTTTGATCTCGCTCTGATCGGATTTTGCTGTTTTTTCGTGCGGGATAGTGTTGGTCGTTTCGGCTGTTTCTGGCTTCGCTCTCTTCGCCCCGGACGGGGCCGACTTCATTAGCTCGGGGCGGAAGCCCCGAGACATTGGATGCAAATTCAAAAGGTCGCCCCGGATGGGGCCGTCGTTGCTGTCGCCGCGTCGCGTGACGCGGACGGTTGGCAATGGGTTGGGTGGCGATGAGGCCCGGCCGTTGAGGGCTGCCCGACGGAACAGTTGAGACAACTGTTCTACTCTGGCCTTGCGGTCCTCGCCCCGGACGGGGCCGACTTGGTTAGCTCGGGGCGGAAGCCCCGAGACATTGGACGCAACTACAAAAGGTCGCCTCGGATGGGGCCGTCGTTGCTGTCGTCGAGTCGCGTGACGCGAACGGTTGGCAGTGGACTTGGTTGCGATGAGGCCTAGCTGTTGAGGGCTGCCCAACGGAACAGTTGAGACAACTGTTCTACTCTGGCCTCGCGGTCCTCGCCCCGGACGGGGCTGTCGTGGGAAACAGAGTAGAACATTTGTCCCCAAATGTTTGCGTGGGCCGTCGCTGTCGTCGAGTCGCGTGACGCGAACGGTTGGCAGTGGACTTGGTTGCGATGAGGCCTGGCTGTTGAGGGCTGCCCGACGGAACAGTTGAGACAACTGTTCTACTCTGGCCTCGCGGTCCTCGCCCCGGACGGGGCTGTCGTGGGAAACAGAGTAGAACATTTGTCCCCAAATGTTTGCGTGGGCCGTTGCTGTCGTCGAGTCGCGTGACGCGAACGGTTGGCAGTGGACTTGGTTGCCGACGATGCCTGGCCTTTGAGGGCTGCCCGACGGAACAGTTGAGACAACTGTTCTACTCTGGCCTTGCGGTCCTCGCCCCGGACGGGGCCGACTTGGTTAGCTCGGGGCGGAAGCCCCGAGACATGGACGCAAATACAAAAGGTCGCCCCGGATGGGGCCGTCGTTGCTGTCGCCGCGTCGCGTGGCGCGAACGTTTGGCAGTGGACTTGGTTGCGATGAGGCCTGGCCTTTGAGGGCTGCCCGACGGAACAGTTGAGCCAACTGTTCTACTCTGGCCTCGCGTTCCTCGCCCCGGACGGGGCTGTCGTGGGAAACAGAGTAGAACATTTGTCCCCAAATGTTTGCGTGGGCCGTCGCTGTCGTCGAGTCGCGTGACGCGAACGGTTGGCAGTGGACTTGGTTGCGATGAGGCCTGGCTGTTGAGGGCTGCCCGACGGAACAGTTGAGACAACTGTTCTACTCTGGCCTCGCGGTCCTCGCCCCGGACGGGGCTGTCGTGGGAAACAGAGTAGAACATTTGTCCCCAAATGTTTGCGTGGGCCGTTGCTGTCGTCGAGTCGCGTGACGCGAACGGTTGGCAGTGGACTTGGTTGCCGACGATGCCTGGCCTTTGAGGGCTGCCCGACGGAACAGTTGAGACAACTGTTCTACTCTGGCCTTGCGGTCCTCGCCCCGGACGGGGCCGACTTGGTTAGCTCGGGGCGGAAGCCCCGAGACATGGACGCAAATACAAAAGGTCGCCCCGGATGGGGCCGTCGTTGCTGTCGCCGCGTCGCGTGGCGCGAACGTTTGGCAGTGGACTTGGTTGCGATGAGGCCTGGCCTTTGAGGGCTGCCCGACGGAACAGTTGAGCCAACTGTTCTACTCTGGCCTCGCGTTCCTCGCCCCGGATGGGGGCGACTTCATTCGCTCGGGGCGGAAGCCCCGCGACATGGGCTTGGATCCAGGTCAGTTCTTGTTTGGTGCTTCGGTGCCAATCTCGGCAATGTCCTCGCCTTCAATCAATCGGTCCAGATTTTCGATCCTCCAAAGATCTGCAACTCGCCACTGCTTCGCCCGATCGCGATCGAGGTCCTTCCACTCATACATGACTTCGGTGTGTCGCTCCACAATCTTTGTTTCATTTCTCGTCTTGAACGTCACCACTCTCATTGATTCAGGAACATACAACCCATTGTGTTTCGTGTAGGTGTACTCACCTTTGAAAATGGGGTTCCACGAATTGTTTTCATGCAAGGACACCCGCTTGCCAACGATCAGCAGGGTCTCTGCGTCGAAGTAAAAAAACAACCTGCGTTTTCTCCCAACGGATTTTTCCACCTCAATGCGAACGACCGCTTCGTTCGCTGTTTCGCGAATGAGCTGTTGGTTCGCTGTTGGGGTAGTTCGTTGCGACTTTGTCCTCTCAAAGGATTTTCCTGCGGGGTCCATGAAAAGCGGAAAGTTTACGATGCCAAACAGTGGGAACGCAGGAATCCCTTCCAATCCATGGAAATAATAGGGGGAGATTTCTTTTGGGAACTTGGCTCGGCGTGATCCGCCCGGAAATTTTCGGGCCACGAGATCGTTGCCAATCAGACGCCCCGAATAGACCTCCATTCTGCTGACGCTCTGTGCCGAATCGTTCGTAGGACGATCTGAAGAACTCCGCCCACTGGAACGCTCGTACTTTTTCAGTCCAACCACCATGTCGTCTTCTTCACTCGCCATCGTCCGCCCCTTCATCTCCAGGAAATAGGATTGGCCAGTTTCCGGCGACATGTCAGTGAATCCGCTGTACAAAACGTCGTAATCCCGAATCTCCGCCATGGCGGCATAATGAGCCTGGAAATAGTGCTCGCCGGAGCCAAGCGGTGCTTCCTGGGCCGTCCCAGCAGTTGTTCCGGTAAGGAGCAAAGCGACAAACGCCAAGCATTGCGTTCGCCATGTGCAAGATTTGACGGAGCGAAGTCGCTTGGAAGGAAGACGATTCATTCTTTTGCTTTCTCAATCGTAATAACAAGAGTCAACGAAGCATCCATCACAACCCGAACGCGTGAGCGAGGGACTCCACCCAACTCCCACGACGGCCCCATCCGGGGCGACCGTTTGTTTTCCGGCATCGGTCTCTCGGGGCTTCCACCCCGAGCTAAGCACGACGGCCCCATCCGGGGCGAAACCCAGACGCCAGCCACCATTTGTTTTTTGAACGTTCCAGGGGGAAGGTGATGATAAACGCTAGGCAACACAGCACTTAAAAACCGCACGACCTCGAAGCTGGGCGAGGGGAGTCAGCACGTTTCAGATGAAGACTTGCGCAAACGCTTAGCAAACACAATCCCAGAGATTCTGTCGCCCAGGCCAATACTCAAGCCGCTCCCAGGATGAAACTGAGTCATTCGTTCCTGCCTGCTTCGTCTGTGAGTGATTTCTCGAAGATCTTATAGGAGAGATCTTCGGTCACGGAATGTTCGCCCCATCGAACCAGAATTCGGATGCTCGGTTGTTTTGCTTTTGGGCCGCCCGGTTCAGATAAGAGATCACTCAGTTTCTTCGCGGTTGCCACCGGAATCTTGACAGAAGCACGGCAGAGAGAATCGGAAACATCATGCACTTTGCCGAACCCTGTTTGCCCTTCAAAACTCCATTCGACGATAGGCTTTCCCGGTGACCTTTGTTTTTCAGTCGGCTCATCCTTGTCATCGTCATCCAAGGACCGAATGACAGTCAGTGTGGATTTGAGCGAGCCATCGCCGCTGGTCCTGAATAGCAACCGCGATGGTGCAACCTTTAGGTGCTGCCTTGGTTGGATGAGCACCTGGCAATCCACTTGAGTGTTGGTTGGCGGATGCCGCATGGACATAACCGCGAAGCACTCACCTGAATTGGGCGGTAGGTCCACATCAATGTGGCCAACTCCAGATTGATCAAAGTCCCCGAATGAGAGGCCAACCCGTTCGTCATTGCAGTTCAATTCCAGGAGCCGATGATCCAGAGCAGGGTCAACGAACACGGGGAGCTCAAATTGATAGACGCCCGGTTTGCTGCCGTACTGCAAGGTCGCAAATGGACTGTCGAAAGAGAAGTGACCGGAAACTGCGTAGTTCAGGGTGAGCCTGAGGTTGCTTACGCCTGCACCGGGTCGCTTGAACGAGACATGGACAGTTCCCTGTCCTCGCCTGAGTTGTTTTTGAGGCTTCAACGCAACGGTGAGACGCCTGGTTTGACCAGGCAGCAGAGGCCCCTCTTCGAACTTCGCGTCGGCACAGTTGCAGTTGAGGATGATCCCTTCGAAATGCTCTTCCGCCTCGGTGTCATTGACCACATCAATCGATATCTGCGTTGTGTCTGATGCCGGGACACTGCCGATATGAATCTTACGGCTGTTTGTGATCCTTGCGGAGCTGAGTTCAAATCGCTTCACCTCCTGGCTGAACGCCAGAGGATCTGCATTCAAGCAGAGGATGAATGCACCCAGGAACAATCTGACAAGCACAGCGGACACCCCTTTCAAACAGGTCAAGAAAACGCTTGTTTGGTCCAACCAAATGGTTGGTGAGATAACCGCCACAGATCTCTACTGCTCAAAGTTAGGGGGGGGGGCGCGATTAAGTCAAGTGTTTCTGGAAAGAAAATGAAGGGGCATAAGCACCGCAGCTGAAATGGTTCGGCAATACTCACGTAGGCGAGTCTCTCTGAGACTCGCAGTCCTTAGCGTCTCGGAGAGACGCTGCTAAGCAGGTCGGCTGGAATGATCGGGCACAACCATGTGAGCCGTTTGGGCGTTAGCGCCGGTTGCGCGTGAAAACCGTGGCTAACGCCAACGGCTCACATACCCGATGACACCTGCGCACCTGCTTAGTGGTTTCACCGAATCCATTGTGCCAATGTGGTAGGGAACAACGATACAATCATTGTCGATACCCCACTGATTGTTCCCGCGTCCCGTGGGGCCTCATTGAGTGGGGGGCCTCATCGAGTGGAGCGATGGTGGTTGGCACCGTTCCGTGGCACCTTGACACTTTCGCTCCTTAGCCGCGGCGGCTGATGATGATCACGGGGCAGTTGGATTCCAGGGCGACTTTTCGAGTGAAGTTGCCGAAGAGCTTTCGCCGCGGTCCCAGTCGTTGAGCACCCAGGATGATCAGCCCCGCTTCGCCGGCCCGATCGACGATGGTTTTGATTGGATCGTTGCTGATCACAATCTCGCGTTCGCAGACCCGGCCCGCGTTGGCACGCGTCGTTCGGTCCAGCTCTTTGCGGATTCGTTTTTGATCGCTGCGGAGCGTGTCGGTGGGGATCACTCGCAAGAATTTCACTTGTCTTTTTTGCTCGCGAGAAAGGCTGCTGAGCAATCGCGTGAGCAAGTAATCGTGGCCGCCTCGTCCGCCGACGGGCACGAGGATCTGCTGACTCTGAGCGAGTTGCCAATCCTTCGGCGCTCGCAAGACAACGACATCGCTGGAGAGTTGTCCGAGCAAGCCTTCCAGGGGCGTGTCGCGAGCTTCCGCTGTGATTTCGCTCAGTCCCAGCAGCACGGATTGGCATTGGTGCAGGTCAGCCACCCGGGCAATCTCTTGCATCGGTTCGGGGGAAACGGTGGTCAACGTTTCGCAGCGAACACCGAGGCTGGATGAGGCGTGCAGGATCTCGTTCATCACCGAATGAAGCTGTGCCGAAGGGCGATGGTTGGCAACCGGGTCCCAGTCCGGAGGAGCCACCACCACGGTTTGCACCAGCACGCGACCGAGCGCGGCGGGGACCAAGGTGTCTGCCAACGCGATCATCGCGCGAGCGTTGTTGGGGTTGGCGATGGGAACCAGCACCAAAGGTGAGTTGCCACGCAGTCGCGAGAGTTCGGGATGGCTGGCCATGTTCGACACGTCCGTCAAACGGGCTCGCCGAGCAAACAAGGATAGAAACAGCACACCACCCAGAGCCAGCCACATGACGGCAATGATTCCGGCTTCGGGAACCGCGATGCCTTGGAACACAGCCAACGCCAAGCACGCCGCGCCGCCAATCACAGGCACAACTGGATAGCCAGGGACTCGAAACGGCGGCGGAGCGATGACACAGCGTTGACGTACCAGGATGGACAGCCAATGAGCGATCGCAAACGTCACCAAGAAGATCAGGCTGGACGCGGCACCAGCGGCCGCGAGATTGGGCAAGATCTGGATCAACAGACAAACCAGTGCGATCGTGACCAGCACGGAAACCCAAGGCGAATTGGATCCTGAAGCGAGACGACTGAGAGCGGCCGGCAACGTGTTGTCTCGCGACATCGCCAGGGCAATTCGCGAGGCGGCAAACAGGTTGGCTTGTAGCGCCGAGAACATCGAAAGCACCGCCGCGATCAATACCAACCAATAGCCCGTGGCGCCGAGGTAGTGGCGTGCGGCGAGTGCGACAACGGCCTCGGGATCTGACGCTGCCAGTTCGCGAATGTTTTGGGAACTGTCGGTGCCCACCGTGGTGAGCACAAACAGCAGTGGCAGATAGATCAGCAACGCAATCACCAGCGACAGCAGCATCGCTCGCGGGATGTTCTTGGTTGGTTCGCGAACTTCACCGCCGACCGCCGCGATCAAATCAAACCCTTGAAGTGCGATGAAGCTGTACCCCATCGCCTGAATCAACCCGGTCCATCCCGAGGCTAGAAACGGCCGCAGTTCCTGAGTGGTCTTGAGCACCGATTGTTCGCTCAGTGCCCAGAACCCACCGACGATCAAGACCGAAAAGACCGCTACTTTGGCGACGTTGATCCAAGCACCTCCGCCCGACGAGCGGAACGTCATCATCGCTCCGATCCCAATGGTCGTGGCGATGGAAACCGCAGGGACGCTCCAGGGTTCATTCAGCCAAGGCGGAACGGCACCCTGGGTCGAGTACAGTTCGCTCATCAAGAGCGTCGCGAAACTGCCAAAGCCGATTGCGTAGAGGACCGCGGCGACGATCGAAGCGAACCACACGACCCAGCCCACCGTGAAGGCGGATTCGACCGAGAGGACTTTGCGGCTGAAGGTGTAAGTCCCGCCTGACTCAGGGAACTTGGACGCCATCTCCGCGAAACTGAGCGCCGTCAGAATCGCGATGACGCCGTTGAGTCCAAACGCCAAGATCGCGGACGGCCCCGTGGTGGCAAATGCGACTCCTGCAAGAGCGAGGATCCCGCCGCCAACGATTGCGCCCACACCGACGCTGGTGGCACCGAACAAACCGAGATGGCGATTGACAGCGATGATGCATTCCAGCGATGGAAATGAAGATCAATTCGTAGCGAAAGTCGTCAAGACTTTCGGCGACTCAAGGTGCAAGACGAAACTCTTGACGAGTTTCGCTACGTCAGCAAAACGAAACTCTTGACGAGTTTCGCTACGTCAGCAAAACGAAACTCTTGATGAGTTTCGCTACGTGAGTCGGGGGCGTGGTGTGCGAGCCCTGGCCTTTTCTGGCCTGGCTTCGATCAAGTCTTGGCCGATACCGTTCGCAGGTGCAGTTCGTTGAGTTGATCCGCGTCCACTTCGCCCGGAGCACCGGTCATCATGTCGGCGGCCTTTTGCGTTTTGGGGAACGCGATCACTTCGCGGATGTTTTCGAGACCTGCGAACAGCATCACCCAGCGGTCGACGCCCAAGGCGATCCCGCCGTGTGGAGGTGCACCAAATCGCAACGCGTCGAGCAGGAAGCCGAAGCGATCGCGAGCGGTTTCTTCGTCCATGCCCAGCAGTTCAAACACTTGCGATTGAACTTTGCTGTCGTGAATTCGGATGGTTCCACCGCCTGCTTCCGATCCGTTGATGACCAAGTCATAGGCTTGGGCACGGCACTTCTCAGGCGACTCTGTCAGCAGAGGCAGGTCTTCTTCGAGGGGAGCGGTGAAGGGGTGGTGCATGGCGACGTAGCGGCCGGCCTCTTCATCCTTTTCGAACATCGGGAACTCGGTCACCCAGCTGCAGTTGAGCATGCCATCTTCGTAGAGTTTCAGCTCCACCGCCAATCGCTTGCGAAGACCCGACAGGCCTTTGCAGGTGACTTCCCAGGTGTCGGCCAAGAACATCAGCAAGTCGCCGGGTTCGCCGCCCATCAGTTCTTTGATTTCAGCCAAGTGTTCCGGCTCAAAGTTTTTCGCGATTGGGCTCCAAAGTGTCCCGTCATCTTCGACGCGGAACCATGCCAAGCCTTTGGCGCCGAAGTCCTGCTGAACAAACGTGGTCAGTTCGTCGATTTGGCGTCGCGAGAATTTGAGGGCGGCGTCTTTGACATTGATGCCACGGACGAAGTTGCCCGCGTCGGCGGTCCCGCGGAAAACACGGAAGTCCGTTTTGGCGGCCACCGAAGTCACATCGACGATTTCCAAGCCGAAACGCAAATCAGGCGCGTCCGAACCGAAGCGACGCATGGCTTCCGCGTAGGTCATGCGAGGCAGCGGCAGCGAGATGTCTTTGCCCAACACCTGTTTTGCAGTCTTGGCGACCAAGCCATCGATCAAACCGATGATGTCTTCTGAGTCGACAAAGGACATTTCCAGGTCGAGCTGCGTGAATTCAGGTTGGCGGTCAGCTCGCAGGTCTTCGTCGCGGAAGCACTTGGCGACTTGGATGTAACGGTCGAAACCGGCGACCATCAAGATTTGTTTGTAAAGCTGCGGCGATTGAGGCAACGCGTAGAAGTTGCTGGGGTGCACGCGGCTGGGGACCAGGTAATCGCGAGCTCCTTCGGGTGTGCTGCGGCCGAGGATGGGCGTTTCGACGTCGATGAAATCGTGCTCGGCGAAGTAGTCCCGCATGCACTTGATGATTTCGCTGCGGCGGATGAGCGCCTGCTGCATTTCTTTGCGGCGAAGGTCCAGGAAGCGGTACTTCAGACGCAAGTCTTCGCCCGGCAAGTCGGCCTGGCCGGGAGTGAAGGGAGGTGTTTCCGAGGCCGAAAGGATTTCGAAGTGTTCGCTGCGAACTTCGATTTCGCCAGTCTCCAGTTTCGCGTTGGTTTTGCCTTCCAGGCGATCTGCGACGACGCCGCGGATCAGAACCACGCTCTCATTGGGCACATGGCCGGCTTGTTTGATCAGGGATTCGCCCGCTTCGGGTGGTCCGATGACGACCTGGGTGAGCCCGTACCGATCCCGCAAGTCAATGAAAACCGCTCCGCCGTGGTCTCGTTTGCTGTCCACCCATCCGCACAGGGTCACGGGGGAGCCGACGTCAGATTTGCGAAGCGCGCCGCAGGTGTGGGTTCGTAACACGGGTCGAAATCAAAGGGTTCGAGGGGAAGGATGCAACGGAACGACCGATCAAGTGCTGACGGACGGCTCCAGAAATTCGCGAAAACGAACCGCAAAGGATACGCGATCGTGGCCCATTCGTAAGTGGGACAATTTTCCCGCTTTCCACTTATTGGGGGGGGAAGGGGCGATTGGCTGCTCGCAGATTGGTTTTCGAGCCGTTATCGCAAGTGGCGGTTGAGGTGCTGGCAGGCCATCGAGTTCAGCAACAGCGCGAGCTCGGGGTCGTAGCGATGGCCTTCGTCTCGCATGAAGGCGTGCTCGCCGTTGAACTCGTGCCAGGAAAAGCTGACTCCCGCGGCCGTCATCGCGTCGTGGATCATCCGGCGGCCTTCGACGGGAATGTGTGGGTCTTGGCGTCCCCAGATCATCATCATCTCGGCTTGGATTTCTGGGATGCGATCGAGGCTGTCGTCGTGCATGCCTTTGCCCAGGCTTCGTTTGTGGATGTCGGTGGCGTAAAAGCACACCCCGGCTTTGACTTCCTCGTTCATGGCCGCCCGAAAGGCGAGGTGCCCGCCCAGGCAAATGCCCACCGTGCCGACTTGCCCGGTGCAGTCTTCGTCCCTGCCGAAAAAGTCGATCACGGATCGAGCATCCGCGTCGTAGGCGGCGATCGCTTTTTCAACTTTCAGTTGGTTGCCGCGGTCGGTGCCCTCTTTGTCGTACGCAAACGCTTCGCCCAGTTCGGTGTACTCGTGGTAGACATCGGGGACGGCGACCAACAAACCGTGCCCCGCCAGAACCGCGGCCGTCCGGGCGATCGGCGCGGTCATCTGGTAGATCTCGCTGTACAGGATCACACCGGGGTAGCGACCGGGACCGTCCGGGCGAAACAGATGGGTCCGCATCGGACCGGTGGGCGTGTCGAGATCAACGTGGGTGGGGGCTTGGATTCGCATGTTGAGTTCGTGCCGTGTCAAATCAGTGGAGGGCAAACCGAAGGGGCGCCGGTGACCAGGATGGCGAGAGGTTTTACCAGTTTGACGAAGATTGTGCTGAATCGTTGCTCGTTTCAATCGGCGTCATGGTGAAATGGGCATGGCGATTGCATTCCCTTGCTCGATGACGAGCGAGAGTGGACCCGCCGGTGCAAGTCGCTTTGGGGGATGGTTTGGTTTCTTACAAGGAGTGATGCAGTGCGTGGATGGTTGATAACCGGATGGTTGTTTGTCAGTCCGCTGATGGCTCAAGAGGAGGCCGCGACGGTTGCGGTTGATTCAAAAAAGGATGGCCAGATGGTCACTCAAGTTGAAAAGGCGATCGTCAAACAGATCAACGACTACCGTGTCGAAAAGAAGCTCGGTCGGTTGGAGGTGAACGACGAGTTGCAGGCAACCGCGAAGAAGTTGGCGGAGTTCATGGCTGAATCGGGCAAGTACGGTCATCACGCGGATGGCAAGACGCCGGCGGAGCGTGCCGAGGCGGCGGGATACGAGTACTGCGTCGTGAGAGAGAACATTGCCTATCGCACCAACACGGAGGAAGTCACCGCGGAGAGTTTGATGGACATCTTTGTTCAGGGATGGATTGATTCACCGCCGCACCATGAGAACATCGTGGCCAAACACATCACGCAAACGGGGGCGGCTGTCGCGACCGCCGATCAAACGACTTACTACGCGGTTCACCTGTTTGGTCGACCCAAGTCAGCCCAGATTGAGATCTCGGTGCTGAATCGATCGGGCAAAGCCCAGACTCTGTCGATCGAGACCAATGAAAGTGTCGATGAAATTGAGATGCCATCACGGACGACCGTGAGCATGAAGCGTTGCTTTCCGACCACGTTCCGAATCGATGGCTTGGATGCGAAGACGGTGGACAAGTCGTCGGAATTGATTTTGACCGAGGAAGGTTGGGAAGTGGCGGAGTGAATCTCCGCCCTGCCCTGCCCCTGCGAAACGCTGCGGCGAAAAGAGGCTTTTGGTTTTGCGGGGGCGATCAGGGAATGGTCGTCAGTTGCGAGCGACTTTCTAGGCTCGGATGGGAAAGCTGTGTCACCCCGTTGGGGCTTTGGATGTTTGAGTGGTTCATGGTTCCGGGGCCTGACGGCCCCGGCAATGGATCTGTCGCCCCTTCGGGCCTTGTTGGGTGGCGACGAGGCCTGGCCGTTGAGGGCTGCCCGGCGGAACAGTTGAGACAACTGTTCTACTCTGGCCTCGTTCTCCTCGCCCCGGACGGGGCCGACTTTGGAAACAGAGTAGAACATTTGTCCCCAAATGTTTGCGTGGGCCGTTGCTGTCGTCGAGTCGCGTGGCGCGGACGGTTGGCAATGGGTTGGGGGCGATGAGGCTTGGCCGTTGAGGGCTGCCCGGCGGAACAGTTGAGACAACTGTTCTACTCTGGCCTCGTTCTCCTCGCCCCGGACGGGGCCGACTTGGTTAGCTCGGGGCGGAAGCCCCGAGACATTGGACGCAAATACAAGAGGTCGCCCCGGATGGGGCCGTCGTTGCTGTCGTCGCGTCGCGTGACGCGGACGGTTGGCAGTGGGTTGGTTGCGATGAGGCTTGGCCTTTGAGGGCTGCTCGGCGGAACAGTTGAGACAACTGTTCTACTCTGGCCTCGTTCTCCTCGCCCCGGACGGGGCCGACTTGGTTAGCTCGGGGCGGAAGCCCCGAGACATTGGACGCTACAAAAGGTCGCCCCGGATGGGGCCGTCGTTGCTGTCGTCGCGTCGCGTGACGCGGACGGTTGGCAATGGGGTGGGGGCGATGAGGCTTGGCCTTTGAGGGCTGCTCGGCGGAACAGTTGAGACAACTGTTCTACTCTGGCCTCGTTCTCCTCGCCCCGGACGGGGCCGACTTTGGAAACAGAGTAGAACATTTGTCCCCAAATGTTTGCGTGGGCCGTTGCTGTCGTCGCGTCGCGTGACGCGGACGGTTGGCAATGGGTTGGGTGGCGACGAGGCCCGGCCGTTGAGGGCTGCCCGACGGAACAGTTGAGACAACTGTTCTACTCTGGCCTCGCGGTCCTTGCCCCGGACGGGGCCAACTTCATTCGCTCGGGGTGGAAGCCTCGAGTCAACAGCCCGCTAGCGGCGCTTTTTGTTGCCGGGTTTGCCGGACTTCCCGGATGGTGGCCGTTTGCGGTCTTTGGGCAGCGGGGCGGCTTCTTCTTCCGGTGTCCCCAATCGCTCGCGGAGTCGGTCGGCCATCGTTTTCGGTTTGCTGTCGGAGTTTTTCTTTCCATTGGCACCCGCAGCATTGTTGACTTTGCCATCGACCGTGCCGCCACCCTGCAGTGTCGCCGGGTCAAAGTGTGGCTTGGACGGAAGCGTCTTTTTCACCAAGACTCGTTCGCCGATGCCCCACAGACTGCTGGTGATGAAGTAGATGCACAAACCAGCGGGCACGCGGAAGAAGAACAGGCCCATGACCAAGGTCATGTAGTTCATCATCTTCTGCGTCATTGCAGTCTGCTCATCCGTTGCCGGTGGCATGAACATCTTTTGCTGAGCCAGGAACAACGAGACCACAATCATCGGCAGGATGTTGAAGTACGGACCCAGCCAACCGGTGCCCCGGCCTCCCAGGTAATCCCAAATCCAATCGCCCCAGTAATACATCATGTCGGGAGCGGCCAGGTTGGACGCCCAGGTCGTCCACGACGCAAACGCGGCTTGTCGCAGTTCGATGTCCACCGACAGGGTTCGGTACAGGCCAATGAAAATGGGCAACTGCAGGAACATCGGGGCACAGCCCGCCATCGGATTGAACCCGACACGTTGTTGCAGTTCCCGTTGGGCTCGAACGCGAGCTTCCATATCGTCTTTGTGCTTCTCGGCAATCTTCTTCAGTTCAGGTGCCAGCTCTTGCATGCGTTGAGCGTTGATCGCCGCTTTTCGCGAAAGCGGGAACATCAGACCACGCACACACAGCGTCAGCAGCACGATTGCCAACGCGTAGTTGCCGACGTTGGAGAACAGGTGCAGCAGGCCGCCGAGAGGTTTGGCGACAAACGAGAACCAACCGTAGTAGATGCAATCACCCAAGCCGTAGGCTTCCATCACGTCGGGTTGTTTGGGACCGGCGAACAATCGCAGGGATTGTTTCAGGGACGATCCCGGGGGCACATCGGCGATGGCACTGTCCAGGTAGAAGCTGGCGTTGACCGCGCGTTCTTTGTTGTCTGGAACAGCATTGGGATCGGCGATGATATTCGCGGCGGCACGGCGGAACGTCTTCAGTGATGCTTGGCCTTCCGGGGGCAGCATCGCGACGGTGAAGTACTGCGCGTCGACGCCGATGTAGCTCAGGTCGCGAGCCGGTGGAGCGGAATCGGGGGCAAATAACGTTTGGTCGTTCGCTTCGGATTCATTCTTGGCCCGTTTTAGCAACGCGTATCCCGAGACCAGTTCGTGGCCTTCTGCGGTGGTCTTGTAGACGACATCGCGAGCGGCTGAACCGCCCCAGTTGGGACTGATCTTGTTGCTGTACCACCAACCTTCCAGCGTGATGCCATTGGCACCTTCGATTCGGTAAGCCAGTTCTTGAGCTTCCTCGGCACGGTTGTCGATTTGAACATCCATGTCCAGTGAGTAGCTGTCTGGCTTCAGCGAGTAAGTTCGTTGCAGCCCCACCGATTTGCCCGAGGCAGGCTTCATCTCGGAATCGGACAGTTGCAGTTGGTAGGAAATTTGGTCGCCGTTCTGAGAGGCGTCCCAAATCAGGTCCCCTGTGTCGACCATGCCTTCGATGGTGTTCTCACCCGATTGGATTTCGCGTCGACCGACGCGGCCCACGGTCAGCAGGCATGACAGTCGAGAGAGGTTGCCTTCGATCTCGTCGTCGCCACCGTGCTCGGCCAAGCGAACCAGGTCCAAGGGGTGCTCGGACAAGGTGGTTTTGAATTCGATCGACTTTTCGTTTCGCAGAACCGTGACCGTGGCGTCTTCCCCCGGTTTGGTTTCCAGCATTGCTTCCCGCAGCATCGACAGGTTGTTGACGTTGGTGCCGTTGAAACCGGTGATGATGTCGCCTGGCTTCAGGCCGCCTTGCACACTCGAGGCCGTCGCCAAATCAGCGGGGGTGCCGGGGCCGACCACGTTGACTCGGATGCCGAGGTCGGTGGCGGCGGGATCCGCAGCCAGGTAACCGAGATAACCCGAGCGAACGTCGACGCGTCGATACTTCAGGCGACCGTTTTCTTTTCGTTCGGTCAGTTCAATTCGTTCGATGCCACCGCCGCGGCTGTTCAGAGTGACCAACATCACGTAGCCACTGGCTGGGTCCATTGAACCGAGCGTTGACCAGGTGGGCGAGTCGGGACGCGCGATCGCATCGGCATCCTCCGGGGCCAGTTCACTGTCCCCGGGCGCATCCGGGTCCGTGTCGGCCACCAAGTTCTCCGCCGATTCGACGGTTTCGCCATCGATTTCGGCGACCACGTCTTCCTCGGGGGGCAGTGGTGGCGCGAACATGGTCCGGAGGGACATGTAGATCAGGAAAAACGCCATCGACGAGAGGATGAACGAAAAGAGTCGGCGTTCCACAGAAATGTCGGCCAATCAGAAGGGAGGCGGGTGAGGAAGCCCGCTATTCTTGCCGCCCGACGCGTTCTTGAAAAGCCAAACTCATTGCGCGGAGCAGCCGAGAGGCTCAAAAACGCGGCCTCATGCCGTCAAAGGCAGCGGCGTTTCGCCCAATCGTTTCAGGTAAGCCTGCAGTTCGGACTCGGAAATCCCCTGTTCAGAGCGATCCAGCACAATCCAGGGGCGAGCCTTGCGGATCACACCTTTTTCAAGGAATTCGCCAAACAGTCGCAGTTGCAGGTGCCCTGGGCGACGAAGATCGGTCGTGAAGGGGGCATCGGTGGGGGCCAGAAGCACCGCAATCGATCCCGTTTCGCCGTGCAGCTTGACCGTCGAGATCGGCGGGCTGCCGTCTCCCAGCGTGTCGCCTTCGTCAAAAATCACGCCACAATCACCCAGGGCGGTGAGATCCAAGGTTGGGTGGGTGTCGAGCAGCAGGGTTTGAATCGACAGCGTGGGCTCGATCACCAACCGGGTTTCGGTGGCTTCGACCACGCGCAAAGCCAGTCGCAGAGAACACTGGCTGTCGCCTTGCGGGAGAGTCACATTCCAGACGTCACCCCGGATCGATTGTTCCGTGGCGACGGGAAGCGTGTCGTCTCCGACCGGCAACAAGCTGACATGCAGGGACCCATCGGGGTCACCGAAGCTGATTCCATTGGAACCTCCTGCGGTGTGGCAAACCCAATCGTGACCGCCCGCATTCCAGTGCGCGGTGTAGCACTGGCCAGCGTTTTGGTCGCAGGCGGAGCCAGGTGTTGGCGCCGCGAAATCTTGAAGTTGCCACATGGGGATCAGCTCGTTTGTTTGCTTAGGACCACCTGAACAACATGTGCCTTCGCGGAAGGACGCGAGCCTTCCGGTTCCTCACCGGGCGGCTTGCGCCGCACCGCTAACATCGTCACTTGTCGTTCACGCGTTGCTTAGTTCTTGTATTCGGCGTCAAAGAACTCTTTGCTGCCTTGCACGTCGGCTTTGATTGTACGCGAGCCTTCTTGCCAATTGGCAGGGCAGACTTCGCCGTTGGTTTCAAAGAACTGAAGGGCTTTGACCATTCGCATGGCTTCGTCGACGCTCCGGCCGAGTGGCAAGTCATTGACGACTTGATGACGCACGAAGCCCTTTTGGTCGATCAAGAACAGTCCACGCAGTGCGACACCGCCGTCGAGCAGCACGTCGTAGTCACGCGAGATTTGTTTGTTCAAATCGGCGACCAAGGGGTATTCGGTCTTGCCGATGCCGCCTTCGTTGCGCGGCGTGTTGGTCCATGCCAAGTGTGTGAAGTGGCTGTCGATCGAGACGCCGATGATGTTCACGCCGAGGGCTTCGAACTCTTTCGCTCGGTCGCTGAACGCGATGATTTCGGTTGGGCAAACGAAGGTGAAGTCGAGTGGCCAGAAGAACAACAGGACGTACTTGCCCTCGTAGTCGGACAACTTGAAGTCGTCTTTGAAAGTGCCATCGGGCATGACGGCGGTGGCGGTGAAGTCAGGGGCTTTTTGGGTGACCAAAACACTCATGGTGAAGCTTGCTTTCTAAAAAGAGTGAAACGTGATGGTGAAGGGTGGGCGGGATCAGTCGCGAAGGTTCGAGTCGAAGACGCGAACTTCGGCCCAGTTGGGTTTTTGACGCTCGATGAATTCCAAGTGCCGAGGGGCGGTTTGGTAGGCATCGTGAGCGGCGCGGTTTTCGAAAACGGTGTGCAGCGCCACGTCGTAGTCCATGTTGACCGGGCGGTCGTAGTCGGGCTCGCAGCGACCCACGGCGAAGTCCACCAACCCGGGGTGGTCGTTCAGGTAGGTTTGACAATCGTCCAGCAGCGCGTTGATGGTTTCGTCGCTGCGGTCTTTGGTCGTGAAGAAGACTTGATGGGCGAGTCGAGACATGGTGCTCACGAAGGATCGGAAAAAGGTCAGGAACGCTGCTTCATGGACAGGACGACGAAGCCGGCGTGGCCGAATCAGGATGGCTCGTCGGTGATTCTAGCCGCCGCATCAATTGGCTTGAACCGGTCGCCCACCGCCAACAAGAGGTCGCCGCGGGGTGTACTGGCAGCAATCCTGCGGGCACACATCATGCCAAGCCCCCAGGTCACCCAAGGCAGGCTTTTCGCTCGAAACGCCCAGGCGTTCTTGGACCAAGCCGCAGATCATTTCGACAAAATCGGGGTGCGTTCCCACCGAGGAGGCTCGCGCCATTTTGATCCCGCGCTGCTGGCAGAGCTGTACGGCTTCCTCATCCAGATCGAACAGCACTTCCATGTGGTCGCTGACGAAACCAATCGGCAAGATCACCAGCGAGTCCAGTTTCTTGGCTTCGTCCAGCTCGACGATCGCGTCCAACACGTCCGGTTCCAGCCACGGTTGCGAGGGCGGGCCGCTGCGGCTTTGGTAGACCAAGTCCCAGTCGGCTGCACCGCAGGCATTGGCAACCAAGCGACATGATTCACGCAGCTGTTTCTCGTAATCGCAGTTGTCTGCCATCCCCATTGGGATGCTGTGCGCGGTGAACAGCACTTTGGTCTCCGCCGGTGACACACCGATTGTCTGGGCTGCCTTGGAAAGGTTGTCCGACACCGCCGCGATGAATCCTGGATGGTTGAATCCCATCCGAACCTTTTCAACCAGCGGGGCTCCCTCACCGACTTCTTCACGAGCCTGGATGATGTTTTCGCGGTACTGGCGACATCCGCTGTAGCTGCTGAACATGCTGGTGAAAAAGGCCAGCGATCTTTGCTTGCCGTCTGCCTTCATCTGGCGAAGCGTGTCGGCAAAGGTCGGGTCCCAGTTGCGGTTGCCCCAGTAAATCGGCAGGTCGATCCCGTTGGCGTCAAATCGCTTTTGAAGTGCCGCGATGAGCATTCGGTTCTGCTCGTTGATCGGGCTGACGCCGCCGAAGTGTCGGTAGTGCTCCACCACTTCCATCATCCGCTCACGCGGCACGTTCTTGCCTCGCAAAACGTTTTCCAGGAACGGGATCACGTCGTCCTGGCCCTCGGGGCCGCCAAAGGACACCAGCAAAAACGAATCGTAAGGAAGCTGTTCACTCATGGTGGGACGTTGATGAAAGCGGCGGGGTGGATGAGATGGACGATGGTCTTCCCTGGCCGTCGACACTGATTCTGATGGCTTTGGAAAGTCGCCGGCATTGGTTTCGACGGCCTGGGAAGGCCATCGTACGGAGTGATCAACCAACTGTCGGGCGGCAGGCCATTAAGACGAAGTGTCAACTCCACCGTGGACTCGCGGTGGCGGATGGCTGGTAGACGCCAAGCCGAACCGACTCAGTAGATGTCTTGAGGCGGAAGGTTGTCCGCATCCAGGTCGTCTTCGGTGATGATCCGAAAGCCTTTTTCGCTCAGCGTTTTCATCGCCAAGTCGATGTTTTCCACCATGATCGCGACCGCGGGTTTGCCGTGTGGACGCACGAACAAAGGGTAGGCCTGAATGATATTCAGTTCCGCTTGCAACAACGCCGTGCAAACTCGGAGCAACGGTTGGGGGCCTTCGGGAAGTTCGACACCGACCAAGTCGGATTCGATGATGGCCAGTCCAGCGCGTTCCAAAATCTCGCGACCGCGGTCCGCGTCGCTGATCAGGAAACGAACGAACGCACATTCCGCAGCATCATTGATTGACAGGGCCACAATTCGAATCCCAGTCCCCTCGAATCGACGCACGACTTCGAGCAATTGCCCGACTCGGTTTTCGAGAAAAATAGTGAACTGACGAATCGCGGGGAATTCGCGACCGCGCATGGTTTCGAATTGCGTGTCTGCACCGGCTCCAAAGCTCATGCTCGCAATCTCTATGTAAGCGGCAAAAAGGCGTAATCGCCGGAGTCTACCGGTCGGTTCATCGCACGGCAAACCGCCCTGGTCGTCGATTTCCTGCGGTGCACCGAACGCAGGCCAGCTTTTCAGATGCTCTGACGCGAAACGGTCATCGTCCCCAAGCGACCGCGAATGCACTGCAATGGCGTGGGATCAGGAGGTGTTCTGTTGTGAGGTGGGTGAGTCTGCCGCTGCGGAGTTTGGGAAGACGCTCTTTCCCGAGGGAAGACTCCCTGGCATTTGCGTTTGCTGATTGCGAGATTTTTAGGGGGCTGGGGGCCAGTCCGTTGGGTGCCACCCGGGAATTCGCGATCGGCGAGCGATGCCTGGGCGAAAAGAGGGTGGAATGCTTGACCCTAAGACTGAGTAGCTTCCGTGAGGGGTGCTTTCTCGTGGTCCCGCTGTCTCGTTTTCGTCGGTCCGGGCAGGTCTCAGAGGCGGGGAGCGGCGGTCGGTTGCTTATTTTTGAGCGTGTACTGACGTGCACTCTGCTGGGGTGGCTGTGCGTTCATTGCAGTTTGCCAAATGTGCAATGGACTGTCATAATCAACAGGTTGGGTGTTGATTGATCGCTTTGTCGCTCGGACTGAGCGTTTTTTCAGGCGGTGGATTTCTCTGGAGGTTGCGGCAGTGGTCGCTCTCAGCTTCGTCCGTTCTTGGACGAAGTGGGAAGTTGAGTGAAGGCTCCAGGGAGGATTTTTTTGAATGCTTGTTAAATCTATGGAGTTTAGGATATGAAGTTTTGTCTTTCGAAGTTGGCTTGCTTTGCCGTTTTGTTGACGGTGGCAACGGTGGGTGGTTGCCAGGGTTCTTCGGAGCCTGCCGCGACTTCCACCGACGAGTTGACTCAGTTCTTGAATGACAACCCCGATCTGAAGGAGCCCAAAGAGGACGTTCCTGCATCGGACCCATCGAAACCCTGATGCTTTTGCGCGTCAGGACAGTGCGTTCTCGCTGGCGGGACCGCCGCTCATCTGCTTTTCAATTGTTTTTTAAAAGAAGGAAATTTCTATGAATGCATCCAGAAGGCATCAGGGCTTCACGTTGGTGGAGTTGCTGGTGGTGATCGCGATCATTGGCGTTTTGGTCGGCTTGCTTCTGCCGGCTGTTCAGGCCGCTCGGGAAGCGGCTCGCCGAATGAGTTGCAGCAACAACTTCAAGCAACTTGGTTTGGCGATCCACAACTACCACTCGGCTTACAACGCGATGCCGAAGCATGGCTCGGGAACCTACACTCAGTATCCGCCAGACACCGGGATCAATCCGCCCGGTGGAAACCGCTCGGACTTGTCTGCCTTGGTTGGCATGTTGCCGTTCGTTGAACAGCAAGGGTTGTGGGAAGTGATCAGCAACCCAACCGACACGGGGTTCCAAGCGATGGGGCCGTGGCCCAATCGTCAGTTGGCGGCCCACGCTGCGGTTCCTTATGATCCTTGGTTGACCAACATTCCTACCTTTCGTTGCCCCAGCGATCCCGGGGTGGGGCTGCCCGCTCACGGACGCACGAACTATGCCGTGTGCTTGGGTGACTCGGGAACGTTGTGCGACGTTGGTGACACCGCTGACAACGGCACCAGCCGCGGTTTGCGCGTTTACCAACAGAGTGCTTGTCGCGGGGCATTCATTCCACGGACGCAAACCAAGTTCCGCGGGATCTTGGATGGTCTGTCCAACACCATTGCGATGGGCGAAATCATCACCGACTTGGGTGACTACGACACGCGTGCTCATGCGGTCGACAGCCCCGTCGAGGTTTGGCGTGAAAACAATGCGTTGTCATGTCGGCAGTACATCGATGTGGAACGTCCTCAGTTCTGGCGGAATGATGGTTCCACACCGTTCACCGGTGATGCGGAGCAGCGACGCGGTTTCAAATGGGCGCTCGCTCGTCCGCTGTACACCGGGTTTGTCACTGTCTTGGCACCCAACGATGAGTTGTGTTTTCAAGGCAACCAAGAGCGGGAAGGCGATGTCACGCCCAGCAGTCGTCACCAAGGTGGCGTGCATGTCCTGATGTGCGATGGCGCGGTCAAGTTCATCACGGACTCGATCGAAGCCGGCAACAGCAACAGCGCTCAGGTTCGGCACGGCGGAGGTTTCTTGACGCCGGGATCGAAGTCACCGTTCGGCGTCTGGGGAGCCTTGGGGACTCGCGCGGCGAAAGAGGTCATCGATACAGAATTCTGAATTCTGGTTGTTTGAGACCTTGGGCGACGTGGGTCGCTCAGGTCGGCTGGCTCTCGCGGTGAAAAGCGATCACTGCGGTGTCGGCATTCAGATTGGGATCGTTGTCAGGTTCAATGCGTTGGCCCTTGTCAACGTCCCAGAACACTTCTTCATCGATCACGACGTTCAGTTGGCCTAGCAGGTCACGGACGTCGGCGATTGTGGGGAAGCGTCGGTTGGGCGTGTTGTGCCAATCAAAATCAAACTCGCCGGGAGCTTTCGGCGAACGCCCATGCGTCACGTAGTGATCTCTGAGTTGGCGATAGGCAAAGTTAGGAAAGCTGATGATCGCGTGTCGCCCGACTCGTAGCATCTCGTTCAGCAATTCGACGACGTTCTCGACTGCTTGCAGTGTTGCGTTGAGCACCACGTAGTCGAACTGGTTGTCAATGAAGGCAGGCAGTCCGTTGTTCAGGTCATAGTCGATCACATCGATGCCTCGCATCGCGGTCGACAAGAGATTCTCTTGAGCCACCTCCACGCCCATCAGTCGCTGCCCCGGTTCAAGGTGTCGGTCGCGAATCGCGGCCAGCAATTGACCGTTGCCGCAGCCGAGATCCAGCACGCTGGCTCCCTTGGGGATGATCTCCAGGATGGATTCTTCATCCACGCTCAGCGAGGTCTCCGATGAGACTTCGGGGCGTGTCTCCGGGTCTCGCAACCGTTCGCGAACCAGCGGTCCGTAGGTCGCGATGTCTTTTGCAATCAGGAAGGCATCGTGCCCCGCGTTGGTGGTGATCTCGGCGTAGGTGACACGTTTGTCGAGCGCCGTCAGCGCGTTGACGACCTCTCGGGATTGAGCGGGTGGGAACAACCAATCACTGCTGAAGCTGATGAGCAAGAAATCACAAGTCGCTTCGTCAAACGTTTCCATGAGCTTCAGCCGCGAACCCCCGAGATCAAAGAGATCCATCGCCATCGACAGGGTCACGTAGCTGTTGGCATCGAACCGTGTTGTGAACTTTTGGCCTTGGTGTGCCAGATACGAGCCAATGCTGAAGCGTTGTTCAAATTGCGAGGCAATCTGCCGTGGGTCATGACGGTCGGGATCGAACTTGGCCTCCATCGCTTCGACCGACAGGTACGTGATGTGACCGAGCATTCTCGCGATCGCTAGTCCGGTGTCCGGGCGTTGGTCATTGTCGTAGTACTGGCCGCCCGCGTAGTGAGGGTCCGTTTGAATGGCGTTGCGGGCGATCACATCGAATCCCAACGCTTGGCTATTCAGGCGAGGCGAGGTGGCGATCGCGATGCAGGTTTGGGCTGCGTCGGGGTGGCGGTTGATCCATTGCAGGACTTGGTGGCCTCCCAGTGACCCGCCGACGATCGCGCGCCACTGGTGGATTCCCAGGTGGTCCGCCAATCGCTTTTGGACTTCGACGATGTCGCCGATGGTGATCCGGGGAAAGTTGGCTCCGTAGGGTTTGCCATCGGGCGAGGTGGGGTCGGCGTCGCCGGGGCCGGTGCTGCCGCGACAGCCTCCCAGGACGTTCGGGCAGACGACGAAGAAGCGATCGGTGTCGATGGGCAGGCCGGGCCCGATCAAGCCGTCCCACCAACCCGGTTCGTCGTTGGGATTGTGACGTGCTGCGTGGGAGTCACCCGAGACGGCATGGCAGACCAAAACCGCATTGGATGCGTCGTTGTTCAGCGTGCCCCAGGTTTCATAGCAGCAGCGAACCTCGGGAAGTTCGCCGCCGCGCTGCAGGGGCAGCGGTAGATCGAACGTCACGTACTTGGCATGCGCCAAAGGAGCGTCGGTCCGCACGTCGTCGGTGCTGGACAGGTCCTCGTTGGAAGGCTTATCCATGGAAGTTTTGCTTTCGGTTCGCGGTTTCCGAAGCGATCTCCCGGAAGCATTTTCGCGGGAGATCCCCTGTTTCGGAAGCAGCGTTTCGATTGCTTCTTCGGCTACGCGGTGGCAACAGCAAGGGCCTGTTTCAGGTCATCGAGGATGTCATCGATGTCTTCGATGCCCACCGAAACCCGGACGTACTCGGGGCTGACACCGGCGCGTCGTTGCTCGTCTTCGGTGAGTTGCTGGTGCGTGGTGCTGGCGGGGTGAATGACCAGCGTTTTGGCATCGCCGATGTTGGCCAGGTGCGAGCAAAGTTGGCAAGCGTTGATGAACTTCTTGCCTGCTTCCATGCCGCCTTTGATACCAAACCCGAGGATCGCACCTTTGCCGTTGGGAAGGTATTTCTCGGCCAACGCGTGATGCGTGTGCGATTTCAGGCCGGGGTAATTGACCCATTCCACGGCGTCGTGAGCTTCCAAGAACTCAGCAACCTTCATCGCATTTTCGCAGTGGCGCGGCATGCGAAGGTGAAGGGTTTCGATGCCTTGCAAGAACAGGAACGCTGCGAAGGGGCTCATCGCTGCACCCGTGTCACGCAACCAGTGCGTGCGGATGTGAACGTTGTAAGCGATGTTGCCCATGCCACGCAGGTGTTCTTCGAAAACCGCACCGTGGTAGGAAGGGCTGGGGGCACAGAACTCAGGCCACTTTTCGGGTTGGTCAGCCCATTTGAAGTTGCCACTGTCGACGATGCAGCCACCGATGTGCGTGCCGTGGCCGCCCAGGAACTTGGTCGTGCTGTAGATCACGATGTCGATGCCGTGCTCGATCGGACGCAGCAAGTAGGGCGTCATCACGGTGTTGTCGCACAGCACAGGGATTGCGCCGTGAGGTGCCGAGTGGGCGGCGTCCGCGATGGCTTTGAAGTCTGGCACATCGTTTTTGGGGTTGCCAATGCTCTCCATGTAAACCAGTCGCGTGTTCTCATCGACCAGTTCGTGGATCTTTTCGGGGTGGTCCGGATCGAAGAAGCGAACTTCGATGCCGAGGTTCTTCAGCGTTTGCGTGAACAGTGTCCAGGTGCCGCCATACAGCGAGGTGCTGCTGATGATGTTTTGGCCGCTGTGAGCGATCGCCAGAACCGCCGCGGTGATCGCGGCTTGTCCCGATGCGAAGCACAATCCTGTGGCACCGCCGTCCAGCGCTGCGATGCGTTTTTCCAGCACATCGACCGTGGGGTTCATCAAGCGACTGTAGATGTTGCCGAATTCCGCCAAGCCAAACAGGGCGGCTGCGTGATCCGTGCTGTCGAATTGGTAGCTGGTGGTGGCGTAGATCGGCACCGCGCGGCTTTTGGTCGTGGGGTCAGCGACTTGTCCGGCGTGAAGAGCTCGGGTCGCCAGGCGATGATTTTGAGTCGGATCGGCGGACATGCAAAAACTCGATCGTGAGGGACTGGGAAGGGGGGGATTTCAGCGGCAAAGACGCAGCAGGCTAACAAATCGTTCAGCGATTGTCGCCAGCCAGCTTGATCAGCTTTTCCGCGCCTCGACGCAGCGTGTCATCGCTGGCCGCGAAGCTGATTCGGAAGTGGGAATCGTGTTGGCTGAAAATCTTGCCAGGAATGATCAGCAAGCCAGCGGCGATGGCGCGTTCGACGAACGCCGTCCCACCTTCGTTGCCTGGGGCTTTCGGGAACAGGTAAAACGCGCCTCCGGGGGTGGTCAATTCAAAGTGCGGGGCCAGTTGTTCGACCATGAAATCGCGTTTTCGCCGGTAATCGTCGATGTGGCCGTCCAGCGAGATTTCCATCGCTCGCAGGGCTCCCCACTGGGCAGGCTGCGGCGAGCAGACAAACGAATACTGTTGGATCTTGAGCATCGTTGCGATGATTTCAGGCGGTCCGTGGACGTAGCCCACCCGCCAGCCCGTCATCGCGTGCGATTTGCTGAAACCGTCGATCACGATCGTGTCGGGGTTGGTCGCGGCGGGGGATGCGAAGTCGCCGTCGTAGAAGAATCGACTGTAAATCTCGTCCGAAAGCAACGCAATGTTGTGCTTGGCTGCCAATTCGCCGACGTCCCGCAGGTCTTGCTCCGACGCGGTCACCCCGGTCGGGTTGGCGGGGCTGTTGACCAGGATCATCTTGGTTTTGGGCGTGATTGCGGCTTCGATCTTGGCCGGATCCAAGCGGAAGTCCGGGTAGGAATCGACTGTGACAGGGATTCCGCCGCACAGGCTGACAAGCGCCGGGTACATCACGAAATACGGGTCCAGGAAGATGACCTCGTCGCCGGGGTTGATCATCGACAGCATCGACAACACCAACCCGCCCGATGTGCCGCTGCTGATGAACACGTCGCGGTTTTGGCCGGGATACTTGGCGTTGACCTCTGCCAACAGCTTTTCGCGCAGCGGGGCGATGCCCTGGGTTGGCGAGTAGGCATTTTTGCCCGAGCGAATCGCATCGATGGTGGCGTCTTGGATTTCTTCGGGGACGTCGAAGTCCGGTTGCCCGATCGACAAGTTGATCGGGTCTTTCAGTTTCGCAGCCAGATCGAAGACTTTTCGAATTCCGCTGCTATCAAAGGAGGCCGTTCGATCCGCGATCCAAGGATGCATGTTGACTCGTTGTCGATGAATGAGGGTTGGGGCACCGTAGCGGAAGTCGTCGAGACTTTCGGGACTTCGTCAAGGAAGTCGAAACTCTTGACGAGTTTCGCTACTCAAGCAAAGCACGCTCGTTTCGCGGATCAGGATATCATTCACATCGGGTTTCGGTAGTCCGTGTTTGGGTCTCAGGCTCCGTCGATTGACACCGCCGCCCTGCCCTGCCCAAGATTTGGGATGGCCCGCCCGAGATTTCAAATGTTCCGTCGGGGGGCGGTTGGCGAAGCCAAAAAGAAAAATCGTGCTGCGAAGGATGATGAAAACGGAATGAGCGAAATTCGATTGATCGAGCCGGTGGTCCGTTTTTGCGCCGTGATTTCGCGACACGAGGAGGCTCGTCAGTGGGCGAAGCAGCGATTGGCCGAGCGCTGGGGCGAACTCGGTGAGCAAGGCACTCCCAGTTCTTTCGAAGCGGGAGGGTTTTACAAGCCTGAAATGGGCGATGGTTTGACCAAGGAATTGATCGGAATCGCCGAATTCGCCGATCCGGCTGGATTGGCGGACTGGAAAAACATCACCAACGATTGGGAGGCCGAGTACGCTTCGCTGAACCGGCATCCCGAGCCTCGGCCGTTGAATTTGGATCCCGGGTACGTCAGTCAGGCCAAATTGGTGTTGGCGACGATCAAGGATCGCGATCACCGGATTTATCTGCGAGACGGGATCTTTGCCGAGGTCACCTTGAACTATGTTGGTGGCCGTTGGGTTCATCACCGATGGAGCTACCCGGATTACCGCATTGAAACCGTGGCCCAATTCGCGGCGGCCTGCCGAGGGCGATTGCGTCAGCATTTGAAGGCGACCGGCGGTTTTCGTGTTGGGGTCAAGAAAACCCCCGGTGCGAAGTCAGGGGCTGGCTCCTGAGGCTCGTTTCGTCGACCGGTGGGATCGAAGCGATCGCACAGGCAAACAAATCGGCCGATTCCGTGTTCTGGTGGTAAACCAAACGGGTTGGTCTCGCGTAGCAGCCTGACCGAAGGTTCATTCCGTCCTTTTCTCGACACGAGTCGCCAAGCATGATTGCTGGGTCCGCTATTTCACTGTTCTCCGATTTTGCTGGCGTTGAATCGGGTTTGTTTCCAGTTGCCCAGGTCGGCAAGTGGCTGCCCGTGTTCGTCACCCCCCTTTGGGTTCTGTCGATTGGGTTGCTGCTCGGGGCGTTGGTGACCGCGGTGGTCCACGGCGTTTTGAGTGCGCTGTCCTTTGTGCCTGGGTTGGGGAATTTGGCGGACGACCCCAAGCGTGGCGTCACGCTGTCGCTGGTCGCCGGTGCGATTTTCTCGGCCGTGTTGTGTTACTTCTACGTGCCCCAAGGTGGTGAGAATGGCCAGCTTTTGTATCTGCCCCTGGTGACTTTGGGCATGATCCTGGGGTTTGGCTTGATTTACGGAATGTGGCATCGAACTCGATCCGAGTGGATGTCGATTCTGGGCGAAGGTGTCATCCCGTACATCTTGAGCACGTTGGGCTTGTTCGCCGTGATCGGTTTGGGATCGACGCCGTTTGTCGAAAACCCGATGGCGATTCTCGAGAGCGTTCCTGCGGTGAACTTGGTCGGTGACGGCACCGTGGTCGAAGTCGCGACGATCGCTCCCTCAGCTGACCCGGACATCCCTGAGTTCCTGCCAGCGGAGATCACTTACAACTTCCGCAACGTTGCGGAACTGCGAATCGAGAGTGACAAGCGAGTTTTCCTGGCCGATTCAGACAAAGCCGAAGCCTTCAGCCGTGCTCCCATCGAGTTGAACCCGGGCAGCACCGAAGCGGTGACCTACAAATACGAAGACCGTGAGCAGCCACCGATTCCTGGGGACCCGTCCAAGCTGCACATCTACAATCAAGAAATCGACCCGGCTCGTGTGGTCTTCACGTTCAAAAACTTGCCGCAGATTCCGCAAGCATCGTCGATCGTGTTCTCTGCGATTGCGTTCTTCTTGACGCTGACCGGATTCATGGCGCTGCGGCAAGCGGCTCCTCGGGTTTGGGCGTTGGCTCTGTCGACCGCCAAAAACGAGATGGCTCAGCCGTTGTACCTGTTGCTGCTGGCGATCGGGATTTTCGCGGTGTTGCTGTTTGGGATCTTCCCATTCAACACGCTGGGCGACGACATTCGCCTGCTCAAAGACAGCGGTGTGACCATGATCATGGTGTTGGGCATGTTGCTCGCCGTGTGGAGTGCCGGAACATCCGTCAGCGACGAAATTGACGGCCGAACCGCATTGACCGTGCTCAGTAAACCGGTGAGTCGACGTTCGTTCATCTTGGGCAAGTACACCGGAATCATGTTGGCCGTGTTGGTGCTGTTTGTGATTTTGGCGGCGGTCCTGTTGGTGGTGATGTCTTACAAGCCGATTTATGACGCTCGAGAAACCAGTCAACAGCAACCGCCGTGGCAAGTCGGCCATGAAGAGATCATCACGACGTTGCCGATCTTGGGCCTGTATTTCATGGAAACGATGGCGATTGGTGGAATCGCGGTCGCGTTGGCGACCCGTTTGCCGCTGCTGGCGAACTTCATCACATGTTTCGCGATCTACGTTGTCGGCAACCTGCTCAGTCCGTTGGTTGCGTCGGCGAGAGAGAACACCGAATTGGTTGGATTTGTTGGTAAATTGATAGCGGTGGTGGTTCCCAATCTGAACTCATTCAACGTTCAGGCGGCGGTGGACGCAGGAAATGCGATCCCTCTGATCTACTTGGCTGCCGCTTTCAACTATCTTGTGGTGTTTGTCGTTGCCATTTGGATGGTGGCGATGTTGTTGTTTGAAGATCGCGATTTGGCTTGATTGCCGCGTCTGTTGCATTGGAAGCTGGTTTGAAAGAAACGGTGACCGGTCGTGACGGATCGTCGATCGCAACGATTGCGGTCGGGATGACAAACGAACGGTGGCTAGATTTTCAACGAGGCTCGCAACGGTGAATCGCTTTTCCAGTCTGAAACAACCACGCCGCGAACCGGAGGCGGCGGGCGCACCCTTGCATTTGGTTTGCGCTGCCATCGCCGGTTTGATCATTCCGGTGTTGGTGGTGGTCTTCGGCATCATTGCTGTGCTGGTGGATGAAGGCGGTGGGCTGTCCCGTTCGCCGATTCAATTGGGGACCCACCTTTCGATTCCGCTGCCAGATTTCTTTTTGGCGCAGAACAAGGTCGTTCAGCTGTTCAGCTTGGTGGGATTGTCGTTGGCAATCGCGGTCGTGTTTTGCCTCGCCGTTTGGTTGCACCGACGCTCGGCCGACGCGCGGTCCCGGCGTGTGATCAAAATGCTGCACTCTCGAACGCTCAAGCAAAGCTTGCGGCGGGCGGAAGTGGAAGGCGCCGCTGCCCAACGTGAACGCGCTCGTTTGATCATCGGCCGGCATCTGCCCGAGGTCGGTCGAGGTCTCTCGCTGTGGTACCGCTCGATCCCACGCAGTGTGCTGATGTTGATCGGTTGCGTGACGCTGGCGTTGTTGGTCAACGTTTGGTTGGCGATTTTGGCGGTGATCAGTGGTGTGGCGCTGTGGCGTTTCTACGCGAAGCTCCGCAATCCCGACTGGTTGGAGCTGTCCCGTTTTGAAATTCCTCAGATCCGCGAGCGGTTGATCAATTTGATCGGCGACGCGCCCATGATGGCGAGGTTGCAAGCCGGTGGTTTGGCTGATCAAGCTTACGAAGCGGAATTGGATGCACTGGATCGGCGGATTGCTGGCGATGACGCGCGACGAGGACGATTGTGGCCGGTGATGATGATGGCCGGTGGTGTCGCGATCGCAGTCATGTTGCTGGGTTTGGGGCTGAACACACTGCAAGGCGAGCAAGGCTTGAGCCTGCCTTCCGCATTGGTGCTGGGGTTGTCGTTGACCGGTGCGGCGTTGGCTGCAGCGCGGTTGAGCGAGCTCAAGCGGCAACTTCGCCGCAGCAGCAAAGCTTGCGAATCGGTCTACTTGTACCTGCAACCCAACAGCGAGGTTTCCCCAAGCGAACAACGTGTTGGATTGGGCGGGCTTCGCGATTGCGTGACGATGGAAGACGTTTCGCTGCAAGATTCCGCCGGCAGGGCAATCTTGCGTGACTTGAGTTTGTCGTTGCAGCCGAAGTCGCTGGTGGCTTTCCTCGGGACCGAAGATGTTTCGACGCGTGCATTGCTGGAATTGCTGATGGGGTTTGGTCGCCCGCATCGAGGCAAAGTTCAAATTGATGGCATTTCATTGTTGGACGTTCACCCCCAGGCCCTCGCGAAAAACGTGATGTGGATTGGGCCCGATGGGCCGCTTTGGGAAGGATCGTTGCGAGAGAACTTGATGGCCGGAGTCGACCGCAGTGTCGACAACCGGGACATGGTCGAAACGCTCGAGCGACTTGGGATCTACGAGCGGATCACTCGACTGCCCGAGGGCTTGGAGACGATCATCGAACCAGGTTCCAATTTGGGATCCGGCGATGATTCGGATTCGTTGGGAACCGATGTTCGTTACGCAGTTGGGATCGCCCGTGCAATGTTGCACCGGCCGCCGATTGTTCTTGCCAAAGAGCCCCCTGCCCCGACTGAACATGTCAATGAAGATCCCTGCTTGATTGCACTGCGTGAATTGGCGGATGCTGGCTCGTTGGTGGTCGTGTTGCCTCACCGCTTGAAGACGTTACGTTCTTGTGATCGGGTGATGTTGCTCAATGGCCCCAACTTGGTGGGCGAAGGGCGACACACCGAGTTGCTGAATTCCAGTGATCTGTATCGCCATTTGAACTACTTGTTGTTCAATCCCTACCGACACCGAAGCCCATCCTGAGAGAGGCGTGTGACGCAAACCAACGCGGACGACGAACAAACCCCCGACGACGTTTTTCGAACTGCCGTCGCGGTCGAAGCCGGGTTGGGTGCCCTGGCGTTGATTCTTGGATACCTGCTTGGGCCGAGCGCGCGGGATTTGGTTCCGCCGCTGAACGAAGCCGCTGTGTCTGCGGTTGTCGGTGGCATCGGGCTGGGGATCCTCGCAACCATCCCGTTGCTGTTGTTTGTCGCGGTGTTGCGGCGGATCAAACACCCCGCCATCGAAGAGCTCGACAAACTCGGCGATCACCCGATGATCGGTCTGATGTTGCGGCTCAATGGCTGGGAGCTGTTTGCGATCAGCCTTTGTGCGGGCGTCGGCGAAGAATTGTTGTTTCGCGGTTGGTTGTTGCCTTGGTTGGCCGGAGATGCGGCGTCCCTGGCACCTGATCTCGAAGCCCCAGCACGCTGGTGGGCCTATGGCGGATGGTTGGGAAGTGTGCCCAATTCTGTCACCGAATTTGCATGGCCAGACGAAAGCCTGATGGCCTGGTGGTCTCGTGTGGGCGGCTGGGAACTGACCGCGGCTTGGTTGGTTTCTTCGTTTGCCTTCGGGATGTTTCATCCGATCACCAAGCTCTACATCGCGATCACTGCCCTGATGGGGTTGTACTTTGGAGCGTTGTTGATCGTCAGTGGAAACCTGTTGATTCCGATCACCGCTCACGCCCTCTACGATGCCGTTCAGTTATGGGGTGCCGGGCGAGCGGAAGAAGAAGAGTTGGATGAAAAATCCGACCAAAGCTGATCGACTCGATCGGCTTGTGTGGCGACGGTGATGAAGTTGGCTGGCATGCCAACCGCCAACCTTCCGTGGGTTGTCGATCGACCCAGTGCCTCGGCACCGTTGGCAGTCGCCATGCGGAGAACCTGCGTTGGGCTCAGGTCCTGGCGATGGCGGAGCAAGTGCTGGGCCTCACTCCAAAGATTCAGATCCGGGTTGCTAGCTCGGGAATCCGTTCCGAGCGCCACGTTGATCCCAGCGGCTTGCAGTTCCGCGACGGGGTGTTGGGAGTGCCCAAAGAAATGATGTGTTCGCGGGCAATACACCACGCTGCAATTCGGATGCGATGCGATGCGTTGGATTTCGCTTTCGTTCAGGTCGTTTCCATGAACGATCAACGTGCGAGGTGCTTCGCCGAGCAAGTCGATCAGATGCACCAGTGGCGAAGGTGCTGCCCATGGAAAGAACTGGTCGACGGGCAGTCCTAACGCGTGCAATGATTCGGCGAATGGTCCGGTCCCATGGTTCAGCAATTCTCGTTCAGCGGGCGATTCCGCGACGTGCATCGCGAGCAGAACCTGGAGTCGCTTGGCGGTTTCGATGCAGCGGTTGAGCAACGGCAGCGGCGTCGAGTAAGGAGCGTGCGGGCTGATCGCGGCAGGGCGGCGTTGCAAGTCTGGCGAGGCGTTCTTTTCCAGGTGTTGTTCTGCCTGGGCCATCCGCTCGTCGCCCCGTGCTTGGCTCAGCCCGAGCACTTCGGCGAACGCGATCGTGTTGCGGGGGATCGTTTCCAGTGGCGTGGTCACGATGTCGGCGATCAATTGTGTGCCTGATCCGGTTGCTTCCGCGTGCCCTTTCAAGACATGTTTTTGTCGTGTGTCGGTGTCCACCATCCCGCGGGTTGCGATCACTTCGCGAATCCAATCGGCCAGTTCCATGCCGGCCTGTCCGATTGGTTGAGCAAGGTCACTGAATTCGAGATGCGTGTGCGCGTTGACCAGCCCTGGTAATATCCCAACGTCGCCCAGGTCGACCAGGTCGCCTTCGACTTGGGAATCTTGAAACGGGCGGATCAAGGTCATGATTCCCGAGTCAACCACGATCATCCCATTGGGAATTGGATCGCCATCGATGGGCAGCAGCCAGCGTGCGCGATAGGTTTGTTTCGATGAATGGTGCAAGGCAGAATCAGGTCCATGCGGATGACAAAGGAGGTCGGCAACTCGACTGGGAGTCGACCGAGTCGTTGCCGCCCAGGTTCTTTGATCGTCGTCCCGAGGTCGTTGCACGCCAGTTGCTGGGATGCGGGTTCGCTCGGCAGATCGCGGGCACCTGGATCGGCGGATGGATCGTGGAAACGGAAGCCTACCTGTCTCGACGCGATGCTGCGAGTCACAGTGCACGCGGCGTAAAACCGGGAAACGCGTCCATGTTTGGGCGGCCGGGCACATTGTATGTCTATCCCATTCACGCCAAGCATTGTGTGAATTTGGTCACGGAGTCAGTGGGTCGCGGATCGGCGGTTTTGATCCGGGCTCTGGAGCCCGTTTGGGGAATCGACCGCATGGTGAATCACCGTGGTTTGATGGTGGAAGGGGCTCCTGATGGCAGGTCGCTGACAACCGGTCCCGGGCGATTGTGTCAGTCCCTGGCGATCGATCGTCGATGCGACGGAGTGGATTCGGTTGCCGATCAAAGCTGGCGTGTGTTCTCGGGCCCCAGTGTTCCACGCAATGGCATCACGACCACGCCGCGGATTGGGATTTCGCAGTCCGTTGAGTTGCCGCTGCGGTTCTTTGTGGATGGGAATCGATGCGTGAGTGGCTTGGCCCGCCAGCATCGCCGTCCCCGTCGGGATTCGCTCCAGTGAGAATTCGCTACACTGCGACCGACCCATCGGTGGCCGGTTCAACGGCCCCGGGTGTCTGAACCGTCAGTTTATCCATGACCTCCATAGCAGCATGTCTTCCAACGCCACCACTGAAGAACACGTCCTTGTGATCCCCGCGGCCTTGATCGAATCGATCGGGCAACTGGAGGGATTCGATCGCGACGTGGATCGATTCTTGCAGCCCATCTTGGCCAGCGATGAGTTGTCCTACCGCCCTCGCAGCGCGATGGAGCTTGATCCCAGTTTCAAGCAGTTGATTCCTTACGTTGTGATGCAGTGGACGGATCCCGCCAGCGGTGACGTCAACTGGTTCCAGTACACTCGCGGTGGTGGTTCCGGCGAAAAACGCTTGCACGCCAAACGCAGCATTGGCGTGGGGGGGCATATCAGCCAGGAAGATGCGGGGGGCGACGAAGATCCCTATACGATCGGCATGCGTCGTGAACTGGAAGAGGAAGTCACGATCGGTGCTTCCTATGTCGATCAACGCGAAGGGTTGCTTTACGATCCCAGCAACGAAGTCGGACGCGTGCACTTAGGTGTTGTCCACCGATTCATCCTGGAACAACCGCTCGTCACCAGCAACGAACCTGAACTTGCTGAAGGCCAATTCGTTTCCGTGAACGAACTTCGCCAAGAACGCGAGCACTTGGAAACCTGGAGTCAACTCACACTCGACGCACTGTTCCCCGCGTCGGTCTAGTCGGAATGGCCCCATGTCAAAAAACTGCCGTCATGAATGGCTCATGACGGCAGTTTGCGAGGTGAACAACGGATTTGGACGTGAGGCTTAGAACTCTCCGTCGATCACTTCCTTCGCGGCACGCGAACCCAGTGCCCCCCACAACCCGTATGGGCTCGGGCTGCCAGGTGGCGGCGAACCACTGCGATTGGAAACTTGCGCGGCATTCTTGTTGCCCGCTTCAATCGAATCGGTGATGAACTTGACGGCACCGTCGCCCATCAAGACGTGGACACCACCTTGGTGGCGACTGGAGGGGGGAGAAACCACGTCACGATGGTCTCGTCCGTCCGAGCACAGTTCGCGATTGGGCGAAAGCACGGTGGTCATTTGGGAGTACGGTGGCATGTAGTCGTGCCAGCGAAAGCCGCGTCCCCAGACCGCTTGCTTGGTCAGTCCGGCGGGCAACCAAAATTGAGGGCGAGCAGGATCGATGTACGGCTCTGCGTACGACGGATCCAATCGGCACTCATTCTTTTCAGAAGGAGCGGCGTGCGCACCGATGTTGGTTGGGACGGTGGTGCGTTTGTCATTGTCGCCCAGATCAGATGCGATCTCGCCGCACATGATCGTGTTGGAGAGGCCGTCCAAGGTGTCGCGGAATTGAACCTCTCGACCGTTGACAAACATTCCCCGCTGAGCCGAATTGGAGGCATTCGCATGGGAGGTGTCACTCGAGTAAGGCAGGGTCGCGCCCGACGCGACCTCGTCGACATCCAAGTAGGAGTCTCGGGAGTAAACAGCGGAGTCTCCCATGCAGGCCGCGTAGTTCGTTCGCCCGAGGGAAGGCAAGCCAGTGCCGGGGTCGCTCGGGCAACGGAAGGTTGCGATTTCGGTCGCCCATGGTGGGTATTGAACGCGATCGGGATGGGGGCCCATGGCTTGCCAGGGCGGGCTCTTCGTTGAGCCGTCGGAGTTGACGTTCAGCGGATTGGAGATTTGCTCCCACAGCCCCTGTTGTTCCAAGAATGGCAGAGCGCCCACCAGGAAGGAGAGGCGTTTGTTGGATGAAATCTCGCGGCCAGGATTGCTGTCCCAAGGGTCGCGTCCTCCCACCGCATACGTCCCGGAGGCATGAACCGGAAGGTTGCTGAAGGCCGAATGGTAGTTGTGGACTGCCAGGCCAATTTGCTTGAAGTTGTTGCTGCAACTCATGCGGCGGGCTGCTTCGCGGGCCGCCTGAACGGCGGGCAACAAGAGCCCCACCAGGACTCCAATGATTGCAATGACAACCAACAGTTCCACCAACGTGAAACCGCGGCTGCGGGCTCGAATCGTGCTCATCTGTACCTCGACTGATTTCGGGTGAACAAACTCAAATCAGCGATCCATGACCGGTCGTTAATGGCTGGATGCGCTGCAAAGAAATCATTCTAAGGTGTTAAGTGAGCCTTAGGGGGCTCAGTTGCGTAATAAATCGAGCCGTTTTTGTGATCGATCGGGCATTTGTGGGCGACTGGGGAATCGAGAGAGCGAGGTCAAGGCTGCGAGACCGAGTGTTTGAGTCAGGCCAAAAGAAAAGCGGCCAGCAATGGCTGACCGCTTCTTTCAATTTGCGAACCGTGCATTCAGATTCTCACGGTCAATCATCGAGATGAGTGACTGCGAGAGCTTTCATGCTCTGGCCAGTGCTCGTTTGAGCCCCGTGTTACTTCGTGCCTTCGTAGCCTTCGCTGACTGCGTCGGCCTCTGCCAGGGCGGCTTCGTATTCGGCAATCTTTTCAGCGTCGGAATTGTCAACAATGTTGCTGTTGCCGGAATCGCATCCGAGAGGAGCCAGGAACAAGCCAAACAGTCCAAGGGTCAGCATCCAATTTTTCATCAATCAATCCAAAAGTGAGGGGAAATGAGCAGTCGAAATGAGCAACTGCACTCCCGTCTGTGAGCGAGGGGAATGCAGTTGCGGAACGAGTTGTTGTGGAAGAAGCGAAATCAGAATTCGCCGTCGATCACTTCTTTCGCGGAACGCGATCCAAGAGCACCCCAAAGTCCGTATGGGCTTGCGCTGCCTGCTGTTGGCGAGCCCGCGCGATCAGAAACCTGAGGTGCGTTCTTGTTGCCGGCTTCGATCGATTCGGTGATGAACTTGACCGCCCCGTCGCCCATCAGGACGTGAACGCCACCTTGGTGACGGCTCGATGGAGGTGAAACCACGTCGCGGTGGTCGGTGCCTTCCGAGCAAAGCTGCGCGTTGGGCGCCAAGACCGTTGTCATCTGGGAGTACGGAGGCATGTAGTCGTGCCAACGGAATCCACGTCCCCATACCGATTGCTTGGAAACAGTGTTCGACCAGAACAAGGGGCGTTCGGGATCAATGTAAGGTTCGGCGTACGAGGGGTTCAAACGGCATTCATTTTTTTCGCTGGGGGCAGCGTGCGCGCCGGTGTTGGTGGCCACGGTGGTGCGTTTGTCGTTGTCACCCAAGTCGGTGGCGATTTCTCCGCACATGATCGTGTTGGACAAACCGTCCAGCGTGTCGCGGAATTTCATGTGACGCCCGGTGACAAACATGCCCCGGTGCGCTGCATTCGAGGCGTTGGCGTGGGAGGTGTCCGAGATGTAAGGCAGTTTGCCTCCAGAGGCGACTTCGTCCACATCCAAGTAAGAGTCACGGGAGTAAACGGCGGAGTCACCATGGCAGGCGGCGTAGTTGGTGCGTCCAAGCGATGGCAAGCCAGTGCCCGGATCGCTGGGGCAACGCAGGCCAGGAAGCTCGGTTGCCCACGGTGGGTATTGGACGCGGTCGGTGAACGGCCCCATCGATTGCCATGCAGGACTCCGGGTCGAACCATCGGAGTTGACGCTCAGCGGATTGGAGATCTGTTCCCACAAACCCTGTTGCTCGACGAAGGGAAGCAAGCCAACCAAGTAAGACAGGCGGTAGTTGGAAGAGATGTCTCCGCCTGGGCCGCTGTCCCAAGGGTCACGTCCACCAACGGCGTACGTTCCTGAGCCTTGCACAGGAAGGTTGTTGAATGCCGAATGGTAGTTGTGAACAGCCAAGCCGATTTGCTTGAAATTGTTGCTGCAACTCATCCGTCGGGCTGCTTCGCGAGCGGCCTGGACGGCTGGCAGTAACAAGCCAACCAGCACGCCAATGATTGCGATCACCACGAGCAATTCCACCAGAGTGAAACCGCGGGGGCGGGAAATACGTGTGTTCATCAAAACCTCAATGGAACAAAAAAAGGATGGGATCGCCCTGGCTCTGAAAATTCAGACCTGAATTTGGAGGGGGCAAAGGTTGATCGTTTCGGTGGGGCTTGGAGCCACCTTCCTGGCCGATTGCGTGTTGATCCGCTGCTCTCCAAGGGAAGGCGAAAATGCGAATCCAAAAGAGGCAACGGGATATTATCTAACACACGCTCATTGTGAGGGTGTTGATGAATCTTTTGCTACCCGGGGTTTTTTTCGAAATGATTGTCCTTCCCGCTTGAATCCCTCTCTCTCGTACTTCCAGTGGTCCTTGAGGGACCCCTGGCGGGACGGCTTGGGTTCGCGGAATCCCGATCAGATTCTCGTTTTTCTCCTATTGCAAAATTGGTGATTCAATTACTCTTCTGGGCCACAGAAGTCGGCGGCGTGCAAAGTGACGTCGCAAATCGGCTTTTCTGCGACAGGTCTTCAGTGTGATCCTCTCGGCAACGACCCGAGAGGCGATCCAATCCGTCGAGCGTCTTGATTGATCGCTTGAGACGGATTCTTTCTAGTGAATGAGAAGCGGCGTCGCGGTTGTGTCGGAATGCAAGGGTTCGAAAGTCGGGATGACTGATCGAACCGACGAGCAACCAGGTTCAAGGCTCTGAACGAGTCTTCTGGTTTGGCATTCCATCCTTACCAATTCTGCCGCGACCTTGACCGCCTGCGAAACAGCAAGCTGGGTGCGGCTACCTTTTTACCGCACGAGATTTTTGATGTCTGATCATCCCGCTTCCAAGGAAACGTTGGTCGATCCCACGTCCGAGTTGAACTCGCAAGAACAAACTCTGGACACGTTTGAGATGTCGACCACGGAGACTGTGGTCGATCTTTCAGCCCAGTGGGCCACCCAGTATGCCAACGCTGTGATCGATCCGAGCGAAGTTGCTTCGCCAACCGTCGACGAATCACTGTTGTACTACCAAGCCGATTGCACCGAAGAAACTTCGGATGCACCCGTGGAGGTCCAACCTGAATTGTCTGTCGAGCCCGTTCAAGCGGAAGTCGCTGAACTGGAACAACCGATTCAGGATCCACCCGCTCTGCAAGAGCAGCCGGTTGTCTCGGAGCCCGAAGTGGTGGCTGAATCGCAACCCGAGCCACAACCCGTGGTCCAATCCGAGCCAGTGGTTTCGCAACAGCCACTCGAGCCTGTTGCACAGCCTGAGCCTGTTGCACAGCCTGAGCCTGTTGCACAGCCTGAGGCCGTCGCACAGCCCGAGCCGATCGTTCAGTCGGAACCTGTTGCTCAGTCGGAACCTGTTGTTCAGCAAGAACCTGTCGCTCAGCAAGAGCCTGTCGCTCAGCAAGAACCTGTTGCTCAGCAAGAAATCGTGGAAGAGCAACAGCCAGCTGCATCGCCAGAAGCGATCGTTCAACCAGAAGCGGTCGTTTCGCAAGTGCCCGTGGCAGAACCCAAACCTGTTGCACAGCCAGCACCTGTCGTCGAGGCAGCACCTGTCGCCGAAGCAGTGGCTGTTCCCAAGCCAGAATTGGACGTCAAACCCGTTGAGCCAGTCGCTCAGCCAGTCGCGTCTGTTCGAGAAGAAACGAACCCGTCCGCTCCGGCCAGTGAAAGTGCGAAGGCGGAAGTGTCTCCGCAGTCAAACGAACCCACCGAGCCCTTGTTCAGCGACCTGAAATTGCGCAAAGAAGTGCAAAAGGCAGTGGCGGCTTCTGGGTACGACAAACCCACGCCAATCCAAGCTGAGATCATTCCGTACATGCTGGATGGTCGCGACGTTTTGGCTCAGTCGCAAACTGGTACCGGCAAGACAGCCGCCTTCGCACTGCCGATCTTGTCGCGAGTGGACGTTCGCAATCGTCGTCCGCAGGTGCTCGTGTTGGCACCCACGCGAGAATTGGCGATTCAAGTCGCTCGGTCGTTCACCAAGTACGGTGCCGATCTGGACGGTTTCCAAGTCGCAGCCATCTACGGTGGTCAAGATTACGAACCCCAGTTGCGTCAACTCCGGCGTGGTGTCCAAGTGGTGGTTGGGACACCCGGTCGAGTGATCGATCACGTCAAGCGTGGCACACTGGACCTTGGTTCGCTCGATTGCCTCGTGCTCGACGAAGCCGACGAGATGCTCAACATGGGATTCTTGGAGGACGTGCAATTCGTCCTTGAGAAAACTCCCGACGGACGCCAAGTTGCTTTGTTCTCAGCGACGTTGCCCAAGCCCATTCGCAAGATCGCGGATGAGTACTTGAACGATCCCGCTCGGATCACGATCAAATCCAAGACCATCACGGCAGCATCGGTTCGCCAGCGGGCACTGTTTGTCTCACCACGCGACAAGACCGACGCCCTGGCTCGCCTCTTGGAAGTGGAAGACACCGACGGCGTCATCGTCTTCACCAAGACGAAGGATTCCACCCTCAGTGTTGCTGAGAAATTGAGCCAGCAAGGTTTCTCCGCCGTTGCGCTCAACGGCGACATGCCGCAAAAAGTTCGTGAACGGACCATTGATCAGCTCAAACGGGGACAACTCGACGTGTTGGTTGCCACCGATGTGGCCGCTCGAGGTTTGGACGTTCCGCGAATCAGTCACGTGTTCAACTATGATTTGCCGCATGACAGCGAATCGTATGTGCACCGCATCGGGCGAACAGGACGTGCCGGACGCAGTGGAGAAGCGATCATCTTCCTGACCAACGCTCAGCGTCGTCAGCTTCGCTTCATCGAGAACACGACCAAGCAGCCCATTGAAGTCGTTGATCTTCCGACGGTGGCCGACATCAACAACGCTCGCGTGCGTCGATTCAAGCAACGCATCACCGATGTCTCTGCCGACCAAGATCTGACTGTCTTCAAAGACATGATCGCTCAGTACGCCGAGGAAACGGGCAAACCGATGGACATGATCGCCGCCGCGTTGGCCGGAATGAGCCAAGACGGACGTCCGTTCTTGTTGAAGGAACGCCCAAAGAAACAACGTGAACGTCCCGAGCGAGACAATTCTCGCGGGCGGGACTCATTCGATTCGAATGACCGATCTGGCAACCGTGGATCCTTCGGCGACGATCGATCTCGTCGTCCCAAAGGTCGTCCACTGACGCCCGTCAAAGAAGGCATGACCCGCTATCGTCTCGATGTGGGTTGGCAAGACGGAGTCAAACCTGGCAACATCGTCGGTGCGGTCGCCAACGAAGCTGGCATCGATGGCGAGTTCATCGGGCCAATCAACATTCGTGATTCGCACACGCTGATCGATCTGCCCGAAGGCATGCCATCGGACATCTACCAAACGCTTCGTAAAACGTGGGTCGCCGGAAAACGGTTGAACCTCGAAGAAGCCGGCGATGTGGTGGATGACAACGAAGGCGACGGTGCTCGCAGTAACTTCCGCAAAAGCAAGTTCTCCGGCGGCGGAGATTCGCGTGGCAAAAGTTTCAGCGGAGGAAAGCGTTCGTTCGCCAACAAGTCCCGCAACAACGGAAGCACCGCTCCGAGTGCGAAACGCGGCAAGAAGAAATTCAAACCTTCTTGATCCAGGACGCCGCGTTGCGAAGTCCCGCGGCGGCATCGTTCACCGGCCAGTACTCCAGCCCAACGTGGCCGGAGTAGCCGGTGTCCGCGATCGCCGCGAAGATGGACGGGTAATGCAATTCGCCCCGGTCGAGTTCATGTCGACCGGGATTGCCGGCGGCATGAAAGTGAGCGATCGCATGGATGTTCTGCGTTAAGTTCGCGATCACGTGGCCTTCACTGATCTGCTGGTGATAGATGTCGAATGTCACCTTCACGTTCGGGCTGCCAACTTCTTCGATGATCGAGAACGCTTCGTCACTGCGGACCAAGTAGTACCCCGCGTGATCGATCAGTTCGTTGAGTGGTTCAATCGCCAGAACCACACCCGAATCTTCCAGCATCGAGGCGGCTGCTTTCAAGCCCGCGATCAGGCAGTCCCGTTGCTCCGCTCGGTCGACACCCGGGCGTGCGTCACCAACTTGTGAGATCAGCACGGGGCAATTCAGGTGCTTGGCCGCGGCAATGGATTCCTTCACGCCGGCCAGGTATTCGGCTCGCGTGGAAGGATCGACGAGGCTCACGAACTTGGTGCAAATCGCTGCAAGCTGCAGTTGCCATTCTTCGCGAGCTTGATTGATCGCGTCCAGGTCCTTGTCCCACCACTTCCAGAATTCGAAGGCGGGGTAGCCACACTCAGCGACCAATTTCATCGCCTCCACAGTGGACAGGTTTTCGAGGACAGCGTCCACGCAGACAGAAGCTTTCAATCGAGCGGGGGAGTTCATGGAGGCGAGTTGCTTTCAACTTCGTGGTAGAGTTCGGCGAGCGGGACCAGGATTTTTTCGAGGTGGTCCGCCCATTGATTGTCTGGAAAGGCGGCGGGATCGGACAGTCGCTGCATGCGAAGTGCATCCAGTTGGTTTTCAAATTCGTCCCGACGTTGGAGTTGATCGTCGGTCCAATTCAGTGAGTTGGCAACCGGGGCGATCGTCATTCGCGCCGCCTGTTTTCCGTCCAGCTTTGCCAGTTGTTCTGGAGTGAGCACCTGGTTGCGAAGATCGTTCGCTTGCGACCCAAGCCCATCGCCGTTGTCATCGATCAAGGCATGTTCCGTCGCGATGCGATCCTCTGCTTCGTAGAACAGTTCGACGTCTTTGCTCGCTCTCACAAACGCTTCGCGAATCGAGACGGCATCGTCGTGATCGAGATCGGAATCCATCGACGCCAAGGCTTCTGCGAAGTACTGCCCGAACCTCGCGAAATTCTGTTCGTTGCCGCTCTTGGTGGCCGTCACGATGATTCGGTTGGGACCCGACAAAGCGTTGATGAACGGGCCGCTCGACGAGGCGTTGTTGACGATCACGACGGGACGCTTGAAACCCGCCAACCAGTCATTCATTTGATCTGCGGAAACGTCCGGCCCTCGCAAATTGAACTTGGCGACGTTGCGGGCAAAGGTGCCGTGCCCGATCAACGAAATCCACAGCGGTCGCGGCGAATCGGTTTCGAAACCCTCCAAGGCTTTCTCAAGCAACTGCAGATCATTCAGTTCGCTTTTCGAAGATGCGTCCCCAATTCGAACCGCGTTCAACTTTGCTGCTTTCGCGAGTTGCATCCAGGTGCCGGACCACTCGCGAAAAACGGGCTCGTAGGTTTCCTCGCCGGCGGCGCCCACCACGACCATCAGGTCGCCACGAATGATTTCGGCTGGTTCCGGAGCGGTGGTGTTCGCTTCGTCGCCCACCTCGAGTTTCGCGGCCGGTTCGTCAGTGGATGTGTCTTGCCCCCATGCCAAGGTCGATGCGGGCAGGCACAACGCCGTCGTGAGGCACAGCTTGGGCCATTTTTTTTGGGGAAGCATTTTCAGTCGGTTGTTCATGCGAGTCCCTTCCATCGTCGAAGTCCCCATTCGCCGCACAGACACGCCATCGCGAGTAGCATCACCCATGTTTGGTGCCAAAGTGGATAGACCCAAGTTTCGGTCACTGGTATTTCTCGATTGGGAAGGTCGCTGACGAAGCCATCGAGGTCAGAAACTCGCAGGACTTCACCGCCCGTGGTTTCGGCCAGGTTGCTGAGCCAAGTTTCGTTCCATGACAGTCGCTGAGTTTCTTCCATGCCAGGGTCGCTGACCCAGCCGCCTTCATCGTTTCCGATGTAGCTTTGATCGGCCGCTTTCGCATCGGCCGACACGGTGAATCGACCGGAATCACGTGAGACAAACGTTGCCGTGTAGGTTCCAAGCTCATTTGCATCCGGCCGCGCGGTGAGCGGGATCGCGACGCCATCTTCGCCGGTCACGTTCAGTGTGACGGTCGCATTTTCCATGGGCAGATACGATTCGTCTCGCACCAAGACTCGCAGGTGGGTCGACCCGGTTGAGCCATCCGGTTGGATTGTCAGTTCCACCCGACGCGGCACTTCGCCGACCAACCAGCGTGCCATCTGACGCCACGCCTGAGCGGGATCGTCGTTGGCTTCGGTGGAACTGTCGTTCTGGTTGTTTCGCATCGACCAACGCCAGAAATCGCCGATCGGCATTGCGGCCGTTCGCCCTTTTCCAAACCGCTGGGTGACGAAAGCGGGGGCGGGCTGGCCGGATTCTGATTCCAGCTGAGCCAGTTCGATGGCTCCAGGTTTGATGTCGCCGACTTCATGCGTGACTCGAAACGGTGGCATCTTCGACAGTCGTAGTTTTTCAGCGGCTTCGGTTTCGCGGAGTCGTTGCCAAGGCTGCAGCATGCCTTCTCGTGTGATCGACCACTTGCCGCTGGGAGCCGGTTGATCAGATCGATTTCGCGGAGCATAAACGGGGGAAAGTTCGCCCAGCGGAGTCTTGCCAAAGGAATCATCGTCGAACGATTCTTGGCCGCCCAGCATCAGCAAGCCGCCACCTCGCAGGCTCACGAATTGCCGCAGCAGAAGCATTTGGTCCTGTGTGAAAAACTCCGGCTCGATGTCGTCCAGAATGATCCCGTGGTAGCCAAACAGTTCTTCGGGCGTTTCGGGAAACCCTTTGCTGAGTTCTTCTGATTCCTTCACGCCCAATCGGATCATGACGGCTTCGTCGTACTGTTCGCGAGTTTCTTCTTCGTCTTCTCCCAGGCCGGCGAACAGCGGGTTGCTGCTGTTGACGCCTTTGTCGCGGAAGCTGAACTTGGGTTCCTTGTCAGCGATTCGAAGCAGTCCCACAAGCTGGGTTTCCGCGTCGCTTTGCAACGCGCGGCGAAGGAACTTGAATTCCCAGTTCGGACGTCCGGCCAGGTACAAAATTCGAAATGGACCCCGGCGAGGTTGAACGTCGATCCACCGCTGATTGTTTCGCAGGGTGGCTTCATCGCCAGAGGATCCTTCCAGCCACGCGTTGCCTTCGTCGATTTGCGATCGAATCGATTGGCGTTGCGACGGCGCAAACGCCAGCACCCGATAGAACTGAGTTCCTGCCTGTTCGGGGCGAAAGCGAAATGTGACGGATTGCAGTTCGCCTTCCTTTTCGATGGTGACCGTCTTCTCTTCGACGGACGTTCCGGACGCGTTCAGCAATTGAACAACGACTTCCTGGTTCTGGAGCCCCGTCGCCATCACGTCGGCGCGAACGGTCATCGGCGAGGTCTCAAAATCACTTTGAGTCACACTGACTCGTTCCAGTCGCAGATCCATCGGTGTGGTCGGGCTGTCTGGTAGCACTGGGAAGATTGGAAACGGGAAATCAGTGCGTGCCATCTTGGCGGCGGCGGAGTCGGTGAGGTTGCCATCGCTGAACAGCAACGCACCAGCCACGGGACGCCCCTCCAGTCGCTGAGACAAGGCCTCCAGCGACGTTTGCAGCGACGACTGCGTGCCGTTGAAGTCAAGCGTTTCGATGTCGGCCAGACGACTCAGGCGTGCATCGGCGCCGAACAAACGGACATCGAAGGTTTGCTCCAGGCGAACTCGCCACGGGGAATCCGCTGCCAATTCGTTGGCAAACTTCTGCCCCCGCGAAAACGCTTCCTCGTCGTCTTGGAGCTGCATGCTCTGGCTGGTGTCGACCAGGATCGGAAACAAGTTGGCTTGCGGACGCGGTCGTTCGCCCCGCCACATCGGCTGAAGCAAACACATCAGCATCAACGCGACGGCAATCAGTTTCAGGGTCGCTGCGAGCACGCGAATGGGGGTGCTGGCGCGAGAACGCGTGTAGGACCAACCGATGGCTGCCGCCAGCACGACCGCCAGAATTCCTGCTGGAAGAATCCACTCCGGGGCACCCCAGATCAAGTGCTGGGTCCAGTTGTCAGAGGAGTTGAGAGCGTCGTTCAAAGCCCGCTCCCAATTCGTTCGTAGTAACGACGCACCGCTTCGGAGTACTGGTCCGGAACCGGATCACGATCGATTGGAACCAGCGATTGCTTCTTGGCACTGCGCCGCATGGATTCCTCGGCGAGATCACGTTTGAGTTCTCGCATGGGTTCGACAATCATTTCCTCCACCAAATCCCATTGAGGTGGTTTGGATTCGCGGCGAATCTCCTCTCGCATGTCACGAGCTCGTTCTCGGATTCGGGTGGCACGGGAACGCAGTTCGGGATCGGAAACCATCTCCTCGATGTCACGCAAGCCATCGGACCATTCGCGGAAACCTTCTCCGGTCAGAGGTGAGGTGAAGTTGCTGGGTGAAGACGGTGCTTGGGCCGCAGACGGAGTGGCACCGCCTGGTTGCCCTGCTTGTGCCTGACCCTGCTGCGGTTGGCCCTGCTGCGGTGGTTGGCCCTGTTGCGGTTGTGAGCCGGGGCGAAGACCAGGAGGCCCTTGCGGACGCTCGGTGGATGCTTGCGGTTCGGTGCTTTCAGAGGGTTCACCTTGTGCTTGTCCGCCCTGCCCTGCCCCACCCTGCCCCGGCGAGGTTGACTGCGAAGGCGAATTGGATGGTTGACCCGTTTCCGATTCGCCGGGTGATTGTTCTCCCGGTTCTTGTTTATCTCGCGATTGACTGGGGCCACCTTGGCCAGGTTGGCTTTCCTCGCCGGGTTGTTGTTGGCCAGGTTGTCCTTCCCCTTGTTCTTGCCCTTGGCCGGGCTGGTTCTCACCTGGCTGTCCTTGTTGGGGTTCGTCTTCTCCAGGCTGACGTTCCGTTGGCTCCGAAGGTTCGCCCTGCCCTGCCCCACTGGGATCGTCCGAGCGTGCTTGTTGGACTTCGTCTTCGACGGCGGATTCCAATTGCTCGGCCAGATTCGCGGCACGCTGCAATCCTTCCGCTTCGTTGCCCAGCACGCTTTCAGCGGCGGCTTCGATTTGCTCGCTCAGCTCTTCGATCGCGTCCCCAGCCTGCCCTGCCATCTGCTGGGACTGCGGGTCAAAGCCACGCTGGAGAAGTTGGCTGGCGGCATCGAGTCGTTCTTCCGCCCGACGTTGTTGCGTTTCGCGAAAAGCGTCGTACAGGTTTTGAGCCAGCAACGGCTCGGACTCCTCTGCCTCCTGAACGACTTCTTCGATGTCCTCCATCAGTTCCGTCAGTGCTTCACGTTGCCCCGTGAGAGCTTCTTTCAGTTCTTCGCGACTGCCACTGGAACGCAGCCCCGGCGAATCGCTGGGAGCATCCAGCTCTGAGAGTTGTTCTTCGAGTTCCTGTTGTCCTGTGTTCAGGTCGCGAGCCCGGTCACGCATTGACTGCATCGCTTCGTTGAACTGACCGGCGGCTTGTTCGCGAATTTCTTCTCGAACCGATTCCAGTTCACGCTCGGCGCGTTTGCCGCTGGACAATGCCGTCGCTGCGTCCTGTTGTTCCATCGCTTCCCCCGCCTCGCGAATGTTTTCACGCGTCTGTTCGAGTTGTTCGCTGGCCTCTTGCATGTTGGATGCGTTTTCGGGCGAGTTCATGCGTTCCATCAGTTCGTCGGTTTGACGAAGCATGTCTTGCTGCTGTTCACGGAGTCGTTCCAGTTGGCGGCGCAGTTCCTCCTTTTCTTCTTCTTCGTCGGCCAATTGCAACGCGGACTGAAGCTGCGCGAGTTCCTCGTTGAGGTCTTGTTGGCGACGCGCCAGTTCACCCAGGCGACTGAGCACCTGACGGGTTTCGCGTTGAGCTTGCTGCTCCGGTGTCATTTGAGCTTGTTGTTGCGTTTCGTAGCGGTCCTGTTCTTGGTCGAGTTCCAACTCGTCGAGTTGTTGTTGCTTGCGTTGTTGACCCGCGGATCCTTGGCTGGGTTGTTGCTGTTGCGAACGCGAGACTTCGAATTCGCTGGCTCGCATCCGCAGCAGACCCGCGTAGGCAGATTGTTCCGCCACCACAGCCGCCGACAGCGGTTCGCGATCACTGGTCTCAATGGCTCGCTTCAGTTCGGCAACCGCTGTCTGCATGGATTGTCGGACGTTGGCGGCGTGCTGCTTGGATTCGGCTTCGGTGAGCTCCTGTGCCAGTTCGTCCAGTTGAGCGATCAGGTCTTGTTGCGAGTCTGCGATCACGAGCACGTCGGCCGCGGTTTGCTCGTTCCAGCGGACGGTGGATTGCAGTAGCTTCCAAGTGGCCTGGATGATTTGTTTTTGCGTTTCAATCAGCTCTTCGGCCTGTTGTTCTTGCTCGCTCGGTTCCGATGGTTCCGAGGGTTGGCTGGATGAAGGGTCGCCTTCGCGAAAAATATCTTCGAACCGCCGGACCTCGGCGAAGTACAAATCGCTCTGCGTGCGACGGACTTCGGTTTTCGAGGATTCATTGGCGATCTTGTCTTCCGCCCAGAACGAATAGGACAGCAAATCGTCGGGTTTGGCCTCGAGCGATTCCATGTCGATCATGTGCTGGATCGTTTGCTTTTGATTGGCAGCGATGTTCTCGGCCAACACAATGTCCTGCGGCGGTTTGCCGGCGAAGGTCAGCGAGACACCCGCGCGAGCGAGCCCGTGATCGTCTCGAACTTCCGCCCCGATCAGGAACTCTTCCAAAGCTGAGACCGAAACGTCGCCACCGATCGTGGGACGAATCTTGGCCGACTGGTTGGGCAGCATTCGAACGATGAACTGAGTCGAGAGCTGGTTCGTGCGATCTTGCTCGTCTTTCAGCTCCACGTCGTATCGTTGGCTCTCTTCCACTTTGATCGCAACGGACCACCACAGCGGACGCTCGGGGTCTTGGGTCATCTCCAAGGGAGACGAGTCTTCGTAGTTGGCTTCGTTTTTCTTGTATGGCTTGGGGAAGAGTCGAGCCGACGTGACCGGTTTGTTGATTCGAACCCACCAAGTGACTTCGCTGCCTTTGGCCACCGAGACTCGCACCGTGTCTTCAATGCGTCGGTTCGGAAGCCCGGTGAACTCGGGATAATCGATCTCGGCGTCGCTTCGGGTGACGGCCGGGTATTCGAACACTTCGACGCGGTACTCTTCGCTTGACCAGTGAGGCAGTGCGACTCGGTAAGTGAAGGATTCGTTGACCTCGGGAACCAGACCGCCCCAGATGGGATCGGCCATGCTCCGTCGCATGGGCAGACGGGCGACACGAGGTTCGAGCAGGGCTTGGGAGAGAGTTGGGTCTGCGTCGGCAAGTTGTTCGGTCGGTTGATTGTCGATGGCCGTGAGGACGAGTTCCGGTTCCACAGCGGATTGGCGACCAATCCAAGCGGCTTGGAATTCCGCTGTGACCAGCAGGTTGGTGCCACGTTCGATTTCGGTGCTGCCAGGCTGAATCACCACATCCGGTTTGGGCAACACAACCGAAGAGGCCGTGGCGGAAGTGTCCGGTTTGGCCAGTAGAAAGAAGGCGGCCAGGGCAAGTGTCGCGAGTGTTCCCGACAAGCCGAACAATCGGTTGACCCATAGCCATCGCGAGGACACGACATCGGGCCAGTCGTTTCGACGTGCGTGCTCGCGAGCCTCACGCATCACCCGTTGATTCAGGTAGCTGTCGGGGTGTTGGGCAACGGAGTCATCAACCGCGGTGATCAGACGCTGGTCGAGGTCGGGGTAACGATGTTCGATTTCTCTCGCCACGGACTGCACGTTTCGAATTCGCAAACGGGCGGCGATCAAACAAGCGAGCGCAGCGATCACCAGGGTTGAAACGATCGCAACGGAGGTGGAGAGCGACGACGTTGAAATGGTCATCGATGACAGCAATGAGAGCGGGCGTTGGCTCGACACCAGCCACACCAGGGCGATCAAGGCGATCGACCAAGCCAGCCAGCCCAGCGATTGCCAGAAACGCAGTCGTCGCATCCGACGAATCACGGGATCGATACAATCAAGCAATTCGTTTCGCATAGCGTCCTCCCCAAAGGGTTTCGATCACCAACAGTCCGATCGCGGCGAGCAACAACCATTGCCACAAACGTTGGTTGCTTTCCAATTCGCGATCTCGCAGTTGCAGCGTCGCTTGAGTCAGTTTTTCAGCCGTGGCTGCTTCGCCCAAGCCGATGCCCAAACGTTCGAGCGTGTCTTCGTCCATCGCATCCGTTTGACTCTCGGATTCTGATAGGTTGCTGGCGAAGGTGATGGGTTCTTCGTCGGGCAATTTCAGTTGGTACACGCCTGGGCGATCAACAAAGTCGGCGTCCGAGGCTTGCTCGTAAGGCGAAGACTCACCGTCCGAGCGAACCAGTTCCGCGCCTTCGGTTGGCGGCCAGGGAAGCGGCGTGCCGACCACGTGGCCAGCCACCGAAGTAGCCACTCGCTCGTTGCCAGAGAACATCTGCGCGATCAAGGGGATGAACTTGGTCGACAAAGCCAATTGGCTCGATGATGGTTGCCAGCCCGTTGTTAGCAACCAGATGTTGCCAGACTGAGCCAGTGCCGGTGCCCCGGAATCGAAGGTCGCCAAAATGTTCCAGTCGGCCTCTTCCAGTCCGGAAACGTCACGGTGATTCCAAAATTGAATCTTGCTGAAATCGTTGAACTGCGGGTCCGCCATCGAAGCGAACACGGGGGATGAGAAATCCACTCGCGACCACATGGCGTAGTCATCAATTTTGGCTTCCTGGGTGGAAAGCGAATCGTCGTCGGTGATCGCTGCAAGGCAGTTCAGAACATCCGATGCACTGTCCGATTCATCCATCACGAACAGCACGCGGCCGCCGGCTTCGGCGTAGGTTCGAAGGGTTTGAGAGAACGAGTCGTTGGTGGCGACATCGCCGACCACCACCAATGGGCACTCGCGAGGGTCAAGGTCGGAAGGCAGCTGCGGGACGGCAACGGTTTCCATCGAGACCGTTCGCGTTGCGTTGTCGAGCGGAACACGTTCGAGGTAATAAAACAAACTTTCGCGAGGATCGTCTTCAGACGCTCCGACATACAGCAGCCGATACGAACGCTTTTCCGGAGCAACCCAGTGAATCGTGTTGTCAAACGGTGAGTCGTCACCGGACAAAACAATCGCGGTGGCGGAATCCGCGGGTTGGTCCATGCGAACAATCTGCGTCGCGTCGGCCTCAACCTGGATCGTTTGCTTGTCGCTCGCGTCATCCCATTGCAGCGTCAGATCAAACCGCGAGGCGAGCTTGGAATTGACGACTCGGATGGGAAGCTGGCGATTGGATTCGTTGCCGGTTGATTCTTGCAAGTTCTCCCGCGTTTGGTCGTTCATCACGATTGCGGTGGCATTGCCTTGTTCGGTGGGGACCACTCGGCGGATGTCCAGCGTGACTTCTTCCGGCCAAGTGTTTTGCTGCAATGCATCGATCTTGGACCCGTCTTGCAGATCCGAAATCAACACGATGCTGGCTGGGCCCGGAGGCTGATTGCGAGTTGCCGGTTCAGCTTCACTGGAGTTGTCTTCGGCAGGAGTCCGTGACTCGGTCGGCCACTGAGCCCAATCCGCGGCTTCGCGAAGAGCGGATCCGAGGTCCGTGGCTCGCCAAGTCGGTTGGATTTCCGTCAGTGCCTGCAAAGCGAGTGCGCTCTGGCGTTCATCGGATGTTGCGGCGAGTGATGTTTCCCAGATTCGATCGGTTTCGGTGTCGAACACAAACACCGCGAATTGATCTTGGGCAGAAAGGTCGGTTAGAACCGCTTCGGCTTTCTTGACGGCCTGATCCCAAAGGTCCTCTCGTTGCATGCTGGCGCTGCGGTCGATCAGCACCGCGATTCGCCGGACGGGGGTGTCGTTGAATTGGTCCGCGGCGCCGCGAAGGAACGGTCGGGCGAAAGCAGCGGCGAGCAACAGCAATGCCAAGGCTCGAAGGAGCAACAGCGGCCACTGATCCAATCGGCTGCGGCGGGTCAGCCGTGGCGGGACCTCGCGCAGGAACATCACCGAGCTGAATGGCATCGCACCCTTGGGATGCTGCCGAATCAGGTGGAACAAAATCGGTGCGGCGACGGCCAGTGCACCGGCCAGGAAAAACGGGGCGAGCATGCTCATCTGGAAGTGCCTCCCGAACTCAGCATGCCAGCTCGACTGACGCCCACACAGCGCCGTTGGTGAGCGGAGACGAAGTCTGACAGCGACTCTTGCAGTGGTCGGTCGGTGGTGCTGGTGTAAATCGCAGCGCCCACCGCATTGCAGATGGACTCAACTGCCGCGGCGTGTTCTTGGAAGGCGGCTTGATAGGCTTTGCGAGTCGCGTCCGGGTCGACCTGGATTTTGCGTCCGGTTTCCATGTCCACCAACACTTTGGATTCATCCACCGAAAGATGAACTTCGTTGGGGTCCAGGATCCTCAGCACGATCACTTCGTGTTGTCGCGACCGCAGCAAGGCGAGGGAACGTTGCAGTTCTTCGGTGGGCGAGAGCATGTCGCTGATCAGCACCACCAAACCACGACGGCGAGTGATGGCAGCGATTTGAGAGATTGGTCCGTTGATGTCGGTTCCAGAGCCCGATGTGGGACGTGCCAGGCAGGCGAGGATCTGACGGAGATGGCCAACGCGGCTGCGAGCGGGAACGACGTCTGCGATCGCTTCATCGAACGTCATCAGTCCAACATGGTCACGTTGCAACGTCAGGAAGTAGGCCAGCGTGGCGGCCAATGTTCTGGCGTATTCCATCTTGGTGTATTCGAGCGATCCGTAACCCATTGACTGGCTTTGGTCGACCAGCAAGTAACAACGCCGGTTGGTTTCGTCTTCGAATTTCTTGATGTAATAGCGATCGGTGCGGGCGAACAGTTTCCAGTCCAGTCCCCGCGGGTCGTCGCCGGGTGAGTAGGCTCGGTATTCGCTGAACTCGACCGAGGCCCCATGCAAAGGACTGCGATGCAAACCGCCGAAGAAGCCCTCCACAACCAGCTTCGATCGCAACTGTAAATTTTTGATCCGCATCAATGCATGCGGGTCCATCGAGGCCGCGGTTTCACCCTCGGCGCGCGAGGTCCCCGGAGCGTTCGCCTGAGACGAGTCCGGATGGCCGTCGGTGGCTTTCCGTGACGAGCGAGATTGACGTTGGAACCAGCTCAATTCAGACTTCCGTGGGGATTTCTTGAAGAAGTCGTGTGACCAGGTTCTCAACATTGAAACCTTCGGCCTCGGCCCGATAGCTCAGCAGGACTCGGTGTCGAAGCGTTGGATGAGCGAGAGCCTGGATGTCTTCGGTTCGGACGTGAGCGTGGCCGTTGAGGAGTGCTCTCGCCTTGGCGCCGAGCACCAATGTTTGAGCGGCTCGAAGGCCCGCGCCCCAAGAAGCGTATTGGTTGACGAAGTCAGGCGTTCCCTCTCGTCCCGGCCGACTCGCGGAGACCAAACGCACGGCGTAGGCGGCGATCGATTCCGCGATTGGAACACGTCGGACTGCGGCGTGAAAGCGAGCGACGTCTTCGCCGGTGAAGATCGGCTGGATCGGTTCGGGTTTCGTCGAGGTCGTTTGCAGAACCACCGCCAGTTCGTCTTTGGGCGGCAGGTAATCGATCAACACATTGAACAGGAATCGATCGAGTTGGGCTTCGGGCAGCGGGTACGTGCCCTCCATCTCGATCGGGTTTTGCGTTGCCAGCACGAAGAACGGTTCCTCCAGTTCAAATCGCTGGCCGCCGGCCGTGACTTGATGTTCTTGCATCGCTTCGAGCAACGCGGCCTGCGTCTTGGGCGGCGTCCGGTTGATCTCGTCAGCCAGGATCACGTTGGCGAAGATCGGTCCTTTGACGAATTGCAGTTTGCGGTGGCCGTCGGAGGATTGTTCCAGGATTTCTGTTCCGGTGATGTCCGCCGGCATCAAATCGGGGGTGAACTGAATCCGCTGAAACTTCAAGTGGAAAATTTTCGCGACGCTGCTGACCAGCAACGTTTTCGCGAGCCCGGGTGCTCCGGTGATCAAGCAATGACCGCCGGCGAACAGGCAGATCAGGAGTTGCTCGATGACTTCTTCTTGGCCAATGATGACCTTGGAAAGCTCTTGGACGATCCGCTCTCGCCCAGCGCGAATTTGCTCCACCACTTGGGCTTCGTCTTCGTGGGTCATGGTGTCCGTTGTCATGGAGTGCAATCGGGTTGGAGGGGCGTCGAAACCGTCGGTGGTTGATACTAGGATTGACTCAGTGGGTCATCGCATAGGTCACGATGTTGATTCCCATCGGGTAGGCTTTTTTGACCGAGAACTCATCGAAGTACCATTGGTCTTCGCCTTCGCGTTCCCAGCCGTCGCCCAGGTCGGTGTTGTGGCAAATGAAGACCATGATGCGGTCTTCGTCATCGGTGATGGCTCGGTAGTGAGGGACACTGGTGTCGCTTCCGTCACGCGACCATTCCCACGATCCCACGCTGCCATCGGCGCCACGCCTGGCCGAGTTGATCGCTGGGACTTGGGGTTTCTCTTTGAGGTCATAGACGATGTGAAAGATCTCGTGTGCCAAAGGAACTTCAAATGGATCGCGATCGGGGAACACGCGTTTGAGTTCGCTGCGCAGATTTTCGTACTGGGAATCGCCCCAGAAATCATCCACCATCAGGAAGCCACCGTTGAGGCAGTACTTGCGAAGAGCTTTCACCTCCGCATCTGAAAAGACGAGGCCACCGGGTTCGATGATGTAGATGAACGGGTAGTCAAACAATTCCTCGTCGGTCAGGCGGATGACCACCGGATCGGGATTGACCTTCAGAGATGTGAGTTGCTGCAGACGAAGCGAGAAGTTGAGATCGCTGTCGGGATAGTCGGTCCAGCAGCCACCGCCACCTCGACCACGACCGCCGTAGGAATCGTATTCAATTCGAGCGAACGTGAAGCTGTCCTGAGGGAAGCGTGAATCGACTTCCCAGGTTGGCACCCCGTTGCGATCAGCGGGAAGCGATCGGTTGCGACGTCCCCAGTAACCACGTTGCGCGAATGCGGCCCCACCCATCAAGAGAATCAACGCGGCAAGGATCCAACGACGATGGCCAAACAGTTGGCGAGAGAAGGTTGCCGGGGTGGATGGCTGGTGAATTTGTTTGACGTGGCCAGGAGCAGCGTCTTCGGAATGCGTCGTCACCTCTCCCCCAATTTCATTGGGGGAGAGGTCGAGCACGCCCTTCAGGCGTTGCTCGGGTGAGGGGGCATCCGCGTGACTTGGTTTGGTCTGTGGCGTTGCGAATTCGACCGCCATGTGATCCGCCCCCTCACCCGGACGACGGCTGGACGCCGCGTCCGACCTCTCCCCCGACGAGTGTCGGGGGAGAGGTGAATGGGAACCGAAGCTGCCCCGAGCAAGTGCTCGCAAGATACCTATTAGGTTGAAGTTGTTAGGGGTCACAGCGTTTCCTCCTCTTCGATGGCGGGCACTTTCACGGCCTCAGGATTTTCCACGTCCGCTGGGTCCGCAGTCGCCGGATCGCTACGCGAGGCCGCATGCTGCAGTTTCCAGAGCAAGCGGTGAGCGTCGCGGTAGCGGGGGGCCAATTCCAACGCCATCAGTGCATGGTGTTTCGCGGGGAAGGACTCGTTTTGGAGGTCGTAGGCGTTGGCCAAACGAAAATGCAACGCCGCTGGATCCACGGGATCCAATTCCAGCAGCGCCGACAAAGCCTCCACCGCCAAATCATGGCGATCAAGCTTTTCGGCAGCGACGGCGGATGCGAGGTGGAATTCAGGCAGCAAGGGCTGGATCGCGAGCGCCTGCTGCGAAGCGTCCAGAACGTTTTCCCATTGCTCTTCGGATTGGCCAATGTTGATCCAACGCCGCAAAGCCGGCAAAGCATCGCTGGATTGTGCCAGATTGTCTTGGATTGCACGAATTTCTTGGCGGTCGTGCCCCAGTTCACGGTGGGCGCGAGCCAGCCATTCCAGCGGGCCATCGCGTTCGCCCGTCAGCACGCCCAATTGCTGCATCCGCAAAAGCGGGACGAGAGCTTGTTCCCACTGCCCTGCCTCGATCGCACTTTTCGCCAGTTCGCGGAGTCCCCAGTAATTGGTTGGGTGGGCCCGTGTCCAGCCTTTCCAGGTTGTCAAATCGCCGTCGTCGGGCAATGTGTCGCGTGACCAATCGGCCAGCGCCCCGAATTGGTTGGCTCGTTGTTTGGCATACGCATCAAACTGGGCGTCCAAGCGTTGCAGCGATCCCGTGTGCCGAGTCAGGGCGTCGTTGATCGGAATGCCCGCGGCCAAATCATCCAGCACGGCCAGCAATGCCTCCTGGCCATGTTGTTCGATCAGGAATTCAATCACCAAGGACGATTCGTAGTAGGCAAACTGCAGTGCTGTCGCGGAAGGGGGCGACAAAAAGGCGGCACTCAGGTCACTGACCGGTGTCAGTTCATCGGAGAGCAGCATCGATCGATACTGGGGCGTCATCTTCTCGCCCCAGGAAGGATTGCGTTGGCGTTCTTCGTACACGGAGATGCCTTCGCTGAGCCAACGCGGCATTCGGTTCTTGGTTTTTTCGAGCGTGACCACGTGACAGAACTCGTGCCACAAAACGCTTTTCCAATTCGAGGGCCGTTCGCCTTGCGAGGCGGGGCTGTTGGCGGTGATGACTCGGCCGAAGCAGACGCCGAGGTACCCTGCCCCGCCCGGCAAACCAAACGTGCGAATGGCAAAGTCGTTTTGGTGCGGGAAGATCTCCACCAAGATCGGTTTGTCCGGCCTGACGTCGTATTTCTCGCACAAGACTTGCTTGGCATCCAGGAGCAACTCCAAGACGGCGTCGCCGTAAAGCTTGGCTTCTTTGGCGTCCATGCGGACTTGGATACCGTCTTGTTTCAGCACGGAAAACTTTGACGTCCGGTCGCGAAGCGTCATCAGGTTGTAGGCAACGACGTTGTACGGATCGGCCTTGGCGACTTCACCTGCGATTTCCCAACCGATCTCTTCCTCGCCCAATCGCAGCATGTCTTGCGCGAGTTGGAAACTGGCGGCGATGTGCAGTGGGTCGGCGCTGAGGGCCAAGTTCTGATACTCCGCACCTTCGGCAAAGCGATATTTCTCAGAGAGTTTCTTGCCGATCAGGTGATCGACGTCAGGGTTCTGTTCCCAGGTCGAGAGCGCCGCGGCACGCATCAGTTTTTCGACATCGTATTCGCCGTTCAAGTGAGCGATGACGGCGAGCAAGGCCCACGCCGATGGTTCGTGCAGGTTGATTTGCAACATCTGATTTGCGATGTCTTTGGCATCGTCGTAGCGTTCTCGATCAATCGCTCGCTCCGCCAACCACTGCAGCGAAGGCAGATGTTGCGGGTTGATGCGAAGAGCCATCGCGATCTGTTCGGCGGCCGTCTGCCCATCGCTGGATTCCAATGCTTTGGCGAGCAAATGGTGTAGTTCAGGCGTCTTTTCGCCCAGTTTCATCGCTTGCTGAAGCGTGTCGGCGGCGACTTGAAAATCGCCTTTTCGAATGGCCAGTTCGGCTGTGGCCAAGTAGGCGTCGAGGTATTCAGGGTCACGCTCTCGGACCCGATCGTAGAACATCTCCAGGACCTTGCGTGCGTCTTCGCCACGACCGGTGAGGAAGCGCCCCGCAGCAACCAGGTTGTCACGGGTGATGTATCCCGCGAAGGCGCGTTGCATTTGCGCGAACAAGTCCGCTTCTGCTTGGCCGACTTCATCTTGCAAGCCATTGAAACGCAGCACATCGAGTCCCATGTACCGCAGCGCGATGCTGGTTGGATATCGCTGCAACGCTTCGCGATAAGTTTGCAGGGCGGCGGCGTGGTCGCCTTGGGTCAGTTGGCACTGGATCAACAACCGCGGCCAACGTTCGCTCCAGACACCTCGCTCGACTTCGAAGGCGGCGGTTGCTGCAGCGTCGTCGTACTGGCCGTGGCGAAATTGTTGCACCGCGTCGTCGTAGCTGGCTGCCAAACCGGTCGCGGGCCTGCCGAGCGTCGCCAGCAGAGTGCAGACAACGACAGTGCAAAGCAGCCTCGTGGAGACGCGTTGCTGGCGGTCGCAAGCCGGGCCGCGGACCCATGATTGAGAACGCGAGCGGAGCACGCGATGTTCGTCGCGTTGGATGTCAACAAGGAAACCAGATGCATTCACTAGGACAGGTCTCATGCTTTGGTGCGCGGGTGGGAGGCGTCTCGTTCGAAAATCCTCGCAGGTTGATTCTACGCTCTCAGCAACCCGCTCGCACGAAGGAGGCTCGTTCGGTGCTCATCCGATCTCCAAGGAACCGCTACACTGCCTCGAATGTGGTGCTGCCCTCGAGCGTTGAATGGCGTTTGTGGCGTGCGCTCCGACGTTTGCCCCTTTGTATCAAGATGACCTGAAGGATCTCGCGATGAGTGAAAGACGCTATTCCCTCGAACGCTTTTTGGAGAAAACTCGGGACAAGGACCTCGACCAGGGGCTGTTTGAACTGGAATCGGACCGCATGCTCGACATCAACCTCAACGGGGAGGTGTGGACCAAGATGGGATCGATGGTCGCTTACACCGGCAATGTGAAGTTCGAACGCGAGGGCATTCTCTCGCAGGGGCTGGGCAATTTGCTGAAGAAGGCCGTCTCCGGCGAAGGCACGGCACTCACCAAAGTCAGCGGCAAAGGCTCCGTTTTCTGCGCGGACAGCGGCAAGAAGATCACGATTCTTGAACTGCAAAATGAAGCGATCTGTGTCAACGGAAACGACCTCCTCGCGTTCGAAATGTCATTGAACTACAACATCAAAATGATGAAGAAGATGACCGCGATGTTGGCGGGCGGGTTGTTCAATATCCGCCTGGAAGGCACGGGCATGGTTGCGATCACCAGCCACTATGATCCGATCACGTTGCCGGTCACACCTCATCAGCCCGTCGTGACGGACCCGAATGCAACCGTGCTGTGGTCCGGGCAACTGGAACCTCAACTCAAGACCGACGTGCAGTTCAAAACCATGCTCGGTCGCGGTTCAGGTGAATCGTTGCAGTTTCTTTTCCAGGGACATGGCTTTGTGGTGGTTCAGCCCTACGAAGAAGTTGTGTTTCAAAACCAAGGTTGATCGAAACGTTGAAACTGATTTCATGGAACGTCAACGGCATCCGTGCCTCAATGAACAAGGGTTTTCGCGAATTTGTCGAAAGCGAACAGCCTGATGTGCTGTGTCTGCAAGAGACGAAGGCGGAACCCGAACAAGTCGATTTGTCATGGGCGGATGAGCTGGGGTACCACCAGTTTTGGAACACGGCGACCAAGAAAGGTTACTCCGGTGTTTCGACCTGGAGTCGCGTGGAACCCTCCAACGTCACCAAGGGGTTGGACCTCGAGGAACATGACAACGAAGGCCGCGTGCTGACAACGACGTTCGCTGACTTTCACTTGGTCAATGTTTACACGCCGAACTCCCAGCGAGGCCTGGCTCGTTTGGAGTACCGGATGCAGTGGGACGAAGCCTTCCTGGACTACGTCCAAAAACTGAATCGTCGCAAACCTGTTTTATTCTGCGGCGACGTCAACTGCGCCCACCAAGAAATCGATTTGGCGAATCCCAAGTCCAATCGCAAAAACGCGGGCTTCAGCGATCAAGAGCGAGCGGGATTGGACGCCATCACCGAGGCTGGTTTCGTGGACTCTTTCCGACAATTTGAGGATGGCCCGGGGCACTATTCTTGGTGGACGTATCGCAGCGATGCTCGAGCCCGGAACATTGGGTGGCGTTTGGATTACTTCTGGGTCGCCAAGAAGTTCTGGGATCACGTCGCCGATGCACGGATTCGATGCGAGATCCATGGTTCGGACCACTGCCCTGTTGAGTTGACGTTGAAGTGAAGTTGCCACTGCCCTCGGTGCGAAAGCTCTTTCGAGAGCACTTCTCAGGTGATTCACCGATTTGGATCGATCCAGGGCAACGTGCGGCTCTGATCAAGGCCTGGCGGGCCAAACTGGGAAAGATCGAGGGCGTGAGGCTGACCACTCATCCCGGCGATCGCGATTCGCGGTCGCCGACTTGGGTGCGGTTCACCATTCCTGATCCGAATGCGTCGCAGACCTATTACCGCTCCGATGAGCTGCGTTTGGAACGCAACGACGAAGGCCAATTGGTGTGCGCGTTTGGGAAGTTCAATCGCGAAGTCACGGGATTGATCAGTGATTTTGACGAGCTGGAGAGCTTGGTGGCGGAGGTGCTTCGTCGCTACATCAAACGTCACGCAGGGGAAGCCAAGCGGGCAAAAGTCCGCACGATGAAGTCCAAAGCGATCGTCGCTCGGGTCAAGGCACTGGCCAAGGAAGAACAATTTGACTTCGCGACCAGCATGGACACGCAGAAATTGCGTCTGTTTGTGAAGTTGTCGAGCCAGCACATGATCGAGATCCACATCCCGTTCACACGATTCGAAAAGGTCTTGCCTCAACTGCAAGAAACCATTCGCACGCTTCGGTCGCTGTACGAGGACGGGTTGCGATTCAAGATGATCGGATTCATGCAGGCCGATTGGCGAACGGAATGGATTCGGTACGAAGACTGATTTTTGATTTTGATTCCCACTTTGATTGAGACATTCCCTTGGCTGTTCGAGTTGATGTTCATGAGTTGATTCAGTTGCTCGAAATCACTCCGCCGGACCAAAACATCATGTTGGTCGGGAAGCACGGGATCGGGAAATCGCAGATCATCGCGACGCATTTTTCGTCGCGTGGGATGAAAGTCGTGCCGTTTTTCTTGGGGCAAATGAGTGACCCTGGCGATCTGATCGGTTTGCTGCACAAGGAGGAGGCCACCGGGAGAAGCGAGTTTTTGCCACCGTTTTGGTGGCCGGTCGATGAGCAACCGATCGTGCTGTTCTTGGACGAACTCAATCGGGCTCGGCCGGAAATCCTGCAATCCGTGATGGAGTTGGCGCTGAACAAAACCCTGGCGGGCAAGCGGTTGCCGGCCGGCAGCGTGATCATCTCAGCGGTCAACGAAGGCGATGAATACCAGCTCACCGATTTGGATCCCGCACTCGTTTCGCGTTTCAATCTGTACCAGTTCGCCCCGACGGTGGACGATTGGTTGCTGTGGGCGGACCAACACAAGGTCGATGATCGTGTCACCGGGTTCGTGCAACAGCAGCCTCAGTACCTGGACGGCGAAGGGATCGCACCCGCCGCCCAAGACGTGGATTCGATGTCAGGGCTGGTCAAAACTCCTGACCGCCGCGGTTGGGCTCGCGTGTCCGAGATTCTATGCGGCGTCGAAACGATCGAGCCGGTGCACGTCAAGCTGATTGCCGGGGTCGTGGGCTCGCCCGCCGCGATGGCATTCCGAAGAAGCCTCGCATCGCGGTTGCCGGTGACGCCGGATCAAGTGTTGTTGCACTTCACCAAGCACCGCAAAGCGATCGAGAAGATGGCGTTGGGAGAGCTGTTGATGTTGAACGAGCAGTTGCTGGTTCACTTGGTGGGCGATCCCTACGCCGACGCGGATCGAACCAAAGCTCTCAAGGGCATGCTGGGCTACTTGAAGCTGCTTCGCAAACGGAAACTGGATGAGGCGGTCGCTCACTTGGTTTCGATGACCGATCAACCGAAGTACGAACCTGCGATGGAGTTCTTTGCGGAGTCGATGGAGCTGACGACTTTGTTGACCGAGTATGTCGAGGGGATCCGAATTCAGTGAGCGGCATGGCTTCCGTGAGTAACACGCCTTCCTCCGGCGGACCGGAGTCGAAACGAGATGCGAAGGCGCGAGAGCGAATCACTCGCGTCGTCGAAAGTTGGTACCTCGTTGATCCATTGTTGTTTGTGGCTTGGACGTTGCACGAGGTGGTGCCCAAGCCTGAGATCGCAACGCTTCGAGTCGCTCATGGTCGTGTTGAATTCAATCCCGCGTTCATCTCGTCGCTCAAACGAGACGAGTTGGCGGACGTGCTGCGGTTTGAGGCGATGCGAATCCTGTTGGGGCATCCGTACGCCAGGCGGCAACCCAAGACCGAGCTGTCGTATTCAGCCAGCAATCTGACGGTGCAAGAATGTCTGCGAAGCAAGCTGCCCATGCCGCGGCCACGTGAGGTGTGGGGCAGTGAGACGCACGACCATCAGTACTTTGAGTACTACTACCGACAGCTTGCAGAGCGGGAGGGCGACCAGGCCAACGAGTCTGAGGAGGCCGATCCCGAGCCGGATGAGTCGGAAGGTTCATCGCCCGGCGAGGGCGTGAAGGATGCCGACGAGAATCCCAGTGAGGACGTGAGTGAGTCAAGCGAAGCCGGGAGTGACGGGGCGGCCGGGCAAGAGGCTGACTCAGGTGATAAGTCGTCGGATCAGGAAGGGAGCGAGGCGGGGGAGTCCCCCGTGGAGTCCAGGGAGCCCGCGCTCGATTCGCCTCGCTCAGAAGAGGGCGCGGATTCCACGGTGGCCAGTGACTTGGGATCCTACATCGACCCCAGCCAAACCGGCGCTGAGAATGCGGATCAGTGGGACGCGGATGATCTGCTTCACGAAGAGATCAAGTCCGCGGTCGCCGCTGCGGCTGAGAACGGAGGTTGGGGGACGTTGCCTGGGCATGCGCAGGAGCGATTGCTTGCGACGCTCCGCCCGTCGCTGGATTACCGATCGATCTTGCGTCAGTTTCGGCAAAGCGTCCTGTCGGTCGATCGGCGACTGACTCGCATGCGGCCGAGTCGTCGTTATGGATTTGCCCAGATGGGAAGTCGGTACGATTTCACCACCCGCTTGCTGTTCGCCGTGGATGTGTCGGGGTCGATGGGCCATCGCGATTTGCAGAACGGTTTCTCGATCATCAATCGGTTCTTCCAGTACGGAATCCGCTCCATCGATGTCATTTGGTTTGACACCGAAGTCCGATGCGAGCCGTTGACGTTTCGATCGGCGCGGCGCGATGTCAGCGTGACCGGTCGAGGTGGCACCCACCTCGGCTGTGTGACCCAGTTCATCGACGAGCGGCGTGGCTATGACGGCGTGGTCGTGTTCACCGATGGCGATTCGCCCTCCCCAAAATTTCCTCGCAATCGGCAGACGAGAATTCTGTGGTTGTTCAACACGCAGGCGGCGTTTCGGAAATCCGCCTCGGATTTGAAGCCTCTCGGCAGCGTTGCGTTTCTGAAACCCTCACGGGCCAGTTTCGCCTGATCTCAGCTTTCGCACAGCGGCAGAATCGGGCTGGCGGAGTTGACCAGGTCGTCGATCGTGACCCCGCGGAAGGCTTCTTCTGTGGCCGCGTAGGCGCGATCGAGTTCCGCGTGCAGCGGGCAAAGTTCGGTATGCGATTTCAATCCCAGCGGGCACTTTCGGATGCGTTGGAGCGGAGCGACCGTGTTGATAACGTCGAGGATGGTGAGCGAGTCCGTCGGCACACACAGTTCGTATCCGCCTCCGGGGCCGGGCCGAGAGCTGACCAATCCGGCGGCCGCCAAGTCTTGCAGCACTCGCGTGAGATATCGTCGTGGGACCTTGGTTTGTTCGGCGAGGTGGTCTGCGGAGGCGGGTTTCCCGACCTGGCTGCCCATGCAGGCGATGGCGCGAAGGGCGTATTCGGCAGTTTTGGAAAGCATGATCGTTTGTCGTGATTTTGAAATCTACATGTTGAAATGCAGATATTGATTCTGTACAGTCAGGTGTACGAATCAGAGTTTAAGCTGGAACCCACTTACGAGCAATCTTGAATGGTATCGCTTCATTTCAATGGTGCGGCTCAGCCGGGCCTCCATCTTCGCATTTCTGCCGGAAGCCAGCGATTGGTTGGTGGTGGACTGCTGTGTTTGTTTGCTTGGATGGCAGCCCCCGCCTGGGGGCAGCCCGATTTTGAGCGGCCTCCGATTGATTACCTCAACGCGGAGGTGAGCGATCCGGTTGCCGAGCTGGCCAAACGCATTGAGGCGGGCGAAGTGGCACTGCAGAGCGACCCAAAGTTCGGGTACTTGCCATCGGTGCTGGACGCCTTGGAGGTGCCGCTCAGTTCGCAAACGCTGGTGTTTTCGAAGACCAGTTTGCAACTGCACCGGATCTCGCCGCGGCGGCCCCGAGCGTTGTATTTCAATGACGAGGTCTACGTCGGTTATTGCCAGCATGGTGATGTCTTGGAATTTGCTTCCACGGATGCCAAGCAGGGCGCGATCTTTTACACGCTGTCTCAATCGATCAAGAAAGAGCCTGAGTTTGTGCGAGACCGAGGGGGGTGTTTGTCGTGCCATGCTTCGTCGCGAACACAGAATGTGCCGGGGTTTTTGGTCCGCAGTGTCTTCGCGGATGCCGCGGGGCGTCCCAAACTGGGCAGTGGGACATTCACCACCGATCACAGCAGCCCTTTTGATGAGCGCTGGGGTGGTTGGTACGTCACTGGTACCCATGGTTCCATGCGTCACATGGGCAACGTGATTTGCACGGATGAGGCTCACGAACTCGATCGTGAAAGTGGTGCGAATCAAGACGAGTTGGAGTCTTACTTTCGGACGGAATCGTATCTGACGCCGCACAGCGACATTGTGGCGTTGATGGTGTTGGAGCATCAAACGCAGATGCACAACGCGATCACGGCGGCCAATTTCGAAACGCGGCAGGCGCTTCACCAGTCCTATCAAATGAACGAGTTGCTCGAACGCGAGCCTGGTTTCATCAGCGAGAGCGCCACGCGGCGGATTGAGTCGTCTGCGGACCGGGTGTTGAAGTACCTGTTGATGTGCGACGAGTTCCAGTTGACTGATTCGGTTGCTGGAACAACCGCCTTTGCCAAGGAATTCGCGTCGCTGGGCCCGCGTGATTCGAAGCAGCGGTCGCTGCGAGATTTCGATTTGGAATCGCGGCTGTTCCGGTATCCGTGCAGTTACCTGATTTACTCCGATTCCTTTGCGGAGCTGCCCGCTGAAGTGCGTTCACGGGTGCTGGAGAAGCTCAGGGGGATTCTGGAGGGCGAGGACCAGTCCGAGACCTATCAGCATCTGACCAGCACGATGCGACGGGAGATTCTGGAAATCCTGGAAGCGACGCATTCCGATTTTCAGTGAGCCAGTGGTGGGGCTCCGGTTTGGCGGTGTGGCCTCGATTCTGCTGACAAGCCAAAAAAATAAGCCGTTTGCCTTTTCAAGCAAACGACTTATTCAGTGACCCCTACGGGACTCGAACCCGTGTTACCGCCGTGAAAGGGCGATGTCCTAGACCGCTAGACGAAGGGGCCGGTTGGTTTGCCAACAAAAGCTGGCGTGCCAACAAGGCGAGTATCAAACCAAGATCGCCTGAAGGCGTCAAGGGTTCCAGAGGCTCGTTTTGCCTGACGAGAACAAAAAACTTGTCAGGAGGCCGAATGTGCCTTCACGAGCGTCCAATGTGCGGGAGATCGACCTAAGAAACGTCGTTGGAATCCGCTGGAGCGTTCGCATCGAACGCTTCGTTGTTCCGTTGGATCGCATCGTAGACTTCACGGCGGTGAACTGGCACTTCGCGGGGAGCTTCCACGCCGAGGCGGACTTTGTCTCCGCGGATTTCCACCACAACGATTTTAATATCGTTGTTGATGACGATGCTTTCGTTTTTCTTTCGCGAGAGTACCAACATGGCTCATTCCTTTTTGCGGCCGCCTGCCTCCTAGTAACAACTGCCTAGTCAACGACGAATAGTGGACAGGTTGTGGAAGGGAGTACGGACAGGGATCCTTGGTCCAACAACTCTAGGACAAAAAACGGTCCGGTCAAGGAAATCCGGGTTGACAAACAGTGAAAAATCTTGTGTCCGTCGCCTCGTAGAGGGGTGGCGATTGCAAAAACACCGCATTTGCTTGCAAATACGAAGTGTCGCGTTCTCGATTCATCCCCTCCTCCTTTTGCGATTTTATTTGCGATGGCTGCTGTTTTTTCATTCCAAGCGTACGTGTACGGCACCGACCGGGGGGCTTTTGACGTGTCCATGGAGACCGTCGCGGAGCGCTTCGAACACTTGGAAGGACTGTTTTTCGAGTGGGATGGTTCGTTCACCTGGGCCAATCAGTCCCAAGGTTGGCAAATCGATGGCACCGTTTACGACAACGGTCAGGCCATTCAGTACGTTGACCTGCATGGCCGTGGTTCAACCTTGGAAGGGCGCAAGATTCTGCTGGAACGTCTCCAGGCACTGTTTTCCACCTTCAGTGAACCTGAATCGATCTCGCTGATGCGTTTGCCCGAAAGGGCTTGGCAAGATTTACAAGCTTTTGAAAAAGATGTCTTCCAAACCGCCAGTGTTGATCAGTGAAACTCCACGGTGCCCGGTTCCTGGGGAAAGAAACAGAAACCGGGGTTCTCGCTTTTTCCAGCGAAACAGGCGGAAATCGTTGGCTGTGGCCAGATTCGGTTGAATGAGTTGGAACGATTTTTCTGGTTTTCAGCGTTTTGGCATCCTGGTTGCATAACACTCCTGTCAGACGCCACTGCCTCGGATGGAGGCAGACGAGTCGGTGCCGGCGTCAGTGTGGTACCGAGACTAATGAAAAGCCCCGTTTCAGGAAGAACCGCTATGTTGACCGAAACCATGCCAGCGCTCGAAAACGTCTCGATGATCTCAGCTGCGTCGCAAAATGAGACCTTGCCGTCGGACGCCGAGATCACTCGCCGCGTGATGAAGATCCGCAGCAGCTGGAGCGTTGCCGAGCGTTTGCGTCGTCGTCGTGAAGCAGATGATCGTTTCGCTGACCTGCTCGACACGCTGTCCTCTGATCACACCGCCGCCTGAGATCCTGTGAGAGTTGGGAGACCGACTCTCGCCCGATGCACGGATCCGAATGAACGGTATTCGAACTGGGCTCTTGCCCGGTAGAATGTCAACTTTGATTCTTCAAGGATGACATTGGATGATTGGACCTCACATGGCTTTCGTGATTGCTCACCTCCCAAAGACCGTTTGGGCCGGTGTGGTTGCGATTCTTTTGACCCCAGTCGTCGGGGGCTGCACCAGGCAACCTCCTGCTGAGTCAACTGAAAACGCCGATGCAACGGAAAATCCTGGGCTGACCGACAGCGGTCAGCTGACAGCGAACGCTCTGCCCACTGGTGATGCTCAGGCATCCGGTTCCCCGATGCCCAACGCCGGGCAAGGCGATGAGGTTGCGCCCCTCCACGAAGTGGCGCCGCGCAGTGAGGCTGCCGCGGCGAACAAGACCGCTCCCATCCAGGTCCCGCAAACGATCACGTCGGGGATGAACGGGCAAGGGAAGCAGTTGGCCCATGACCTGAGCCCGGAGAAACTGCGAACGTTTCTGTCCGAAGCGGACGTTGAGATGCGGATGATCGTCAGCGGGGAGTCAGGGATTGAGGACGAAGCCACTGCGATTGGCCAGTTGAAACGCATTGTCTCTCTGAAACGCGAGGCATCTCGGCGGTTGATCGAACATGCAGACTCGTCGCCCCGAGAGCGGTCGATTGGCCGACGAGGCGAATTGCAGTCGCTGTCTCATCTGGCTTCCATGGGAGATCTGAAATCGGCCGAGAGTCTGCAAGAATTAGCAGAAGAACTGCAAAACGATTCCGATCCGGACGTTCGTTCGGACAGCCAATTGGTGCTCATCGGTTTCGCGATCGAAAACCTGCGGAATGGAAAATCGGAGGCTGCCGCCAAGGTCGTCTCCCAGATCGACCGGCTGTTGCAATCCAGTGCTGCCCCCGACGCGGCAACGTTGATGGTGATGGGACAGGCAAGAGACGCGTTGATGCAGTTCGAGCATGTCGAGGAAGCATCTCGCGTGCGTTCCATGATCTTAGAAGAGTTCGTGGAGCCGATCGAAAATGGTGCTGATGAAGCGAGCGAGATGGTGGGACTCGCTGACATGGCGCGTCAGATTGCCGGTCCAAGTTTGCAGGTCAGCGAAGCGACGCGTCGCGTTCAACAACTGATGCAGCAATTCATCACGGAAGCGAACGAGAACACGACCGCGGCAGATTCAGCGGTCTCGCCCAGCGATTGGAAGGAAGCCGTCCAAACGTTGGCGGACGAACAACCCGACCTGTTGACCACTCAGTTTTTAGCCGGCGCAAGTTTGGAGGCGGAAACCGTCGGTCGGGAAGACTTGATGTCGGTGACCTACCAGGTTTTGGACGACAAGTTTGCTTCCCTGCAGGACGATCGCGGGCGTGAGGCTCGGGCCGCAATTCAGGCCCGGGACAATCGTCAGAAGATCATTGGCAAGGCATTCGATCCTGATCTGCCAAGCACGCAAGGCGAGGAGCTCTCGCTGGAGAGTTATCGCGGGAAGGTGGTCTTGATGCCGTTTTGGTCCGCCGCGTTCCCGGATTCGCTGCTGGTGGTCGACAACCTCCAAGAGATCGCTCGCCAGTACCCGGAGAAGGTTGCGATTGTAGGAATGAATCTGGATGTTCAGTCGACAGACGTTCCGGCCTTCGAGTCCCGCAACAAAATCTCGTTCCCGAGTTTTCGCAGTGTTTCCGACCCGGAGGCATCCGTCGCAAACTCGATTGCCTATCGGTTTGGGGCCGTTTCATTGCTGTTCGTGGCTGTGATTGACCAATCTGGCCAAGTGCACACCCTCGAATTTTCTGGGCGAGATTTGACGCCGGTTGTCGAAAATCTTCTGCGATGAATTAAGCTGGTCGGTTGGACGAGCGCCAAGAGGCAAAGAGAAACTTCTCGTCTTTGTCGACTTGTTTGTGTCGGCTCGTCTTAGTCACTGTCTGCTAGGTTGCGATCATGCAATTCATCGAACTCACCGGCAAATCGTTGTTGGATGTCATCAACGAAGGCGAAATAGATATGGGCCAGCTGCATGAGGCTGGCGTCAATGGCGACTCCATTCTGAGGATCAACAAGTTCGGTGAAATCGAGCTGAGAGACAAACAAGAATGGGTTTTGGTCGGCGGCCTGCTAGGGAATTTTGAGGACCGCCTGCGGAAGATCACGCAGTTGGATTGGCTGTAGCTCAAGCTAGATGTTCTGCATGCAGGAGCCGACCCAGAGCAAGTCGATGACGGCCATGCGTACGGTGTTCGGTTCACCCATGCTTGAGGTCGTTCACTCGACTCACTCAGCGTCTCTTCCCAGCTGCTCGCGAATTTTCTGCAGTCGCGAGGCGAGTTCGGATTCAAAGCCGCGTTGGACCGGTTCGTAGTAGCGTCGATCGACACCGAGATAATCCAATTCCGCCACGCCGGCTTCGGTGTTGTGTGCCGATTGGTAGCCATCGCCGTGGCCGAGTTCTTCGGCACCGGAGTAGTGTCCACACCGAAGCATTTTCGGAACGGGGATGACTTGCCGATCTCGTACGTCGCGGCGGGCGGCGCTGATCGCCGTGGTCGCGGCGTTGCTCTTGGGAGCCAGGCTCAGGTAAGCGACTGTTTGGCTTAAAGTGAGTTGGGCTTCGGGAAGACCGATCATCTCACAGGCCTGCATGGCACTGACCGCCATCATCAACGCTTGCGGGTCCGCGTTGCCGATGTCTTCGCTGGCCAAAATCACCAACCGTCGGCAGAGGAAGCGAATGTCTTCGCCGCCTTCCAGCATGCGAGCGAGCCAGTACAGGGAGGCGTCGACGTCGCTGCCGCGGATGCTTTTGATGAGCGCGCTGGCGAGGTCGTAGTGATCGTCGCCGGTGGCATCGTAGCCCGCGATGCGGCCGGTCATGGATTCGGCAACATCTTCCCGCGAAATGGTTGCCGCCGGATCCTCGTGGCTGTGCACCGCGACTTCGAGTGCCGTGAGTGCTTTGCGAGCGTCGCCGTCGGCGGCGGCAGCGAGGTATTCAATCGCATCCTCGGCAATCTTGACATTCTGGTTTCCCAGCCCGCATTCCCGATCGGTGACCGCCCGCTTCAGCAGCGTGCGCATGTCATCGACAGAAACGGGTTCCAGCCCGAACAGTTGGCTGCGGCTGATCAGGGCGGCGTTGACGGCGAAGTAGGGATTGCTGGTTGTGGCTCCGATCAGCGAGATGATGCCTGATTCCACATCGGCCAGCAGAGCGTCTTGTTGGGATTTATTGAAGCGATGGATCTCATCGATGAACAGCAGCGGTCTGGGGTCACCTGCGGAGACACGGTCGCGTGCTTTGGCGAGCACTTCACGAACATCTTTGACGCCGCTGCTGATTGCATTCAGGGTGACCAGTTCGCTGTTCTGCTCCGACGCGATCAGGTGAGCGAGCGTGGTTTTGCCGGTGCCCGGTGGACCGTGCAACAGGATCGAGCCGATGCGGCCGCTGGCGATCAGCCGCCGGAGCAGTTTCCCTTCGCCTAGGATGTGTTGTTGACCGACAAACTCGGATAGCTTCTTGGGACGCATTCGCGCCGCCAAGGGTTGGGCAGCGAACAGGTGGTCAGCTTCTTGATCGGCAAACAGGTCCATGGTCGACATGACAATTCAAAGTGATCGGCGGGATGACCGCTCGCGGAAAAGAACGAGAAGAACAATGACAGGAACGGTGATCGCTGGAGTGGTGACGTTGGCAATTGTCGCACGAGTCGTCACGCTCGTCGACGATTGGGGGCGAGATTGGACGAACAATCACGCCAACTGGGACGATTCCGCCACGGATCCGAAAAAGCGACCGTTGCGTTTGTCGAAGCCAATCGCCGAAGTGCGTCGCGATTTAGAAACCTGGGTGGAGTCGGAACCGATCTGGCAAATCGAATCGATCGCAGAGGAATCCGTTGACACACCGGTCGCCGGTCAGACGCAGGCGATCCATTTGACTCGTCGAACACGGTGGCTGCGGTTTGTCGACGACGTTCATGTGCAATTGACGGAGGAAGTGTCTCCCGCTGGCGACGTGGTCACACGGGTCGACGCGGAAAGCCAATCCCGCGTTGGCAAAGGGGACCTGGGGCAGAATCCCCGCAACCTCTTGCATCTCCGCGAAGCATTCTCAGCGGAGTGACTGATTTGACCGTAGCGGAACTCGCCGTCGTAGCGGAACTCGCCAAGAGTTTCGGCAATGTCGTAGCGGAACTCGCCAAGAGTTTCGGCGTTCGGCGTTCGGCGTTCGGCGTTCGGCGTTCGGCGTTCGGCGTTCGGCGTTCGGCGTTCGGCGTTCGGCGTTCGGCGTTCGGGCGTTCGGGCGTTCGGGCGTTCGGGCGTTCGGGCGTTCGGGAGTTGGGAGTTGGGAGTTGGGAGTTGGGAGTTGGGAGTTGGGAGTTGGGAGTTGGGAGTTGGGAGTTGGCGATTGGCGATTGGGCGATTGGGCGATTGGGCGATTGGGCGATTGGGCGATTGGGCGATTGGGCGATTGGGAGTTGGCCGAAAGTCTTGGCGACTTCCGCTGCGGTCTTGGCGACTTCCGCTACGTTCCCTGTGGGTGAACGACGTTCCCTGCGGTTGGGGGTGATAGAATTTTGGGATGGACAGGCAACACAAACAGCGGCTGAAACGTCTTGATCCGGAGTCCTATCGCGGGCTTGCTTGGGTCCACTGGACGATGACGATTGAAGGTCGTCGAACAGGTTGGTTGGAACCACGTTTCTTGTACAAGTTCCGTGAAGTCCTCGCCCATGCAATGTTTCGTTACCAGTTCGCGTGCCCCATTTTCTGTTTGATGCCAGACCATGCCCATCTGTTGTGGTGCGGATTGAGTGAAAGTGCTGACCAACGTCTCGCGATGAAGACGGTTCGAAACGATTTGAACTCCTGCTTGAAGCGAATTGGTTTCGAGTTTCAGCGGCAGCCGTACGATCATGTGCTGCGTGAATCAGAGTGCGAGTGTTCGGCAATCGAAGACGTCGCGGAGTACATCGCTCGCAACCCCGAACGGAAAGGGCTTGCGCCGGTCGATGGATTTGCAGATTATATCTATACCGGATGCCTGATTCCTGGTTATCCCAACCTCCGATTGTTTGAGCTGGATAGTTGGGAGATCCTTTGGCGAACTCTCTCGTTTTTAAAACGAACCGAGTGTTTTCGCCGCAATGACCCAAAGTACGCACCGAAAACGTAGCGGAACTCGCCAAGAGTTTCGGCGTTGGGGCTCCGGCCGAAAGTCTTGGCGACTTCCGCTACACGGTCTTGGCGACTTCCGCTACGGTCTTGGAGGCCCGTCAAGCGGAACGCTGGGACCAGCGACTTCCTCAGCGAGCCACGAATGCGCGGAAGGCTGCGTTCAGCTTTTGAGTCATCGGGCCGGGTTTGCCATCGCCGATGACCCGGCCATCGAGCTTGACCGCGGGGATGACTTCGGCGGCGCTGCCGGTCAAGAAACATTCGTCGGCGACAAAGATCGAAAACGTAGCGGAACTCGCCAAGAGTTTCGGCGATGTCGTAGTGGAACTCGCCAAGAGTTTCGGCGTTGGGGCTCCGGCCGAAAGTCTTGGCGACTTCCGCTACACGGTCTTGGCGACTTCCGCTACGGTCTTGGAGGCCCGTCAAGCGGAACGATGGGACCAGCGACTTCCTCAGCGAGCCACGAATGCGCGGAAGGCTGCGTTGAGCTTTTGAGTCATCGGGCCGGGTTTGCCATCGCCGATGACCCGGCCATCGAGTTTGACCGCGGGGATGACTTCGGCGGCGCTGCCGGTCAAGAAACATTCGTCGGCGACAAAGATGTCGTGACGTGTCATGGCTTCCTCCGCCACTTCGATCCCATTTTCGCGAGCCAGGTCGATCACCGTGTTGCGGGTGATGCCTTCCAGGATTCCCGCGTCGATGGGAGGCGTGATCAGGCGACCGCCGCGAACGATGAAGATGTTGTCGCCGGTGCACTCGGCGACTTCGCCTTTGGTGTTCAGCATCACGGCTTCGATGCATCCCGCCCGGATGGCTTCGATTTTGGCCATGATGTTGTTGAGGTAGTTCAGCGACTTCACGCGAGGGCTGAGTGCGGCGGGGTGATTGCGGATTGTCGAGGCCGTGATCAGTTCCAATCCTTCGGTGTAGAATTTCTCGGGATACAGCGAGATTGTGTCCGCGATGATGATCACTTGCGGGTCTTCGCAGGAGAACGGATTGAGCCCCAGTTGGTTGCCGCCGCGGGTGACGACCAAGCGAATGTAGCCTTCTGTCAGACCGTTCTTGGCAACGGTTTCGTTCACCGCCGTGGTCAAGGCATCGATCTCGATGGGAATGTCCAGCATGATCGCCCGGGCGCTCTCGTAGAGCCGTGTCATGTGGTCCTCGAGGGCGAAGACTTTCCCTGAGTAGATCCGCATGCCTTCGAACACGCCGTCACCGTACAGCAGCCCGTGATCGTAAACGCTGATCTTGGCGTCTTCGCGAGAGAAGTATTGCCCGTTGATGTAGATGGCTTGGGTCATGCCCGGAAACTCAAAGTTTAAAAGGTGCGATTGGTGTGAAGGCGGCGAATCAAGGGATGTTTCGTTTGCGAGATGGTTCTCAGTCGACGGAGGCGTTCGTGACCGCGCCGACCACTCCCGCATCAAAGTAGTTGATCGACATGCCCGCATCGACCACGATCGATTGAGCGGTGATGCCGCTGCTGCGTGGTGACAACAAAAATGCCGCCGTGGACGCGACTTCGTTCGTCGTGACCGCTTCGCCGCGAGGGATGACTTTTTCAGCGTACAGGTACGAATCAACATAGCCGGGGATGCCTGCTGAGGCACTGGTTTTTAGCAGGCCTGCCGCGACTGCGTTGAAGCGGACTTGGCTGAACCGGCTGAACGATTTGGTCAGAAAGGCCAGCGATGATTCGAGGGCTGCCTTGATTGGTGCCATGAAGCCATAGCTTTCGCTGGCCATTCGCGTGGTGCTGATTCCGATCGTGACCACGCTGGCGTCACTCGCCAATCGGTCTTTGATGGCGTTGCAAACCGCGACCAGTGAAAAGGCCGAGATGTCGATCGCTTGAAGGAATTGGCGGCGCGTCGTTTCGTGAAATGGCCGAATGCCATCGCTGTAATCCGCAAAGGCGATCGCGTGCACCAGTCCGGCGAGCGTCACATTGTCTCGCTCCAGTTCCGCGGCCATCGCGTCAATGTCGGCTTGTTGTTCGACGTCGCAAACGATCAGGCGGCGGCCAGACAGCAATTTGGCCAAGCTCTCGCGGCGAGCCTCGCTGCGGACGGCGTAAATCACCTCTCCGCCGGCCTGCTCGATTTGTTTGGCAATCGCAAATGCGACGCTCTTTTTGTTGGCGACGCCCATCACCAGGAAGGTCTTGCCGGTCATCCCCAAGAAGTCGAACCCGGCGGTGTTTTCGGTGCTCACGATTTCGGACCCGCGTCAGTGGATTGGGAGGGCTGCGCTGGCGTGATGCTGCACGCGAACTCGAGTCGCGTGGTGACTTTTCCGTTGAGCAGCATTTTGCCGGTCATGAAAAACGCGTTGGAAAGTCGCTCTTTCAGCGTCACGTGAATGTCGACGGTGTCGCCAGGACGCACCATGTTTTTGAACTTCACACTGTCCATGCGGGTCACCACGGGCACGAACTCACCGGGGGCGGGAGTGTGTTCGGACAGCAGAATCGCACCCGCTTGCAGGCAGCATTCACACTGAATCACGCCCGGAACCAGCGGGTAATCCGGGAAGTGTCCTTGCACGAAGAACTCCTCGGCCGAGAACGTTTTGCGGGCGTGAAGCGTGTTCTCGGTGATTTCCACCACCTCGTCCAGCAACAGCATGGGCGAGCGGTGGGGGATTTTGGCCTCGATTTCTTCGGGGCCAAGATGCCGAGCGTCGGTGGAGTCGTTGGGAGCGTTCATCCCCGTATCAAACGCCATTTTTGGGGCGATCGTCAAGGCCGTCGAAAGAGGGTTTGTCCGCGTTCACCGAGGAACGTCCCCAGCGTGTGCGATGATCGGCAATATCGAGCCAATCGTGAATCGTGCTGACCGGGATACAAGTGCGAATTGTGCCGCGAAAGGTTCGCGTGCATCGCCCCGGATGGGGCCGTCTTCCGTAGCTCGGGGCGGAAGCCCCGAGATCCTGGGCGAAGAACAGGAGGTCGCCCCGGATGGGGCCGTCGCGGAGGAGGGGGAGCCTCGCTGATGCTTCGGGTTTCCATTTCGACGGGCTTGGAAGCCCATCTTACGGAGAGACTTGCGTCGGATGACGTCATTGAAAAAGTTCAATTGACAAATGCAAAGTGCAAAGTGCTGTTGGGATGAACGGACCGCAAGCAATTTAAAATTTACAATTGTCAATTGAACCTTTTCAATCGAATCGCAGCAAAGCTTTTAGGCTCAACCCAGCGGCATCAGCTTCGAGCGAACCTTGTCTGGCAGGCTTTCCAGCCAGCGTTGACGCGTCGCGTCGTCGTTCCAAACCATCAGGCCAATGGCGAGGGCGAAAAGCATCGCGACATAAGGTGAAAACAGCAGGCTGACCGGCAGCAGGGACAGCACCACCAAAGTCAGGTCGACTTGGTAACCGCAGCCGATCATGGCCAACCAGACCCCGAGCATCACCACCCCGTGAGAGCAAAGCGTCGCAATCACCGCTCCTTGCAAACCGAACATTGGCAGCAACCACGCGTTCAGTGCCAGGTTGGTGGTCAGTCCCGCCGCCATCGCCACGGGGATCCACTTCCCTTTTTCGACGGTCCAAAGGTAGTTCTGCCCGACGGTCACCAGCGCCGCCCAGGTGCAGAAGCACAGTGCCATGGGCATCAGTGTCATCCCGTCGGTGTAGCGGCCTTGCAGCAGAACGTTGAAAATCCATGGCCCCAGCAGGATGGCCATGGCACTGCCGCTGGTGAACACAATCGAAACCGCCAGCAACGCATCTCGCAATCGAGTCTGAACCGCTTCGAAGCGTTTGGCTTCCCAGTCCGCCGACAGGTACGGCAGCATCACACCGCCGATCATCGTTCCCAGACTGAGCAACAGCATCGGGATGATTCGGCCCGAGTGGTACTGTCCCACCGCGGCTTGTCCTGCGATCTCTGCCGACAACGTCTCGGTCGCCGGGATGAAGTGCAGGATCATGTAGCGATCAGAGAGCTCAAACAGGTTGCCAATCAAGTTCATCAACCAGAGCGCCGTTGCGTACGGTGCCAGTCGGCGGATCATGTCCCACAAACCAAAGGGCAGATCATTGTCTGGTGATTGAGCTTCGGTGTCTTCAGAAAGATTGGTGGTTGAGTTGTCGGAGTCCGAGATCTGCTGGGCCGATTCCCAGGAACGAATCAGAGACCACAGGCCAGGGATCGATGCGATCAAGCAGGATGCGGCGAACATCCACACGACACCCGTGAACGATCCGCCGGAGATCAACCAAGCGACGCTCAATAGCGTGAAGCCAACGCCCTGCATGAACTGCATGCACGAGACCATGCGGACTTGTCGCAAGGAACCGTTGAGGTCGCTGACAAAGTTGTAAGCGATCATTCCCACCACGGCTCCGGCGACACCGTAGATCAGCCGGTTGTCTTGCGGTTGCAAGAAAACGATCCAGCCAAACCAGTCGGGAAGCCACAACATGGTTGTGACGAAAATCGTGGTGCACGCCAGGGTCCCGGTCGCGATCCGGCGTACGAATGGTGTGAGTGATCGTTTGAGACGGAAATGTTCCGTGAATCGCGGCAGTACTCCGGGGATCCCCAGCAACATCACCGGGGTGATCAGCGTGATGAATCCGAACGCCATCGACCAGCGTCCCACATCGGTGTCGTCCATCAAGCGGCAGAACGCCATCCCGCGAATGAAGCCGATGCCCCGGCCGAGCACTGTCATCGCCAGCATCACGACCATGCCGATCGCCAGCGAATCGACTCGAAAGGCCGAACGGGTTGAGGTGGGTTGAGTGGCTGAGTCGGCGGTCGACATCGACAATTGGCTTCGGTAATCAGTTGGACGAATTCAGGCGACGCGAGCGGAGCAGATTCGCGTGGACGCTGACTTGGCAGACGAGGTTTTGAAAGAGTGGCTCGTTGATGGGTGGCACCCTGTTCACTTCGTTGGTCAACGAGCAAGTTCGACGGATCTCGCGATCCTGAAGTGCGGTTGCGACGGTCGTATCGGTTTTTTTGCCGAAAATCATTGACCGAACCTCTTGGTGTGCTATCGTGATAGCACACAGGTTCGGTGCATCGTCTGCTGCCTCGAACTCCTTCTCAGGAGACGCCCATGTTCTTTTCCATTGATGCGGCCAGCGACGTGCCGATCTACGAGCAGATTGTTCGTCAGGTCAAGCTCGCCGTTGCCGATGGCACGTTGGTGGGAGGCCAAATGCTTCCCAGCGTGCGTCAGCTTTCTCGCGACATCGCGCTGAATCCCAACACGATCGCGCGGGCCTATCGCGAGCTGCAGGCCCAAGAAATTCTCAAGCCGCTGCGTGGTCGCGGGATGGTGGTCCGCCGCGATGCGATGGAGGCCTGCACATCCGCCCGTGATGACTTGGTCGGGGATGGTGTGCGCCGAGCTCTGGCAGATGCCATTGCCGGTGGCATGTCACCGGATCAGTTGCGGTCACTTTTTGAGTCGGAGCTGGCGCGATTGAGTGCAGCCTCCACGAAGTCCAACTCGGACGAATCAAGCCTTGAATCTGTTCCCTCCTCCAACAACGAGCCGAGCCATGAATGAATTGGATTCTGTCGGGCGTGAGCCAACGACACGGGAAGCTTCTGGCATTGCCTCGAATCGCCCTGCGTATGATTCGCACCAAGTTCGGCCGAATGTCGAACCAGGAGGCATCATTCAAGTCAATCAAGTGAGCAAGCGGTTTCGAAACACGGTTGCTTTGGACAACGTCAGCTTGCACGTTCCGGCGGGGACGGTGTTCGCCTTGCTCGGTGAGAACGGAGCGGGCAAGACAACGTTGATTCGGATCTTGACCGGCTTTCAAAAACCGGATTCCGGCGCCGCATCGATTCTGGGGCATGACTGCGGCGAGAACTCGGAAGAGATTCGCCGGAAAATCGGATACGTGTCCGACTCGCCGGCACTTTACGAGTGGATGACTCCGCCTGAAATCGGATGGTTCGTCAGTGCGTTCTACGACGATGGCTTCATCGCACGCTATCGCGAGTTGATCGAAGAGTTTCAGGTTCCGCCGGCGACGAAGATCAAATCGATGAGCAAAGGCCAACGAGCCAAAGTGGCTCTGGCGCTCGCGACGGCTCACGACCCTGAACTGTTGATCTTGGATGAACCGACCAGTGGGTTGGATCCGATGGTCCGCCGTCAGTTCTTGGAATCGATGGTCGACCGTGCCGCTGCGGGGCGAACGGTGTTGCTGTCGAGTCACCACATCAACGAAGTCGAACGAGTCGCGGACATGGTGGCGATGATTCATGGCGGCCAAGTCAAGTTGGTCCAGTCGATGAACGACTTGAAGCAGCACACTCGAATCGTGACAGCGACGATGGATGACGCTCATGTCGAATCACCCGATTTGCCGGGGCGAGTGTTGAGCGAAACGAGCAACGGTCGTCAAAGACGTTGGGTGATCACGGATTGGAACGACGCCGGGGATCTGCACTGGGGACCCGATGATGGTGTGCGCCAATTCCATGTCAGCGTGCCAACGCTGGAAGAAGTCTTCATTGCGGTTTGCGGTCAACCCCTGCGGGATGAACCGTCGTCCTTCGATCGTCGCCAGGAGGTGAATGATGGCCACTTCGCTTGAAGCGTTCGCATACCCAGCGGTTTCGCGTCCTCGATCAGCATTTCAGCATTTGGTTTGGAAAGACTTTCGGATGCTGCAACCGCTGTTGTTGGCGGGGGTGATTGGCACGGCAGCCTTGTTTTTGTTGGCGGTCCTTCGTGCCGCGATCGATCCTGTCTCGGATCCGAGCCTGACGACACTTTCCGTGTTGTGGGTGTTGCTGCCGAACTTGGTGGCACTCGGGATTCCACCGATCTCGCTGGGCACGGAGAACGAAGAGCGAACCCTGGATTGGCTGCGGACGTTGCCGGTGACTTGGTGGCAAGTGTTGCTGTCCAAGTTGTTGGTCGGGTTCGCCGCCTGGGCGTTGGCGGTCTTGATCGCCACAGCCTGCGTTGTACTTTCTTGGGTCGTGTTGCGGGGCGAGTGGGACTGGGGCGACATCGGACGGATCTCCGGTTCGGAATCGATCTTTGAGCTGATGGTTTACGGAGTGGGCCTGCTGATCTGTGGCTGGATCGCGGCGTTGATCGTTCGCAATCCGGTCGGTTCGGTGATGTTGGTGATCCCGTTGATCGTGGGACTGACCTTGTTGTGGAACTACTCGATCGCCGGATTGGTCAGCACGCATTTCCATCATGGCGTCACGTTTTTGGAAGCGACCGCTGGTCAGCGTGTTGCCATGCTGTGTTTTGCTGTGGTTTGTCTCGTTGCACTGGGTTCCGCGATCGCCGGTTTGGCTCGCCATCGTCTGGCCGGTGCGAGTGATCACCGTTGGCAGGCTCCAGCGGTGGCCTCGACTTCGGCTTGGCAACCAAGCGTGGTTCAAGTGGCTTGGCATGCCAAACCACGTCCGTTTCGTGCATTGCTTTGGCAACAGGTTCGGCAGACTCGTTTGGTCATTGGTGTCGCTTGCTCTCTCTCGATGTTCGCAGTGGTTTGGGGCCTGGTGGGAGGAGATTCTGGTATCCAGAGAGCGTTGATTGTCTTGGGATGGCCGGCGGCACAGCTGATGCTGGGAGTCGCCACGTTCCATGGGGATCGACGGGGAATGCGGCAGGGTTTCTTCGCGGACCGTGGGTGGTCACCCAGCCTGATTTGGTTGACCCGGTTGATCCCCACCGCCTTGGCGTCGCTATTCCTGATGATGGTGTTCCCGTTTGCTTCGGGCCTCGATTTGTATTTCGGGATGCAGTATGGAGCTGCAACCTCGTTGCAAGCCTTTGGGTTCAGCGTGGTTGTGCAAACCGTGCAGTTCTTGATCGGCGTTCTAACCGGGCAGTGGGGCCGCCGGCCCTCCCTGGCATTTTTTGGCGCACCCGTGGTTGCTCTGCTTTGGATGTTGCCTGCGTTTGGGCTGCTCGCGTTCTACGGAGGCTACACCAGTCTGTTGTGGCTGGCGGCCGGCGTGTTGCTGTTCGCAACTCGGCGTTTAACGCCTTTTGTGATGGAAGGTGTGTCCTCCGCTGCTGTGTGGGGACGAGGGCTGGCCTATTGCCTACTGGCTTTGGGGGTGATGTGTCTGTGTCTGTTCACTCATCGCTGGTGGACGACCCCGTCGGAAATGCCGCAGTGGCGCAAAGAAATGCTGGCAATCGTTCAGGAACCCATTGAGCCTGAAGTCATCGAGTCCACGATTGGTGTGTTGCCGGCGACTCGGGATGTGGTGCTCCACTGTGATGCCTATCCGATCGGTCGGTACGATCCGGACATGAAGCAAGCGATGCTGGTGACTGAGTTCCCGGGTGCGAGATCCGAGACGGTCGCCAGGATTCGATACACGGTCCGCTTGTTCCCGATCAGGTATTCGACGAATCAGGTCATCGAAGTGCTTTACCTAGGCCCTGGCGAAAGGCTTCGGCGATTGGAACTTGGTTTGGACCAGGAACTCGGTCCCGTCAAAATGCTGGGGGAGTCGATCTCACAATCCGAGTTGTATGATTTGTGTGTGAAAACGCCGATCTCGTTGAAGTCTTACACGGCGGGAGGGATTCGGAATGAACCGTATCGCCGTGTGGCTCAGTATCAAGACATCACGTGGCGTCCCCTGCGTCGCAAAGCCTTGGAGGTCGCTGCCAAGTGGTCAAGAATTTCTCGGGAGCAATCACTTGTGTTTGGTGAGTTGGGCGAATTGCTCCACAACGCCGAGTCCAACGAATGGATCGTGATCGCTGGTTTGAGGCAGATTGCTTACGAGCAAAACCTGTTCAGCGGTCAGGCTCTTCCGCAGTCCGAAGAGGATCGATTGGATCGTGAGGTGTTTGTGCAAGTGGTCGATCAATTGGCCAGCAAGGACTTGCGACGTGAGAGTCGCCAACGATGCCTGATCGCCGAGTGGCAACGTTTTCAAACGCGAGATTGGAGTGGCCAGTTCGACGAAGAGTGGGGGAACGAGAAGTCGTTCTTGGAGGCTCGGTTGTCGGACCCGTTGTATCGGTTGGGGATCGAGCAAACGCGGTTCGAACGGAAACTGGATGTCGCGGTTCGCAACACCCTGGATCAGCTGGAAGATGGCTTGCCCAAGTGGGACGATCCCGAGCTGGCCGAACAGCGGCTGCTGTGGGGCGAGCTGCTGAGGGACCGTCGTAACAGTGTCGGTCACCAGGAAGTCACATCACCACCTCGAACTCCCGTTTTCTATCGCGAGCAAGACCTGCTGATTGATGAGCTTCGTCAAATGGCAGACCGCTTGCGTGCACCGTAGCGAAGCAACGTAGGCCAGGTTTCACCTGGCACTCGAACCGATGCTTTGTCACAAAGCGAGGCGAGTCACAATTTGGTTCTCGAGTTCGAACGAGTACCGTCCAATCACCCCGCCAGGTAGGACCTGGCCTACGGGGGAGAGGAGTCTGCCGAGAATGGCGGCGACGATCAGCGTTGGCTCCTTTTCTTTGATGCGACCGAGGTGGAGCTGTCTTCGGGCAGCAGTTCCTCGGACATCTTGGCGCGGTATTCCATCATGCTGCCAGGGCCTTGGAAGCCGACGACGGACTCGTCCCAGTTCAATTCTTTGCTGAGCAGGTAGCCGTTGTCGACATCGAAACGCAGTGTTCCGTTGCTGAGTTGCTGGATGACTTGTGCCCGCAAGGATTCTTCTTCGATCGGGGTGAGCGTTTCGCTTTTGACGCTCAGCGTTGCCACGCCGGCTTTGACCTTCTTCAGCGTGTAGAGCTGGCGGATTTTGATTTGCTTGACAAATCCGTCTTCCGTGCGAGCTTGGATCTCGGACGGGACGGCCCAAGATTCGCCAATCTTGACGGGTTTGTCAGGCAGTGCCAGTGCCAGCGTTCCCATGCCCAGCGAGGACTTGGAACCGGCATGATCTTCGCGGCGAACTTCTTGGCCCTGTTGATTGATCGTCACGGTGGCCAGCGGGGTCCCGATTTGCGAGGCGACCACGCTGAAAATTTTCGGTGGTTTTTCGCCGCTGGTGCTGTCCCACTGAACTTCTTCGGCTTCGCCGTTTTGTTGGGTCATGGCAACGGATTCGATCGAGTGATCGAACGTCATTTCGGAATCGTTGGCTTCCGCGACGGTCCAGGCTCGGTTGCTGGTCGTGTGGACATTTGCGATTTCTTCGGAACCGTTGATCCGAGTCTTCGTTTTCGCGATGTGCGTGACTTGGTATCGCAGCGTCTGTCCGGGCTGAAGGGAGTGTTTCAGCGTGTAGGTTTCGCCGGACGCGTCTTCGGATTGCTCGAGAACCGATGATTCCTTTGCATTTCCGACCGAGTGGGGGACCAGAACGCTCTGTGTTCCCAGGCAGGCCAGTCCAATCAAAGCGAGACGACGGGACGTGGGAGGGATTCGCAGCAACATTGTGGTGGGCTCCAGTCAGAGAGTATTCGGTGGGAAGGGACCATCATTGATCGCCGATACCAAATGCCGGGGGGCACCGCCAGAGGAATGTTCTGTGATCGATCGGGGCGTTGTCCATCAATCGCGTTGCAGATCAATCTGGCCGCTGCGGATTGCTGTGGCGCGAGCCCGAATGTCGGTCCATTCCGATTGGCTTTTACGATCGAGGTTCTTCAGTTGCAGCGTCATCCGAGTGTTGCCTTCCAGTTGTGTTTGATGGCGATCGAGAAAGTCCCAGTACAGCGTCGTGAACGGGCACGCGTCATCGCCGGCCGATTTGGCGGGATCGTAGCGACAATTTTTACAGTGGTTGCCCATTCGGTTGATGTACTTGCCGGTCGCGCAGTACGGTTTGGTCGCCATCAGGCCGCCGTCGCCGTACTGGCTCATTCCCAGGGCATTGGGCAGGCTCACCCAATCGATCGCGTCGGCGTACATCGCCATGTGCCAATGGTGAAAACTCAGCGGATGGGTTCCGTAGAGCTGTGCGAATAAGCCGAGCACCATCAATCGTTGAATGTGATGAGCGTAGGCTGTGTCGACCAGCAGTCGCATCGCATCAGCGACGCAGGCCATGTCCGTGTTTCCATCCCAGAAGAATGGCGGGACGTCCTGGTCAGGATCGCAGTGAAGGGAGTTGCTCTCTTCGTAGTTGGGCATCCGGTTCCAGTAGACACCACGCACATACTCTCGCCATCCAAGGATTTGTCGGATGAATCCTTCGCTGCAGTTCAGTGGCGCGTTGCCGTCTTTGTAGGCCTTCACTGCAGCGTCCACGACTTCCTTGGGGGAGAGAAGGTGCAAGTTGATCGCATGCGATAGCCGCGAGTGATAAAGGAAGGTTTGATCCTCCCACATGGCGTCTTGGTAGGTGCCAAAAAGAGGCAGCCTGTGTTCGATGAAGTCGTTGAGCGATGCCACAGCATCGTGGCGGCAAACCGGCAAATCAAAATCGTCCACGTTGCCGGGATGATCTTCGAATCGGTCTTTCACCATCGCAATCACCTCGCGTGTGATCGCGTCGGGGGCAAACGAAGGCACGGTCGGGATTTCGCTCGGGCCGGCTTTTTTGAATGTCTTGCGGTTGTCGTGGTCGAAGTTCCACTGCCCACCTTCGGGGCCACCTTGCTCATCGAGAAGGACGCCGTGCTCTTTTCGCATCGTTCGGTAGAACTGTTCCATCACCATCGATTTGCGACCCGATGCCCACTCGTCAAATCGTTCAGGGGAACAGTAAAAGTGGTTGTCGCTGAGAAACTCGAGCGGCACGTCTTCCTGTTCGGCGGTTGCCTTGAGTTGTTCACGGACTCGGTAGTCGCCTGGGGCGACAAGCACGATTTTTTCGACGGAGTGGTCCGAGAGCGTTTTTCGCAGAACGCTGGCAAAAGAACTTTCGCGAGCCTTTCGCCGATCGCCGGACAGTTCGTGGTAGATCACATCGAATCCACGCTGGATCAATTCGTCTCGGAAGTGCCGCATGGGGCTGAAAAAGCCAACCAGACGGGTTTGATGGGACCAGACGTGAGTGGCTTCTTCGTCATTTTCTGCCATCCAAACTCGATCGGAAATGGGATCGAAGTCCGTGAATGCATCGGAGTCGTGGTTGAGTTGATCGCCCAACACAAGCACGAGATGGCGAATTTTTGTCATGACGGGTCCAGTAAACGACGGTCTCGAATTATCCTCACGCGTATTCACGGTAGTGCCGATGCAACCCTGCCCTGCTCTGCCCTGCCCCAAACTCGCAATTTTCTTCCTCGAAGACGCTTGGAAACGAACCACGCATGGAAATTTGGCCCGCCATTGATTTGCGTCACGGAAAACCGGTTCGTCTTCGCCAAGGAGACTACGACCAACAAACCACGTTTGGGGATGACCCGGTCGAGTTTGCAAAACGCTGGCAAGAATCCGGTGCCCGACGACTGCATTTGGTCGATTTGGACGCCGCTCGCGGTGACAGTCCCGATGCCAATCGGGACGCGGTCCAACGGATCATTGAGGCGACCGGGTTGCCTTGCCAAATGGGAGGTGGGGTGCGTGACGAAGCCACGATCGAATCGTTGTTGAAAGTCGGAGTCTCTCGATTGGTCGTCGGCTCGCGGGCGCTGAAAGACCCGGACTGGTTCGTCGAAATGTGTGACAAGTACCCCGGCAAGTTGGTCGCGGGCATCGACGCACGAGATGGCAAGGTCGCCACGCAGGGATGGCTCGAAACCAGCGACGTCTCGGCGTTTGAGTTTGCGACCAAGTTGAGAGCTCGCACAGAGAACATCGCTGCGATCGTTTACACCGACATCGCGAAGGATGGCATGATGCAAGGTCCCAATTTTGAAGGGTTGGCGGAGATGGCCGCGGCAAGCGACATCCCCTTGGTCGCCAGCGGTGGCGTCACGACCTATGACGACATCCAGCAGCTGGTTGCGATGAACATGCCCGCCGCGATTGTGGGTCGGTCTCTCTACGACGGCGTGATGGAACTGGGTGAGGTCGTGCGACTGGCCGGCGACGTTTGAACGTCGTGCTTCGGCGCGGTGTCGTCGTCCGCATTCGCTCGGAGAATTGGTAGCGAAAGTCGTCAAGACTTTCGGCGAATGGTTGTGCAGGCCGAAACTCTTGACGAGTTTCGCTACTGGAGCCTTGAGCTGTCGCGGAATAGGAGTTGAGGGTTGGCTCGATACCGGTGCGCGTGGCCTCCCCCGGAAATCTCGCTGAACGCTCGCTTTCCGACCCCTCCCGTTTCACGGGCGGGGTTCGCGCGCATCGCCCCGGATGGGGCCGCCGCCAGTAGCTCGGGGCGGAAGCCCCGAGACTTCTTGGATTTGAGGTGCGATTGGTAGCGAAAGTCGTCAAGACTTTCGATGAACCGTCGTGCAGGCCGAAACTCTTGACGAGTTTCGCTACTGGAGCCTTGGGCTGTCGCGGAATAGGAGTTGAGGGTTGGTTCGATACCGGTGCGCGTGCCCTCCCCCGGAAATCTCGCTGAACGCTCGCTTTCCGACCCCTCCCGTTTCACGGGTGGGGTTCGCGCGCATCGCCCCCAATGGGGCCGCCGCCAGTAGCTCGGGGCGGAAGCCCCGAGACTTCTTGGATTTGAGGTGCGATTGGTAGCGAAAGTCGTCAAGACTTTCGATGAACCGTCGTGCAAGTCGAAACTCTTGACGAGTTTCGCTACTGGAGACTTGGGCTGTCGCGGAATACGAGTTGCGGGTTGGCTAGACACCGGTGCGCGTGCCCTCCCCCGGAAATCTCGCTGAACGCTCGCTTTCCGACCCCTCCCGTTTCACGGGCGGGGTTCATTGCATCGCCCCGGATGGGGCCGTCGTCAGTAGCTCGGGGCGGAAGCCCCGAGACTGTTGACGGCGAGCAGGAGGTCGCCCCGGATGGGGCCGTCGTGGGGATGAGGGATGGAGCCTTGCTCACGCGTCGGGTTTCTATTCGACGGGCTTGGAAGCCGATCGTACGGCGGCGCTCACGTCGGATGGCGTCATTGAGAAAGTTCCATTGACAATTGACAATTTGAAATGGGTTAGGAGACGTTCGCCCCAGTCGCATTTTTCACTTTGCAGTTGTCGATTTCACTTTTTCAATGGTTGAGAACGCAAGGCTAGCGAGAACCTTTCCAGGTCAGTTGAGGCTCGTCGTCCGTGAGCTTTCCGGGGCCGCGGATCTCGGTGCCGGTGACCTTTTGAAGTCGGTCGCCGAGTTGTTGGCGATAGACTTTCGCGGCTGCCTGCAGTTGTTGGACGACTTCGGGATGGTCGTCGATCACATTGGTGGTCTCTGAAACGTCGGCGTCCAAGTCGTACAGTTCCAAACCCGACTTGGTCATCGCGTAGCCATCGGGCATGCCGTCCTTTCCTGGTTCGCGATCTCCCAACGTTCGATAGGCGTGCGGGAAAATCAATTTGAAACGCTCGTTGCGGATGGTTTGCAGTTGTCCGCCGCCGTAGTAGCCGACGAAGGATTCGTGAGGCGATTTCGCACCGGGAACATCGAGCATCAGGTCAAGGATGGAGTGGCCATCGATCTTTTGCTGGGGAGCTTCGCCACCGGTCAACTCCACGATTGTTGGCAGCACATCGATGGTCGAGCAGAACGTGTCGCAGGTGGTGCCCGCAGGAATGGTGTCGGGCCACCACATGATCGTGGGTTCCCGAACGCCGCCTTCCCACTGGGTGCCTTTGCCTTCGCGAAGTGGCGCGGCACTGCCAGCGTGGTTGCCGTAGGAAAGCCAAGGTCCGTTGTCGCTGGTGAAGATTACGAGCGTGTTCTTTTGCTGGTCGATGGATTCAATTGCGGAAAGGATTTGGCCGACTGACCAATCGACTTCCATCATCACGTCGCCGAACAGCCCTGCCCCGCTCTTGCCGCGAAAGCGCTCGGACACATACAGCGGAACGTGAACCATCGGATGAGGCAGGTACAGCAAGAACGGTTGGTCGCTGGAGGGGTCTTGGATGAACTTGACGCTGCGGCGAGTGAGTTCCACCGTCATTTGTTCTTGATCCGCCGGTTGAACGTTGTCGTTGACGATTCGAGGTGACTGGCCCGCGATGGATTCGATGATCGGCAGCGGTGGCCAATTGCCGGGGTCGCTGGGATCTTTCTGTTGACGGCGGATCGTGTCCGGGTGCAGCGGCCACATGTCGTTGCTGTAGGGGATGCCGTAGAACTGGTCAAAACCTTGGTTGGTGGGCAGGAATTTGGGGTGATGTCCCAGGTGCCATTTGCCATAGCAAGCGGTTCGATAGCCCGCCGATCGGCAGACTTCTGCAAAGGTGGTTTCAGAGGCCGCGAGGCCGATCTTGGCTTGGGGGCCGAGGGCACCTGACAGCCCGAGACGGCGGTGGTAGCAACCGGTGAGAAGAGCCGAGCGTGACGCGGAGCAGACGGCGGACGAAACGCTGAAGTCGGTGAATTTGCGGCCTTCGCTGGCCATCCGTTCCAGGTTCGGCGTGGAGTAGCCCTTGGCACCAAAGGGGCCAATGTCGGCGTACGCCATGTCGTCCATGTAAATCACGACGATGTTCGGTCGTGATCCCGCGACATCCTCTGGCGTGCTGGCGGAGGCGGGGAGTGTGCTGAAAAAGGCGGGGAGGCAAATTGCCAGGAGGTGGGGGAATCTCATGAGGTGGGTCAATCAGGGAGGAAGGTTCTTTGGGCCGCGCTGGCCCACCCTGTTTTACCATGAACAAAACCTCGAATGACCACCGGGCCCGATTCTCCAAGCGGAAGCTGGAGCGTTTGCAGGATGCGTTTGCCAGCGGAAACCTCGATTTGGTGTTCCGTGATGGTGGTTCCGTGAGCGTCGTGGTCGCTGGTTGAATCGGTGGGGGTTTGGGTGATCGCGGTCAATGGCCGTTCGATGGCGACGATCAGCGTGCCAGCGATCGGGCTGGTCACAGCGATGCTGAGCGAACGTGGCGCGGGCCCGCTGCTGGAATCGTTGGTTTGCAATTCCGCTTTGTCGGCGGGCTCAATGGAAAGGGCCAACGGTTGCGGTGGATGCAAACGCAAGGTTGGGTCGCCGAGCAATTGATAGAGGGCCGCGTGTTCCAAGCGTTCTTGTTGCAGATCCGTTCCGGCGGGAGAGATCATCGAGGCGAGGGTGTCGACCATGACCCGCATGGTCGATTGTTTACCCTGTTGTTTGGATTGCAGGCTGCGAGCGGCATGCAGCATCGCGTCACCGATACGGTCGCAGCCGGTGTTTTGTTGACCGCCTGAGTAAACCGATTCCAGCAGTCCGAGCCCCATGCAGGCGTTGCCATACGGCATCGACAAGCGAGACGAAGCGATCACGGCGATCGGGCCTCCGTCAGCGAGCACCATTCGTTCGGCCAAGCAGTCTCCCGGGGCGTCGTAGGCACCGGCGAAGCAGGCCAGCAACACGGCGATGGTTGCGCCGTCGGGAGCTCGTTTGAGTTGCGTCGTGTTTTGATTGTCGAGCAAGGATTCCACCGACCATTGCTGGCGAGCGGCTGGCGTGCCATCTGCCGCGGTTGTCTGCAGCAGTTCGAGTCGATCAATTTGTCCGTGACCCGCATACACCCAAAAGCGAGCGCCCGTGCGATAGCGATTCAGGACCGCATCGGTGAACGATTCACCGGGAGGACAAAACGGATGGTTCGGGCTGGCGTAGGCAATCTGTGGTTTTGTGTCGGCCGGCAGCACCGTGGTGATCACGCCTCGAGTGACCGATTCGATGGCGGTGTCGACCATCGCCCCGAAGCCGCCGACCCCGCCGGTTAGTTGAAACGATCGTCGCCAGAGGCCGAAGTCGTCGGAGTTTTCATACGCTTCGATACGCTGAATGACGCTGGCCAGTTGTCCAGCTGAGCGAACTGGCAAGCGACCAATGGCTGCGTCGCTGACCCGGTCGCCGTCGCGGTCGCCATAAGGCAGATCGGTGGGCAGCGTGGATGTGGATCCGAACCGCGAGGTGACCGGGGCCGGAATCATCCAAGTAGGAATTTGATGCGGTTGGTTGCGACGCGTGTCGTAATCGGGGGTGTCGCCAACGAGAACGATGTAACGTGTCGCGGCTCCACCGGCATTCCAGATTTGTTGGTGGGTGAGCGTCGCGGTGTCGGCTGGCCGAACGGTCGTGATTCGAAGTCCTTCCTGGGATCGCATGTGGATCCAGGGCTGCAGGGCTGCGTCCAGTTCGGGCGAAGCCACGACGATCACATCCACGTCATCGGCAGAATTCGCGGTGGCCGAGAAGCTGACCGCCAGGATCGCTAGCAGAGCCAGCGAGCATGAGCCGAGAGAAAAGGGGCGACGATTCATTGCGATCCATCTCTGCGAAAGGTTTTGAGTTCGTCCAGCGACAACGTTGACTCCGTCAAAACACGGAACGTTCGGTTCCATCATGCATCATCGAGCGAATCATCGGAAGTTGAATCTTCCAGGCAATGCCCGGCAAGTTCGCCGCGGTAACGGCAGGATTCCAGGAATGATTCCAGCAATACCTGCGCGGCGACGGCATCGACGCGCTGTTTGGTTTTCTTGCGAGTGGTTTTTCCCTGCCGGATTTTCGCGGTGGCGGCGACCGTCGTGAAACGCTCGTCGAAGAGACGAGTGGGCAGTCCGGTGGTTTCCTTCAGCCAGGCCGCGAATTTTCGGCTTTCTTTGCTTTTATCGCTTTCGCCGCCGTCGCAGTGGATGGGCAAACCGACGACCCAGGCGGCAATTCGTTCTGACTTGACGAGGTCAATGAAGTACTGAGCGTCCTTTTCGGGCGTGCTGACCGGGTGGGTTTCCAGGGGGCTAGCCAGGATCCAGTCCGGATCGCAAATCGCGACTCCGATGCGGACCGTTCCGTAGTCCACCGATGCCAATCGCCCGGTGGATGGAAACCCGTCATCGGGCGTGTGGGTGGGCGTAGACATTCGAACGTTGGGCGAAAAGGAAGCGGAATCAAAAAAGAATCACTCGCAGGACGATGGCTCGTCCGGCAAGTGATCCCGTTGATTCTATCGTGCTGGGTCGCAGGAGAGGACTCCAAAGAGCACGGCAACTCGTTGCCCACTTCGTCGAACGAGGCCTGGTGGCCATGACCTCGAGAACATTGATGGAGACCACAATGCCGCCCCGGATGGGGCCGTCGAATAGAAGCGGCTTGCTCACTGCTTCTTTGTCTTTTGTCGTGGGACGGTGCCGACGTCGTGACATGGTAAAGGTGGAAGTGCGCTGAGGAAGAGTCGGCCGTAAGGTTTGGATCGAATTCGCGGGTCCAAGACCACGACCATCCCCGAGTCATCCCGGGTGCGGATCAGACGTCCAAAGCCCTGCCGGAATTTGATCACGGCTTCGGGCAATTGGTAGTCGGGGAATGGATGGCCGCCGCGGGCACGGATGGTTTCCAGCCGTGCTTCGAGTAGCGGATGGTCGGGAACGGAGAACGGCAGTTTCGTGATCACGACGTTGGTGAGAGCATCGCCAGGCACATCGACTCCTTGCCAGAAGCTGTCGGTTCCAAGCAGCACGCCACGTGGATCTTTGCGGAATGAATCGAGCAGTTGTGTTCGGTTTTGATCGCCCGCTTGGCTGTACAAGTGCAGGTCACGTTCGATGCACCACGGCGTGATCGCTTCGGCGCATTTGCGAAGCAACGAGTAACTCGTGAAGAGCACAAACGCGTGGCCATCGGTGTGTCCGACAAAGCGTTTGATTTGTTCGGGCAATGCCGCTTCGAATTCCTCTCGTTTAGCAGAGGGATCGGGCAGTCCGCGAACGATGATCAGCTTGGCTTGCTTCTCGTAGTCGAAGGGGCTGCCGACTTGGAGTGAGCGACCCGTCGTCAGTCCAATGCGGCTGCGGAAAAATTTGAACTTGTCCTGTTCGCCGGTCGCCAGCGTGGCACTGGTCATGATGACCGAGCCGATTTCCTCGTTCTGGAACACTTCTTCGCGAAGCGTTTGGCCGATATCGATTGGGGAGGCGGATAAAGAGACTCGGTCCATTCCTCGACGACTGCCGGAGGTTTCAACCCAATAGACCGATTCTTGTTTGAGCGATTGGTCGAGCCATTCGCGAAGGCCACCGGCCAAGGCGAGAAGTCGATCGTGGGCGGATTGAAAGTCTTGCCGATCGGAGTCGTTGTCTTGTGCGTCGGCGTGAGCACGCAGGCGTCGAGCGAGGATCTCCATCGGTTCGCTGAGCGGGTTGGGCACCACTTCGGGATGATGCACCCGGCCGTTGCGAGATCGCGATTCTTGCATCCAATCCAGCACACCGGCAAACATTTCGCTGGCCGCAAACCGGCATCGGTCGACCATCTTCTGCAACGCGTCCAGGTTGTGCGCGACGAGCAATCCCTTTTGCTGGCGGTCGTTGTAAAGGCGATCGAACAGGTAATCAAATTGGCCGCTGGTCAGTCGAATGCCGAGGTGGTCACCGGCGACGGATTCGATGGTGTGGCATTCGTCGAGGATGATTGCGTCGTAATCAGGCAGCAGTGAAACACCCTGCCGTCGCATCGCGATGTCGGTGAACAGCATCGCGTGATTGACGATCAACAGTTGCGCGTTCTGGGCGCGGCGTCGGGCTTGGAAGTAAAAGCAGTCTTTGAAGTTCGGGCATTTGTTGCGAAGGCAATTGCCGGTGTCACTGCGGACCTCGTCCCAAACCTGACCGTCGGGTTTGATCGGCAATGTTGAGAGCGAGCCGTCAGGAGTGTTGTCGGACCACTTGCGAATTTCGCGAAGCTGCTGCATTTGGAAATCGTTGGCCATCAACGACACGGATTTTTCAACGGCCCGTCCCATCCGTCGTAGCGACAAGTAGTTGTTGCGTCCCTTCACCAGCACTGCGGAGAATTCGCGGGGGATAACACTGTTGAGAAGCGGGATGTCTTTGCCAATCAGTTGTTCTTGCAGGCTGATCGTGTGGGTTGAAATCAGGACGCGTTTGGGACGCTCAGGTTTTTCCTTTTGTTCGCCAGCGGGCGGGATGCGGTCGTCGACCGAGTCCAGCGACGGGCTTGGTTTTTTGCCTCCCGATTCGGTTTGGTCGGAAGTCGCGTGCAGAATCGCGGCGGCCAGGTAGGCGAAGCTCTTCCCCGTTCCCGTGCCTGCTTCGACGACCAAGTGTTCTCGATCGGTCAGTGCCGAGGAGACTGCACGGGCCATCTCAAGTTGCTGTTCGCGCGGTTCATAGCGTGGCAGTCGGCGGCTGATGCTGCCGCCAGGTCCGAGAATCGAATCGATCGAAATGGGGTCGCTCACGTGGAAGCCTGCTCCGGTTCGGGAGTCAACGATCGGTCGTAGATGCGGTGGGTTTTGCTGCGGGTGGCTCCACCGCGTTCGATCGTTCCTCGCGAAAGTTGGTTGCTTTCGAGGACCCAGGAGAATTCGCCCATTTCAATCCCGAAGTCGATCGCTTCTGGCAAAATTTTGTAGAGCGTGACCAAGCCCAGGCCCCACTTTTGATATTCGGGCAACACGTTGGCGCTGACCAAACGAAGTCGCTTGAGTTTCTTGCGGCCGAGCAACAGTTTCAACCAACCGAACGGAAACAGTTTGCCGCCGATTTGTTTGATCAGCGGGTTGTAGTCGAGCAAGCCGAAGCCAGCTCCAACGGGTTTGCCGTCGATTTCGGCGATGCTGGTGAGTTTGGGGAGCAACAGGTTTTTCAAGCCTTTGCTTTGCTCGTCCACTTCCGATTCGCTCATCGGGACATAGCCCCAGGTGCGCTGCAGCGATTGGTTGTAGATGTCCAGAAAAACGCGGACGTCGGAGTGGAAGTTCTTGGGGTCGATCGTGCGACATTCGGCTTTGAACCGCCGAGTCGATTCTTCGATCACAAACAGCAACTTGGGATCGAGCGTTTCCAGGATGTCGATCGAGGCTTCGTAGCTGTAGAGGTCTTGAGACTTTTCGAAGCCGGCGGCTTGGATCAGCCGTTCGTAATACGGATGGTTGTAGGGGATCAGGAATGTCGGCGGTGTGTCAAAGCCATCGACCAGCAACCCAACTTCGTAATTCAGGCTGGGGTGTACCGGGCCGCGGACGCCGGTCATCCCGCGTTCTTTCAGCCAATCGCCGGCGGTGTTGAGAAGCTTGATGGCGGCTTCTTCATCGTCTTCACATTCGAAGAACCCAAAGAACCCGCGGGTTTCCTCGTGGTATCGATTGTGGGCGTGATTGACGACCGCCAAGACGCGTCCCACCACTCGGTCGCCACGCCGCACCAGGAACGTCTGTCCTTCGGCGTCGTCGTAGAACGGGTGGTGCTTGAAACCCAGCAATTTGACTCGTTCGCTCCACAGTGGCGGGACCCAGTTGGGATCGTCTCGGTAGAGGCGTTTTTCCAAATCGAGAAATGCCTTTTGGTCTTTGCGTCCGGAAACGGGTTGGCACAACACATTTTCGGACATTCGAGGGGCCGTGAGTTGGGGGCAGAGAAGGTGTTTGGAAAACATTCAAAGATAGCAGACTCGGGTTGGTTATCCCATTGAAGCGAATATGCAAAAGTGTGGCCCCATGGAAACCATCCGAAGTTTGCAAAATGCTGCCGTCCGCCGAATCGTTTCGCTGCGCCGTTCTCGGAAACGACGTGCTGCGGGCGTTGTCTTGGTGGACGGGCCCCGAGAATCGTTGCGGGCGATCGAGGCTGGGTTGAAGCTGGTCGCTTTTTACGAGATCGAACCGAAGCCATCGGATTCGTCGCAGAAATCAGAAATGCCAGAGCAGGCGGTCGTTCGTCGCCAGGCGATCGATTCGGGCGTGCATCGTTGGTTGACGCCTGAGGTGTTCCGCAAAATCGCCTACACAGCGTCGACGGATCGCTGTGTGGCGGAGTTTGTGGCTCCGGATGATTCGCTCGGCCAGCTCACAGCTCATCCAGCCTGGAACGAGGGATTGGTGTTGGTGCTCGATCAGGTTGAAAAACCGGGCAATTTGGGCGCCGTGTTTCGGTCGGCCGATGCGGCGGGCGTGTCCGCTGTCTTGTTGTCGGATTGCCCCTCGGATCGATTCAACCCGAATGCCATTCGTGGTTCGTTGGGGGCGGTGTTCACGGTCCCTTCCGCATCTGGCAGCGAGTCGGAGATCGCTGGTTTTTTGAAGGCTCAGGGGTATCGAGTCGCTGCCATGCGCGTCGAAGGCTCGCGGCCGCTGTTCGAATCGGACTTGCGCGGCAAGTTGGCGGTCGTGCTGGGCAGCGAAGCGGATGGTTTGGCGGATCGCTGGTCGGCTGAGTGGGTCGAACCCGTGGCGTTGCCGATGGCGGGCCACGTGGACAGCTTGAATGTGTCGGTCAGCGCCGCGATTGTCGCCTACGAAGCGATGCGGCAGCGAGGTTGAGGCCCGGCAACTCCGGCACGCAATGTTGGAGACAGCCATCTTCGCTGGGTGGCTCGGCGTGTTCCGTGCAGCGTGTTTCCTCGTGAAACCATTGGCCGAGTCGATTCGCTGTGAATCAAGCGACCTGACTTGAACCACATCGACCGAGCTGGAAATGGGGGGTCCGTCCCCGTTCGAGTGGGTTTGACAGGTTCAATCCGCATGGGTGTCAAGATCGATTCAACAGAACCAAGCGTTCGATCTGTCAAAATCGTTAATGCCGGAACCACCCGGCGACGATACAGATGGTGTTCGGAGGTCCGGCGATCAATTTCGTCTGACCAAAGACATGGAGAATGTGCCGGGGGGGTACAGGATCCCATAAAGATCGTGAGCGTAAGGATCCGCCATGCTGATTGGCAAAACAATGAACCCGATGGGCTCGAACCCAATGGTTAGCCGCCGCAAACGCGAACGGCTCGCTCGTTGGTTGACCCAAGCCGTTGTTTGGGGAGGTTGCATTGCCGCGAGCCAAGTCGCCGGAAACACGGCGTTGGCGGACGAGACTGCAACTGCGAAGCTGCCACCGATTCGTCTGGTTTCGGGGAGCATGCACAGCAACCCATTTGTGAAGCGTTCGGCTTCCCAGACGACCGTTGGTCCGATTCTGGCAACCAATGTCAACGACCAGGCGGCTGCGAGCAACGTGAACTTGCTCCAGAACCATGGCAGCGTCGCACCGGGCGGTCAGACGATGCTGTACCCGATCCGTCAGACATCCGACCAGGCGATGTCGGAGATCAAGCTGAAGTCGATCGGCACCGCCGTTGGTCTGTTGCCGATTGGTGCTCCGGTTTCGGAAAAAACACCCTTGGTCGTGGAGCCGCCTCGTGCTCCTCGGACAAGAATCAACCCGCATGCCCAACCGGATTACGATCGAGCGGAGTCCGGTGGCATCGTTGAGCTGCAGCCTGCTCCACTTTCGCCCCCACTGGGGACGACGCAATCGCTCGCAGCTCCCTCTGAATTGCAGTGGACTCAGCCGCAGATCGCTCGCCAAACCATGCCTTTGGTGAAGCAGGAAATCGTGGCCGAAGAAGTCATTGCTGAGTCACCTGTCGTCGAAGCCACCATCCCGACGCAGTCGTCTGAGCCTGAGAAGGTCACAGCCGTCGTTGCTGAGGAAGCCGACCTGGCGATCGTCGAAGAGTCGGAGCCCATTGAGTTTTCGCTCAACGACGCGATGGATTCAATGAACGCGGAATCCGTCTCCCTCAGCTTTTCGGATACCGGTCTCGCTGACTTGGATGCATCGGAAAGCAGGGACGAAGAATCGATCTCGATTCCCGAGCCACTGAAAATTGCAGCACCGCTGCAAGAGACGGTTGCACCATCGTCGTTGCCGCAGTTGCCACAGCCGGTGCAAGTCCATTTGCCAAGCGAGATGGTGGTTCAACAACACCGCCACCTGCCTGTGAAAATTGACGCTCCAGCTCACTTCGACCGTGTCGATTCGGAACGCATGCATGATGCTCCGGTTCGGCACCGTGCCGCGGTCGCTGTTGAAGCACCACCGATGGTCGCCGTTGCCAAGCCGTCTCAGGACGCTCCGACGGAGGCACGGGTCAGTGCGGCACTGATTGTGCCCGCAGCCTTGGCTGGCCATCGGGGGCAATCACGGCAGCATTCGATGAACGGTTCGGGATCCACGTTGTTGGTCCAGGATGCGATCGTGTGCGACCCAGACGATGTCACTTCGTTGACCGTCGATGGCATCATCGAGGCCGTCCGTGTTGAAGACGATTCCGTGGCACGAGTCATCAGCAGCACTTCCCGTCACTTGCGATTGATGGGGGTTCGCCCCGGCAAGACGCGAGTGTTGGTGCAGCAGAAAGTGGCGGGCCAAGCAGGTTCGCTTCGTGAGATTTATGAATTGCACGTCGCTGAGTCCAGCAACGTTCGTGGTGGTGAGAGCCAGCAAGAGCGATCGTTGATGGAACTGATCGAGCAAAAGTTTCGCACCGCATCGGTGCAAGTCACGCGTCAAGGTGACCGCATTGTCGTTCAAGGTGAATGCGATGACTCCAAAGACGCAAAAGAAATCGTTCGTTTGATTCGAAAGACATTCCTGGTGCCAGTGGAAGATCAGCTGATCCTTCGCTAGCTCCTGTCCCGTTCGTCCAACCTACCACTACCCAGCCACCGTCGGTCACCGTGCCGCTTTGTTCGTCCTGAGGTTCAATTATGAACAACAACTGGTTTCCTCGATTCGCCGCACGATTGTTCGGCACCCTTGCCGCGGTTGGTTTGGCTTGGTCGGGTTTGGGCACCGCTGCCACGCATGCTCAGCAATTTGGCGGTCCGGCACCCAACAACACACTGATGCATGAGGGCCAAGCGTTCCGTGTCGTGCAGGCTTCTGATCCGGCATCCGCTGGTTGGGACTTGAGTGCGATGCAGTCGGCCGTTGACGCCTCGTCGTCATCGTTCGGCAACGAAATCGCTCAGGTCGGCCACCATCATCGAGCTCAGTCTCAATCGTGTGGCAGTTGCGGAACCCAGTGCGGCGGAGCTTGCGGTTCGACCGGTTACGGTTCAGCTGGCTACGGGGCGGCCGGATATGGTGGCGGGATGGCCTGCCCCACCTGCGATCCTTATCGCTATGCCAGCGTCGAAGCGTTGTACATGCGTCGCGAAGGAGTCGACAACTTCACCGTCGCTCGTGACTTTGCTCTGGATGACGTGGACTTCGAGATTGCTCCACGGATCACCGTGGGAATGGTGCCTGACTGCGTCAACGGCATGGAAGTGAGCTTCACCGGTGTCCTGGATTGGGACTCGGATATCTCGGTTGCTGACAACGACAATCTATCAACCTTGTTGATCGAAGATCCTTTGCAGCCCGGTACCCTGGGCACCTTTGGTTTTGATGCCTTGGATGAAGCCGACGCACAACGCCAGATCTACGAATCCCGTCTCTGGTCGGTTGAAATGAGCCGAACCATGATGGCGTGGGACGTGGCCAAGTTGCTGATCGGTGGCCGCTACATCGATTTCGAAGAGGACTTCAACTATTCGACCGTCAACGGTGCTGACCCGGTGGCCGACACTGGTTTGCTGCGAAACAACGCGACCAACCGGATGATTGGTTTGCAGGTCGGAGCGGACATCTACAATCCGATCGGACGTTTTTCGTCGAGCTACGTTCGGGCCCGTGCAGGCGGTTACTTGAACCTGGCTGAATCCGACATCCTGGTTCGCAATGGCGCCGACATTCTGGCCAATGGCTCCGATAATTCATCCGAACTCGCCGGCATGTTCGAATTCGGAACGGGGGTTCGCTATCAGGTTGGCGAGATGATGGCCGTCCGCGGTGGCTTTGAGGCCTGGTACTTGACCGGCGTGGCAACGTCGGAAGAGCAAATCAGCTCCGCCACCGTCACCCCGACCTTCGGTCGATCTTTGATTGCCGACGATGATGTGTTCTTCATCGGTTTGACCGTCGGTGCGGAACTGAAGTATTGATTTCAGCTCCGCGGTGGCAGAGGACACCGCTCGATATCCAAGAGCGGTTCTGATCACCAGCGACTGACCAAAAACGGCGAGACAATTCATGCCATCGACGAGACCCTCCGGGGATTCTCTTCGGTGGCATTATTTTTTGTCGCGTCGTATTTTCTTTTGCAGCCAACGTTTGGCGGAATCGCTGGGGCCGGTCGTGGGAGTGTTCGACGACCGTTTTTCTTGACCGACGCTGTGTTCAATGATGCGTGTTTTGGTTCGCTCGAGGTCTTTGCCGCATTCAGGGCAGATGGTCGGCGGTTGTCCCACGCGAACGTTGCACTGGGGGCAGTAGTGTTCGATGCTGGGCCGGCGAGCCGCCTCAAACAGACCGCCGACCTGGGAGGCCGTGAACCAATTGGAATCGTCCTTGCGAATCCTGGTTTCCGCCACCACGGATCCGTCACGTACCAAAGCCAATAATTCGGCGGGCTTGTACGGGCCGAGTTGTTCATCGCCTTTCTGAACAAACCAAACGGACATGCTTAATTTTGCTCGATGTGAATGCTGCGCCGTCGTCGTTCGGCACGTCGAATGTCGTCGATCAAACCGGCCACTTCACCGACGTTGTTGATGCCAACCAATTCCAGCGTTGGATCGCTCTTGTCGGTGCTGATGATGGAGATGGAACCGACTTTGAACATCCGCTCGATCGGGCCCTGTTCGTAGCTTACGTCGCTGATGTCGATCACTTCAATGCGATCGGTGCGGCGAGTCAAGATGCCGGTCCTGTGAATGAATCTTTGACTGGTCAGTTCGTATTGCACGCCCAGTCGTTTCGCGGCGTAGTTCAGGCCGACCAAGATCCAAAGCACAGCGATCACAATCAGCGCGATGCCGAAGGTGAATTGTTCGATGAATCCGGCTGCGACCAACAACACGACGCTGAGGATGGTCAGCCCAATCCAGGAACCGACCATCGCTTTGGGGCTGTAGCCGCCTTCCCAGAGAGATTCCTCCGGTTCGTGGCTGTCGGGCGATTGCTTCCTGGCGATTTCTTCCAGGAAGCGTTCCCGAGGCGTGCCAGCCGACTTGGGGGATGGATCACGGGGTGAGGCTGAGCCACCGGCATCAGGGGTGGGGGTGGAAGAAACGCCCGCCGAATGCGGATCGTTGACCGAATCCGTTCGCGTGTCAGCTTGGGAAGGGGCGTTTTCGTCGGTTGGATTGCCTGGAGTGGTCATCGTTGAGTCGTTCCTGTTGATTCAATTCGAGGGTTGGTTCACGAGTGGTACCACTCCAAAAAACATGCCAAAGTCAGCATGTCGGCGCAGAACCGCACAATTCTCGTGGGCCAAAAACATTGACCTTCTTGGCCGAAAACCCTGGGTTCTGGGGCGCTACACTGTGATGGCTCGGTCCGTGATTGCCGGACCAGACACCTCGCATCCGAAGACGTTCTGGACGATCATAGCACACCTTCGAAAGACTCGTGAATCATGCTTGCCAGGTCCAGTGGGCTGGAGCGTTTGAAATCCGGGGCTGTTTTCCATCTTGAATTTGACCGCCAATGCGTTGCCCGTTCTGTCATTCCGATAACGACAAAGTCCAAGATTCACGGACGGCGGAGGCCGGGTACGTGGTTCGGCGGAAACGGTTGTGCCAAACGTGTCAGCGGCGTTTCACGACTTTGGAACAAATCGATGCTCTGAACGTTCGCGTGGTTAAAAGTGACGAAACGCGAGAACCGTTTGATCGAGAAAAAATCAAACGCGGGATTGAGCGGGCGTGCTCCAAACGGGCCGTCACCAGCGATGAAATCGAAAAGACGGTCCAGAAAATCGAAGAGGCGATTTACGCCGAATTTGACATGGAGATACCCACCGCGACGATTGGCGAAGTGGTGTTGCGGAAACTCGCGACGCTGGACGAAGTGGCTTACATTCGGTTTGCTAGCGTCTACCGAGATTTTGACGACGCGAAAGATTTTTTGCAGATCGTTTCCAACCTTCAGCGTGACGCTCAGTTGGACGGTCGCTGATGAGTCGAAGCACCCCCTTGGCCTGGAAGAATCTGGTCGGCAACCCCGCGCGTCTGTGCGTGGCGGCGGCGGGGGTGGGGTTTGCGGCGGTGTTGATGTTCACGCAGAACGGATTCCGCAACGCGTTGTTGGACAGTCCCGTGCGACTGATCGAGGTGGTGGATTGCGAATTGGTCGCGATCAGTCCGGCGCGGTACATGCTGCCGGTTGATGAGCGATTCCCGCGGTCTTTGCTTCGCCGTGTGAAAGCGGATCCTGCGGTCGCGGACGTGCAAGCCTTGTTGATCGAACGGACGATGGCGCGGGTGCGAGTCGAGGGCAGCCCTGCGCGACCCATCCGAGTGATCTCGGTTCCGGACTCCAGCTTGTATCCTGCGGCCACGTCCGAGGACGCGTCGCGACCGTGGTTGAACCTCCCGGGCCTCGATGAACACCGTGACCAACTCCGGCGACGAGAGACGGCACTGGTCGATCGCAAGACCCGGTCGGAGTACGGGTTTCAATTCAAGGCCTCGGGGCAACCGGCCGAGCAAAGAATCGAACTGTCGAAGCGATCGATCGAACTGGTCGGTTCCTTCACCTTGGGGACCGACTTCGCCAATGAAGGCTCGTTGTTGATCGCAGAGTCTTCGTTTGCGAACTATTTTCCTCAACGCGGTTATGGCAAGCCGCTCGAGACCGTGGATCTGGGGTTGATCCGCTTGCATGACGGTGCTTCGCCGGAACAAACAGCTCAACGATTGACGCAAATGGCCGAGGGCCAGTGGGAAGTCCTCACGCGGCAACAAATCCGAGCTCGCGAGCAAACATTCTGGAGCGAGCAAACACCGATTGGGATGATCTTCTTGATCGGCACGCTGATGGGATTCGCGGTCGGAGTCATCATTTGCTACCAAATTCTGTTCACCAATTTGCAAGACGCGATGTCGGAATACGCCACGCTGAAGGCGATGGGGTATCCCAATCGGTTTTTTGTGGGGTTGGTGGTCCGGCAGTCCGTTTATTTGTCGGTGCTGGGATTCATTCCCGCGGTGCTGATCGCGTTGGCATTGTTTCAGGGACTGGAGTCACTGACGGGGCTGCCAATGGCGTTGACGCTGACTCGGGCGGGTTCCGTGCTGGCCCTGACCACCTTGATGTGTCTGATCAGCGGGTTGCTGGCACTGCGGAAATTGGTGCGAGCGGATCCGGCCAGCCTGTTTTGATGGGGGAAGCCGTTTTCGGGCTGAGAACGTCCATTCCATTTTTGAATTGGCAGGGCTGAAGTCAAAGGGCGACTTCCCGTCACCTCTCCCCCAGAATTCGTTGGGGGGAGAGGTGATTCGGTGCAGCAGATGAGACTGGTTCACGAACAACCTGGGGCGATACAATGAGATCGCGTTGTCGAGTCCCGCGCGAGTAACGTGCGTTTGTTCAATAGTTTGTTTTCAATCGGTTTGTGTAGTGAATTCCCACGCCAATCTTCGTCTCGATGCCAAGGTTTCCTGGATGACTCGCTCGACAATGGCGGCGGTGATCTTCGCCGGATTGCTGTTTGCCACTCCCGGGGCATCGAAAATCGCCCTCGCTCAAGGCTTGTTTGATTCGCGGATGCAGATGGGGGATGCCGAGTTCCTGCCGCCCCCGCGAAGCATGCGACAAATCATTCGTGATGCCGAAGAGGCGATCGAGCAAGAACGCTACAGCGACGCGGTCGTTCGATTGGGAGATCTGCTGCTGCGGTCCAGCGACGATCCTGCTTCAGAAATGATGCAGGATTACTACGCTCCGATCGCGGCGGAGGCCGAGGATGAAGTCGACGATCAAGGTGTGCAGCCAGGGCAACCGCTTGGCAACCGAGAGGGCCTGCTGGATCGCAATGGGCGACCGTTGGATGACGAGGCTGCTCAAGCGGAGGAACTGGCGCGGTTGCAACGTCAATTGCCTCGTAGCCTGCTGGACCATGTCCGTGACTTGATCGGTGGTCTTCCGAAAGAAGGCTTGGAGATTTATGAACTGCGTTACGGGCCTTTGGCTGGCAAACTGTTGGAAGAAGCCGGCCCGAAACGCGACTGGAAAACGGTCCAGCGGGTCCGACGCGAGACCTTCCACACCCAAGCCGGCTACAAAGCGTCCGTCCTGTTGGCGGTTCGTGAGTGGATGCTTGGAAACCCGTTGGCCTGTTCGCTGTTGTTGGATGATTTGGTCAGTCAGCAACGCATCGTGGATCAAGTGGGCGAGTCGGTGGTGACTTTGCATGCGATTGCGTGTGCACGTGCCAATCGATCGATCCCGACGCCGGCGAAGTATCCCCAAGCCTTCACTGCGTTGTTTCCTGTCGGCGAACCCGTTGATGAGATTGCCTGGAAGGAATGGGTGCTGGCGCAGAGTGAATCGGAATTGGTGACCGCGGATTCTCTGGCGGAGAACTACCCGTTGTTGGGCGGCGCGGTGGATCGCAATGGTTCTGGTGCCGGACAAATGCCGCTCAGCAATCCACGTTGGATGGTGGAGTCGTCCGCCAGTCCGCGGCAGGAGCGGATGATTCAGGAAAAGACTCAACAGCTCAAAGCCACCGGGCAGTTGCCGCCTCCATCTTGGACGCCACTGCGAGTCGGCGATCAGTTGCTGATGCGAACCACTCAGCGATTGTTGGGGGTCGACTTTCGGACGGGCAAACGAGTTTGGCAGTATCCCTGGTTCGCACCGCCGGAAACCTCGTTGACGCCGGACCTCGCCGATCCAATGGAGGAGGAAGAAGACCCGGTTGATATTCTCGTTCAACGTGTTTGGAACGACGTTCCGTTTGGGCAGATCTCCAGTGATGGTCAGCGAGTCTTCATGATCGATGATCTGAGTAAAATCGAAATTGAACGGTTCAGCCCGTTTGCCAGTCGCGGCATGTCGTCGCTGGCGAACACATTGGTCGCGTTGGATCTCAAAACCCAAGGCAAGTTGCTGTGGCGACTGGGGAAGTCAGAGTCCACCCCGTCCGCCTTGGCCGAAGCGTTTTTCCTCGGACCGCCACTTCCCTTTCGAGGTGACCTGTACGTGATCGCTGAGATCGCGGGTGAAGTGGTGCTGCTGTGCTTGGATCCCGCGGACGGATCCGTTCAATGGCAGCAGGTGTTGGTGGCCGTGGAATCGGGTGGGATTGGTGCCGATCCCGTCCGCCGAGTCGCCGGCGCGATGCCCACCTATCACAACGGAATGTTGATCTGCCCCACGGGAGCTGGCGCCACGGTCGCAGTCAATCTGATCGACCGAACCATTCGTTGGGGGAATCAGATTCCACGAAATCAGGAATTTGTTCATAGCATCTATCGGCCCAACACCCGGGTTTCTTCGAATCAATTGAGCCGCCGTTGGACGCACTCGCTGGCGATCGCCGAAGGCACTTCGGTGGTCCTCACTCCGATTGAGTGCGATCGCTTGCAGGTTCTCGACGTGCTCACTGGACGCAATCGTTTCACGCCCCGAAATCGCATTCGCCTGGCTTACGTTGCGGGGGTCCAAGACGGCCTCTTCTTCGTTGTCGGTGCCGATGAAGTCTCGGCATGTTCGTTGCAAGATGGTACGGAGGTCTGGTCGACACCTCCTGATTTGGTTCGACCGGGGCAACGCATTTCAGGCCGTGGTGTGTTTGGCAGCGATCGCTATTACTTGCCCACCACGACGGATGAGCTGATCGAGATTTCGCTGCAAAACGGTGAAGTGTTGCAGCGCCGGACGGTCCGTTTTCCGCTGGGGAACCTGATCGCAATCGATGGCGAGTTGATCTCCCAATCCGCCACGATGGTGGCGGTCGCTTATGGTGAACAATCGCTGCAACCGCGTGTCGATGCCTTGCTTCAAGAGGACCCGGACAATTTCTTTGCCCTGGTTCGCAAAGCTGAATTGTTGATCGAACAGGAGCAACGTCCCCGAGCGCTGGACCTGCTTCAAAGAGCTCGGGAATTGGATCCTGACAACGATGAAGTGATCATGTTGTCGGTGGAAGCCATGCTGGGAAGTCTGCGTGAAAATCCGAGCGATGCCAATGTCGACTTGGATGCCTTGATGGAGTTGATTGACCAACCCGAGCAACGGGCAGAACTGTTGGTTCTGCAGATCAAAGGGGCGGTCGCGAAACCCGTTCAACAGATCGAGCACACGAAGGCGATGGGACTGTTGCTGGATTTGTCAGAGTTGGTGTTGCGTCATCCGACGCTCAATCGTGACATGGACGCCGTCTTTCCCAATGCGGCTCGTCAGTTCACGGTTGATGATTGGATCAGTGCTCGGGTGTCGCAGTTGGTTTCCACTGCCACCCCGGAAGACATGGTCGCAATGACGCAAGCCGTGGAGTCATTGGTTTCGACGCGAGGGAACATGGACGGGCCCACGTTGATGCGGACGCTGCAGCATTTCTCACCGGTCGTCGATGCGACGCGAGATTTACGGCGCGACATGGCCACGCGGGCTTTGTTGATGGAAGACGGGTTCCTGGCCGAGCGGTTGATTTGGGCGGACACCATGACGACGGATGATGCCTTGGAGTCGTTGAGCAACGATCGTCTGTTGATGCTCTCGAAACTGTACAGCAAAGAGTCCTGGAACCTGGATCGATTGGCGGTGGGAGAGCTGTTGGGCCAACGATTGAGCGAAACGGAGCCCACTGGCGCGGACACCTTCATTGAGGACGCGCTGCAAGCCAACCCTGTTCGCGGTCGTGACTACGAGATGGGCGAACAGTGGCCTCGAAACGTCAACTTGGAATGGCAATCGATGCGAATGCCGCGGTCCAGCATGATGATGAACGACCGGCGTTACGCGAAGACGACTCATCTGATGGGGCGTCAACTGCGTGGTTGGAATGCGATGAGCGACAACATGAACTCCTTGGCGCTGATCAATCCTTACGGGATTCATCGGGCGATCCCGGTCGAGGGTTTCTCGGGGATGCGTTCGTTTGGAAAAGAATTGACCTACAGCGGCAGCCTGATGTTGTTGCTGACTCAATCGGAATTGATCGCAATTGATTTGTTTCGAACCTTGGGAGCCACTGGCGAGGACCCCATTCGTTGGCGACGAACGCTGGGGACCGATGGCCAACCGGTTGCCAAGCGGCGGAGCGCGGCAACACCGTTTGGAAATCAGATCTATCGAAACATGATGGTTTCCGCGACGGCGGACAACGGGGATGCTCAGTTGATTCTGGGGCCGGTTTTGGGGGATCGATTGTTTCTGTTGCAGGGAACGGAACTGATTTGCTTGGACACTGTGACGGGGGAAGAGCGCTGGCGGACGACCACCGAAGCCGTTGGGACCGCGATCGTGCATGCGGATGATCGCGTGATGGTCGTCAGTCGGTCACAGAACCAAATCGAAAGCTATGACATCCACGATGGCGGGTTGTTGGAGACCCAAAAGCGGTCGATGGGATCGGTGATCTCGTCGCTGGGGTCACATCTGTTGACGGTGACACAGGTGAACAAAGACGCCAATTTGCCTGCCGATGTGAGCGAAGAAATGCGAGCCAGCCTGGAGGCGGCCAAAGACATGCTTGACCCTCAGTTGGTCGAACTGATCGACATGAGAACGGGGGAAACGGTCCAGTTTCGAGTCGCGGACACTCAAAACGTGAATGAAACCGCGGCTTACGCGGAAATGACCGACGGTCGTTACTTCACGTTGTTGGATCACACCGGCCGGACAACGATTTGGGATTTGCTTTCAGGACGTGAAATCGCGGATGTGACGGTCCCTGCTCGCCAGGGGCTGTACGGGGTTTCGGTGATGTCAATCCAAGATCAAATGTTGATTCTGCCCCGACACCGAAAACCCAATCGCGATTTGGCTGCGACGCGTTCGGTGGCGGTTTCGGGTGGTGCGGCGGTTCAGCCCATCACCGCGATGCATGCGATCTCAACGGTGGATGGATCGCTGCGTTGGAGTCGCTCGTTTGACGATGCTTGGGGATGCACGGTCGAGCAACCTTGGGTCACTCCGATGCTGCTGATGGCTCGGGCTCATCTCACGGTGCCTGGCAACGGCGTGCGTCGTCGGCAGATGGATGTGATGGGGATCAGCGTTGTTGATGGAAAGACGTTGCACGAGATCGAACGCAAGGAAACGAACAGCAACACCAATGTGATTGAGAGTCGCGTGAAGCTGATTCCGCATCGCAACACGATGCTGGCAGAGATCCAATTGGAATTGTTGACCTACACCTTCAGCGCAGAGGGGACCGACGACGAAGTGACTCCTGAGCCCATCCCACAAACCGATCGTGATGACGACGCGAGCGATGAAGTGGATGACACGCCGGAGTGATCCGTTTCGAAGTTGTCCTGAAACCACTTCGGTAGCTGGGCTCATCAGGGTTCAGGGATCGCTGCAGAAACCGAATGCTGGCGATTCCAGCGACAAGCAAATCGAAAAGGTGACTCGGCACGGTTGCTGTTTGCCGGACACTGGTTCGTTGTTTCATTCGGCGGGGCGTTCTTTGCCATAGCCGCCACCGCCGGGCGTTTCCATGATCAGTCGATCGCCAACGTTGACTTCTCGGCTGGTCGCGAAGGGGAGTTCTGTTCGTTGGGATGGATGCACCAGGGTTTGTCGGCCGGGTTGGCCTGGTTGCCCGCCTTGAATCCCGTAGGCACGCGTTGTTCGCCGGGAGGTGATGAGAGACAGTGTCAAAGGACGAAGGAATTCCATTTCGCGAATCATTCCGTCACCTCCTCGGTTTTGCCCTGCTCCGCCACTGCCACGACGGATGGCGAACCGCCACAGGCGAATTGGCAAACGTGATTCCAAGATTTCAGGGTCGGTGATTCGAGTGTTGGTCATGTGAGTGTGAACCGCGTCAGCACCCGCTTGTGTCGCCGTCGCGCCGGCACCTCCGCCGATGGTTTCGTAGTAACCGAAGGTCTCATCGCCAAGCAGCAGGTTGTTCATCGTGCCTTGGGATGCGGCGGCGACGCCCAACGCGCCGAGCAAGACATCCACCACGCGATTGCTGGTTTCAACGTTGCCTGCGACCACTGCTGGACTGTTCTCGGGGGTGTCGCCGGCAGGCGGCGCGAGCAAGCCCGTTGGGATGACCAGTTCAATGCGTTTGAGCACCCCGTCACACAACGGCAGCTCGCCGGGCACGACGCACCGGAGCACATACAGCACGGCCGCGGTCACGATCGATGGTGTGGCATTGAACCCATTGGGATGGACCGGACCTGTTCCGGTGAAATCGATTCGCAGTCGTCCGGCGGATTGGTCCGGCTGCAAGGTGACTCGCAGGGGCGTGCCGTCATCGAGTGAATCTTCAAAGACGCGTGCCTCGGTTCCCAGCGTGGCAATCCAGGTCGCCGTGGCTTCCCCCGCGACATTCAGCAGCTGCTTCAACAGATCCATCAGGCGAGACTTGGTCATCGAATCAGCCAAGGCCTGAATTCGATTCGCACCGGCCTGCCCTGCCGCTTCGGCCGCCGCGATGTCGGCCATGTTTTCTTCCACATTTCGCGAAGGATATGTGGCGTTGGAAAGCAGTTCGCGAATTCTTGGGTGGTGAGATTGCCCGCCGCGGACCAAGCATTCGTTGTGCAGGACCACGCCTTCTTCAGCCAAACAGGTGGCTGCGGGGGCCATGGATCCCGGAACCATGCCACCGATTTCGGCGTGATGGCAGCGTGAGGCGACAAAGAAGTCGCAGGGCCAACCCGGGGGCCGCGACGAACCGGATGCATTTTCGGCGCAGAAAACGGGAGTCACCACGGTGATGTCAGGCAGGTGTGAACCACCGGCGTAGGGATCGTTGCTGAGGTACGAGTCACCTGGTGACATCTCCGGGTAGTCTTCGATCAAACTGCGAACCGTGTGACTCATCGCCCCCAAGTGAACAGGCACGTGGGGTGCGTTGGCGACCAAGGATCCATCGCCCAGGAACACGGCGCAACTGTAGTCGCGGCGTTCTTTGACATTCACGCTGACACTGGTTCGGCGGATGACTTCGCCCATCGATTCGGCAATCCCTTGCACGCGTCTCGCGGCGATCTCCATCGCGATGGTGTCATTCAGCTTGGCAACGGCCGGAGTCACTGCGGCACGTGTGGACGTGGCTTTGTGGATCTCCAGAATCCCTTCGGCGGACAGGGTGGCGGTCCAGTCCGATTCCACCACCAAGACCGAATAAGGACCCGTCACCACCGCTGGGCCGATGATGGTGTGGCCGGTGTTCAACGCCTCGCGGTCCCAGAGGTCGACATTTCGATAGGCACCCTGGACCCACATCGAGATCGTTTCTGGTTTCGTCTGAGTTGCCGAGGCGACGGGCGAGTTGTCGGAGTCGCCCTGTGTGCCGAGACGACTGGTCTGGTTGGCTTCTCGTTCCAGGGTGGCTTCGCAGCGAACGGTGACCACTTCGAGCGGCATGGAATCCCGGCGGTAACCAAACGTGGCTTGGTGTTTGGCATCGAACCGAGCCGGCAGGGTGTCCAACGGAAACAGATCGACTGGCAAGGTCGACTGAGTTCCTCTTGGACGTGCATCGCATTGATGGACAATTTGCAGGGGCGTGTCCAGCGAGACGTTTTCTTCTTCGCGAAGTTGAGTTTGGCACTGAAGCAGCGTGTCGTTCGCGGCCGATTCCAGTGGCGAGATCGCGTCCTGGCTCAACGCTCGGTTGGAGAGTGGATTCGCCTGGTCTGACACGGCAGATGCGACCGTGAGTTGCAAGGACCGGGATGCGATGCGTCCAATCGGTGCCGCACCCATTCCGACTGCTGAGAGCAACCCTGAATCGGGATGGTCGATCACGTGGGACATTTCCAATGAGTCAGCGACCTGGCAAAGGTGGCCGCCCGCAGCACCGCCAAATCCGACCAGCGCCATTTGCCTCGCGTCGCTTCCTGCGGCGGTGGTGACGACTCGAACGGCCTCGGCCATTTGGGTGACGGCCAACTGCAGGAATCCATCTGCGAGCTGTTCGGGGCTCAGCGTGCTGTCGCTGGGCAATTGTTGGTGGGTTTGCTGCAATGCATTTTGTGCAGCATTCAAGTTCAGTGGGAACGGGAAACGATCGATTGGTAGTCGACCCAACAAGACATTGACATCGGTGATCGTCAAAGGTCCACCGTGCCCGTAGCACGCCGGTCCGGGGAAGGCTCCGGCGCTGTCGGGGCCGACCGTCAAGCGTCCCTCGCGGATCGCACAGACTGACCCGCCACCGGATGCGATCGTGTGGATGTCCATCATCGGAGTCAGCACGCGGATGCCACCGATCATACTTTCTTGTCGTCGTCCAACCGTTCCTTCAAAGCGACTGACATCGGTGCTGGTGCCGCCCATGTCCAGTCCAACGGCACCGGCGACGCCACACTGCTTGGCGACTTCGCCGAGTGCCACGACACCGCCGGCGGGGCCCGACAGCACGCTGTCCTTGCCGCGGAAACCAGCGGAGGCGACCAGATTGCCTCCGCTCGTCATCCAACGCAGATGGCAGTTTGCTTCGCCACCGAATTGCTTCGACACTCGCGCCACGTAGGCTTCTAAAATCGGCAACAAGTAGGCGTCGAGCGTCGTGGTTTCGGCTCGCGGAACGATTCGAGGCAGAGCGGCGACCTCGGTCGAGCGAATCACATCCGTGAACCCAACCTCCTTCGCGATTCGCTGAACGGTCCGCTCGTGAGTGTCATTGCGGTGGGAGTGCAGCAAGCAGATGGCCAGCACCAAATCCTCGGGGCCGGATGCTCTGAGCTCTTGCAAGCAAGAGCGGAGATGAGATTCGTCGAGCGGAATCAGCTCATCTCCATGGGCATCCAACCGACCGCGGATTTCCAACGTTTGAGTTGCCAAAGGTTCCGGTTTGACGATGTCCAAAGCGAACAGATCGGGGCGGTCTTGGGTTCCGATCTGCAGCAGGTTCGCGAATCCTTCGGTGATCAACAGAGCGGTCGGGGCACCGTTGCGAGTGAGCAGCGCATTGGTGCCTCGCGTGGTGCCCATGCGAATGGAGAGCGGGGGGAGCGGCTGCGGCAAGGGGCACGCCAACAAGACTCGCGTCGCCAAAATCGGGGATTCGATTCCGGCATCGAGCACCCAGTTTTGATCGCGGCGAATTTGGTTGACCGGTTGGTTGAATTGCAGTCCAACCGTGTTGGCGGATTGACGCTGGCAACCCAGCACGGTGAACGATTCACCCTCGATCGCTGATTCACCTTGCTCACACAGTTTGGCGGATTCCCAGAAACCGTCGATCGCAAATGGTGGTGGAAGCTCGACATCAACTTGAGTGAAGTCGTCGCTGTGGTCCACCACTCGAACCGACACCAATCCACTGCTGAGGACTTTGATGGCGTCGCGATGGCGATGTCCGTTTGGATTGGTTCGTTGGATCAAGCAATCCGTGAAGGTGCCGCCGACATCAACCCAGACTTCGATCCGTTCAGTGTTCATGGAGAGTCATTTGGAGTTCGAAAAGCCAGTCATCGGCATGTCACCGATCGCGACCGCACGGTTACTCAACCAAGTCGCGGTCTCTGACGCCAAGCAGGTAGAGAACAGCGTCCAGACCCAAGGTGGACATTCGGTGTTCAGCAGATTCCCGCACGATGGGTTTGGCGTGAAAGGCGATTCCCAGGCCGGCGCGGGAGAGCATGGGCAGATCATTGGCACCATCACCGATCGCGATCATCTGTTTGCGGTCCACGCCTTCGTTGGCCGCGAGTTGTTCCAAAAGCAATGCCTTGCGTTCGGCGTTGACGATGGGACCGAGGACCCGTCCCGTCAGTTTTCCGTCGATGATTTCCAGTTGGTTGGCATGCACATGGTCGATGCCCAACAGCTTTTGAAGGTGTTCGCCAAAGTAGGTGAAGCCACCACTCAAAATGGCGGTGGTGTAGCCAAACCGACGAAGGTTCGAAAGCAATCGTTCGGCACCTTCGGTCAACTGCAATCGCTCCGCGACTTTGGGGAGAACGCTCTCGGGCAATCCTTCCAGGGATTGCACGCGTTGGCGAAGCGACTCGTCGAAGTCGATTTCGCCTCGCATCGCTGCTTCGGTGATCGCACTGACTTTTTCTCCGGCCCCGGCTTCCTTGGCCAGTTCGTCGATCACTTCGGCTTGCAGCAGGGTCGAATCCATGTCGAGCGCGACGATCCGTCGATTGCGGCGGAAGGCGTCGTCTCGCTGCCATGCCAGGTCCAAATTCAAACGGTTGGACAGATCCAACAGGCTGGCTTTGAGAGCGTTGGCGTCAGTTGGATCGCCTCGCAAAGAGAACTCCACGCAGGCGCGAGTCAGTTCGTCGCCAGGATCCCGCTCGGGGCGTCCGGACAATCGCGTGATCACGTCGATGTTCAGTCCCTGGTCGGAGACCAACCGACTGACCGCGGCAAATTGCTCGGCGGTAACCGAACGGGAAAGCAGCGTCAGAATGAAACGCGATTTGCCTTGGCGTTTGACCCACGCGTCATAGTCCGCGTCGCAAACGATTTTTGCTTTGCATTTCAGCCCCAGTTTGCGACTTTTTCGCCGCATCTTTCGAATCAGTCGATCGGGATCTTCGCTGCCGGGAATCTGGACCAGCATGCCCAGTAGCAGTGATCGGTGGATCACGGCTTGATTGACGTCGATGACTCGGCAATTGAATCGGTGCAGCCGTTCCGAGATTGACGCGGTCAAACCGGGGCGATCCTCGCCGGTGAATCGCAACAGGACGATGGTCGGTGGACCCATTGCGATTGGGGCGGGGGTGTGCGGGGATGGCAAAGTGGAATCGTTCACAACAGCGTGGGGGTTGGACTCAGGAGCGTTCTTAGTGGCGGGCACAATCAGTCGCTGTGAAAGAGTGAAAGGACTTCGTCGGCATCGGACAAATCGATCAGGGCAACGATGATGTCGTTGACTTCCAGGACATCGTCAGCGGTTGGCACACGCACGAATCCGTCGCGTTGAATCGCGGCAATCAAGCAGCGGCCTGCCAGCGGAAGGTTGGCCAGCGATGCTTGTGTGACAGCGGAGCCTTCCAGGATTTCCAGTTCGTAAACGCCGATTGAACCGTTGGGCAATTTGCTTTGGCTGATGATGGCTCCTTCGTTGAGGAACCCCAGGATTTGTCGAGCGACGACGTCCCGTTCACTGACGGCCAAGTCGATGCCCAGTTTTCCGACCACGTTGGCGTAGTCCGGTCGCCCCACCACGCACATCACGCGAGAGGCACCCAGTTCACGGGCCTCGACGCCGGCCATGATATTGTTTTCGTCGTTTCCAGTGCAGCCAACGAAGTAGTCCACCGTGCCGCCGCCTTCGTCTTCTAGGACGCTGCGTCGGTTGGCGTTGGCGTGCACCACCGTGACGTCGGGCAGCAATTTAGCCAATTGCTCGCAACGTTTCGCGTCTTGTTCCAGCAGCACGGTGCGAAAGTCTTCGCGGCCCAGCAGTCCGGCCAAGTGGTAGCCGGTTTCTCCGCCGCCCGCGATCATGACCTTGGATTGTTTGCGACGTCGTTTTTCGCCGCCAAAGATTTGCCGAGCCACACTGACGGCGTCCGGCATCCCGACCAAGCTGACTCGGTCACCGGCGCGTGTTTCGTCGGCACCGCTGGCGATCCACATGCGGCCTTCTCGGGCCAGGGATCCCACTCGGACCCTGGGCGGAAGTTGCAGTTCCATGAGCTTCTTGCCTGCGGCAGCGGATCCGACTGCCACGTCCATTTCGTAGACCTGCAATTGGCCACGCGCGAAGTGTTCCAGTGGAATCGCGTCGGGGTTGCGAATCGCGCGAGCCAGTTCCGAAGCGGAAAGTTGTTCGAGCGAAAGCAGACTGTCGATTTGAAAGTGACGCTGATAGTCAAACGTCGAAAGGTCACGAAAGGCGGGGGCGTAGACACGCGCAATCGCGCGACGAGCACCCAGTGCTTTGGCCATGCTGGCGGCAACGATGTTGACCTCGTCGTCTCCGGTGACCGCCAGGCACAAGTCGGCGCTGAGCACGTCGGCGGAGAACAGCACGGTGCTCTGAGAGGCATTGCCCTCGATCGCACGCACGTCCAATTCGCTGTTGATGGATCGCACGATTTCAGGATCGCTGTCGATCAGCGTGACGCTGTGCCGGCGTCTGCACAGCATGTCGGCGATCCAGCGTCCAACGGTGCCGCCACCGAGAGTCAGAATCCTCATCGGCTCAGACCATCCAGTCCAAGACGAGAACCAAGGCGAAAACGACCGCCATGAAGCCGGTGATCCAACGGGCGGTGTGGAAGGCGTGTCGCAGGATCAACGACAAATCCTCGTGCCGAGTCGCACCAAATACCAACGAGATCGCAATGATCAGTGGCAGGTAGTACAGCAAATAGGTAGGCGAAATTGAAAGCACGGCGGATTCCAGGAAAGGTTTGAAGCACCTGCATCCTAGATCAAACCACCGCGAATCGGCAATGTCATGGGAGGAGAGCTCCTAGCTCCTAAGCAGGTCGGCTGGAATGATCGGGCACAACCATGTGAGCCGTTTGGGCGTTAGCCCCGGTTGCGTGTGAAAACCGTGGCTAACGCCAACGGCTCACATACCCGATGACACCTGCGTACCTGCTTAGCCCCTGTGCCCTGCCCCACTTTCCTCCCTCGCCACGCCTACTGGGGTATGATGCCCCCTTCGGCGAGTTTTTCTCGCCAAACAGGCAAGAATTGCATCCATGATCGGAGAGACGCAGATGAGCAGCGGATTGAGCGGCAACGAGCAAGTGGCAACGCGAACGAGGTGGGGGGCGAAACGGGTCCTGGTGGCCGTGGTTGCCTGCGTGGCTTTGCAAGGGAATTTGGCGATGGCGGAAACACTGAACGTTTGGTTTGGAACCACCACCCCTCGGGGAGGTGCCAGTGAAGGGATCTACCATGCCACCTTCGACACCGAATCGGGCAAGCTGAGTCCGGCGTCCTTGGCGGTGGAGGCCCAGCAACCTGGGTTCTTGGCGATGCATCCGAGCAAGCCCGTGCTGTACGCCTCCAGCGGAAGTGGCGTCACGGCTTACCGTGTGCAAGCTGATTCCAAGGACGCGAAGTTGGTTGAAATGGGCGCGGTCGAGAGCGGTGATGGGGGAGTCGCTCACTTGGCGACCGATCGCACGGGAACCGTGCTGCTCTCGGCACAATACGGCGGTGGCTCGACGACGCTGTATGAATTGGCCGAAGACGGTGCGGTCGCACGTCGCGTGGAGGTCTATGAACACAATGACCTGTTGTCCCCGGCGGGATCAGGCGTGGTCGGAAACCGCCAGGATGCACCGCATGCACACTGGGTTGGGACCTCGCCAGACAACCGATTCGCGTTCACTCCGGATTTGGGAATGGACAAGGTCGTGATTTGGAAATTGGATCCAAGCGGTCCCTCGCTCACCCATCATGGTTTTGGCGAAGGGATTCCCGGTGGTGGCCCACGTCACATGAAGTTCAGCCCGGATGGAAAACGCATTTACCTGCTCAACGAATTGGCTCTTTCCGTCACGGTGTTCGACTACGACGCCAAGGCGGGCACCATGGCGGCTGGACAAACCATCCCCGCCCTGTCGGAAGAGACCAAAGCGAAAGAACGTTTCAACAGTTCGTCTGAGATTCGAGTGCATCCCTCCGGCAAGTTTGTTTACTCGGCGAACCGAGGTCACGACAGCATCTCCGTTTTTCGTCTCGATGAGTCTGGTAAAATGGAACTGGTGGAGGTCGAAGCCATTCGTGGCGGTTGGCCTCGCAACTTCAATCTCGATCCCAGCGGTCGTTGGTTGATCGCTGCGGGCAGAGACAGCCACACCGCCACGGTCTTTGAAGTCGACGGGGACACTGGCGAACTGACCTTCACACGTCAAACCCAACCGGTTCCCACTCCCATCTGCGTGCTGTTCAGCAAGTAGCTGGAATCAACTGATCGAGGGCTCAAGCGGGTCGGAGCCCTCGGTCGAACCACGTCACCGACAGAGGGTGCAATGATGAGACTTCCGAGTTGTTTTGGAGGGCTTTTGGTTTCGCCCTGCCTGTTCATGTTCATCGTCCTTTTGGTCGGCATGTCAGATGTCGGTTTCGCAGACGACACTCCCGGTGAAAGCGTCTCCAGCGGGGACGCTTCTGGATCGGCCGAGTGGCGGGAACCGGTGGAGTTCACTCGCCGAAGTCTTGAACTGCCGGGGTACGTGCAGCCGGCTTTGGGAGCCGCAGACGACAAAGCGGTCATCGCAGTCGCCTTCTCGCAAGATTCAAAATGGATGGCCACCGGCAACGCCGCAGGCCAAGTCTTGCTGCGCCGCACCGGCGAACCCGAAGTGCAGCACGAGATGATCGGTGAACACCACACGATTGTCCGCGGTCTTCAATTTCTCAGTGGAGGGAAATTTCTGGCGTCCCTGGATGTCGAAGGTCGTTTGCTTCTGTGGTCCACCAGCACCGGCAAACGGATTCAAGAGTTGGCGCCCATTGATCAGGTGCTTGCGATGGGTGTGGGGAGCGATGACGGTCGGCTCATCGGGCTCTCCGAGGGAACCACGTTGCAGATTTGGGAGCAGGGAGATGATCGGTGGGATGAGACGCAGGATGTCTCGCTGGAGATGCCCTGTTCCTTGTTGTCAGTCAGTCGGGATGCCAACGTGGCAGTGGTTGTTTCGCAAAACAACAGCTGGCAGGTTCACCGATTGCCGGCGATCGGTGCTGGACGAGCAGAGGAAAACGAGACGCGTGACATCGTCAGCGAAGAGCCATTCACGGCCAATCCAAACGGTCTGAACACCATCAGTGCTGTCCGTGTGTCGGCGGACGGTGGGCGGGTGGCATTGGGGTGGGACGATGGATCCGTCAGCGTTCACTTGACCGAAGACGGCAGTGAAAAATTTCGCTGGAAAAAACATCCCAACCGAGTCACCAATCTCTGCTTTTCAAAAACGGGCAAGACGTTGTTGAGCGGATGTTTTCGGGACCGCATTCGTGTCTGGGACCTTGCCAGTGGTCAGCACATCAATGATCGAGATGTGGGATTGGAATTGGTCGCGGCGATGGAGTTGACGGACGACCCGCAACGCTTGGTGGTTGCGGGAGCCGGGCCGGATGTTGTTGTGTTGGATGTGCAGGTCCCCGCGGATCGATTCGTTCCGGCGTTTGCCCGGCCGCGAGCCTGGAACAACAAAGCCGTCCACGGGGTGCGGTTTGTTCCAGGAAAAGACGAAATCGCGGTGGTCTCGAAACTGGGCACGATTGAACGCGTGAATCTGCAGGGGAAACGTCTCCAGAAGGGAACGTTGCTCGAGCCAGGTCGCGACAAACTGGTCACCGCCATGGTTTCTCCTGATGGCCAGTTCAGTGCGCGAGGTTATGCGTCGGGGGAGGTCCTGGTTCATCGTCAGGGAAATGGAAACCCGCTCTGGAAGTCGAACCTGGGGAGTCGAGTCAATGCGCTGGATATCTCCCATGATTCCAAGTGGTTGGCGGTCGCCAGCGGTCGGAATTCCGTTTTGCGAGTCGTGGATCTTCCGACCGGACGGGAGGTTTCTCGCACGGTGAATTTAGATCAAGACATTCGCCGGGTGCGTTTTGATCCAGACGGAGCAACCCTGCTTTCGAACGGGCATCAAGGTCGACTCTCCGATCATATCGGCGTGTTGACGCGATGGTCCGTCAAGGATGCGGCGCAGCTCAATCGAGTCCAAACGCCCGACATCTACAGTTGTGTGGAAATCAGCCCCGACGGATCCCGGATTGTCACTGGTGGCATGACCGGCGTGGTGCAATTGTTCGATGATCAATTGCGATTGCTAAAAACGTATGAAGTGGGTGGGCGTGGTGGAATTCACGTGCTGCGTTTGTTTGATTCAAAGCGTTTGTTTGTCGGGACCTACAAAGGCAATGTGCTGTGCATCGACTTGGAGACGGGGGTGGAGCTTGCCAGGTTCGAAGCATTGCCGGAACACTTGTTGATGCCAGTGCGAGACATCGACTACGACCCTGAAACAGAAACGCTGGTCGCGGTGGGCGGCTACGACGGGCAAGAATCCATGCGTCTCTATTCGCTCCAAGATGTGTTTCCCAGTAAGTGACAACGTGGTGGACCCCGTGCTGGCGACACCACCTCGCCTCCATCAGTGATCTTGGATCGGGATTTCGTGGCGTTCCTGCTCGATGGATGATCATTGCTGATTTGAACGCACAGCTACATCAAGAACGCAAACAGGAGTCCTTTGAATGAACAAGGCGAATCAGGTTGCCATTGTCACCGGCGGGGCGCGTGGGATCGGTGCGGCGATTGCCGAACGATTGGCGAGCGACGGATTTTCGGTGGTGGTCAACTACGCAAACAGTTCCAAGGCGGCCGATGAACTGACCCAACAAATCATAAAAGCGGGTGGTTCCGCACTGTCATTTCAAGCCGATGTGAGTGACTCGGACGCGGTCGAGAAACTCTTTGATTTCGCGACGGAGTCGTTTGGCGGGGTGGACGTGTTGGTCAACAACGCTGGCGTTCTGAAGATGCAACCGCTTGCAGAGACCTCGGACGAGGATTTTGCTCGGCTGGTCGATGTCAACCTGAAGGGGTGTTTCCACACGATGCGAGAAGCGTCTCGCCGACTTCGTGATGGTGGCCGGGTGATCAATCTGTCGTCCAGCGTCATCGGATTGCGAATGCCCAACTACGGTGTTTACTCCGCAACAAAAGCGGCTGTGGAGGCCATGTCGTCTGTGCTGGCGAACGAATTGAGGGGACGACAGATCACAGTCAACTCCGTCGCACCTGGGCCAACCGCGACCAAGCTTTTCCTGGATGACAAGTCAGATGAGTTGATCGATCGGTTAACGAACATGTCGCCGCTGGAACGTCTGGGACAACCCGATGACATCGCATCCGTGGTGTCCTTTTTGGCCGGTCCGGATGGGGCTTGGGTGAATGGCCAAACGCTGCGGGCCAATGGTGGGGTTGTTTGAGAGTGGAAAGAGCCACAGAGCCACAGGGAGCTAAGCAGGTGTCATCGGGTATGTGAGCCGTTGGCGTTAGCCACGGTTTTCACGCGCAACCGGGGCTAACGCTGGACTGTCAAAAGGTTGGTATTGACATGGGAAATGCGACGTTGATTTTTATTCTGTCCTACGCCCCAACGGGGCAGCTCTAAGATAGCCCCAGGCATCGCCTGGGGTTTCGTTACGGAGATTCCGACACCAGCCCCAACGGGGCGGCCCTAAGAAAGACTCCCCAAAACCCGCTAGGACCGCCCCCGTTGGGGCTTTGTAATCTTGGTCCCGCCACAACCCAGGGCGTTGCCCTGGGCTGGCATAGGGCTGCCCCGTTGGGGCGAAGTCGAGGAACGAAACCTGCGCAGTCCAAAGCGGTGTCAATACCAACCTTTTGACAGCCCAGGCGAACGCCCTTCGGCTCACATGGTTGTGCCCGATCATTCCAGCCGACCTGCTTAGGAGCTAGGAGCTAGGAGCTAGGAGCTAGGAATCAGCGGATGTTGGCTTGCTCGATTTCGGTGAGCTCTCGCTGGGCATTGGTGACACTTCGGCCGCCTAGTTTTTGACGCCAGTGTTCTGATTTCATTGCCATCGCGTACAACCCGCATGAGACAGCGAGTCCGATCACGCCCACGATCAGCGATGGATAAAGTGAGTTGGGGTGCAGCACGGGATCGAATCCAGCAGCGACGACGACGGGGATCCAAATCAACCACCATGCGAAACCGATGATCGGCCCGACCCGCAGTGAAAAGTTTCTGACTCCATTGAGCCTCTCACGGATATCGGTGATCGGTTGGGAGGTGTCGATGCGTTTGACGCGAACCAACACGTTGGCGGCGGAAATGATCAAGAACAACCCGTAGACGTGCACGATCACGCCACTGACCAGTCGATGTGGCACATGCGTGTTGGGCGCCCAGCAGTAGGCTCCCAAGGCGATGAGTGCCACACCGAAGAGGATTTGAAGCACCTGTCCGGCGAACAGAGGCCGCAGCGATGACTCGACCCGCTCCATGAGTTGGCGACGGGTCAACAACAATCGGCCCGCCAGTTCTTGGTCTTGAATTCCCATGGACGTGTGACCGCGGTCGCGTGGAGAGTCTGTGCCCATCAGCTGAGTCGGGGCCAGAGCGGCACCGTCACCCGAGGCAATGGACTGCATGTCGGATTTGATTTGGCTGGCTCGCTGATACCGACGCTGCGGCTCCTTCTCGAGCGTTCTCAAAACAACATCATCCAAACGAACATCGATCTCGACCTTTTTCGAAGGCGCGGCAAAACGACCGATCGGAAGTTCTCCCGTCAGCATTTCGTAGAAGACCACGCCCAGCGAATAGATGTCGGCGCGGTGGTCGACTCCGTGTGCACCTTCGAGTTGTTCCGGAGCCATGTACCTGGGGGTTCCCATGATCTGGTGTGTTCCGGTGAGTGCTGACGGTTGATTTTGATCACCAAGAAGTCGGGAAAGTCCGAAGTCGGCGATCTTCACCGAACCATCCCTGGCGATCAGGATGTTTTCCGGTTTGATGTCGCGATGAATGACGCCGTTGTCATGAGCGTACTGAAGTGCGTCGCAAAGATGCGGCACGATCGTGAGCGCATGAGCGGGAGCGAGCTGGCCGGCCGCGACCACATCCCGCAGCGTGGATCCGTCGACGTATTCCATCAAGAAATAGTAGGTGTCGTCAACGTGTCCGAACTCATAGACCGACACGATGTTGGGATGGTTCAATTTTGCCAGCGTGCGAGCTTCACGAGTGAACCGCAATGCAAACTTGACGTCGTGTCCAAATTCTTCTGGCAGGATTTTGAGTGCAACAACTCGATCCAAACCTTCCTGGCGTGCTTTGTAGACGGCTCCCATCCCTCCTGCGCCCAGCAACTCGGTGATCTTCAAAGTGGGGAATCGATTTCCCAGTTGCTCCACCGTTGGCGGATGGAAGGCGCGCGTGGGTTGGCCGTTCCCGCGGAGAGCGTCACGGATCACTTGGTCCTTGTCGGGGAAACGATCCAGGTAGTCTTGCTCGGTGGGCTGCTCGGAGCGTCGCCGCCGATAGTCGACATCCAACACAATCAGTTCGGCCAGCAGGACGTCTCGTTCGTCCGGTGGAATGTCCTCGGTCAGATAGGAGTCAATGCTGGGCGATTGATCGGTTTGCCATTTGTGCTCGAAGTCCGCGCACAGGTCGTCAATTCGTTCCAAGGTCGCGATCGGTAGTTTTTTCTGGCGGATGCTCATCGAACAATTCCTGGTGACATTTTTCGCGGATGAGGTGCAGACGACGCTCAATCGTCCGTTCGGAGCATCCAAATCGTGCGGCAAGTTCCGCGTTGGAATACCCTTCTAACTTGGCACCCGCTAAATCTCGCAATTGCCCGACACCCAAATGAGAAAAAAATTGCTGCACGGATTCCTGCATCATCAATACCATCTCGGGTGATGGCTCGTCGCCGATGGCTTCGATGAAGTTCTCGTTGTCGTCACGTTTGTCCAGGGAATGAAGCTGAACATCCCCGCCCCGCCGCTGGCGATGGTCACGACGTTTTTTGTCGACCACTTTTCGGGCGGACATCTTCAGCAGCAAACGCCACAAATCGTCTCGGTCGGACAGATCCGGAAAACGGCCTTTTTGAGCGGCCGAATAAAAACTGTCGAAGACGCTCAGAACAATGTCTTCTTCGTCGGAGACGGCGCGGTTTTGGCCGAAGAGTTTGTTTCGAACCGATCGCACCAGCCGATCATAGTAGTGCTGCCAAATCTGGTTGGCGGCGATGGAATCGCCGTTTTTGACTTGGTCGATCCAGTGGCTGACATTTTGAGGTTCCGACATGGAAGACAACTGTTGCATCGCGGGACACCTGTGACAACACCACGTTGATGTCGCTTTCAATCGTGGCTGAGCGAGGTTCCCGACAGCACGGTGAATCAGTCGACAGCAAGTGAGTTGGCGGTTCTGGTTTTGCGATGGCCCGGCCCGAGCGGGTTAGGTGATCGCTCCAATCGCAGGCAGCCTTTGCAGCAGGCTTTGCAAGCGGTCCGAGATTTGGTGGACAAATGCGACCTCTTGTTCATGGGCGATGATGTAAAGCACGAACAAGGTGTACATGGCGAGCAAGGCGAAGGCCTTGCCTCGTTTCATTTCGACGGTTTGGGTCCCATCCGCGGCGACACCTCGTTTGCCGATGTAGTAGATCAAGAAGCCGATGATGGTCAGGATGAAGAGGAACAATCGAAGTTCACCGCTTTGCGCTGCGATCTCAGGTTCCATTTGGATCGGGCCGTGAACCAAGGTGAACAGAAACAGCGGAAATCCAAGTGCAAAGCAGATGTCAAAGATGTTGCTGCCCAACGCGTTGGCCACCGCGTCGTCGTAGTCACCGTCCCGAGCATCGCGAATGGACATGACCGTGTCCGGAACGCTGGTTGCCATCGAAGCAAAGATGACCGCGACGAACATCGCAGGCATGCCCAGCCCTTGGAAGGTTTGCCCGAACAATTCGTAGGAAGGGTTCTCGAGGTTGGCCGGGCCGCTGCCAAGCCACTCGCAGGCCAACACCAACGCCCAGCAGGCAACGGCAATGACCCCCGTGCTGGTCAGAAGCAATCCCCAGCCGTTCCAGGTCTCTTGCTTCATCTGTTCGCGGTGATGGTCTTTGACAAACCATCGTTCCAGATCCAGCAACGGTCCTCCGGAGACCCAGTAGAACAAGGTGGCGAACAGGCTGCGGGGAGCATCCTCCTCCTGCTCTTCGTCATCATCGTCTGGTTGTTCGTCGTTGGAGGACAGTTCGGAAGGCTTCATCGTTGTCAGCATGTACACCAGGTAGGCCCCGTACATCAGCATCAGAATCAGACCTTGCCACCAATGAAGTTGTTCCCCGTTGATCAGCAGGATCAGAATGAACTCGCAGAGAATCAACGAGAGGCCATCTCGCAGCAGAACGCGGGTGGAAACGTTGACCGAAGTGACGCGGACTCCCATCACGACAAAGCCCACCACGCTGAGAATGCAGACGGCCGGGATGATCATCCCGTTGAACAACGCGCTGCCTGCTGTGGTGCCGATTCCAATCGAAAAACCATCGCGATCGGAAAGCACAAACAGGGCGATCAGGGTCGTGAAGAGTTCCGGGATGGAACTGGAGATGGCATTGATCGTGCCGCCGCGAACGCCTTCAGAAAGGTTGCGGCCGATGTACTCACTCGCGATTTCGAAACCGTCGCAAGCTCGCCAGATGACCAAGCAAGTGAGGAAGATCAGAACGAGTGGGATGACGATGCCCATGGAAGCCTTTGACGACGGAAAGAGGAAGTTCGGTTCGTTGAATGCTCGCGACCCCAAAGAATGACATCGCGACGGTAACAATTACAAGTGGCGGATCAACTTTGCCAGTGCCCCGGATGGTGTTCGGGTTCCACAATTGGTTTCACGAGGGTGTCTCAGAATGCAATGGATGCATGTCAAAATGAATGCAGCATGCTCTGAGATGACTCGGCGGTTGCTGGATGAGGAGACTCCCCTGCCCCGTGAAACATCCCGCGAGGCGCGTTTTGCGGGACTTCAGACGCGGAAGGCTATGCCGATTTTGACGACGGTCCAGGCGCCCGCACTTTCGTTCCAGTCCAGATTGGTCCTTTTCAGTTGTTTCGACTCGGGACGCCGCTAGTCTGAAACTTTGACTTTTGCAGACAATCGGCACGCTTCGTGCACCAACGGACATCGCCGCCTGGGCCGAACGAGCACCACCGGAAACAAACGGACTTTTGACCGCCATTTGGAGCCACCTTCCATGCCGACCCCATCGCTGACTCACCGCCTTCGACTGAAAAGCCTTTTTGCGTCCTCACTGGCACTGTCGTGTGTCGCGTTGGGATCGCTGTCTGGCCCGCAAGAGGTTTGTGCTGACGAAAGTACTTCAGCGTCCCAGCAGACTGCCCACGTTGGCAATTTTGATGATGGACGAGTGTCGGTGCAGAAGATTGCTGTGGAAGACGCCACTGACCAGTTGGCCAAGCAGGCAATCGCCGAGCTGGGATTGGACGATTCAAACGTCATCCAGCAAGTGTCGGCCACATCGCCGGTGACATCGCCGGTGACATCGTTCTCCGCGAAAGAGACCTTGGTTCCGTTGATGGACGCGAAGGGCACCGCCGGCAATCCGGATGATCATCGATCAACCCCACCAATCGCCGATCATCCTTTGGGTTGGGCGCTCGGGTTTGCCCAGGCCCATGCTGACCACATTCGTCAACACGTCAGCGACTACAGTTGCAAGCTGATCAAACGCGAACGGATTGATGGCGTTTTGCAGACGCCTCAAATCATGGACGTGGCGGTTCGAGTGGAACAAGCCAACGAGCAAGGTGATGTCTCGCCGATGTCGGTGTTTCTGCAGTACCAGTCACCACGCACCCTTCGTGATCGTCGTGTGCTCTACATCGAGGGCGAGAACGAAGGCAAAGCCCGGGTTCGAAAAGGCGGTGGAGCACTGAGCTACCTCGTGTTGTCGATTGATCCACATGGTCGGCAAGCCAAAGAACAAAGCAACTACCCGATCACGGACATTGGATTTGACAAGATCATGAACCGTTTGATCGGGTTGATCGAATTCGACATGGAGAATGATCCCAGCGGTGACAACACCGAAGTGACCTACTTTCGCAACGCCCGGGTGATGGGCCGTCCAGCCACGCACATTCAAATCGTTCATCCAACCCAGGAAGGCGGGGTCACATTCCATCGTGCCAACGCGTTCATCGACGACGAACTGCACGTGCCGATTCGTTTGGAGGTCTACGATTGGCCAGCTTCGGAAGGTGATTCACCTGAGTTGAAGGAAGAGTACACCTACGCGGATCTGAAGCTGAACGTCGGTTTGGCGGATGCCACGTTTGCATCGACTCGCTTGAAAGGCAAACTGAACGGCCACGTTGGTCTGACCGAAGCCGATTCGAAAGTCAGTCCCAACGCCGTTGCCAAAGACTGATGTTCCTGGCAGCTTTGTCGGGGACACACGGGACACAAGCTGATTTCGTCACTTCTCGGTTCCTGTCGCTGCCTCGGGTGGTGCCAGTTGGTTGAGACTCTTCAGGTAAGCGACCACATCGGCGAGTTCGGATTCAGACAATGTTTTGTCCAAATCGCTGGGCATGGTCGAGACGATGCTCGGGACCATTTCTTCAATGTCGTCATGAGCAATCGCAACTGGTTCACCGGTTTGTTGCTGCAGGTGCAATGCGTCGCTGGTTTCGCGTGCAATGAGTCCCGTGAGAACACGCCCGTCAACGGTCAAGACTGAGTACGTTTCGTAATCACGCACGATTGTCGCCGACGGAAACACGATCGATTCCAGCAGGTCACGGTCGGCACGATTCGCTCCAATTGTCGTCAGGTCGGGACCGATTTGACCGCCCTTGCTGCCAACGCGATGGCAAGTGGCACATTTCGACTTTTCGGAAAAAAACAGCTGACGCCCTCGTTCAGCGTCACCTTGTGAGAGTTTGGGGAGCAGTCGGTCGAGCCGTGCCAGTCGTGCTTGTGTTTCTCGTTGAATGCGATCGAGCAACTCGTTTGCTTCGGGCAACAGATCGCGTGGGTACCGCATGATCGTGTCTGAAAACTGGGTTGGCGTGAGGCTCGTCAGGCTTCGGGAGTCTTTCATCGCCGTCAGAAAAGCCTTGGCAACGTCTGGATTTTGTGAACGTTGAAACGGGCGAATGAGTTCTTGCAATTGGGATGGGGGCACCGAAGCCAAACGGGGTGCTAGCTGAATCAGCTGCGATTCGCTGAGCCCCGAGCCACCAATTTTCTGCGCTGCCGTGAGTCCTTCCTGGGGACTGCCGTCGAGCAGACCAAGAAGCAAAGCGAGCGAGAAGTCGGTCAGTCGACCATGCTCCTCCGACGCCGCTTCGATCGCAGCGACACGCAGCGGGACAGGGATCGATTCATTGGCACCCATCTGGTTCAGTTGACTGCGAAACCGATCGGATCTGATGGCGGACAGCGCTGCCAGCGTGCGTTCGAATCGATCCCTTTGTTCTGGAGGCGACGAGACGGCTGAATTCGAATTTTGGGAAGCTGCAGCGGCCTCGTTCAGCAGTCGTTTCAACGGTTCGATCCAGCTGTCGTGCAAGGTTACGTCGCGACCGTCAGCGATCGCCGCCAGCAAGAGGTCATATGTTTGGCGGGGCGTGTTGGAGGCACCGAGCAAGCGGCCTATCAGCGAACCAACGGAATCATCGCTGAGCGAGCGTGTCGTCAGCTTGCGAATCACAACTTGGTTTCGCTCGGCTGATTGGGGGCGTTTCAGCAGTTCAGCGATCACCACCACCGAATGAAGACTCCATTCCGGGTGACGACTGAAAATCTCAGCAGCGGCTCGTTGCAACTCGGGATCGTCTGCCGCGGCCAATGGAACGACCTCCTCCACCGTCAGGTTCCCGCTATCCATCTGGTCCAGCGCAAAGAGTGTTCCGCGTTGGACGTTTGCGTTGTTCGCTGCCAGCCCCACGCGAGTTTTTTCCGGATCGTCGATTTCAATCATTGCGTAGACAAGGGCGTGTTCCTCGGTGCGGTCGCCGGCGTTGTTCAATGCCTCCAGCAACGCGGGGACGGCCTTGGCGTCACCAAGACGACCGAGAGCTGTGGCGGCCTCTCGACGAATGGGTGGTTCGTCGTGCTGAATCATTTTCAGCAGCCGCCCGAGTGCTGCTGGATCAGGGTAGGTGGCAATGCTTCGACATGCCGCCTGTCGCACACTGGGGTGCCGGTCATCGAGTGCTTGTCGGATCGCCGCACGCGCCTCGTTCCATGTCGAGCTGATCATGGCATGGTGTTGCCTGTTTGACGCCGTGGTTTTGGCCGCCGTGGATGTCGGATGCGGCGTCGGTGGCCGATTTTTCTGCGCATTGCCGATGATCCGCGTCAATGCCCAGACAGCGTTCCTGCGAGCCAGGGGCTCTGGATGGCCCAGGGTTTGTGTCAGTGACGGAACGATTGAATTCCCACGCTTGGCGCACTCGGCAATCGCTCTTTCTCGCACTGCGAAACGCGAATCGGTTAGAAGCTTCACTGGCTCGGAATCTGCCTGCCCTGCCCAGTCGATTTGATTGCCTCGTGGATCCCCGTGCTTCGTCGCTGTGCGGCGTCGCACCCGGTAGATTCCACCCTGCACGTCGGGTTTGGCGAACTGGGATGTTGGGCAACCGCGATAGAACCATCCCCCCGTGTCGACCACCAGCAAGCTGCCGTCGGCGTCCTCGGTCACATCGGTCGGGTGGAAGTCGCGGCTCTGGCATGTCAGGAATTCTCGTTGCGATGCACGGAACGAGGCACCGTCTCTGTGCAGCTGAATCCGGACAACTTTGCCACTGTTGAAGAAGGTTGCGAACAGGTTGTCTCGCCAGTCAGCGTCCAGTATGCCGCTGCGATAGCGTGTCGTTCCGGAGACGGCCACATGGCCAAAGTGATGAACCGCGCCCAGAACGTCGCCTGTGACTTTGAGTTCGGACAGGACCTGCTCGCGATGCGGGTACGCTCCACCATGCAACCAATGGACCAGGCAATCGGCGCGAGGACGTGTCTCAAAGATGTTCACTGTCCCCAGCATCTCACCTTCGTCGGTGAAGTCCACTTCGACAGGATTGTCCATTCCGCCCCCGCAGTGAATGCGAACGTCGGAGCCATCAGGGAAGCACGAGAAGAGATACGAACCAAAGCGTTGACTGGTGATTGTTCCTTCGGCGTCCTTGATTTCGTGGCCATGGTATCCGTCGCACCAATGCAGTCGCCCATCGGGGCCAAGAACGCAGCCATGAATGCTGGCCGCGTTCCCTGTGTACCCGAACTTGTCGACAATGACTTCTCGCTGGTCGGCCACGCCATCGCCATCGGTGTCTTCCAGTCGCCAAATGCTCGGCGGCGAGGCAACGTAGAGAGCACCGTCGTGCCACGCACCGCCCATGGGGAAAGTCATGTTGTCCGCGAAGACGGTGCTCTTGTCGAATCGTCCGTCGGCATTGGTGTCTTCCAGCAGGCGGATGGAGTTGGGAAGGTGCTCTTCCAATTCCTCGGCGGTCATGTTCACGCCCGCGTTCTCACACACGAACATCCGGCCTTGGTCATCCAGCGTGGCGAACGTGGGGTGCTCCACCAGTGGTGGGCCTGCGGCGAGTTCGACCGTGAATCCATCCGGAACGTGGATCTCGGGCGGATTGAATTCCTGCAGTGGTTGGAGAACAGCGGCCCGTGGAGATTGGGCGGAGACGCAAGCGTGTGGTTGCAGCCACGCACACCCGGCGAGGAACACGATCACGCAACACAGGCGGAGAAATCGCTGTCTTTTTTTCTTCAGGGCAGCAAGATCGTGATCAGGAATTGCATCCGTCCTCTTTTGCAGCAGCGGCGAACAGTTCATTGGTTGGGGGTCCAGTGTTGATTCGTGAGACATCAGAAATCGCGAAAGGGGCCGCGTGGTTCAGCGGCTTCCATCTCGCGAAGCCAGTGGGCGTAGCGTTCTTTGACCATCGCGAGGATCTCAGGGCGTGACTCAGAAAGGTCGTGCTGTTCGGCGATGTCATCTTGGAGATGGAACAGGCCGCCTTGTTTGCCCATCTGAACCCACTTCCATTGGCCCACTCTCGCTCCGATCTGATCGCGGCGTTTCCAGAACATTTCTCTTCTAGGAGAAACCGACTCGCCACGAAGGGTGGGCCACCAATCGAATCCGTCGAGGACAACGCCTGCAGGTGGTTCCACACCTGCGGCCGCTGCAAAACTCGGCAGCAACTCCAGGCTGGTCAGGAATTCATCGTTCACCACGCCGGCGGGAATCTCTCCCGCCGGCCAACGAACGATGCAAGGCACACGGATGCCACCCTCCCAGGTTTGAGCCTTGCGTCCTCGCAGCGGTGAGTTGTCCGCACCGCCACTGCCGCCGTTGTCGGAAAAGAAAACGATGATCGTGTTGTTGAGTCTCTGCTTTGCTTCCAACGCCTTCAGCATCTCGCCAATCGCTGCGTCCATGCAGGTGACTGCCGCCCGGTAGTCGCGACGACGAGCCTCGGGCGTGGTGACGGTTGCGGGTGAGCCGTAGCGATAACGGTCCGTGACTCTCGTCTCCACCTCGACGGGCGGGTACATCGCTTTGAATTGATCGGGGGCCTGCACCGAGGAGCGAATGGTTGGGTCCAGCGACGAGGAATTGTGCGGAGCGTTGAACGGCACGTACAAGAAAAACGGCTCCTTGCCCGCGTGTTCATCCAGGAATCGCAGGGCCTCACGTTGAAACAAATGAGTGCAGTAGGTGCCCTTGTCGGCTTCTGACGGTTCGAGATTACGAACCATGCAGGGCACGCCGTAGCGTTCGTGCGTGAAGTAGTCGATGCCCGTGTTGACGAACCCATAGAAATCATCGAAGCCACGCGATGTTGGCAGCATCCTCTGGAGGGCACCCAAGTCCCACTTTCCAAAGATCCCACTCTTGTAGCCAGCCGATTGGAGCACGGTTGGGAGGATGACCTCACGTTCGTCCATCCCGCCGATGCGTTCGAACGTCACGGCGTATTCTTCGGGCGTGTAGCGATGACCGTAGTCGGGAGCTTCGTTGCGGATCATGTCGTCGATCCCGTTTCGCTGCGGATAACGGCCCGTCAGCAAGCTGGCTCGTGATGGCGTGCAGGCGGGCCAAGCGACATAGAAATTTGTCAGTCGTGTGCCTTCCTTGGCAAGTCGATCCAGAGCGGGTGTGAGGATTCCGTTGCCCAGTTGCCCCAAGTCGTTGTATCCCTGGTCATCCGAGACGATCAGCAAGATGTCTGGACGATCTGCCACAGCGACTCCTGCTGCATGGAGCAACATCATTGCTGCCAGCAAGAAGTGGAGCGTCCAGGTTTGAATCGGTCGCATCAGGGGAATCTCATGAGGGTTGGTGTTGGGGGGGGCTTGGACGGGGCCGTCGTTCAACGGCATGAACGATCCGCTCAGCGCAGCCATCGGTTGAGGTTCTCGCTAACAAATGCGTCGTCATGGAGATGAGGGTAGGCGGCGATCACACGATCGATCTCTTCTGACTGACCGCGGGAGAGGACTTCGTGGGGATCCAGGCACCATGTTCCAGTCAGCAAGCCTTGGCGACGCAGCACTTCGTGGATTCCGGGGATGCAGCCAGCAAACTGATTGGCGGCATCAAAGAACGCGGCATTGCAATCCGTGACCTGGATGTTGCGGCTGAGTAGTTCCGACGGAATGTCGCCACCGCGATCCAGCACCGAGTGAATTTCATCGAGCAATTCAACGGCCTTGCGAGTCCACACGCACCAGTGCCCCAGCAGCCCGCCGCGAATCCGAACCAACTTCACCCCGTGGTCTGTGACAATGCGGTAGGGAGTCAGCAGGTCCGCGATGATGTTGTCGTCGTTTCCGGTGTAAAGAGTGATCGCGTCGTCCCGATCGGCGTCGCAAAGGGCGCGAACCACATCCAGCGTTTGATAACGGTTGAAGGGAGCCAGTTTGATTGCGATGACGTTTTCAATTTCAGCGAACTCACGCCAGAATTCATACGGCAGCACACAACCACCGACGGCCGGTTGCAAGTAGAAACCGATCACGGGCATGACCTGGGCGACCTCTCGGCAGTGAGCAATCAGATCGTCGATGGAATCGTCGGCCAACGCCGCTAGACTCAACAGACACGCGTGGTATCGCTGAGAAACGGCGAACTCCGCCTCGCGAATTGCCTGCTTTGTTTTCCCGCAAACACCCGCGACCTTGAATACTTCTCGGCCCTGATCACCGGCGTGTTCATCGATGACGTCCGACGCCAGACGCAACACAGGTTCATACAGCGCGATGGATGGATCGCGGATGGCGAACTGGGTGGAATGAACACCAACGGCGATGCCACCGGCACCGGCATCGATGTAATAACGAGTCAACGCGGTTTGGTATCGAGGATCGAATTGCCGATTGGCATCCAACGCCAAGGGTTGTGCCGGGATGACCATTCCCTGGCGGACGTTCGCGCGGATGGCTGGCGAGAGGTCACTGATCTGCATCGGTTCAATAGGCTCCGTCGCTGACTTCGAAATGAGTGGGTTTGTTCAGCGAGCGACCGCCGGTCTTGACCCAATGAGCTTGCCAGCGCATCAGTTGCTCGGCGGAAACGGATGGCGGTCCAAGCAACTTGGTGGCTTGGGAGTTGTTGCTCAAGTAAGACGCGTCGCCCGGAGTGGTTGTGAACCGAACGGGCTTGTTCAGCAGTTCCCCGAGTTGCCGGGCAACGTCTTCGGTGAACAACGTTTCTGGTCCAGTGACATTGAGAATGTTTGCCGGTGAGGTGCAGTGTCCCAGGCACATCAACGCTTGTTGATTGGCATCGCCCTGCCAGATCACGTTGAAGGCTTGAGCGGAGTTGTCGACGGGGTCACCGTTCCAAATCTTGGTGGCGATGTCGTGCAGCACGCCGTACCTCAGGTCGATCGAGTAATTGAGCCGGTACAGGCAGACGGGGGTTCCCCACTCGAGGCTGCCGTACTCAAACATTCGTTCTCGCCCCAGGCACGATTGGGCGTACTCACCAATTGGCCCCGGCGGCGTGTCTTCGGTTGGTGGTTGATCCACCGAAGCCAGCGGGTAAACACAGCCGGTGGAAAAGGCAACGATCTTGGAATCGCGAAAGTGATGGGCGACATTCGCAGGAACAATCGTGTTCATCGCCCAAGTCAGAGGTTCCTCGCCCCCGGTCCCGAATTTCCGGCCGGCCATGAACAGGACATTGGGCACGGAAGGAAGGTTGGCGACCGCGTCTCGGTCGAGCAAATCGCACTGGATTGTTTTGACACCCGCTGATTCCAAGCGAGCCCGAGCATCCGCATCAGAAAAGCGTGCGACCCCCAACACGTTTTTACGCAAACCTGCTTTCTCAATGGCAGCGACAGCCAGTTGGCCCAAGCTGACGCCCATCTTCCCGGCGATCCCCAAGATGATCAGGTCGCCATCGAGTTGTCGCATGAACTCGACCAACGCATCGCTCGGCCGGGCCAGCAAGGCATCCAGTTGAGTTTCGGATTCAATCCATTCAGGGAAATCGATCGTCATTGGTTGGGTTCATCGGGGGACTTGGAGGTGTGGTCGTGAACGATTCGCCAGCCTTCGGGAAAGCGTTGGAAGACCAGCGTGAACCGGCCGTCGATGGGCTTGTCCCGTTCGAGTTTCCAGATCCCCAGGACTTGCATGGAAGAGTCACCCAGCGGCAAGAATTCCAGGTCTGTGAAGGTGAGCTTTCCCATGTCTTCGGGCGTTGGATACCGCTGCTGGTATCGCTGCAACGTCGCATCGAACCCTCGCGTCACGTCGCCTCCGGATGAGAACGTGAGCTGGTCGCTCTTCCAGTAGACATTCATGAACGCGTCGATGTCGCCCGCGTTCCAGTCGCTGGCTTGCTGTTGAATCAGAGCCGTGATGATTGACTCGGGGGAATTCGCCTCGGAGGACACCGATTCATTGGAACCTGTTTGGGCATTCGCAGGGGCTCCGCCGTTGTCGAGGATCAGGTGCGTCTCGAATCGTCCGGTGCTGTCAGCCGCGGCGCAGCTCATGCCAGGTGTGTTGTGCTGCATCACGATCTCGCCCGCTTGTGAAACGGCGATCAATCCACCGATGCCAGGTTGGAGACGATTCAGCATGATCTCGGTGACAGATGACTCGAGTGATTTGCCGGCGTAACGCATTTGCGCCGCGATGTCGTAGGCGACGCTATTGCGAATGTACTCTTCGCCGACACCGGTGCCTGAAACCGCGCACAGCCCATTGGCTGCGTACGTGCCAGCTCCGATGATCGGTGAATCACCGACTCGTCCAGGCAATTTGTTGGCGGTGCCTCCGGTGCTGGTTCCAGCGGCAAGGTTCCCGTGAGAGTCCAGCACGACGCAGCCAACGGTTCCAAAATGGGATTCGTCTTCATCGTGAGTTGCCGAAGCAATGTTCGCCGCTCCCTCCTCTTCGCGTTGCGAGAGGAAGTAGGCGGGGTCAACCAGTGGCACCTGCTGGGTTTCCGCAAACTCGTCGGCACCAGGCCCGACGAGCAGCACGTGTTTGGTGTTCGTCATCACGCGGCGTGCAAGCGAGATTGCATTTTTGACCTTGGTCACGCCGGCCACAGCGCCACAACGGAGCGTCTCGCCATCCATCACGGACGCGTCCATTTCCACTCGTCCGTCTTCCGTCAAAACGGAGCCTCGACCGGCGTTGAAAATGGAATTGTCTTCCATCGTGCGGATCACGGCTTCGACGGTGTCCATCGCGCTCCCGCCGTCCGCCAACAGGTCGCGACCGGTTTGCAACGCATGTTGCAATCCTTCGGTGCGTCGCTTGCTGGATGCGTCACCGAGTTGTGCAGGAGAACTTCCTGCTCCGCCATGAATCACGATGGCCCAAGTTGGTTTCATGGTTGGCTCTTCACCTTGGGTGGATGGGAGGGCAATGAATGCAAACGCAACGGCGGTAGCAAGGATCGTCGCTCGGGATTTCATGGCACAGGGTTCTAGCATCATTGGCACAACGAATTGATTCTCGACCTCATCCTCCACCGACAACGGAGTGGGGCGACGTGGATGGTTGACGATGCAGGTAGGAAGGAATGAGTCGAGCAGCATTGTAGGCAGTTTGGCGGTCTTTCGGTGGAATCGCGTGGCACCGACTTCTTTTCAAACGCTTTCTCGTGACACTGCGTCTGGGAAATGGTCCTTTGTAGAAGCGAGGTCGTGCGGCTGCGATGGCGGCCGTGCCCCGCTTTTTCTTCAACGACGCGCTGAGGTGCACAATGAATGAACAACGAAGGACCTTCCCAATCGCGGCGGCACTGCTTGCCGCTGCCATGTTCGGTGGTGACGCGGTTGCCCAGTGCCGGTCAGGCGGTGGTGGCGGACCGCCAACCGGTAGTCCAGCGTCGTTCGCGAACAGCTCGTTGTATTCGCAGAACCGGTTGGCCTCGAGCCGCTACCCGCAGGGCAATTTGATTGCGATGCAGTACCAGCAGCAATTGCTCGCGACCCAGCGTCAGGTCGCCAGCATGGCCTCTGAGAATACGCAGCGGCAGCGGTTTGCTGCGATGCAGTATGAGGCCGAGGTGCGACCGTATCGCTTGGCTCGCGCCGAAGCGAAGCGGGCCGCCCGAGCCGAACGCATCGCTGCTCGCTTGCGAGCGCAAGGGCGATTGGAGGATGCGTATTCGCTGGCGTCGGTCCATGTCGACGCAGACATTCCGCGACGTTGAACAAATGGCTTGGGACGCTTGTCCCAGCCTCTGGGTCGATCCTGCGACTCGCTACGCCAGAACAGGCGATTGGGCGAGAGTCGGGCGATTCCCGGAACCGATGCTACGGGGGGCAGAGACGCCTTGTGACGCTTGATGTGCCTGGCCAATGGCTTCGCGTTTGCTTTGTGAGCGAAACGACCAGCGGACATGGAGGTCATCGACAGCAACCAGCGATGGATCGGCGTTGCAGTCGACACGAGCTTGGTACCTGACCACCACGGTCGATCCACTTTGGACCGTGTTGAAGTGCAGGTTGAGGTTCCGGTGCATGGAGTGGTTTGTTGGTCGGGCCGCCCTGGCATCGATGTGGGTCGATACGATCTGATCGAACATCAGATTGGGGCTGTAGTTGCGTGACAGTGCCAGTTGCACCACGTCGCATTCGTCTTCGACCTGGGGCATCTCCAGCATGATGCGGAATTGAAGGATGTCTCCCGCAATCGCGATTTTCTTGTCGCACGATTCACGCCAGCGGAGCGGACCAGCTTCGCCACGCGAGATCGCGATGGTTTGAGATTCGTGGACCGCGGATTGAATCGTGTTGCACGATTCGATGAGTTTGTCCAAAGCCAAGTCGTTTTGGGGAGAGTCCACTCGTGTCAACTTCATGCGTTTCGTTCCTGATCCACGGGGCTTTGATTTTCAAAGAAACGGCTTCATTGCCGATCTCTCTCCGTCGCATGAAGAGATCTTTGCACCTGAAATCGCGCGGCGAGCAGGAGTCAATACGAGAAGCAGGGAAACTCCTGCCTCGAAAGGGCACGCGTGTGATCTGGAACGATTATCAGGACGCGTTGGATTGGGGCATGCCGCGAGAAGGAAGCGCAGCCTCTCGCGAACGCACCTTCGATGGGCTGTCGATCGAATCGCAATCCAAAGCGTTTTACCCCTGCTGGGCCAGGACGAAATCAGTGGGCTTGGCTGATGGCGTTGTCAATGCTGGCCCTTCTATTCCTGATGATCGGGCTATTCCTGAATGATCTGGGTGAAGTCGGCGAATTTGGTTCCAGCGAGATCAGCGGCAATGACTCGTTTGGCGATTTCGAAGTCGACAACGAGGCAGCAGGCTTCCATGGTTCCCGAGCCGATGCTTCCGCCGTCGCAGTGACCCAGTCCCGTCCAGCCAAGCGTTTCGTTCATGCGATCCTCCAGAGCATGGCGTTTGCTGAGATCCTTTTTGTTTCCCATTCCTTCGATCGCGAATTCAATCAGCAGGACTTCAAAGTCGTCCTCATCGAGGGGGGCGTAGCCATGGCTCAGTGGCTTGGCGAGAACTGAGAGCAGGTTGTCGCTTTCGGACTGGTGCTTGTCGCATTTGTGCATTGCGGTTTCACCGCGTTCGCCGGCGAGGCCCCAGTGCTCTGTGATTTTCGACCCGTGAATCCAAGCTTCGTGGTACCGGAGTTCCGTTTCTGAACGCAGATAGAGTTTGAGCATGGCTGTGGGCGTTTGAGTTCCGTCGTCGCATGGATTGAGAGCGCAGGGCACGTTCCATGATAGGCCTTCAGGTCTGGGGGGTGGCCGCGTGGCTGTCGCAACATCACCGGAAATCCCGTGCAAGTTCGTTCGCTTCTCGTTACGATGCTTCGTTTTGAACCTGTTTCGCTGGCTTGTTGCTAGGCAGGTGGACAGGAATGATTGGACACATCCGCGTGAGCCGTTTGGGCGTTCGCCCCGGTTGTAGGTGGGAGCAACTCCTGCCGACCTGCTTCGTCCGGCTGAAATTGCACATCAAGAATCGACAACCGAGAAAGAAAACTATGCTACGACGCATTTTGACAGTCTTCCTTTTATGCGGCGGCATTTTGCCGAGCCTGATGCCGCAAGCTGGTGCCGAGGAGGCTTTTGAGTTCCAGGCCAACGACGTGGTCGCCATCTACGGAAACGGGCTGGCCGATCGGATGCAGCATGACCCCTGGGTCGAGACCTTCCTTCAATACCAATTGAAAGGGCTGGACGTCAGTTTCCGAAACATGAGTTTCTCGGGTGACAAGGTCAATCAACGGCCGAGGAACAAGGGCTTCACCAACGACATCGAGTATTTGAAGCACGTGGCGCCAGATGTTGTCTTTTCCTTCTATGGTTTCAACGAGTCGTTTGCGGGACCGGAGAAAGCGGCCGCGTATCGCGACGAATTGATCCAGCTGGTGCAGCGGTACACCCAGGCTCGAAAGGATGAAGGGGAGGACTTGCGTTTTGTCTTGTTCAGCCCGATCGCTTACGAGAACACCGGTGACCCGAACCTGCCCGATGGCACGGAGTTGAATGCGAACTTGGCGGCTTACACCGAGGCGACTCGGGAGGCGGCCGAGGAGACCGGTGCGAAATTTGTCGACTTGTTTTCGCCAACCTTCCAGTTGTTTCAATCGAGTTCGAAGCAACTCACGCTCAACGGCGTCCACCTCAACGCAAGCGGATACGAAGAGCTGGCCGGAATCATTTCTCGGGCCTTGCTCGATAGCGAACCGGCTGCGGATGCCGATTTGGGACCCGTGTATGACGCCGTCAAGGACAAGAACTGGCACTGGCACAACCGCTACCGGGCGACTGATGGCAATGACATTTGGGGATCTCGGTCCACGTTGACTTTTGTGGACGGACAGAGCAACGCAGACGTGCTGAAGCATGAATTGGTGATGCTCGATGTGATGACGGCCAATCGGGACAAAGTGATTTGGGCGGCTGCTCAGGGGCGAACCTTGCAAGCGGACGACAGCAATGTGCCACCGCCGGTCAAGGTGACCTCGAACATTGGCGGCGGGAGTGCCAGTTCCAATGCGATGAAAGAGGGCAGCGTTGCTTACCTGAGTCCCGAGGAGTCGCGGGAAAAGATCAACGTGCCGGACGGTTACGAACTCAATGTCTTTGCATCGGAAGTGCAGTTTCCCGATCTGGCCAACCCCGTTCAGATGCAAGTCGACGCGAAGGGACGCCTCTGGGTTGCGAGTTGGAACACCTACCCCAAGTGGGAACCGGGCAAGGAGATGAATGACTCCCTGATGATCTTGGAGGACACTGACAAGGATGGGAAAGCTGATGTCCGCAAGATCTTCGCGCACGTTCACAATCCGCTCGGCTTCGAGTTTTGGAACGGGGGCGTGGTCGTCACGTCTGGTCCCGATTTGTTGTTCTTGAAGGACACCGACGGGGATGACAAAGCCGACGTGCGATATCCCATCCTGCAAGGGCTCGGTACTTCGGACACTCACCACGCGGCCAACAACTTGATCTATGGTCCTGACGGTGGGATCTATTGGCAAAGTGGTATTTTTCTCGTTCACAACCACGAAACGCCATGGAAGCAGAACCTGAACATCGGGGCTTCGGGCATGTATCGCTTTGACCCGCTGACATTTGCCATCACGCCTCACGCGGGCAACTCACCCAATCCGCACGGAACCAGCTTTGACTCCTGGGGGTACTGTTATGCCAGCGATGGAACCGGCGGGCGTTGTTATCAAGTGCGGCCCGAAGGCAACGGTTTCAAGATGCATCAATTGCTGGAAAAGGAGTTTCGTCCGGTGGCTGCCAATGCCATTTTGTCGTCGGAGCATTTCCCCGAAGAATTGCAGGACGACATCCTGATCTGCAACACGATCGGTTTCTTGGGAGTGAAGCAGTACAAGCTTGACCGAGAAGGTGATGTCGTGGAGGAAGACTCTCTTGAAACGACGCAGGAGGAATCGGGACCTGTCAAAATCACGCCAGGTGGTGGTCTGATCACGGTGAATCATCCCGCGCTGAAAGACGCCAAGATCACCGGGTTCAAACTCAGCGTGAACGGACGCCAACAGATGAATCTCTCGGAAGTGGAGGTCATCAGCGGCGGTCGGAACATCGCGGACACTGCCAAGCTGGCGCAGTCCAGCGAATACAGCAACGGAGCCTTTCCGGTGCAACGGCTCGTCGATGGTGACAAAGGGAACTTTGCTCACACATCGCAACAGAAAGACCCGTGGATGCGAGGTGACTTCCCCGCGCCCGTGCAGATTTCGGAATTCAAAGTCTGGAATCGCAAAGGATTCGAAGATCGCTTCAACAACGGCAAGATCGAGTTTTTCAACGGCAAGGATGTCGTGGCAGCAGTGGATATCGAAATTGCTGCTGGTGCCCAGGAAGAGAAGCGACGAGAGGTCGGTGAAGTGTGGGGAACGCCCGGGTTGGAACTGCTCAACAGCGACGATCGGAATTTCCGTCCCACCGATGCAGTGGTCGGCGAAGATGGTGCACTGTATGTCTCCGATTGGCACAACGCGATCATCGGGCACATGCAGCACAACATTCGTGACCCCAATCGTGACCACGCTCACGGCCGAATTTTCCGATTGACGGTCAAGGACCGTCCTCTGCAAAAACCTGTCAAGATCGCGGGGCAACCCATCGAAGCTCTGCTTGAAAATCTCAAGCATCCTGTCAACGGTGTGCGGCATCGGACTCGAATCGAACTCACCCAGCATGACTCCGATCAAGTCATCGCGGCGACGCAAAAGTGGATGGCCGATTTCGATCCCAATGATGAAACGGAAGCCCATCACTTGTTGGAAGCTCTTTGGTTGCATCAACGCAACGGTGTCAAGAACCAAGCGTTGTTGAACCAATTGTTGGAGTCGGATGTCCGGCATGCGGTTGTTGCTGCCAAGACGGTTCGCCACTTTTGGGAAAAGGTGGATACCACTGGCGGAAGCGAGTTCGCCGCGCCTGCGGAACTTGAATTCGTCAAGTATGACCCGCCCAAGCACCTCAGCCCGGCAGACCAAAAGACGTACGAGTTGGGCGCGACGATCTATCAGCGTGAATCGCACTGTGCGACCTGTCACATGACCCATGGCAAGGGCACGCCCAATGTCTACCCACCATTGGTCGGCAGCCCTTGGGTCAACGGAAGCGAAGATCGGCTGATCAAGATGGCTTTGCACGGTGTTTGGGGCAAAATGACCGTGGCTGGGAAGACTTATGACCCAGCCCGAGGCGTGCCGCCCATGACCGCGTTCCGATCCTTGTTGAAGGATGATGAAATGGCTGCGGTTCTGACCTTCGTGCGGAACACCTGGGGAAATGAAGCCTCTGTCGTCAGTCCACAGTCCGTCTCGCGTGTTCGGGAAGAGACCAAGGATCGGACGACGTTCTACCAACCGGAGGAAATTCTCCGTCTGCATCCGCTGGAGAAGGAGCTGATGGACGAGAATGCCGCACCCGAGGCGGAGGTGTTCTCCAACGAGGCATTGGAGCAGGAGCTGCTCGCCGCTTCGCCTTCCAAGCTCGCGAGGGTGGCGCTAGCGAAGGGGAATTTCCAGCGAGGCAAACGCTTGTTTCATGAATCGTCGGCGGCCTGCTTCGCGTGTCACTTGCCACCAGCCGGCACGGTGCGAATGGGACCAGACTTGGAAAAAGCAACGACCAAACGCACCAACGAAGAATTGGTCGATGCCCTGCTCCGTCCGTCCAAGTTGATCGACAAGGACTTCGCGCAGTTGAGCGTGCTGACTGTTGACGGTCAGATCTTCACTGGCATTCGTGTGAGTGAAAACGACGACGAGATCGTGTTACGCAATCTCGCTCAACCGGAGCCCATCACGATTCCTCAGGATGACGTGGAGGAAGTCATTGAGTCGGAGGTGTCCTTGATGCCCGAGAACTTGATGCGGCAAATGAAAAGCCGCCGAGAGTTCAACGACTTGTTGAAGTACATCATCGAGGTCCGCAAGAAGTGAGTCGGCGTTGACGGCTTCTTTGGGACGTCTGTTTTTGTTCTGGCTTCTGTCTTTCGTCATCCCGGTAGGGATGTCAGATGGTAGCCGAGGGGTTGCTGCGTAGCAGCGTACCCCCGAAAACGAGCCCCCCAAAAAAACGGTCCATCCCGCTGTGGCCAATGGCCACGGCGGGATGGAGAGTGGCGGCGTGCGGGTTGCATGTCCATCGGTGGCGCTATCGCTAACCGACGGCTACCATCTGGCATCCCTACCGGGATGAAAACTCGCGCAAACGAATACGCTCCCCAGCACCAAGCACCGCGCAGGGTCTGAGCAGTCCCGTCGCTGAAGGCCGCTCCTGTTACATTGGGCCATGGCGCAATGTGAGAGCTGAACGCCCGTAATGGTTGCGTATTGGGGGGAGGCATCGATGGTTCGAATTCGGAGACTGACGCTCGCCTGTTGGTGTTTGTTTGCAGTGTGGTCCGGGGGTTTCTATCTGTTCTGGAGGAACGGCCATTCCTGGCCACATGCCGCGTGGGCGGTGTTGAGCCTGGGCAGCATGATTGTGTTGATGGTGGCCCTTGCCGTGTCATCTTTGCGAGAGCTTTGGCGCTGCCAAGGTCGACCGCGGCAGCGCATCGCGATTGTGGGATGGGGGCTGATTGGATGCGCGCCGATGGCTTGCTTTGGGGCCCATTGGCTGGACGCCGCGTCTGCCTTTGGCCAACGCTTGTCACGCCCCAAGACGGTGGCATCCGACGTCGCTGTGACGTGGCTCTCCTCGTTCTTTGATGCCGTCTCGCGATTGGAGCACCAACGCGTGACGGGACAGCATGGGGTGCTGATGCATTCCACTCCCATTCAAGATCCGGTTGCGATGGTTGGTGAAATGGATGGTCACATTGAGGGAATGTGTGCCCTGCTGGGACGAACGCCACCGGAAAACGTAATCTGGGTGCGTGGCAGTCTGCTGTCGCAAACCGGTGTCTCCATTGGCCCTTGGGCCATCACGGACGATGATCAACCGGCCGCGGAATTTTCGTCGCTGGATCGCCATGAAATTGCCCATTCGGTGATCAGTGGTTTGTGCGGTCCTGATCAAGATCCGCCTCGCTTGTTGGTCGAGGGTTGGGCTCAATTTCAGGGCAACGATTGGTCGGCGGAGATCCCGGGGCTCTCCAACCAACATCGAAATCAAGCACACTTTCTGCTCGATGAGTTGATCGAAGAGCCTTGGTACTCCGCCTCACGCTGGCCGCTGTATCGCTATGGAGGTCCTTTGGTCGCCTTCCTGATCCAGCGGTTTTCAGCGGAGCAGTTCCTGGAGCTTTATGGCCAGGCTCGAAAGGAGACCTTTCGCGCGGACGCGGAAAGAATTCTGGGCAGTTCTTGGGAAAACGTCGAAAGGTCGTTTTGGATCTGGATCGAATCGGAAGCGGGTCGCCTGGCAGAAATGAAAGCGACGGAAAACGGCATCCAGACTGTTGTCGAGTTGGGTGACCAGGTGAGCCCAGGCGATTGGGACAGCCTCGTCAGTCACTACGATGCCTCGCAGTGGGATGCAGTCCAATTCGAAAAGTCCTTCGCGTTCAAGGTGGATGTTGAAGTGGAAGAGTCGTCGCTTTCGGAGCCCTATTCACGGCAAGTCCGAGTGGCCATTGGCTCGGGGCAAAAATGGCTTGTCTATCAAAATCCCTGGGGATCTTCGATTGGCGTTGCGACGGGGCCTTCCTTGTCGGTCAGCGTGGAGCGTTCTAGCAACGGGCTGACGACCGGATTTGCTTCTGGGATGGAAGGCCGTGCCCAAGCACGAGGTGACATGCACCACTATTTGCGAGTCGCGAGAAGAACATACCTTTCGGACCCCGCCTCTGAAATTCCAATCGGCGAGCGATGGCCCGAAAGACTTGCCCGATTTCGATGCGAGTCGATCCGCCGTCCACCACCCGCTTCCGGCGTTGGGGAAAGTCCCAGGATCTGGATCGTTCAGTACCGCGATTGGATTCCTGCAGACGACACCGAAACCTCGACCGCAGAACGTTCGGGTGAGATCTGGTTGGATGAATCACTGGGGATGGCGGTGAAACGACATCAACTCAATGAACTCGGATCAACCAATCGATCCGAGCGGAACATTGGGTACCAGCGTTTGGGCGGCTTGATCCTTCCGCGAACGGTGGAGGAAACGAGTGTCGAAGCAAGCGAGACTTTGATCGCTCGATTTGAGCTGGAGGCGATGACTGAATCGGAAGTGGCCAGCATGAAGCAAGAGATCCTATCCATGGCCGATGAAGTGGAGTTGCCTCCGGGGAGGCCTTGGTTTGAGAATGTCCTGCTTGGCGCTTCCTCGCTGCCACTTCTGGGAGTCTGTTTCGTGTTGTTCGGCTCGTCGCCGCATCGTCGAGAAGCAGACTGTGGCCCAATGAGCCATCTGGATTGACCGGGGGCGGCGGTCGAGCTTATCCGCCGAGAGTGTCACGTGCTCTTCCCAGATGGGCCGCTGTTTTGCATTGGCGACTGCGGTCAGTGCCGGAGTTCCCGTTGGTTGCTCCGGCTTGCTTTGGTTTGTGATGTCACTGGATCAACAAACAGAATAGCGGAGCAAGGGCATTCGGCCAGGCTTCGGTTTAGCTCATGAAAGATCCCGACGGGATCACAGGTGGTAGCCTTAGGTCGCGAAAGCGCACCTCCAGTCAGCAGTCGCTTGCAAACGCCGACCATGAAGGGTGTCGCAGAGAACGGTTTGCCAGCGTGCATTGTTGCCTCTTCTTTTGGGAGGCTTCTCTTTGGGCCAAGCCTAGTTCGTTGGCGGGTCAACGAACTCGAGTGGTGGAGCGACGTCAGGTTCACGCTCTGAAAGGACTCGGATCGTGTAGCCTCCGTAGCACTTTTGGCCGACGATAATCATCCAATCAGTGATATCGCTACGAGTAACCGTGCGGGCATCGCCAAGCTTCAGGTTTGGGATGTTCTCTGGGTCATTCGCACACTCGCCGGTAATCTCATCGCCTTCGATTTTGATGGGAGTGAACCAGATGTGTTCCAATTCGCCATCTGAAGTTGGCAATGCGAATTTTAGGCTGTAGGCATCGCTACCCATCGTCTTCCAGTTGTTCTCAAAGAACGAAAGCGTCTCCTGTGCCTTGGCGATCGCCGCATTCATTTCTGAGTCGTCGTCTTCAACGTTGACGACCGAGGATACCGAAGAGTTCGGTGTCGGTGACTCGCTGCATCCGCAGAAGGCGATGAGCGTTGATGCGACGAACCCGACTAGCAATTTGTGAATCAATGCCGTTTCCTTCGGTGAGTTGAATGGTGCTGACGCAGGCCGATATCAGGTAATACGTCAGGCGATTGTAATCGCACTTGGCAGTTCTTACCGAACCGCTGGAGCAATGGATCGGTCGCCGCAAACGCACGTATTGTCATTTGTCCAGACTTGGGGCACGGAAACGCTCTTGCAACTAGCACTGGCGGGAAGCCGATGCCACGAAAGGTGGTGTCAGGCGTTGCGGGCTTCTCGGGCGATGGTCCATTCGATCGCGGCGATCAGGGCGCGAGCCTTGTTGAGGGTTTCTTCGTATTCCGAGTCGGGGTTGCTGTCGGCGACGACTCCACAACCGGCTTGCACGTGATACGCCCCGTTTTGATGCACGATCGTGCGGAGCGCCAAGCAGGTGTCCATGTTGCCTCGGTAGTCGATGTAGCCGACCGCGCCGCCATAGGGGCCACGGCGATGCGGTTCGATCTCGTCGATGACCTGCATCGCCCGGACTTTGGGGGCACCCGAAACGGTTCCCGCGGGCAAGCATGATTTCAGAGCGTCGAAGGCGTCGAGTCCTTCCCGCAACTTGCCTCGCACTTCGCTGCTGATGTGCATCACGTGGCTGTATCGTTCGATGACCATGATCTCGGTCAAGTCCACGGTGCCGAATTCGGCGATCCGGCCGATGTCGTTGCGACCCAGGTCAACCAGCATCACGTGTTCGGCGCGTTCCTTGGGATCGGCCAGCAAATCTTGTTCGAGAGCTTTGTCTTCTTTTTCCGTCGCGCCACGGGGCCGCGTTCCGGCCAGCGGACGCACGGTGACCTCCCGGTCTTTGACCCGGCACATGATCTCCGGCGAGCAACCCACCAGGACGCATTCTGGGTTGCGGACGAAGAACATGAACGGCGATGGATTGACGACCCGGAGCGAGCGATAGACCGCGAACGGATCGACGTCGCTTTTGACGGTCAGCCGTTGGCTGGGGACGACTTGAAAGATGTCGCCAGCACGAATGTATTCGACGCAGTGGCGAACCGCATCACAGAACGACTCGCGGGTGAAGTTGGATTCGACCGGCAAGGGTTTTCGCTGGTCTGCTTCGATGATTTCGTCCACGCGAAGATCGGGTGGGCTGGTCATCAGACGCTTGATCGTTTGGTCGACTTCTTCGGCGGCGGATTGACGAGCGGCCGCGACTGTCGCGGGGTCCGAGTCTTCGTCGATGCCGCGGCAATCGGCCAGGGAGACCACCGTGATGGTTTTGTCGACGTGATCGAACACGCACAGGGTGTGATAAAAAGCGAAGTTCAAATCGGGAAGTTCGCGGTCATCCTCGGTGGTGTCCGGCAAGTTCTCAACATATCGAACGACATCGTAACCCGCGTATCCAATGGCTCCACCGATGAACGGCGGCAGTCCATCCAGGGTCGCCGTGCGGTCTTGGAAGCTTTGGCGAAACGCGTCCAGGGGATCGTCGCACTGGGATTCGACGACTTCGCCGGTGGACATGTTTGTCCGCCGGACGGTGTTGCCTTTGGCGGTGAATCGGGCCAGAGGTCGCGAGCCCAAAAAGCTGAAACGCCCCACCTTTTCGCCTCCGATCACACTTTCAATCAGGAAAGCGGGGCCGCCATCGTCCAGGTGCATGAACGCCGTGACGGGGGTCAACGTATCAGACAGCAGGCGTCGGTAGACGGGGACGAAGTCGAACCGACGGGCCAGCGATTCGAACGACGAAAGCGATGGTTGGTGCATGAGGTTTCCAGTCATGAAGTTTCGGCACGTTGGGGCGTTGCGATAGTGTGAAGTGCGACGGCGGGCTTGGAAACCGGGTTGGCCAGCGATAGAATTCCAAGGCGTGAACGAGTCCGCCTCCTCGGGCGGTCATCACGGAGCCGTGATGCCGACCATGACAGCAATCGTGCCGCGAAGTTCGCTTCGTATCGCGAATTCCGCATCGTGCCACGGAACCTGTGTCACGAACTTAGCGAGCCATCCTGCGAGACTCTCATGAAATGCCAGTATTGCGATAAACCGGCGACTTTCCACATCACCGAATTGACCGAACCCGATGGGCCGCAAGTGCTGCATTTGTGCGAGCAGCACGCTCGCAACGTACTGCAAAAGGGCGAGCCAACCCCGGTTTCCAGCGTCGCAGGGGCGCTGGCCAAACAGTTGCAATTGGGCCAAACCAAGGAAGAATTGCGGAAGTTGGATCAAAAAGAGTGCCCCGTTTGTGGGATCACCTTCTTTGAATTCCGTAATTCAGGACGGTTGGGTTGCCCCCTGGACTATGACTTCTTCGAAGCCGACCTCAAACCTTTGTTGCTGAATATTCACGACTCATTGGAACACACCGGAAAACGGCCCACCCGAGCGGCTGCCACAGCCGATTCACAAGCGGATTTGATCCGGTTGCGAAAAGAGATGGAAGCCGCGGTGGAACGGGAAGAATACGAACGAGCGTCCGAATTGCGAGATCAAATCAACGCGATCCAAGGCGAGCCCAAACGTCGAGGAAACGCGATATGAAAGAAGCCACCGACCTGTCGGTGTTGGTCCAAAAAAGCGGTGAATGGTTGCGTGGCACTGGCCCGGAATCGGACATTGTGATCAGCAGCCGCATCCGTTTAGCCCGCAATTTGGCGGGATTCCCCTTCATTCGAAAATGCAGTCCCGAGGACCGCGAAAAGATCGAACGCCAGGTTCGCTCGCGACTGGAGAATCTGCCTGAATGGGACGAGATTCCCTACGTCGACATCGCGACGCTGAGTGAGGTGGATCGCCAGTTCTTGGTCGAACGCCAGCTCATCAGCCGAGAAATCGCGGATTCCGAAGGCAGTCGTGCCGTCGCGATCGATCCCAGCGAGCAGTACTCGGTGATGATCAACGAAGAAGACCACCTGCGCATCCAGGTGATGCACAGCGGTTTGGATTTGCTCAGTGCCTGGGAACAAATCGATCGAATCGACGATGCGATTGAAGGGGAGGTGCTGTACGCATTTCATAGCAAATTCGGCTACCTGACGGCTTGTCCGACGAATGTCGGCACGGGCCTGCGGGTCAGTGTGATGCTGCACTTGCCCGGTTTGGTGATCACTCAGCAGATCGAAAAGGTGTTCCGCAGCATGCAGCGGATCAACGTGACCGTGCGTGGTCTGTACGGCGAAGGGTCGCAGTACACCGGTGATTTTTATCAAGTCAGCAACCAGGTGACGCTTGGGCACACCGAAAAAGAATTGCTAGAAATGGTCGGCCAAGAGGTCGTGCCACGAATCATTGATTACGAACGCAAGGCTCGCGAATTTCTGATTGAGAAGGGCCAGCAAGACCTGCACGACGACGTCAGTCGGGCGCTGGGGATTCTCAGCACGGCCCGCAAAATCAGCAGCGAAGAAACGATGCACTACTTGTCCAAGGTTCGGATGGGTGTGAACCTGGGGCTGATCGACGACGTGCAGTTGGCAACGATCAACAAATTGTTCATCCACACTCAACCGGCTCACTTGCAAAAGTTGCACGGGCGAGTGTTGACGACCAGCGATCGGAACGTCCAGCGAGCCAGCTACTTGCAACGCCATTTGTGCGGGCCAGCCGATCGCACCGACGAACTGAACTGACTTTCTCGAAGATGCGTCTGACTGAATGGATGTATCAAACGCCGACCCAATGAGTGGACAAGTTGCAACGGGAAATCATCGTCAAAGGCGCTCGCGAACACAACTTGCGCGACGTCGACTTGACGCTCACGCGAGGTGAGCTGATATGTTTCTCGGGTGTTTCGGGAAGTGGAAAAAGCTCGCTCGCGTTTGACACGCTGTACGCCGAGGGCCAGCGCCGGTATGTCGAGAGCCTGAGCAATTCGGCCCGGCAATTCATGGGCCAAATGCCCAAACCCGACGTTGATCTGGTGACCGGGCTGAGCCCCTCGATTTCGATCAGCCAGAAGTCGACGGGCAACAACCCTCGCAGCACGGTTGGCACGATCACGGAGATCTACGATTTCCTGCGAGTCCTCTACGCTCGCGTTGGCACCGGGCACTGCCCTGCCTGTGATGTCGAAATCGCGGCGCAAACGACCGATGTCATCGTCAATCGACTGGTGCAGTTGGCCGCCGATGGTTGGCAAGACGACCAATCGTCCGAGGACTCTGAAACCGAAGCCGCGATCGAAGATGGAACGCTGTGGGTGATGGCCCCGTTGGTCCGTGGCCAAAAGGGTGAGTTCCGCGACCTGTTCGAAGACCTTCGTAAACAAGGGTTCAACCGCGCTCGTGTCGACGGCGAAACGTTTCGGCTGAGCGATCCGCCGCCGCTGGATCGAACCCGGCGTCACGATGTGGAAGTCGTGATTGACCGCATCGTCGCGGGGCAAATTGACCGCCCACGATTGGTCGAAGCGGTTGAGTTGGCGCTGAAACTGGGCGAGTCGTCCTTGATCACTTCGGTCGGGCCGCCCAACGGAGAAGACGTGCCTCCGGTCCGTCACGACCAACTGTTTTCATCGAAGTATTCCTGCGGCAATTGCGGCCGAAGTTTCCGGCCGCCGACCCCGCAGTTGTTCAGTTTCAACAGCCCGCAAGGGATGTGCACGTCCTGCGACGGCATCGGCCGGCTGTACACGTTTGTGCCCGAGTTGTTGATCCCCGACGAGTCGCTGTCGATTCGCAAAGGTGCGATCGCCTTGCTTGGCAAATGGGGCGACCTGGGACGCTACCGACGTCATATCTATCGCGGTGTTGCCGATGCGATGGACGCCAAACTGGAGCTCGAACCCGGCACGATGCTGGAAACTCGCTGGGACAAACTGCCAGAGATCGCTCGCCACATTTGGTTGTGGGGTGCCGACGACTCGATGCAGTTCACTTGGCGAGGTGGACGCCAAGCCAAGAAGTATGTCGGCAACTTCGAAGGTTTCATTCCTGAGTTGCTCGATCGCTATCGAACCAGTCGCAATAAAATGCAGTTGCGTCAGTTCGAAAAGTACATGAACACGATGGATTGCCCGGACTGCCATGGCAAGCGACTGAACGATCAGGCTTGCGCGGTTCGTCTCTCGACAGGCTCCGAGGAATTTGCCGCCTCGAAGAGCCAATCGCTTCCCGACCTGTGTGAGCTTTCCATCGATTCACTGATGGAGTTCTTCAGTGACATCCCGCTTTCAAAGACCAACGCCCAAATCGCTGGCGAGGCTCTCAAAGAAATTCGCGGGCGGATTGGGTTTTTGCTCGGCGTGGGGTTGGAATACCTGACGCTTGGCCGGACCGCGCCAACGTTGTCGGGCGGTGAGTCCCAGCGGATTCGACTCGCCGGTCAGATCGGTTCGGGGTTGTCGGGTGTGCTTTACATCTTGGACGAGCCATCGATTGGTTTGCACCCGCGTGACAACGATCGTTTGATCACGACATTGACCCGTTTGCGAGATGCGGGCAACACGTTGATCGTGGTTGAGCACGACGAAGACACGATGCGCGCGGCGGACACGATCGTGGACTTTGGGCCTGGTCCCGGTGTCAAAGGCGGTCACATCGTGGCGGCCGGTTCGATGGAGGACCTGCGTCGATCCAAGGAAAGCGTCACGGGAGCGTTCTTGTCGGGGGCTCGCGCGATCACGCCGAGAGAAACGCTGCGACCGGTTGATCCTGCCAAGCAACTGACGATTCGCGGGGCGCGTTTTCACAACCTGAAAGACATCGATGTCTCCATTCCGCTGGGCGTGGTGACTTGCGTGACCGGGGTCTCCGGCAGCGGCAAGAGTTCGCTGATTGGTGGGATCGTTGAACCCGCTCTTCGCAATGCGCTCAATGGTGCCGAGGCGGATGTTGGCGACCACGATTCCATCGAAGGCCTGGAGCATCTCGACAAAACGATCGCGATTGATCAGTCGCCGATTGGCCGGACGCCTCGCAGCAATCCCGCGACCTATGTGAAAGTCTTCGACGAGATCCGCAATCTGTTTGCGAAGTTGCCTGAAGCGAAGGCTCGTGGTTACACGGTCGGTCGATTCAGTTTCAACGTGGACGGAGGTCGCTGTGCCGCTTGCGATGGCAACGGTGCGACCAAATTGGAGATGGACTTCTTGGCGGATATCTGGGTGACGTGCCCGGTATGCCAAGGGTATCGGTACAACCGAGAAACGTTGTCGGTTCAGTTCAAGGGCAAATCGATTGCCGACGTTCTGAACATGGACATCTCGGAAGCGTTGGATTTGTTCCAGAACATTCCTAAGATCGCCGAGAAGTTGCAGACGTTGGTCGATGTGGGGCTGGAGTATTTGAAGCTCGGTCAACCTTCACCAACCTTGTCCGGCGGCGAAGCCCAGCGAATCAAGCTGTCGCGAGAATTGAGTCGCAGGGACACGGGACGCACGCTGTATGTGCTGGATGAACCGACGACGGGGTTGCATTTTGCCGACATTGATTTGTTGTTGGGGGTGATCAATCGATTGGCCGATCGCGGCAACACGATCGTGATCGTCGAGCACAACCTGGACGTGATCAAAACGGCGGACTGGGTGATCGACATCGGCGTCGAAGGTGGTGCCGGTGGCGGTCGGGTGGTCGGCGAAGGTCGGCCGACGGAGGTCGCCCATGTGGATGACAGTTACACCGGTGCGGCGCTGGCCGAGGTGTTGGGGATCAAACGCCGCCAAGCCAAGAAACGCGGCCAAGCGATCCGCGACATCGTTGCGCCGCCGGCCAAGTCCCGGACGCACGTGGTGGTCGAAGGTGCCTGTGAACACAACTTGAAATCCGTCGATTTGGCGATCCCACGCGACGCGATGACGGTCTTCTGTGGTCCCAGTGGCAGCGGCAAAAGTTCACTGGCGATGGACACGATCTACGCCGAAGGCCAGCGGCGTTACGTTGAGTCGTTGTCCAGTTACGCGCGGCAATTCATCGGCCAGGTGCAGAAGCCCAAAGCGGAACGCATCGAAGGGCTGTCACCTGCGGTGGCGCTCGAGCAAAAGAACCTCGGCCATTCGCCTCGTAGTACCGTCGGAACGGTCACCGAGGTGTACGACTACCTGCGGATTTTGTACAGCAAACTCGGCACGATGCACTGCCCCGATTGTGCGGTCCCGGTGGGGACACAAACGCCCGATCAAATCATCGACAAGGTGATGGGATTGCCAAAGGGCACGCGAGCTTTGTTGCTCGCGCCGATCGAGGTGCAGTCCGGCGAAGCATCGCTGGCAACGTGGCAGAGCTATCGTGCAATGGGGTATTCCCGTGTTCGCATCGATGGCGAGACGGTTGAACTGGATGACGCGAAAGCACTTGACCCGCGGCGAGTTCACCTGATTCAGATCGTCGTTGACCGAATCAAGATCACTCCCGAGGAACAGTCTCGAATCAGTGACAGCGTGGAGCAAGCGTTGTCGCTGGGCGTTGGTGTGATGGATGTGGCGATCGCTGACTCGGATCAACCTGAACGCGATTGGCATGTGCTTCGGCACAGTCAGCACCTGGTTTGTGAGTCGTGCGGTCGGTCGTTCTCGCAACTGACCCCGCACCATTTTTCGTTCAACTCTGGCATCGGTTGGTGCCCCGGTTGCGAAGGTTTGGGAACTCAAACCGGGACCAATCCCGCGGCTTTGATGGGAACGCCTCAGACGACGTTGGCTGATGGGGCGGCGTTGCTTTGGCCGTCCGTCGATCACGCGGTCAGTCGTTGGATGTTGCGAGCTCTTTCGCGAACGACCGGCATACCGATTCATCAGCCGATTGATTCGTTGACGGTGTCACAGCGACGGATTCTGTTTCATGGTTTGGGGCCGCGTTGGGTCGAGGTCCGGCATGGCGACACGACCGATGACAACGCCTCAGCCGAAAAAGAACGAGCCGAAGAGGTTCGTGATCACTTTGGTGAAGGCAATGTCTTGTTCCGGTTCCAGTTCAAAGGGTTTTACCCGGCTCTGGAAGAAGCCTCGCGTTTGACGCCGGGATTGCGGATGCGGTTGGAAGCCTTTGTGGCTGAAATCGACTGCTCGGTCTGCGATGGTTCGCGCCTGCGGGATGATTCAGCGGCGGTTCGATTCCGGGACTTCACGATTGGCGACTTGGTGCACATGCCGCTGGATCGATTGTCACGAGAGATCGATTCGTGGGACCTCGATCGACGTGAATGGAAGATCGCCGGCGAGCTGATTCGCGAAGTTCAATCTCGCGTCCGGTTCTTGCGAGACGTGGGGCTGGATTACCTGACTCTGCACCGTGGTGCACCAACGCTTTCGGGTGGCGAGGCTCAGCGAATTCGTTTGGCGTCGCAGCTTGGCAGCGGATTGTGTGGCGTTCTGTATGTGCTGGATGAGCCGACGATTGGTTTGCATCCGCGAGACAACCGGCGATTGCTGGCGGCGCTGCATCGATTGCGAGACCAGGGCAACACGTTGTTGGTGGTCGAGCACGATTACGATGTGATTTCCGGAAGCGATTACCTGTGCGACTTTGGGCCGCGAGCCGGTCGGCACGGTGGTCGCGTGGTGGCGCAAGGCAAACCCGATGCGGTCGAGCCTGCCAGCGAGTCTGTTACTGCGCCGTACTTGCTGGGCGAAAAACAGATTGAGTTGCCCGCCGTTCGTCGCCCCGTGATTTCCGAATCCGGCAAACCGATGGTCGAATACCTGTCGATCAAGGGAGCGCGTGAGAATAACTTGCAGGACGTGGACGTCGACATTCCTTTGGGGGTTTTGACTGCGATCACGGGCCCCAGCGGCAGTGGGAAAAGCTCGCTGATCAATGACATTGTCTACCCTGTGTTGGCGAGACGATTGCACCGGGCGAAGTTGAAACCGGGGCAGCATGATGGCATCGATGGTTTGCGTTATGTCAACAAAGTCATTCAAGTCGACCAGTCACCGCTGGGGAATTCACCGAGCAGCAATCCGGCGACCTACACCGGTGTGTTTGATCTGATTCGGGCTGTGTTTGCGGAGATCCCCGCTGCTCGCGAGCGGCGTTTCACACCGCGGACGTTCAGTTTCAATGTGTCGGGCGGTCGCTGCGAATCTTGTGAAGGCAGCGGCCAACGCAAGATTGAAATGCATTTCTTGCCGGATGTTTGGGTGCCCTGCGAAGATTGCGGCGCCCGGCGATACAACGACGACGTGCTGGAAGTCAAACTGCATGGCCAGTCGATTGCCGATGTGCTGGAAATGCCCTGTGGTGAAGCCGTCGAGTTGTTCGCGTCGCATCCCCGGATCGCTCGCGTCATTCAAACGCTTTGTGATGTTGGATTGGAATACGTCACGCTGGGCCAGTCGGCTCCGACTCTCTCGGGCGGAGAAGCTCAGCGAGTGAAATTGGCGGCGGAGTTGGCTCGTCCTGCGACGGGGCACACGATTTATCTGTTGGACGAACCGACGACTGGTTTGCACTTCGGTGACATTGAGAAGTTGTTGGTCGTGATGCAGCGATTGGTCGAATTGGGCAATTCGGTGATCGTGATTGAGCACAACTTGGACGTGATCAAGTGCTGCGATTGGTTGATCGACATTGGGCCAGGGGCTGGCGTCCACGGCGGACAAGTCGTGTTTGCGGGAACGCCGGAAGGCTTGGCTGCGAAAGCGGATCCCGCCAACTGCGAAGCGGACGAATGGGTGTCTTCGACCGCGCCGTTCTTGGCCGATGCGATCTCGGGAACACGTACCGCTGAGCCGCGAGAAATCTTGGATTGGCAGCCGACGGTCAACGGTCGCGTGGCGGACACGAACGCGGAGAACTTGCCGTCGTCGACGGTCGTTGCCAAGCCGGAGCCCGTCCTGCGCGTCGATTCCGAAACGCAGATTCCGGTTGCCGAAATGGTTTCGGAGTCCGATTCCAACGCGGAAGAAGCGGCGGATTCGATGCAGCCGTGGCGAGTGTTGGGGCGTCGGTGGCACACGTTGCCCAAGGGATTCCCCGAGAATTCACAGCCCCAGTGGCCGTTGGAATTGGTGGAAGGTTTGCTCGACATGTTGTCGAATGTCGCGGGCGAAGGTGCGGTGGAGTACCCTGCCCCGGACCGTGTCTCCGTTCGGTTAGAATCGGGCGAGGAAGAAACTCCGTTGCCTCATTGGGCGGAGCTTGAAACCAAGGTCAGCGACTGTGTTCGGTTGAAATTGAGGGGGCCCCAGTCAGCGATTGATTTGGAACAATTGTTGGCGCTGGACGTGCTCCAATCTCGTTCCGACACTGGCACGTTGGACCTCAGTGACGCTGAGCGAGTGACCCTGACATTTCATTTGACCGACGTGGATCATGCACGCAGTCGCAAGCTGAAAACGTTCTTGAAAACGCACTTGGATCGGACCCGGTCCTCCACTTGACGTGTTGACGAGGCGACGGGTTTGAGCGACAAACCCGAGTCACGCACATCTGAAACCCCTATCTTTCCACCTTGAATCGGTTCGTTCTTGCTCATGGCCAAATCGACCAGCAAAAGTTTGGTGATCGTCGAATCGCCCGCGAAAGCCCGGACGATCTCGAAGTTTTTGGGAAGCGGTTACCAGGTCGAAGCCAGCGTCGGGCACGTTCGCGATTTGCCTGGCGGAGCCAAGGACATCCCCAAAAAGTTCAAGAAAGAACCGTGGGCCTATTTGGGGGTGAACGTCGAAAAAGACTTTGAGCCGGTCTACATCGTGCCGGCGGACAAGAAGAAACAAGTCGACAAATTGAAGGCCGCGCTCAAGGATGCAGACAGCCTGTATCTCGCGACGGATGAAGACCGCGAGGGAGAGGCGATCAGCTGGCACCTCTTCGAATTGCTCAAGCCCACGGTGCCTGTTCACCGTCTGGTCTTTCACGAAATCACGAAAGAGGCGATTCAGCACGCGCTGGAAGACCCTCGTGAGATTGACGATGGTTTGGTCCGAGCCCAAGAAACACGCCGGATCCTAGACCGTTTGTACGGTTACGACGTGTCGCAGTTGCTGTGGAAAAAAGTCGGCCGTGGTTTGTCGGCCGGACGCGTTCAGAGCGTCGCGGTCCGGTTGATCGTCCAGCGTGAGCGGGAACGGATCGCGTTCAACGATGCGACCTACTGGGATTTGGAAGCCATTTTCACAACCGAAAACGGTGACTCGCTGCCCGCGATGCTGGCGACCGTTGATGGCCGGAAAATCCCCAGCGGGAAAGACTTTGATTCGACCAATGGGAAGCTGATCAATCCGCAAATGTTGCAAATGGATGAGCAGCAGGCCAACGAATTGAAGCAGAAACTCCAGCAGGAAAGTTTTCGAGTCGCCAAGGTCGAAGTCAAACCGTTCGCCGAACGACCCAAAGCACCGTTCACGACCAGCACGCTGCAACAAGAAGCCAACCGGAAACTGGGCTTCACCGCACGCCGCTGCATGCAAGCGGCCCAGCGGTTGTACGAGAATGGTTACATCACCTACATGCGTACTGACTCGACCACGCTGTCGAAGGAAGCCATCAACGCGGCGCGTGATTTGGTTCGCAGTGAGTATGGCGAGAAATTCTTGCACGAAACGGTGCGAGTCTACAAAGGCAAGGTCAAAAACGCGCAAGAGGCTCACGAAGCCATTCGACCCGCCGGGACGCCGTTCCGTGTTCCTGCCGCCGTGCAGAACGAACTCGATCGGGATCAGTTCCGATTGTTCGAACTGATTTGGAAACGAACCGTTGCTTGTCAAATGGCCGACGCGAAAAAGCAACGCATCGGTGTCACGATCGAAGGTGGTGGAACCACGTTCACCGCCAGCGGCACGAGCATTCTGTTCGAAGGTTTCTTGCGAGCCTATGTCGAAGGCAGTGATGATCCCGAGGCCGAGTTGGCTGACAAGGAGCGTTTGTTGCCCGCGGTCAATGAAAACGATGGTTTGTCTGTCGCGACGTTGGACCCCAAAAGTCACACGACTCAGCCACCTTCGCGTTTCAGCGAAGCGTCGTTGACTCGCACGCTGGAAGAAAAGGGAATTGGTCGACCCAGTACCTACGCGTCGATCATCGACACGATTCAGCGTCGCGATTACGTGTACAAAAAGGGCAACGCGTTGGTCCCCAGTTGGACGGCGTTCAGTGTCATTCGTTTGATGGAAACCCACTTCGAGCCGCTCGTTGACTACGACTTCACGGCTCAGATGGAAGATTTTCTGGACACGATCAGTCGGCAGGAAGCGGAGTCGCTCGAGTATTTGAAACGTTTCTACTTTGGCGATGACAACGAACCGGCCGTTGGCCAGAAAGCCGCGATCGGATTGAAGCCACGATTGGAAAGCAAGATCGAAGAGATCGATCCTCGCGTGACGGCAAAGTTTTCGCTGGGGATTCCAACCGAGGGCGAGAACCGTGAAGAGGTCTTCGTGCGAGTTGGGAAGTACGGACCCTTTTTGGAGCAAGGCGAACGCAAAGCTCCGATCTTGGAAGGCATGGCGCCCGATGAGATGACACTTGCTCGAGCGATGGAGTTGTTCGAGGACGCCGCTCGGGAAGATGAGCCTTTGGGCACGCACCCGGAGACTGGCAAGCCGATTTACATCAAGGCCGGTCGCTTTGGGCCCTATGTCCAAATGGGCGAGAAGGACGATGAAGAAAAGAAGAACGCATCGATTCTGAAAACGATCGCCGTCGAAGACGTCGATTTGGCGATGGCTTGCAAATTGCTTTCGTTGCCGCGTGAACTGGGGGAGCATCCCGAAATGAAGGAGCCGATCCAGGCTCACGATGGACGCTATGGACCGTACGTGAAATGTGGCAAAGAGACGCGTTCCTTGCCGGCTGAGAAGTCACCCTTGGATGTGACGTTTGAGGAAGCGATTGAGTTGCTCAAGCAGCCCAAGACTCGTGGGCGTGCGGCACCCAAGGAACCAATCAAAAAATTCGAGAAGCCAAGTCCGGTCACGGAAAACGAGATCAAGATTCTGGAAGGTCGCTTTGGTCCCTACGCGACCGATGGCGAAACCAATGCGTCGATCCCACGCGGGACGGACCCGCAAGAGATGACGTTCGAAGGAGTCTTGGATCTGTTGGCAGAACGCGCTGCCAAGGGCCCGACCAAGAAAAAGAAAAAGAAGAAAGCCGCGAAGAAGAAGACAGCGAAGAAGGCTGCGAAAAAGAAAACAGCCAAGAAGAAGGCCGCTAAAAAGAAGACTGCCAAAGCCGCGACGAAGAAAAAAGGCATCATCAAGAAGTCTTCTTGAGATGCTCTGTCATGAAGGCACCCTGGCCCGTCAGAGTCAACCAAGACCACCCATCACAACCCGAAGCGTGAGCGAGGGACCCCCCAACTCCCACGACGGCCCCATCCGGGGCGACCGTTTGTTTTCCGGCATCGGTCTCTCGGGGCTTCCGCCCCGAGCTAAGCACGACGGCCCCATCCGGGGCGAAACCCAGACGCCAGCCACCATTTATTTTTCGAACGTCCCACGTAGCGACTCCCGGCTACCATCCGACAGCCCTACCGGGATGGAGAAGGACAGAAGCCGGAAGAAAAGTTGCATCCGCTATCAGAGCGTCAACACCAAGCATTTCGCAGTCCATCGCTAGCCCGCGGTTACCGGAGACGAACCGGACGCGATCGCGTTCCGGCTGATTGAATCAACAGCCCGTCATGCGTCGGGTTGTGATTGACGGACTTTGAAAGTCCATCGTCCGTGGACGCGTGCACCCCAATCGCTGGCCCTCTTTGCGGTCTGTTTCACAGGTTTCACTGCGGATGAAAGATCGCGGCGTTGTCGTCCAATTGGGATCGAATCCGGGCGGATCCTGACCGATAAGAATGCGACAGCGGCATCCCAATTCGGGCTGACGAAACGAATTGGCAGGGCGATTGGTTTGTGCGGGAACTGGGTGTCTCCGAAAGCGTCACCAAGCTCACACGTGTTTGAAAAAGTATTTTCAGAAAAATCGTTGTGGGCGTTAAAGTCGATCAAGCGAATGGTCGATCAAAGCCAATGGAATGATCCGTTGTGATCTGATTTTCCAACGAAAAGCCCGTTTCACACATTTGAGAGACGGGCGGCGCCGGTTGCAATGACCGGCCACAAATGCTCCTCAACGAAGTGTGAAACATGGACGCCACACGTCAGCCAAACGCAACTCGCAAGACTCATCCAGCCAAACGTGAATGGATTTTTACGTTGGTGGTGGGTGGTTGCCTCACGTTGACTTCCTCTGGATGTGCCTCTCGTTCGATGTCGCTGGCATCCATGAACCCGTTTGCGGGCAAAGGAGCGGCGACTGTCAGCGAACCCAACAAAGGCCCCAGTTTCATCGCGTCGGCCGGGGATTCGGTCGGCAAAGCGGCTGGTGGCGTCGGGACTGCGACTAAGAACGCGTGGGGAAAAACCACCGGAACGGTTGCCAGTTGGTTTGGGCGTGATTCGAAAGAAAACGACTACGACAGCGATCCGCTCTCGTTGGAGAACGAGCCTGGTCAATTGGAACCGGATGTGTTGGTTGCCAACGGGCAACTTTGGGAGTCGACCGGTAACCTGACCAAGGCCATGGAGAGCTATTCCAAGGCACTGGAAGGATCGCCAAATCATCCGTCCGCGTTGACCAGCGTGGCACGCCTGCATTTTCGGGAAGGCAATCATTCCAAAGCCGCCGAGTTCTTTCAAAAAGCAATCGCACAAAGCCCGAACGATGCGGCGTTGTACAACGACCTTGGGTTGACGCTCGGGAAGTTGAATCAGCACGAGATGGCGGTGCAAACCTTGGCTCGCGCCTTGGAATTGGCACCGGGCACATCTCGCTACGCCAACAACTTGGCCAGCGTGCATTTCGAATCGGGGCAAAGCGAAGAGGCCTACAGGGTCTTGGCGGCCAACAACAAACCCGCCGTGGCTCACTTCAACATGGCGTTTTTGCACTACAAAAAGGGCCAGAACGCGGACGCTCAGATTCACCTGCAACAGGCTGTCACTCACGAAGCTTCCGCAGCAGGCGATCCGGCCACCAAGCGTGCCATCGATCGCTCGCGTGAGATGTTGGCTCAGTTGAACCCTGGATTGGGAACGTCACCGGCTGCCAACATCGCTTCGGCGGGAACGGCTGGCAAGCCAATTGGTGCGGCATCGGGACCGGTGGCCACCGTGGCTTCGGCACCTGCTCACCTCGCCAACCAAACACCTCCTAGCTACGCCGCACCGCCCAGCTACGCCATTCCTGGTGCGATGCAGCCCGCTGCGACCCAGCCAATTGTTCCTGGCAGCAATTCGGCGGTGAGCTTCCAGGAATCCAGTGCGGGGCAGACTGCGGAATCTCCGAAGGCGGATTCAGCAGCGGCCACGACCGACGCCAAGGGCTCCACTCCGCCAGTGAATTTCAGTTTGCCGGAGTGATCGGGTGTGTTGGGGAGCGTTCTCGCAGGGGAACCAAACCGCCGCGGGACGCCCGCGACGGGCGTTCGTCCGGGCATTTTGGCTCTCGAAGTCCGTCTGGCGGTCGTTTTTGTGGTCTTTCGGTCTTTCTGGGGCACTGTTCCGCTACCCAGGTTCGGTCGCCCCTGGTATGACCTGCGGGCATGATTGACGCAGAATTCAAAACGGCCTTGGAACAATTCGGACTCGAGCTCGACGAGCCTCTGGGCATGTCGCTGCAGCAATACGCGCAGTCGCTGTGGCGGTACAACGAGCAGATCAACCTGACCCGGCATACGACGTGGGATCTATTCGTCACCCGCGACTTACGTGATTGCTTGCAATTGGCTCAGTTGATCCAGCCCGGCGAAGAAGTCCTGGACATGGGCAGCGGCAACGGCGTGCCCGGCATCCCTTTGGCGATGTTGCGGCCCGACATCGAAGTCGCGCTGGCCGAATCGGTTGGCAAGCGTGCCAAGGTGCTCGACGAATTGGTGACCGAATTGAATCTGCCCGTGCCGGTCTACGCGGCTCGCGGCGAAGATTTATTGGAAGATTTTCGCTTCACCACGATCGTCAGCCGAGCGGTTGGCAGCCTGCTAAAGTTCTGCCGCTGGGTGGAGCCTCATTGGAGTCAGTTTGACCGGCTGTTGCTGATCAAAGGCCCCAAGTGGGTCGATGAACGGGGAGAGGCCCGTCATCACGGCGTGCTCAAAGGTCTGGATCTTCGCGTTGTGGCCACCTATCCGTTAGGGAACGTGGCTCCTGAGGTCACCGAGGCGGAAGAGGATGGCTCGTCTGAGACAGCCGATGTCAGCCGAGGCGTGATCTTGGAATTGACGAAGAAAAAGAAGGGCTGAGCTCGCTGGGCGACCTTCCGGCTGGATCGATTCTGCACCCCGTCTATACTGCCACGCTTGATGTCGCGGCGAACCCGATTCGTTTCACTCTTTCTGCAAAGATCGCATGTCCGATTACAGCCTCACTCACCTGAAACAGCTCGAGGCCGAGAGCATCCACATTTTCCGAGAAGTCGTCTCGGAATTTCAAAAACCTGTGATGCTGTACTCGATCGGCAAAGACTCCGCGGTGCTGCTTCACTTGGCGCTGAAAGCATTTTACCCCGCGAAGTTGCCCTTCCCGTTGTTGCACGTCGACACGACGTACAAGTTCAAGGACATGATCGAGCACCGCGAGAAATATGTTCGTGGCACGTTGGGGTTGGACGTGTTGGTGCACATCAACGAAGAAGGTCTGAAAGCCAACATCCCGCCGTGGGAAGACAGCGAGCGACACACTGAATTGATGAAAACCGACGCGCTCAAAGCCGCGTTGGACATGTACCAATTCGACGCCGCGTTCGGTGGGGCTCGCCGGGACGAAGAAAAAAGTCGGGCCAAAGAACGCGTGTTCAGCTTCCGCGATAAATCGCACCGCTGGGACCCCAAGAACCAACGCCCCGAACTTTGGAACCTGTACAACGGTCGGGTCAACAAAGGCGAGTCGATTCGCGTCTTCCCGATGAGCAACTGGACGGAGCTGGATGTGTGGCAGTACATCCACATGGAAAACATCCCGATCGTGCCGCTGTATTTGTCGGAACCTCGCCAAGTCGTCAATCGCGACGGAATGTTGTTGATGCGTGATGACGATCGCATGCCCTTGTTGCCGGGCGAGAAAGAAGAGACCCGGATGGTGCGATTCCGAACCCTGGGTTGCTACCCGCTTTCCGGAGCGGTCGAGAGCGAAGCGACGACACTGCCCGAGGTCATCCAAGAGATGCTGCTGACCCGCACCAGTGAACGCCAAGGTCGCATCATTGACCAAGACGAAGGCGGCGTCGGCATGCAAAAGAAAAAAGAACGCGGCTACTTCTGATCGCTTTGCGATCCGCTGCTGGCTACTAGCAGCTAGCGGCTAGCTCGTCGGTAGCGGAACATCCCGAGCGGCCTCCGCTTTCTTCTCAACGTAAACCTATACCTCCGATCGGCTGTTGCTAGAAGCTAACGGCTAACTGCTAAAAGCTGTCCTCCTATGTCCCATCAATCTGATCTGATCGCCTCCGACATCGATGCTTATCTGAAGCAACATGAGCAAAAGCAATTGTTGCGTTTCATCACCTGCGGCAGCGTGGACGATGGCAAGAGCACGTTGATCGGCCGCCTGCTCTACGATTCCAAGTTGGTCTACGAAGACGAATTGGCGAAGGTCCAAAGTGACTCGGTTCGTCAAGGCAGCGTGGCAGGTGGATTTGACCCCTCGTTGTTCATGGACGGTCTGAAAGAAGAACGCGAACAGGGCATCACGATCGATGTCGCCTATCGCTACTTCAGCACGGCCAAACGTAAATTCATCATCGCGGACACGCCCGGTCACGAACAATACACGCGGAACATGGCGACCGGTGCCAGCAGCGCGGACCTGGCGATCATCCTGATCGACGCGCGGCACGGGGTGTTGACCCAAACCCGCCGTCACTCGTTCATCGTTTCGTTGTTGGGCATCCGTCATGTGGTCGTGGCGGTCAACAAGATGGACATCGACGGAGTTAATTACAGCGAAGAGCGTTTCAACGAGATCTGTGAAGATTATCGCAATTTCGCAACCCGCTTGGACTTGCCTGATTTGCACTTCATTCCGATCAGTGCTCTCAACGGCGACAATTTGGTTGACCGCAGCGAGAACATGCCGTGGTACACCGGCAGCACGTTGATGAATTTCCTGGAAACCGTTTACATCGGTTCGGACCGCAACCTGCAAGATTTCCGATTGCCAGTTCAATACGTCAATCGTCCCAACCTCAACTTCCGTGGGTTCTGTGGAACGATCGCGTCCGGGATCATTCGCACAGGCGAAGAGGTCACCGTCCTGCCCAGTCGTCAGAAGTCCAAGGTCAAAGAAATCGTCACCTACGACGGCAACTTGGATGAAGCCTACGCTCCGTTGGCGGTGACGCTGACATTGGAAGATGAAATCGATGCCAGTCGCGGTGACATGATCGTTCGCAGTGGCAACATGCCACGAAGCGGATCCGACGTCGAAGCGATGTTGGTTTGGATGAATGAAGAGGCGATGGTTCCTGGCAAGACGTACCTCGTCAAACACACCACTCAAACGGTCCCAGGGAATGTCGAAACGTTGGCTTACAAAGTCGATGTGAACGACCTGCATCGCTTGCCAGCACCGACTCTGGAACTGAACGAAATCGGACGTGTTCGATTGTCTTTGTCGGCACCGATTCACTACGACCCATACCGTCGCAACCGAACCACGGGAGCGATCATCCTGGTCGATCGGATCACGAATGCGACCGTTGCCGCGGGCATGATCTTGGATCGCGGGACCACCGGAAGTCACAAGTCCGTTTGGGACGACGAAGCTTCATCGGATGATTCCGGCGACACTCTCTCGGCCGTGACCGCGGAAGAGCGTTTGGCACGCTTCGGACAGAAACCAGCCACGGTGCTGCTGACGGGGCTGACCGGGAGCGGCAAGACGTCGATCGCGCAAGCCGTGGAACGTAAATTGTTTGACGCGGGCCGATCAGTTGCGGTGGTCGATGGCGAGTATGTTCGTCGCGGTTTGAGCCGTGACCTGGGCTTCAGCGCGGATGATCGCAGCGAGAACCTGCGTCGCAGCGGGCACTTGGCTCACACGCTGAACGATGCTGGGCTGATCTGCTTGGCATCCTTGGTGGCACCGTCCGATGATGTGCGTCAGAAAGTCAGCAAGTTGATTGGCGAAGATCAGTTCTTGGTCGTTCACGTCGCGACTCCATTGGAAGTTTGCCGGGAACGGGATACCAAGGGGCAGTACGCGAAAGCGGACGCTGGCGAGCTGTCCAACTTCCCTGGTGTGACCGCAAAATACGACGTTCCGAGCGATCCTGACTTGGCCGTTGATACCTCCACCACTTCCATCGCTGATTGTGCGGATGCGGTGGTGGAACTTCTGAAATCCAAAGGGTTCATCAAATGAGATGGTGTGTTGTTCCGGCAAGCTTCCTTGCCGCGATCGCGTTGGTCCAACCTTCCTATTCACAAGAAACTTCCGTGAACAGCTCGCAATCTCTTCTCTCCAGCTCACCGCTTCTGAAATCTTGGCCGGGACCTCATGGTGGGGTGCCGCCGTGGAACGAAGTCCGGGTTGATGAATTCAGTGCCGCCTTTGACGCCGCGATTGAGCAGGCTGAAAAGGAAATCGATCAGATTGCGAATCAGTCGGCGGCCCCAACGTTCGAGAACACGCTGCTCGCGATGGAAACCGCCGGCGAAGCCCTGCACCGAGTCGAGGTGTTGTTCGACGTGCACGCGGGGAACCTGAACCTGGGCCCGATCCCGGATTTGGAACGCAGTATCACACCCAAGTTGGCTGCTTACTCAGACTCAGTCACGCAGAATGTGGCCTTGTTTGCTCGCATCGAAGCGATTCATGACGATGTTTTCGAGAAGAAAACGGTCGCTCTGAACGATGATGCGAAGCGCTTGCTGGATGAAACATTCAAGAGCTTTGTTCGCCGTGGGGCTCGGTTGAGTCCAGAGGACAAAGCCAAGCTTTCGCAAATCAACACGCGACTGGCTCGTCTGTTCACGGACTTCAACCAAAACGTGTTGGAAGAAGAGAAGGGACATGTCACCTGGATCGACGAGGTGTCCCGGTTGTCGGGCGTGCCTCAGTCGACACGCGATGCGATGGCGGTTGCGGCGGAGGAAAAAGGTGGCAAAGCCAAGTGGGCCGTGACCAACACGCGTTCGTCGATGGACCCGTTTTTGACCAATGCCGATGACCGTGAGCTTCGCGAACAGGTCTGGCGGAACTACTACTTCCGTGGTGACAACAACGACGACCACGACAACAAAGGCATCATTCGCGAGATTCTGAATCTGCGTGCGGCAAGAGCCAAGTTGCTGGGGTACCCCTCGCACGCTCATTGGCGGATGGAATCCACGATGGCGGGCACGCCCGATCGTGCAATGGATCTGATGATGAAGGTTTGGCCTCACGCTGTGCAACGAGTCGCGAACGAAGTGGCGGACATGCAAGCGATTGCCGATGCCGAAATGGAAGCGGCAGGAAAGCCAAAGATCACGATTGAACCGTGGGATTATCGGTACTACGCCGAAAAGGTGCGGGCTGACAAATACGACTTGGACATGGCCGAGGTACGCCCTTATTTGCAACTCGATCGTTTGGTCGAAGCGATGATGTGGTGTGCCGAAGAACTGTTCGGCTTCCAGTTTCGACCTGTCGGCAACTTGCCGGTCTTCCATCCCGATGTCACCGTTTACGAAGTGGTGCAGAAGTCCGATGGAAGTCACGTAGGACTGTTCTACCTCGACCCCTTCGCTCGCGAAGGCAAACGCAGCGGCGCGTGGATGATGGACTATCGAGGTCAATCGGGATGGGAACTCGACCCGGAATCCGCGGATGTTCCTGTGCGGACGCCGATCGTGTCGAACAACAGCAACTTCGTTCCCGCCGCGGACGGCAAGCCCGTTTTGATTTCTTGGGACGATGCGACCACCTTGTTCCACGAATTTGGCCACGCCCTGCACGGACTTTCCAGTCGTGTGCACTATCCATCGCAGTCTGGCACCAACGTGGCTCGAGACTTTGTCGAGTTCCCGTCGCAGGTGCTGGAGCATTGGTTGTCGACGCCCGAAGTGTTGACGCGCTACGCGACGCACTACGAGACGGGCGAACCGATGCCGAAAGAACTGCTCGACAAGATCGAAGCTTCGTCCAAGTTCAACAGCGGGTTTGAAACCGTTGAGTATCTCGCTTGTGCGATCCTGGACATGAAGCTGCATCAGTTGCAGGCAGGGGACATCGACGTCAGCGAGTTTGAGAAATCGGCACTCGCAGAAATCGGCATGCCCGACGAATTGCCGATGCGTCACCGTCTGCCTCACTTCAGCCACCTGTTCAGCAGCGACGCTTACTCCGCGGGCTACTACAGCTACCTTTGGAGCGACGCGTTGACGGCGGATGCGGCGGAAATGTTCGTCGAGGCGGGGAGCTTCTTCGACGAAGCGACGGCGGCCAAGTTGTTCGATCACATTCTCAGCGTGGGCGACACACTCGATCCCGTCGAAACGTACCGCAAATTCCGCGGTCGTGATGTCGACACAGAAGCGTTGCTTCGTAAACGCGGTTTCGCAGAATGATCCGACTCGCGGTCGCTGTCGGAATGGCGATCACGATGTTTGGATGCAGTTTCCGCCACGCAAACGCTCAGTCGTTTGACCGATTGGTTTGGCAAGACGATTTCAGCGGGGACTCGTTGGACTATTCCAAGTGGGAGGTCGAGGTCAACGCGTTCGGCGGTGGCAACCACGAGCTTCAGATCTACACCGACCGCCCTGAGAACGTGCGAGTCGAGGATAGATGTCTGGTTCTGGAGGCTCGGCGTGACAACGCGGCCATCAGCGGAACGTCGCGAGAGTACTCGTCGGGGCGAGTTCGAACCAAGCACCGAGGGGATTGGAAGTACGGTCGCATCGAAGTGCGAGCGAAGTTGCCCCAAGGACAAGGCATCTGGCCGGCGATTTGGATGTTACCAACCAAGGACGAATACGGTGGTTGGGCGGCCAGCGGCGAGATTGACATCATGGAGATGCGAGGCCAGCAACCCAATGTCGTGTTGGGGACGCTGCATCACGGCGCACCCTGGCCGAACAACATTCACACGGGCGATGAATACACGCTGGAGCAAGGAACCTTCGCCGATGACTTTCACACGTTTGCCGTGAACTGGCGAGCCAACGAGATTGAGTGGTTGGTCGATGGAAAATCAGTGCAAAAGCAAACGAGATGGGAAAGCTCTGGCGGCAAGTACCCTGCCCCGTTTGATCAACCGTTTCATCTGTTGATGAACGTCGCCGTCGGAGGAGGATTTCTGGGCCCGCCGGATGCCACCACCGAATTTCCGGTGCAGATGTTGGTTGATTCGGTGAAGATCTACCAGTAGCGGACGAGAATCCTCTCGATGTTTTCCCACCCCGTAGCCGGATTCGCCAAGAATTCGGACCACCACCGCCCCTCCGTCCCAACCCACCGCGTCAGTTTTGAAATTGCGCTTTTGCGGTCGGTTTTGTTGGCCAACGGCCATCCTCATCGAAGCCAGGGGCATCGCCTGGGCTGATAAAGATGAAATCAACAAGGCGGTTTGGGCGGTTTCCGACGAATGGTATTGATACGGCGTTTGTCGCGATTGAAAAAGTGAAAGTGCAAATTGATAATTGTAAAATGCCGGAATGCGTGGATGAAATCGCATCAATTTGCATTTTTCAATTGTCAATTTAACTTTTTCAATGAGTTGCATTCGGTTCGCGCACTGACCACCCTGCCAAGAATTCGGACCACCACCGCTCCTCCATTCCCAACCCACCGCGTCAGTTTTGAAATTGCGCTTTTGCGGTCGGTTTTGTTGGCCAACGGCCATCCTCATCGAAGCCAGGGGCATCGCCTGGGCTGATAAAGATGAAATCAACAAGGCGGTTTCCGACGAATGGTATTGATACGGCGTTTGTCGCGATTGAAAAAGTGAAAGTGCAAATTGATAATTGTAAAATGCCGGAATGCGTGGATGAAATCGCATCAATTTGCATTTTTCAATTGTCAATTTAACTTTTTCAATGAGTTGCATTCGGTTCGCGCACTGACCACCCTGCCAAGAATTCGGACCACCACCGCTCCTCCATTCCCAACCCACCGCGTCAGTTTTGAAATTGCGCTTTTGCGGTCGGTTTTGTTGGCCAACGGCCATCCTCATCGAAGCCAGGGGCATCGCCTGGGCTGATAAAGATGAAATCAACAAGGCGGTTTCCGACGAATGGTATTGATACGGCGTTTGTCGCGATTGAAAAAGTGAAAGTGCAAATTGATAATTGTAAAATGCCGGAATGCGTGGATGAAATCGCATCAATTTGCATTTTTCAATTGTCAATTTAACTTTTTCAATGAGTTGCATTCGGTTCGCGCACTGACCACCCTGCCAAGAATTCGGACCACCACCGCTCCTCCATCCCAACCCGCCGCATTAACTCCCCCGCACTGCCCCCATCAACGCTGAAAGCGTTTCATCTCACCCGCCAGCCCTGAAACAGTTGCACCAGCCAGCCTGATCCCCGAAGATGACGGGGGAGTCCCAAGTAACCCCCAAGCATTGGAACCGGGAACCGGTCACCCAAGCGGACGAAGTCCATTCTCACGGCGCACCGATGGAACGCATCGCCAGTCCGGCGCATTGGCAACAAACGCACACGCGGGACCGCGTCATCTCGGCTGATGAGCATGATTCAAGCGATTCAGGCGGCAGAAACTCCACTCACTCGGCCCCGGTGACTCAGGAATCAGTCCCCGCCCGCGAGCCGATCGACCGGACTTTGCAACCGGCTGTCAAAGGCAACACTCACGTGCACATAGCTCATCGTCGTTTCAATGTCCTTGTGTCCCATCAGTTTTTGGACCGTGGGCAAGTCCGTGCCATCCTCCACCAAATGCGTTGCAAAACTATGGCGAAGCGAATGTGGCACCCCGTTCTTGGTGATTCCCGCAGCCTTCATCAAACCAGACATCTTTGATCCTCAGTCGACGACACTCTTTATGTCGAAGACCGGAGCCGTACATCAATTGAAACATGATCCGGTGCATGCCAGTCATCTGTTCCAGAAGCTTTTCAATTTCGTTGCGGCTAAACCAGACCGGCATCGTGTCAGGGCGTTTGACTCGCACCGCGTTGAGGAAACCAATCCGTTTGCCCAAGATGCACTCAAACAAAAACACCAAGGACGACTTCGCCTGCGTCTGCGTACTAGCCGCGACCTTTCCCTCGACCGCAAGTTTGGTCAAAAAAGACTCAATGTCTCGTTCATTGAACTGTTCCAGGTTGGTCGAGCCCACATGCCCCATGAATCGCTTCACCCACCGTACATACGCCTTCTCCGTGGCCATCGAATAATGCAGGACGCGAAGATCGCCCCGCATTGCCTGAATCAAATCAGGTTCCGTAGGATCCACTTTTCCACGGATCCTTTCCAACTCCTCTTCTGTTGGCGGCACGTGCAATTCAAGGTTGCGCTCTTGCTTGCCCAATTGGGCAAGTTTCGCAACGATGCTCGACAAATCTGGCTCCGATCGCTTCAAAACTAAGTCGCGATAGCACTCCAGTGATCGCACCGCTTGCCATCGCTGCCATGCCGGCGCCCCGGCCTCCAGCAAAGAACGCGAAAACCGCAGGACCGTCTCACGATTCACGGGCAGTTCATTCGTCAGCCCTTTGGGATGCGTGAGTGCGTACCGCCGAAGCCATTTCGGAAACCATGTTTGGTCACTTTCGCTGACGTCATCCGCCGAAGCCACGGCCACCTCAAAGTCTGCCAGTGTCATCAGAACGACTCCCAGGAATGGCGACATTGCCGCAACAATTTGCAGCAGTTAAGATTCCCAACCGGTAGCGAGTTGAGTGATATTGGTCAAACACCCCAACTCACTTACCCCGTATCATGCAATTTCCCGAATACGACCCTACTGAGTAGGGTTGAATCTATTGTTATTCGACTGAAATTGCCGTTTCTCACCTGGTGACACTGATTGCCGAAACGCATCTACACGCGCGCGTATGCGACGGCTCGCTTTTGGGCTGACGACCTTGATCCAATGGTGATCACGCAAGCACTGCTTCTACCACCCGACACTCAACATCGGCGAGGTGAACCGAGATTGATTCGCACCAAATCTGGCAAGGTCGAACAACGGACTTCTTGCGGAGCAGGAGCGTGGACAATGTCATCCGAACACTGGGTGGACTCACCACGTTTGCACATTCATCTCCTATGGCTTCTCGAACAACTAGGACCTCACGAGACTGCGATCTCCAAGATTCTTGCTGGCGGCGTGATGGCTGACTTCTTCTGCTATTCGTGCGGTTCGACATCAACACCGCCACCGATTCCTCAAGCTGTTCGTGATCGTTCCCATGCGTTAGGATTCAAGATCGAAATTGACCACTACGACACATCGGGCGACCCAAGCGGAGGGTAACCATCGCGTGAACCGGAGGACGCGAGCTAAGCGATTTGGCCGTTAGAAACTTTCCCGCGCGTTCCCGGTTACGCGTAACGTTACCCGACTAAACATGGACTGGAACGTACTCCAACAGGAACTGATAGACTCCGCTCAGCAATTGCTTGCTGATGAGGGATACCGCTACGTAAAATCTCGCAAGGCTTTTGTCTTCAAGTCCGGAGACTGCTCTCGTTTTATCCGGCTTCGCTTCGTTGCAACTCCAACGGGCAATCGATACCTCGAAGCTTGGTGCGAGGTTCAGACGAAAGAATCGTCGTCGGTGTTTCACCGAACCTCTGGCGTCGCAAAAAGACATCAAAATCAATACTCCGCCATCACGGGAAATTCTGCGTCTTCAATTTGCTTGACGGCTCAATCTGATCTTCACGATAGCTGCAAGACGCTAACCCAGTACATCGAAGGCTCGGCGATTCCCTTCCTAACGCAAGATTTCTCCAATTCACGTTTGTCGTCGCTGCTGAACGATGCCCCCGATCTCCCCTGTCGATACCACGCGAATCGCGAAACCCGTGCGCACTTCGGTGTAATCGTCGCTCAACTTGCTGGCTATCCGAAGCTTCATGAACTCGTGGACGTTTACACTGACCTTATTGCGGAAACCAATAATGGGTTCTACCTACCACGATTTGAACGTCTTCTCGTCGATTTGGACATGGGAAATCCGCGGGTAACCAATAAGGATTTGACTTCGCGTGGATGCGACGGTTGAGTCACTTTCTCTTTTCGGTTGCTTCGTTCGTCGCGGTTCAAAAAGCGTCGTCTAGCCGAAGCTCAAGTCCTCTGTTCAAGATGCCCGGTGATGAACGCCGAGCGGCCTGCCTGTTCTCCCCTTGGACTTTGCTTCTGATTCTTGCCCTCCGGTGAAGGCTTTGGTTCGTTCCAATTGCAACTCTTCGGTGGTTGGCCACTTGCTCGGACCCTGGTTGTGCTGGATCGGCCGTGAATGGCACTGATGGAGGTTCACTGCCCGCTGGTTTTGAGGCAAGAGATTGCCGTCGCGACATATCATCCCCCTTCGCCCTCCTGAAGACGTTCGAATTCGTTTGGTCGTTTCACTTCCCTGGTTCGTGCGTTAAGCAGTTCGGCAGGAGTCTTTCAGCATTTTGAATGCTTTGGGTAGCGTCGTTGCTCCCACGTACAACCGGGGCGAACGCCCAAACGGCTCACATGGTTTTGCTCGATCATTCCTGCTGACGTGCTTAACGCCTGACCAGCGGATAGATCGCAATTCGTTCCCCGACTGGTGGTGGGTGCCTGTGGAATTCTGATGCAAACTGAAGCTGGCGTTGGTGACGCCTTCCCGCTAGTAGTGACGCAAACTCGATCGAGGTGTTCGCCACCGCCGCCGGGGATGTTTCCACACCGCTGGTCACGCTTGCAGCCATGCTCAGCTAGGCCTTGATGCCGACCAAACCCGAAGTATTCGGGCCGCTGCAGGACGAGTCGTCTCGCTGATCGTCCTGTCGCGGAACCGAGTCGAAACCTTTGATGATGTTAACCTTCTGGACCATCCGATCTCGACACCAAACCTAGCCGGCACACCGAATGAACCGATTTGAGAACCGAAGTGTTGTGTTGGTCTATACGATCAAACAAAGTGTTGAAACCCATTCCCGAACTCGGATTAGCCGCCTCCTACTCATCGTCGCCGGCGTGTGTGCAAGCATCGGTGTCCGGGCTGATGATCCGGTGTCCGACGCCGCGGTCCAAGAGACCGAGCGGACTGCGACCGAGATGCAATCGTCGATGGCAGGGTTGCCTGAACTGTATCGGTCGACCAGTCGGTCGATCGTGCGGATGGAAGCGGACGGCGACAACGACTGCACCGGGGTCATTGTCTCGGCGGACGGGCATATCCTGCTAGGCGATGTCCCAGGGCCAGTGTTCACCGATGCGACGGACGCCAAAGTCCATCTGAGCGACGGACGAACCGCAACCGCCAGACATGCCGGATGGTCGACCGAATGGGGACTGAGCGTAGCCAAGATCAACGAACCAGGGCCCTGGCCGGCGATACCGCTCGGCTCGACGGCCACGCTGAAGGCCGGGACTCCCTGTTTGCTGATCGGCTACCCAACCCGCGGTGACACCAGTTACGACTCGATGCCGATGCTCCGGCTCGGGCTGGTCGACCGAACCGTTCCGAAACGTTGGTTGACGACCACTGGTTTTCGGGGGGTGTGGGAATATCCGGCGATCGTCGGATTGGATGGCCGTCTGCTTGGAATCGACACTGACTCGATCGACTCGCAGAAATACGCGACCTCGGTAGATGTCCTGATTGAAAACCAAAAGGACCTGTTTGCGGGCAAGAACCTCGATTGGGTTCGTTACCCTCCGGTTGCCGGTTCCGTGTTCGAGCGCAGTGTCAAGCGTTCCAGTGAGCTTCCCCTCCAGAAGACGACCGACGTCCTGGGCGAACCTGGGGCGCCGAAGCCGATGGACTCATCGGAGTTGTCCGAGGTGCAACAGATCGCCAAACGGACGACCGTTCGGTTGGTGTCGAAGGATCGGTTGATTTCCGGCACCGAGGAGCCCCAACGCTGGAGCGGTGTCATTGTTTCGCCGGACGGCTACGTGCTGACGTGTGCCCATACCCAACAATTGCCGGGGGAACGGTTCACCGTCCGGCTTTCGGACGGTCGCGATGCCGACGCGGTTGCCCTGGGTACCAATCCAATCTCCGACATCGGCCTTGTGAAGATCACCACCCCGGGCCAGTGGCCATGGGCGCGGATATCTGAATCGTCGAACTGTTCCTTCGGCGATCCAATCGTTATCGCCGGCTATCCGGGTGGACAGTCGTTCAAGGACGAAACGGGCCGGTGGACCATTCGTTGGTTGATGGACCGAAGCCCCGTGATCGGTTCGACCACCGTGGAGGGACCATCGCACTTGTTATGGTCGGTTGATTTATGGACCGGTCCCGCCCCCTTTCTCAAGGGCGGGATGTCGGGCGGGGGCATCTTTAATCGCCAAGGACGATACGTCGGCACGACCTCGGGCCTCCGTTCAGAATTGGCCAAGCGGCAATGGGATGATCTGGAACCGATCGATTCGATTGATACCGCGTTCGGCTTGCAACACCCTTTGCGAAAGCGTTTCGACTTGCCGGGTCGCTCGGTCGCCGAATCGGTGGTGGAGGTGTTGGTTGATTCCCAGTCGGTCGGCGTTGGCACGGTCATCTCCCCGGACGGATGGATCCTCGCCAAGGCTAGCGTTCTGACGGGAACGGCGACATGCCGGCTGGACGATGGAAGCGTCGTTGAGGCACAGAAGCGGGCCGAACTGCCGGAGCATGACCTGGCCCTGCTGAAAGTCGATCGAGGCGGCATGGCCGCGGTCGAGCTTTCGGATGATCCGTCGCTTGGCGTTGCCGAGGTGCTCTGTGCGGTCTTGCCGGATCAAGAACTCAAGCCGGGCATCGTCTCGATTGACTCTCGTCCGATCCCGCCGGAACCACGCTGGACCGGCAATGTGGCTGAGGACACGGCCGACGGACCGAAAATCGCCCGCCCCACCCGCTTCGGATGGAAAAACACTGAGAATCTCAGTCTCACCCAGACCGAGCTTCGTTGGGACGACGTTATCATCTCGATCGATGGACACGCGACACCCGACGTCGCCTCCTTGATGGATGTTTTGACGACCGAACTGTCGGACTACCGAACCGGGGATCTAGTCACGGTCGAGCTAATTCGCGGTGGTTCCCGCCGAAGCGTCAGGACGTCGCTGCCGCCGGCGACGGTGGTCAGATCTTCCCGGATCGAAAAATACGACAGTCCGCGACGCTCCGGTTTTGTCGGGGCGTTTGACAGCGACATCGGACTGGCGATCCGGCAGGTCGGCGGTCCCGTGATCGACGACCGGGGTCACGTCCGTGGCATCGCGATCGCCAGTCGAGGCCGGAAAGAAACCCGACGTGGTCCGACAACCGTTTTGCCGTCTCCGATCGTTCGACAAGCGATCGAGCGTCTCATGGCAAGCGTGATTGACGACTAATTTGCCAGTTTGTGTGCAGTCAGTCACCCAGTTCGTTCGCCAAGCGGACAACCAAGAAGGATTTGACTTCGCGTGGATGCGACGGTTGAGTCACTTTCTCTTTTCGGTTGCTTCGTTCGTCGCGGTTCAAAACGCGTCGTCTAGCCGAAGCTCAAGTCCTCTGTTCAAGATGCCCGGTGATGAGCGTCGAACGGCCCGCCTGTTCTCCCTTGGACTTTGCTTCTGATTCCTGCCCTCCGGTGAAGGCGCTCGAATTCGTTCGGTCGTTTCACTTCCCTGGTTCATGTGTTAAGCAGTTCGGCAGGAGTCTTTCAGCATTTTGAATGTTTTGGGTAGCGTCGTTGCTCCCACGTACAACCGGGGCTAACGCTGGGCTGTCAAAAGGTTGGTATTGACACCTCTTTGGACTGCGCAGGTTTTGTTCCTCGACTTCGCCCCAACGGGGCAGCCCTATGCCAGCCCAGGGCAACGCCCTGGGTTGTGGCGGGACCAAGATTACAAAGCCCCAACGGGGGCGGTCCTAGCGGGTTTTGGGGAGTCTTTCTTAGGGCCGCCCCGTTGGGGCTGGTGTCGGAATCTCCGTAACGAAACCCCAGGCGATGCCTGGGGCTATCTTAGAGCTGCCCCGTTGGGGCGTAGGACAGAATAAAAATCAACGTCGCATTTTCCGTGTCAATACCAACCTTTTGACAGCCTAGGCTAACGCCCAAACGGCTCACATGGTTTTGCTCGATCATTCCTGCCGACCTGCCTACCCACTGTCGTAGTAAGTCAGCCCATGTTCAGGGCGGATGACTTGTGACGACAACGAGGTGTAGCTGACCTCGATCACTCGCATCGCCCCGCCGCACAGGCGACACTTGATCGGCACAGTCAGTGGTTCCGCTTGCGGGGCGTAGCCGCTGCCGAACCAGAACGTCCAACCAAGCATCAGCCACACCAACCACCTCACCTCCTCGACTTTCACTTGGCTGCCCGCGCTCATCCAGCCGTCATGACGGATGGATGAAGTTCAGTTGGTGGATGACAGGCAACGTTCAGTTGCCGTTGTTTTCACAACCCGACGCGTGAGTGAGGGACTCCCCTGATCCGGCGCATGGTCCCTCGCTCACGCGTCGGGTTGTGATTTTCGCCACGGCAGTGAAAAGTGAACCGGAAAGTGCCACCCACCAAACCTTGACTCACGTGTGGCGGGACGTAGGATCGATTGGCCTTGTCAGTCCGTTCCGAGAGGGAGAGCTTTGCTATGCGGCGGCCTCAGCGATGTGAACAGTTTGATGCGAGCGAAGTTGGGATCGACGCATCCATGTGGCGAGACTTGGTGTGGGACTGGCAGAAGTACTTCGGCAAGACGAGTTGCGTCGGTCGCCCAGAATCGCTGAAAGCCGACGCGGAACGCACCGGCCGTCACCACCATCGCGGTCAAGTCCAAGCGGCCGCCTGCTTCAACTAAGCATTCCCGAAGCAACCGCCGAATTCGCGTTTGTGCATGATCCGACAGGAAAGTTGAGACCAACTGTTCTTCCCTGCTGCGTTTGTACGGCAACACCACCAAGCCAATGTGCTCGACGTCGTCAGTCAGGTCTGCGGAACAAATCGAAAACCGGGGCAACCGCTTACGATCCATCGTCCACCCAACGAAGTGTCCGCCCCTGCCCACTCCACAAAGTGGCTGGCACCTTACGAGTCACGCCAGGAAACCGCCACTTTATCGATGGATGCTGTTCCTCATCGACGGCCCCGTCCGGGGCGGCTCGGGCGGAAGCTATTGCTGGTTCAACGCTTCTTCCATGGCGTCATTGTATTCGTCTTCTGTCATCCCATCCATTGAAGCATCTTCACTGACTGGAGGCGCTTCGGCAACGCTGCTCTCTTTTTCACAGCCAACTGGAACCGAGAACAAAAGCGCAAGAATGGCAGCAAATGTGAGCTTATTCATGAGAATTGAATTGCTTGGAGAGAGAGGGACACGATTCGACAAAACGGAACTTCAGCAGAAGATTGCTCGATCGTTTCATTCAAACTGATCTCAATCCGAACCCCACAGCAATACGCAAATTATCGACTAAGACGCGTATATTGCATTGTTGCAGAGCCGGTTTCTCACGGGGTACGGTGTTCTCCCTGCAGGTGTGCAACGGGGTTGATTGCCCCCGCCTTCTGTCCTTTTAGTTACTTTTCTGAGTGGAGAAACCGTATGAAATTTCAGCCGCAGAGATCTGCCGGGTTCACGCTGGTGGAACTTTTGGTCGTCATTGCGATCATCGGAGTCTTGGTGGGACTATTGCTGCCTGCCGTGCAGGCAGCTCGAGAAGCTGCTCGCCGCATGAGCTGTAGCAATAATTTCAAGCAACAGGGGTTGGCGCTGCACAATTACCATTCCGCCTTCGGACAGTTGCCTGTTCACGGAGGTGGCACAGGGATTGGTTTGCAGAACAACCGATGGTGGCAAACAGGCAATGATGCCAACCACGAGTGCCTGAGCGCATTGGTTGGGCTGACGCCATTTTTTGAGCAGCAGAGTCTTTGGGAGATGATCTCGAATCCCAGCACACTGACGGTTACCGGGGCGGCTCCGCCGGCGAGCACGGGACTGACCAGTCCACCACGCTGGCCCGCGATGGGACCAAACCCTCGGAACTACACTCGCAATCCAGGATTCGTGCCTTGGTCGACTGATATTCCAACGCTTCGCTGTCCCAGCGATCCAGGGAAAGGCCTGCCCGCCCTCGGGCGCACCAACTACGCCCTGTGTTTGGGCGATTCTCCGGGGCAACAGCACCACCAAAGTCGAAACTCCGATCTCACGCCCCGCACCCAGAACTGGGCAATCGGAAATTACAACTCCGTTTCGCGCGGCGTGTTCATGGTGCGTCGATCGGCCAAATTTCGAGACATTCTGGATGGGCTTTCGAATACGATCGCAATGGGCGAGATCATCACGGACCTGGGGGATCGAGACAAACGCTCGGCAGCTTCATGGCGCCGTCAGAGTTCCAATGCGGTTAGCGACAACCCTTCCTTCTGCGCTGACAACAACGAAGTTGATCCCGAGCGACCACTGTTTTGGTGCAATGGCGGATCGAATTGCACTGACCCTTCGGCACTGAGTTCGAACAATCACGAAGCACGTGGGGCGAACTGGGCCAATTTCCGTGCAATGTGCACTCAAATGTTCACGATCCGTCCACCGAACAAGGAGCTTTGCGTGGGGACATGGATTGACAGCAGCGGTACCCACACGGCCAGCAGTCGGCACCAAGGCGGTGTTCACGTCTTGCTGACAGACGGAGCAGTGAAATTCATCACCGAATCGGTCGACGCCGGCAACCAGAATGCTGGAGCCGTGCGTCGTGGTCAGGCAGGGCCACGGACACCAGGGTCTGCTAGTCCATACGGGTTGTGGGGAGCACTCGGGACCAAAGGTTCTCGCGAAACGATCGAAGCAGAGTTTTAACATCCAGGAGATTTCGATCTCCTTGGTCGTGAATCTGCAAACGAGCCTTCCCAATCTCAGCCAGGAAGGCTCGTTCCCGTTTCGGACCGTGCCACGATCCTTCGGGCACGCTCACGTCTCAATCAACTGTCGACTGAGTTTTGTTGCGAGGGCTGCAGCAGGGGATGCCTGGTGCTGAGTCACAGCTTGGAATGAGGGGCGATGATCTGAGCCGTTTGGGCGTTCGCCCCGGTTCTGTGGTGGTGGAACCGAGGTGAACGCCCGAACGGCTCATCCGACTACGAAGCTGTGACGCAGCACGCGCTTCAATTCAGGTTTCCTAACCATCGAGGCTTCATTCTTTCGGCATGCTGCTTCAGATCCATGTGCCAGCGCTGAACGAATGCCTGCCACGACTCGGGCAGGCAAGGAGTTGCGGGCCATCAGCGGTCTTCACAGGACCGAGATGAGAAAACGGACGCCGTCTCACGAGCAACCTTGGGTCAATTCTCGCGAACGCGAATCCAGTGATCGTGAAAGCGAAGGCCTTCATCCATCTCGATAGCCGGCATATGGCATTCAATGCAGCCACTGTCAACAGAAACACTGCACACGACATGCTGGGAGTTCTGGTCGTCATGGCATTGGATGCAGACGCCAACATGTTGGTCTTCTGACACCTCTTGGATCGTTTGATGCGGGTTGTGACACGTTGTGCATCGCATCCGCCCATTGGATTCCAAGTAGCACCGGCTTCTTAGCATCCCAACGGGTTGGAAACGAGCCAAGAGATCTGGGTACTCTCGGATTTCGACTTCGGAAAGATTTTTCGGCAATCGATGACAATCCCCACAAAGCTGGATTTCCGATTCGCTATCCCAATCCTCTCTGCCGACGGAGTACTTCGGCGGCGTCGGCATTTGGCGAGCAGCGCGAACATGTTCGCTACCAGGACCGTGGCACTTTTCACAATTCACGTTTGCAATCAGGCCTTCGATGCTTGCGTCAACAACCTCGCCACGGGTGGTGTGGCAATGAATGCATCGTTGGAGCGGTTCACCACGTGGCCTGTCTCCAAATAGTTCAAGAGCGTTGGTTGGCGTTTTCTTCGAATGACCGGGAGTGATGCCGACCCTTTGGTTGTGGTAGCAGCTGACGCGATGCTCAATTCCTTCGGTCTGCCCATCGGCTGCAGTTGTGAGTGTCAGCATCGTTTGGGCATGCTGACCGGATCCGAGAGCGTACTCAAGTGGAAACGCTTCTTGCCCAAATTCGGATGGAAGACGCACGAACAATTGTTGCTGGTCATCCGCGAAGTACTCGTAGATCCCATGATTCTCCCCGCCGTCAAACTTGGTGTCAGCAAATGTTTTCGGCAAGTCTGTTTGAGAAACCTGGTGAAAGGTCGATGCATGACCATGCTTGGCATGCATTTTGTAGTTTGCTTCGTGACATTCGCGACAGGCATCACGCCCCACAAATTCTGCCTCTTGGCCGGGTGCATCAGCTGCCTTGGGGTTGCCAAATTGAGTCAGTGAAACGGCCGGCGTCTGGGAATGGAACGAACCAAGATTTGACTCCGTGTTCAGAATGAAAGTCGCGGATGCAAAAGCCAGTGCGGCAATGCTCAGTCCAACCACTCGGCAGCTGAATTTGAGGACCAAGGTAAACTCGAATGGAAAGAACGTTTGTGTCGAGGCTGGGATGGCCAGCTTATATCAGATCCGATTTTAACACTGATTCCACGACCTGTAAGACTTGCTTTTGTTCCATGACGGCCGATTGCCGTGACTTTCGCTGGTGCATTCGAAATAGGTGTACAATCGAATGCGGGTGAATCAGGATTGCCTGCAGCAACGGGCGTGCTGCTTTCGCTTCAGTTGCGGTCATCACCGGCGATCAGAACCAAGGAAGTCGCCGGCGTCTTGTATCATTGCGTTTTGGAATCAGATGTTTCTAGTCGATCACGCAATTGTTTTCACCACAGTTCGCTTCAGGGGAATTGTCTGCTTTTGTGTGCTGGCGACCCTGACGGCAGGCTGTCATTCAGAGAAAGCCCAGACCGTCCCCGAGCAAGGGATTTCCCTTCGGGCCGGTGTTCAGCAGAGTGGGGCGTCTTCGGAAGCGGAGGCAGTCGCCAGCCAGGCAGTGGTGGAACCGCCCCGGACAACGTTTCAAGGAAGGGAAGAAGAAACGTTCGAAATCGGAGTGCTTGCCTTGCAAGATGAGGCTGCAATTGCGTTGGAAGCTGATGACCATGACAAAGCTTATCGACTTGCTCGCCAAGTCATGCGTCGAGCTCCGGATGATCCGAGATCCATCTTTTTAATGGCTCGTGTCTTAGGCAGACGCCAGCGTTTCCCAGAAGCGATCCAGATGCTTGATAGACTGGCTTTGACCACGCCTGACGCAAGACTTCCTGTTTGGGGGCAGACTGCCCAGTGGATGGTTCAATTTGGAAAGTGGGAAGAAGCAGAGCGGCGTTTCCGCATGCTTTTGAAGAAAGCTCCTGAAGCAACGTTGGTTCATCGCAAGCTGGCTGAATTGCTGATTCGGCAAGGCCGAACTTCGGAAGCGATGGAGCACTTGTTAACACTTTGTCGACAGGGGGACATCGAAGAACTCGAGCTTCGGCACTTGCTTTCCGGTGGGCAACCGTTGCATGGTGATACCACGCTCGAGGAACTCGCTCCAATCGGCTATCTCGGCAGGGCTGGATTCAATCTCAGTCGAGGCGAATGGGACTTGGCGAGAAGAGAGCTCGAAGGAATTGAACCAATTCCTAGCGATGCGTTGTCACTTTTGGGACGTGTCTACCTCCACCTCGAAGACGAAGAACTCCTGAGCGGCTGGAGCGATGACGTCTCACGCATCGAGAGTGTCGATTCCGAATGGTGTTTTGCCAAGGGAGCGATCCTTGCACGTCAGGGAGATCACTTGCTAGCAGTTCGGCTTTTGTGCAAGGCAGTGCTATTGGATTCGACGGATAGCGACGCATACCTTCTGCTCAGTCAGTCTTTGTTGGAGCTGGACAGGCAAAACGAATCGCAAGAAGCCGCAAGGCGGTTCCAGTGGATCTCTGAAACGAAGCGAATTGGTCGTGACATGTCTTTGACCGAAGACCGTGACGACGCGATGTTCGTCAGACTGATCACGAATTTGGACAAGTTGCAACGTCCTTGGGAATCTTTGCATTGGTGCGGCGTGCGTTTGGCTTATGCAAAGGCAAGCAACTCACTCTCGAATGACGAACTCGATGGTTTGGTAGAACAAATCAAGCAACGCAGCACCAATCTCCGCAACAAGGAGTGGGTTGAAGACCGCAAATTTGTGCTTTGTGGGATCGATCTCGATTCTCTCCAGCAGAACGACGCACCGAAAGAACCGTGACGCTGAGCGTGAGCATGACTTGGAATTCAAAGTCAGCCAGTTGCGTCCAAACCGATACGGCGGAAGGCCAGCGGGACTCACATGCGATCCGGTCCAACATGCGTTCCTAGGCAGGGTCGCTCACAGACTGAATGCCTAGGCCACTGTTGCCTAGCGTGTTGGGCGGTTGGCTTCGAGTTGCTTTTCAAGTTGTCGCATGCTGCGTGACAGCAGGACTCGGATGGAGACATCGGTTTTGCCGAGTTGTTCTGCGATCTGTTTGGTGGGCATGCCATCGACGTAGCGAAGGCGGATCACGGTTTGCTGCTCTTCGCTCAGTTGACCGATGGCTTGGGACATCGCGTTGAGGCGAATGTTCTGGCTGACCACGGCACTCGGGGAGGTCATGCTGGCGGCGAGCATTTGTTCCATGCCCATGGCTCCGTCGTCACCACTCGACGCACCGCCGCCGTGAATGGATTGTTGCCGGCCCGCGTCGCGGCGTTTCGCGTCGAAGTGGAATCGGTGGGCGTCGACCACTCGTCTGCGAGCGAGTTGTTGCAGCCACTGCATCACCGAGTATTGGTCCAGCGGCGCTGTTGGCAATCCTGAAATGGCGGCGGTGGCAATTTCTTGGATCAGGTCATCGACTTCGACCAGTGCCAGCAGGTGTTCGCCGGTGATGGATTTGACAAACCGGAACAACGACTCGCGGTGCTGAGCGATGTATTCGCCCAACGCGTCCACGTCTCGCTGGCGGATTCGCTGGACCAGCGGATCGTCCGTCTGGGAGCTCGATGGGTCGGGAGAGCTTTCGTCGTTCATCGTGGGAACCGAAGGAGAACCAGCGAGTGGCGGGCGGGCGAGAAAGGGCAACCAATCAGATGCATGCCATCTTACCGGGGGGATCGCTATCATGGGCGTGCCGTCATGTTTTCCAGTTCGATGAATCTCGAAACACCCTTTCAGCGTCATGACGTCTCGACTGTCATCCAAAGGCCGTGCTTCCGCCACCGCGGAGGATTCCACGCTGGATTTGGATGAGATCCTGCTGGAGTGCCTGGAACGCTTGGCGGAACACGATGACGGTGGGACTCCCCAGCGAGTTTGGGAGTTGCTCCCAAAACGCGTTCAGAGCGATGCCAAGGCGGGTGATCGCTCGGGCCGTTTTGTCTTGGTCGAAATGGTGAAGATGAGCATGGCGATCGCGGTTCAGAACGAATGCCCGCGATGGCTGGATGACTACTTCGAGGCATTTCCGGAATGGTTCACAGCGGAGTCGGCGCCATTTGACTTGGTGATGGAAGAGATCCAGCTCCGCCGCGAATGTGGGCAGGCCCCGGAACGCGCGCATTATCAAGATCGATTCCCGCATCTCGAACCGGTTCTGCAACCGCTGTTTGATTCGTCGGCCGAGCAGCACGCGTCGATTGCAAAAACGCCTCGCCGTGGGCCGCCGACGGAATTCAAGGCGGGAGCGGTGGTGGATGATTTTGAGATCATTCAGAAACTGGGAGAGGGTGCATTCGCTCATGTGTACCTGGCACGCCAGAATACGATGTCGCGATTGGTCGCTTTGAAAGTTGCCAACGACACCGGGGACGAGCCTCAAGCACTCGCGCAGTTTGATCATCCCAACATCGTGCGAGTCTTTGATCAGCGGCAGGTGGCGGTCCGTGATGACGAAGCGAATGGCAACTTGTCCGAGTTGTATTTGCTCTACATGCAGTTCCATCCCGGTGGCACGTTGGCGGAGGTCGTTCGTTTGGCTCGCTCGGTTCCGCTGGCCAACCGCGATGGAGACATTTATCTGCAGTCGGTGGACCAGGCACTGCTCGAGTCGGCACAGGTGGTTCCGGATCGTTCGACCACGCGGGCGTGGTTGTCCGGATGCGAATGGTCCAAGGCGGTTGCCTGGGTGGGGATGCAGTTGGCCGATTCCTTGCAGACCGCGCACGAAGCGGGGGTGCTGCATCGCGACGTGAAACCAGCCAACGTTTTATTGACCGCGGAAGGTTTGCCGCAACTCGCGGATTTCAATGTGTCGATGGCTGGGACAGCTGGTCGTGCCGGTGCCGCATCCTCGCTGGGTGGTTCGGTTGGTTACATGGCTCCCGAGCATCTTGATGCGATGAGCATCACGCGAAAGGGGCGTCCGGAAGATGTCGCTGAGGCGGCGGATTTGTATTCGTTGGCGGTGTTGTTGTGGGAATTGTGGCAAGGCAAACGACCGTTTGATTGTGCTCCAGGGACTCCGTCTTGGACGGAGTTGTTGGAAGAGCAACACGCGGCCCGGCAGCGGGAGTTTTTGATTCCCGATCGATTGGACACACCGTCGGAACGCGTCTTGGAAAGCGTGTTGCGATCCGCGTTGTCGGTGGATCCCGCGGATCGCCCGGAAAACGGCACGGCGATGGGCGGTAGCCTGCGGTTGGCGATGCATCCGGAAGCGGCACGTTTGTTTGATCCCAAGCCGGGATCGTGGATGCACGCGTTGGGAAAGATTTCTCCGTGGTGGCTTTCCGTGGTTTCGATTTTGCTGCCCAACATCGCGGCGGGATTCATCAACTACTTTTACAACCACAGCGAGATCATGCCGGAGGAAATGCGGCCAAGTCTGGATGAGTTTGCCCTCTGGGTGAATTCGGTTGCCTTCCCATTGGGCGTGGGATTGATCGTCATTTACACACGTGCGTCCGCGAGAGCATTGAAGGCGTCGCGGGGAGGCGATTCGGTGGGCGAGCAGGAGCTGAACTCAATGCTGCGTCTGGGATATCGAGCCGCCTCGATCGGAGGCACCTGTTGGTTGATTGCTGGCATGGTGTACCCGCTGTTGTTGAAAGCCCGGTTTGACGAATTCACGGACGGGCAAGCCTTTCATTTCTTTGCGTCGTTGATGATTTGTGGCGGGGTGGCGATGGTGTACCCGCTGTTTGCACTGAACGTCGTCGCCACCTGTGTGCACTACCCGAGGATGATTCGACCGACGATGCGGGATCCCAACTTCGAACGTCATGCTCAGCAGATGATCGGTGATAGCGAATCCTTTTTGTTGATCGCGGCGGTCATCCCGTTGATGGGAGCGGCCTTGATCGTGTTTGGGGAAGGTCAAGCGAAGGAGTATCTGTTGATCGCCATCATCGCGGGCATGATCGGGCTGCTCGGTGCGTTTGCCAGCTACCGCATCATCGTTCGAACCTGGGCCGTGCTGGCAGAGGTGCTCTCCAACGAAACAACGGCCACGCCGCGTTGAGGCCTGACCGTTGGGTCCATGACGGTTCGGTGGAATCAATCACTGCGAAAGGTTGTTTGCCTTCGGTGTGATTTGCTGGATGGCCGAACGCAGCGGGTCCTGGGGAGGCACTGCTGAGTTGGCAGGGGCTGCTGGACCAATTTCGCTGCCTTGTGGTGCGAAGTTGGTGGGGGGAGCCACGTTGGGTTGCACCGTTGTGGCCGGACCGGTTGTCGCCGGAGCCACCTCCGTTGTCGTTTCGATCGCGACGGTCTCGATGGTTTCGATTGGCAAGGAATCCAATGGGAAGCATTGGCGATTGTTGAATTCGTCGCTTTCGAAGAACTCGTCCCAGCTGTCGATGTGCACGGTCAAATGTTGCAGCCCGATGATCAGCCCACCGCGGTTGCCCATGGCAAGTGTCTCGATGGGCAGTGCGACTTCCACCTGCAGAGCTCCGTTGGCGGGAATGTGTTTGGCGATCACGGTGACGCGTGGTGAATGTGGTCTCGCTTGGCCAAGCGATCCGATGGCGGTGACGTGAAAGTTGTCGACGCAGCGGTTGCTCTGGTTGGCGATCACGATCCCGAAACGCGGGCCGCAAGAATGATCGATGACCGGGAGTTGTTTGACCTCGACGATTTCCAAGTCGCCGATTTCGTCGGCTGGAACGAGGAAGCCTTGGCCTTGGCACGCGACGATGCCGATGGTCACGAACGCGATGAACAGGATGGCCGTGTTGAGTGCCTTCACGGAAAAGGTGGTGCGATACATGGGATTGTGCCTTGGAGACGTTTTAGATGATTCATGAAAAAGCCCGGCAATCCACTGTTGGGATGTACCGGGCATGCCGTGCGTTGGTGGTGATCCGGTGTTGCGAGACAATCACCAGATGAAGTGGTTCACCAGCATCCCCAGTAGCTGGTGTAGACGGGGGTGTAGTAGTGGTGCACAACAGGTTTGTAGTGCACGACAGGGGCGTAGCTGTACGAGGCGTAGCTGTAGGGGCTGTAGTAAGAGCTGTAATGATTGTGGTAGCTGTAGCTGCGGTGCCCATAGCTGCGATGGCCGTAGTTGCCACGGAAGCGGCGATAGCAGGCTGCGACCGCTTCTTCCGAATCCACTCCGTCTTCACCATCGTTGAGCAGCGATTCGACGTCAGCCAGTCCGAGTTGCATGTCGTCAGCCGAGGCTACGTCGGCGGTCTCCATGTCGGTTGTGTTGTTGCTTTCGGCAGCGGCCAAGCGAGCGAGCAAGTTGTCGTCGGCTTGGACGGCGGTGCCAGCCAAGCAGAAGGTCAGAGCCAGAGCAGCGGTGATCAGGTTTCGTGTGGACATCGTTCTGTTTCCATTCAAGAAGTTGGTTGTGCGGCGGTGAAGAAAGTCGCCAGCGAGTTTGCCGCGTCGGTTCGCTGTCGTTCGTCTTGTGACTGAACGGCTAAGCGGTCGAGTGCCAAAGTTGTTACTGGAAAAAACGAATTTGTTTTTGGAAACTCCAATCGGTAACAACTTGACCGAGGTTTCGCTTGGAAAGCATCGCCCACACGCGTGCGTGATCCTTTCCCTTTTAAAACGAGCGAACCCATGCGTCTCACACACCGCAGTCACTGCTTGGCTCTGTTGTTCATTGTTCTGCCCGCCACCCGCGGTTTGTCGGATGACGAACTGTTTTCAAAAGTCGCGATGGACTCGGTTTTCACCACCGCGTCTTCGAAGCTGACCAACGAGTCCGAAAAGACCACCCTCACGATCGAGGCCGAAGCGGCGAAAGTCGACGCGATTGAGGACCTGGACGAACTCTTCCCGCTCGCGAAAGAGATCGACGAAGATGCGGTTCGGGAATTGGGTGCGATTCGGGTGGTCAGCCAAGCGGACAAGTGGCGTCTTTCAACTCGCATGACCCTCCAGGGCGAATCCCCACAGGTGGTCTTCGAAATGGCTTTGGTCACGCTTGGCGAAACGCCCGTCGAAGGCGAACGAGCGATCTGGCTGTCGCTGATGGAAATCGGGCAAGCGACCCCGTCAACCTTCTTTGCTGTCAATCGCGAATCGGCGGAGGCTGGCAAACCGGGGCAGTTGGTGCTGCGTTCAACGCTGTCCGCCGTGGGGCTGACCACTGAATCGCTGCGTTCCAAGCTGCAATCGCTCAGCCAATTCGCGGTGGAAAAATCGCCTGCCTGGTCGCCATTGCAAGCGGAAGCAGCGAAGAGCACGGTGAAGCCCGCAGCCGCTGAGTTCTCTCTGGTCGGCCAATGGCTAGCGACTCCGGTTTCCGGCGAGGCCTACGCCATCGAGTTGAAAGCGACTGTGGATGGTTCTGGTCCGTTTCAGTTGGTGCACGTCAAAGATTCCAAATCGACGGTGTCGTCCGGGAATTACTCCCTGAAAGAAGGTCAGTTCTCGCTGCAGGCCGACGCGGGGGCTCCATTGGTCTTCCCGCTGAAGTGGAGCGGTGCCGACCAGTTCGAACTGGAAATTGGGAGTGTCCAAGTGAATTTCAGCCGTCAGAAATGATTTTCGGTAACACCCGGCGACAGAATCCGCTGGGTCTTTTGTTCCCTGTTCCGCACCACACCTGATTTGATGGGGTGATCCAATGTTCCGCTGCCGCCTGACTCGAATGCTTCGAATTGCTTTTCATCGTTGGATGTCGTTGCTCTGCCCTGCCCTCGTGCTGGTCATCTCGCTGCAATCCACGAACGCCATGGCGGGCGGCGAAACCTACCAAAAAGCCCTTCCTTCGACCGTTTGGATCATCACCGCCAACGGGGAAGACCAGACCTCGACCGGAACGGGAGTCTTCATCGACGCCGACAAAAAATTGGTCCTGACGAACGCTCACGTGGTCGGTGACAGCCGCACCGCAGTGGTTTTCTTCCCAGACAAGAAGAACGGCGAAACCATGGTCAAACGCAAGCAATACCTGGATTCGGTGCTGAAATTGGCTCAGCCTGGCCGGATCGTCGCCGTCGATCGCAAGCGTGACTTGGCCCTGATCGAGTTGGCCGAGGTGCCCGAGCGTGCCGAAGCGATCACGTTGGCTGAATCGAGCGTCGCCACCGGCGAATCGGTGGATTTGATTGGCAACCCAGGTGGTTCCGACGTCCTGTGGGTCTACACCAGCGGCACGGTCCGGTCGGTTTATCAGAAGAAATTCAAATCGGACCACGGCGAGCACGATTTTCGTGTCGTCGAAACACAGACCCCAATCAAGCCCGGCGACAGCGGCGGGCCAGTCGTCAACCAAGCCGGCGAATTGATCGCGATCGCCCAGTCATTCTCGCCGTCGCAGAATTTGGTCAGCTACTGCGTGGACGTTCAGGAGATCAAGGCGTTCGTCAAAAGCCCTTGGAAATCAGCTCCTTTGGGCAGCCGAGTCGTTCTGAAGAACGCCGAGGTCGAATTCGAGTTGCACTCCACCGGCCACTACGAGGTCAAGCAGAAGCTCTCATCGGGTTCCACGCAGTCCGTCTTCGTTGCCAAGGACACCGAATACTTTCAGCGTGCCGACGTGCGAAAAGTCTGGTCGTTGGTTTCGGTCAGCGGTGAACAGCCCTCAGCCGAGTTGATGATGCGACTGATGCGTCAAAACTCGGCCACGAAAATTGGCGGCTGGGTCGTGGAAAAGAACGGGGCAGGCGAGTTTCTGATCCTCTATGTCGCGAAATTGGATGCGACTGCTCCTGACGAAGCCGTGGCGGCTTCGATCAACTATGTCGCCCGGATTGCCGGAGCGATGAGCAAACAACTGGAATCCAAGACGCAAGAAGAAACCAAGACCGAGACCTCGACCCAGACGCTCGCATCGTGGTTGGCCAAGTGAAGTCGACATCGTTCGAAAAAGACGAAGTTTCTCTGTAACGCATCCTGAGGTCTGCCGCTTGGCAGTTTGTAAGGCGAAGACATCGCCGCGACGCAAATCCAAACTTTCCAAAGACCGGAGACAGAACGATGAAAATTCAAGCTCAAAAATGGATCTTGGCCGCTTCCGTGATCAGCACCGTGGCAGGACCAGCTCTCGAAGCCCAAGCCTGTGGTGGAGCCCGTCGCAGCGGAGTTTCGCGAGTCGTGTCGCAGATCCACTCGGCTCGCACGTCGAATCGCTACTCCGCCCCGACGCCTTCCTACCGTTCGATTCAACCGACTTACCGGCAAGCTCCGGTTTATCACAACGCTCCTGTCAGCGTGCCGTCTTCGCCAGTCGCTTCGCAGCCGTTTTCGAGTCAACCGATTGCTGGCCAGACCGTCTCCGGTCAATCCTTTGCACCGCAACAACCTGTTCAGCAACCATTCAATCAGCAACCTGCCCAGGGCAACTTCGCAGGCCAGCAGGTGCCAGCCCAGCAACTTCAGCAGCAAGCCGCTTCCGTACAGCAGACTGCCAGGCAACCAAGTGCTCCCGCACAACAGCCAGCATCCATTCAGCAGCAGGTACCTGTGCAACAGCAGGTATCTGTGCAACAGCCAGCTCAAGCTCAACCCGCTGTCCAATCTGCACCCGCGAATCAGCCCGCTGCATCGGCGGAAGCTTCCGCACTCGCCATGTTGGCTTCGATCAACCAACGTGCTGGCACGCCAACTCAAGCCGCGGCAGCAACTCAACCCGCGGCCCCCGCACCGACTCCTTCGCAGATTCCAACGTTTGGAGCGGCGACTTCGGCTTCCAGTGTCAGCACGCCTGCACAACCTCATGTTGGATCGTGGAACGTTTCCTTGCCTGGTGAGCAGTCGGTGTCGTTGAAGTTGGATTCCGACGGTTCGTTTGTTTGGGTGGCATCGAAGGCGGGAAGCACCAGCCAATTCTCCGGTCAGTACCGCTTGGATGGCGGCAGTTTGACTCTGGTTCGCTCGGAAGACCTGCAGAAAATGGAAGGCACATGGACGCCGAGCCAAAACGGTGGCTTCGTCTTCCGGGTTGGTGGCGGCACAAACGGTGGGCTGAGCTTCACCCGTTCGTGAGCCTCGCATCGACTATCATGCAGCGGTCCCTTTGTCCCGCTGCATGAGGTTTTGAAGTGCAAAGAATTGTTGACTCGCGAATCGCACTGGTTGCGATTTTTTTCGTTGGGGGCGGCCTGGTTGCAGCCCAAGATTCAATCACGACCAAGCCCGCCACTCAAACGCACAAGGACGTGCCCTATCGGACTGGGGATGGATTGACGGACTACCAGCAGGAACGCTGCCGTCTCGACCTGATTCATCCAACCGATGAGAAAGGTTTTGCAACGGTGGTCTGGTTTCATGGTGGCGGGCTGACCGGTGGGGAAAAATCCTTTCCCAGTGGTTTGCTGCAGCCCGGGTTGGCGGTTGCGGCGGTGAACTATCGCTTGTATCCCAAGGTCAAGTCACCGGCTTACGTGGAAGACGCCGCAGCCGCCGTGGCGTGGGTGTTCCAAAACATTGAGCAATACGGTGGTGATCCCAATCGCATCTACGTCAGCGGGCATTCCGCCGGCGGTTATTTGACCAGCATGGTCGGACTGGATCAGCGTTGGCTCGCCAAGCATGACATCGATGCCAATCAAATCGCGGGTTTGATCCCCTACAGTGGTCACACGATCACACACTTCACTGTTCGCAAGGAGCATGGCATCGATGGTCGGCAGCCGGTCATTGATGACATGGCGCCGCTGTTCCATGTTCGCAAGGACGCTCCGCCGTTGTTATTGATCACGGGCGATCGCGAGCTGGAAATGCTGGGACGCTATGAAGAGAACGCTTACCTTTGGCGGATGATGCAAGTCGTCGGTCACAAGCAGACCAAGCTGATGGAGCTCGACGGGTACAATCACGGTCAGATGGCCGAGCCCTCGCACCCGTTGTTGCTGCGGTTCATTCAGGAACTGGAAAAGGAGTGACCAAACCGCAGACGTTGCCGGGTTCCAGAAACGCCAGGTGTGTGATGCCATAAGTGCGAATGTCCCAGTCGCCCGGTGGCAGTTGTTCCAGGTCAAACGTGTTGTCGGTCTCGACGACCAGGACGCTGCCTGGAGGGGCATATTGCTGGACTCGGATGATGATCGACTTCAGCTTGGGGTAGAACTCAGGGTCGGTCCACATGCGATACGGAGGGCTGAGGAAGACGATCCAAGCGGTGTCGTCTTCCGGCCCGGATGGCTGCAGCAATTGATCCGCCAGAGCGAAGGCGTCGCCCATCACCAAGCGGACTTTGTCTTCGATCCCCAGCCGCTCGGTCGTGTCGCGAATTTGGGCGATTGCCTTTCGCATCGGTTCGACCAGGACGGCTCGGGTGGAGCCACGGCTGATCGATTCCAGGCCCAGCACACCGGTGCCGGCGAACAAGTCGAACGCGATCGTGCCGCGACAGGCTCGGCCCAAGATGTTGAACAGATTCTCGCGGACGCTGTCACGCATCGGGCGAGTGAACTCCTCGCCGTGATACGTCACCGGACGGCCACGCATGTCACCGCCGATGATTCTCAGCTTGGTGGGCTTGCCGTCATCGGTCCCACCTTTGAGGTTTCGTTGCTTGGGCTTGCCGCGTCGATTGTTGGGGCGTTTCGATTTCATCGAGACATCGTAACCTACGATTCCGTCCTGCCACAGGTCTTAAGCTGGTCGTCAGGAATGATCGGGCACAACCATGTGAGCCGTTGGGGCGTTCGCACCGGTTGTTCACGGGAACAGCAAAACAGTTCAAATGCCGAAAGACTCCTGCCGACCTGTTTAGGAGTGCCGGGGACTGAGTGTGGAAGTGCAGAGTCAAATTGCGGGTGAATTGGAGGGCTGGGCCGAATTCGCGATGACTCGAAGATCCGAGAGGGGGACTTGGCAAATCCACCGAGTCCCTGCCTCCGCCGAAATCGAGTTTTGAAAGACGATTGCGGAGAGCGGTGGCGAGCTTTCGGAATCGGTGCGTTGCAGTCGAAGGAGAAAGCGACCGCCCAGATCGCGTCGTTCCAAGAGGGTCACAGGGAATCGCCACTGGCCCAGTTCGGTCACGGTGCAGGCCTGGTTCTGGTTGAGGTCAGGTTCCACCAGTTGAATCGCCTCCGGACGAACCGCGATCGCGTGGTCATCGCTCGATTGCCCCTCAGGCAGCTCGAGTGCTTTGCCAAGTGCGGGGCAATTTGGAAGGACTTCCGCCATCGCCAGCACATTGCATGACGGCGATCCCAGTGCGAGGGCGACTTCCGCCGAATGGGGCGATCGGTAGATCTCCGTGGGAGATCCAACCTGCAGGATGCGTCCGCCTGACATCACGACGATCTTGTCGGCCAATCGCATCGCCTCTTCGCCGTCGTGGGTGACGTGAACAAATGTGGTCGAATCGGCTTGATTGGAAACGTCGGCCAAGCGTTCCATCAACCTCTCGGACGCGAGTCGATCGATCGCAGCCATCGGTTCATCCAGCAAGCAGACGGAGGGCTCGCGAATCAATGTTTTGGCGATCGCCACCCGCCGCCGTTGTCCGCCGCTGAGTGTCTCCGGGCGTCGAGGCAGCCAGGCGGGGTCCAGGTTCATCGTCTTCGTGATGGAATGGATTCGTTGGACCGTTTCGGCCGCAGACAGACGGCGTTTGGGATTGGCCTGGACCGCGATCTGGAGCGTTTGTTCGACGGTCAAATGCGGGTACATCGTGTCATGCTGGAACAGCAGGCCGACGTCTCGTTTGCGAGCAGCCATGCGAGTCACGTCTTGGCCATGGATCGCAATCGACCCTTCGGCTGTCTCGATGAGACCGGCGATGCCGTGCAGCAGCGTGCTCTTGCCACACCCGCTGGGCCCCAGGATGACGCAGTATTCGCCGGGAGAAAGCGACAAGCTGAATTGGTCGACGACCCTTTTTCTCCCGCGGTCCATCGCGAGCGAGGTGATCTCGAGTGACTGGGGGGGCATCGGGCAGCGTCATGGCTTGGCGTGGAAAGCGTGAGCCACGCATTGTACCGACCCGCGTCTCCAAGTTGCATCGCGGTGGTGCGAGCGGAAGGCGGTGGTGTGAACGGAGATGCGAACAGGCAATGCCGGGTCGGAAAGCGAGCGTTCAGTGAGATTTCTGGGGGAGGGCACGCGCACCCGCACCTAGCCAACATCGAACTCCTATTCCGCGACAGCTCAAGTCTTCAGTAGCGAAACTCGTCAAGAGTTTCGACTTGCACAACGGTTCGTCGAAAGTCTTGACGACTTTCGCTACCAATCGCACCTCAAATCCAAGCAGTGTGAAAGCTGCAATCGGGGCGAACGTCTCCTAACCCATTTCAATGACGCCATCCGATGCGAAGAGGGGGCTCGCAAGGCGTCATCAGCCCGCCATTTGGATATTGCACGAAGCATTTTCAGGCAGGGTCGACTCGCTTGGGGCCGGGGGGCTGGCTCAGCGATTTGGCGGTCGAGACAGGTGCCGGCTCATTACAATGGAGGTGTTTCGGTGATCTTTGGGCAGCCATCTCGATTTTGGAGACCAGACAATGCATTCATTTTCATGGCATTTCAAACCTCTGCGAAGCCTGGTGGTCGGTCTGATCGGCGCCGGTGGCTTGCTGCTGGGGGGATTGGCTCTGCACGCCGACGAATCCGATTCCCGGGGGCGATCGTCTTCGCCACTGAAGGTCACCCAGGATGGCTCGGTTGAGCCGGAGGAGGCCTCGGAGGAAGACTACGTTCCGGCCACGAAAGCCGAGTTGCAGCGACGCCTGAATCGGATTCAGTACGACGTGACCCAGAATGCAGCGACAGAGCCCGCGTTCCGAAATGCCTATTGGAACAACAAGAAGCAGGGCGAGTATCACTGCATCGTCTGTGACAAGCCGCTGTTTGATAGCAAGACCAAGTTCAAATCAGGAACGGGGTGGCCGAGCTTCTACTTGCCGATTGCGAAAGACGCGGTCGGTTACCAGACGGACTACAAGATGCTGTACCCGCGAACCGAGGTGCACTGCAAACGTTGTCAGGCCCACTTGGGGCATTTGTTTGATGATGGTCCTGCACCGTCCGGCAAACGCTTCTGCATGAACAGTGCCGCGATGAAATTCGTCGAAGCGAAACGGTAGCGAAAGTCGTCAAGACTTTCGGCGAATCGCGCGGCAGGCCGAAGCTAGAACGGGCTGTCGCTGAAGACGCTCACTCCATCGAAACTCTTGACGAGTTCCGCAACCGGTGGCTGCAACGTCGATCAACCGTCGACGATGATGCCCATGCTGCGAGCGGTTCCTTCGATCATGCGGGTCGCTTGATCGATGTCACGAGCGTTCAGATCTTCCATCTTCTTTTGAGCGATCTCTTCGCATTGAGCACGGGTGACCGTCGCGACTTTGTCCTTGTTGGGGACGCCGCTGCCTTTGGCGATTCCAGCCGATTGCATCAACATCGACGCTGCTGGTGGGCTCTTGGTGATGAAGTCAAAGCTGCGGTCATTGTAGACCGTCACGATCACGGGAATCGGCGTGCCGTTGTATTCCTTGGTGCGATCGTTGAACTGTTGAACAAACTGTCCCAGGTTCACGCCGTACTTACCCAGCGAAGTACCGACAGGAGGTGCAGGAGTGGCTTGACCGCCGGGGACTTGAAACTTGGCTTGGCCGGTGACTTGTTTTGCCATGGGTAAACAGCTTTTAGCGATTAACGATTAGCGGTTAGCTCTTGAGGTGCAGCGTTTTGCTGAAAGGCCAACGCAATCTGAGGTGTTTGAAGTGGGATGGATGAAGATAATAACCCAAGCGGCTAATAGCTAGCAGCGAGAGGCTTTTTACAAAGGCTCGACTTGCCAGTGATCCAATTCCATCGGGACGCTGCGTCCAAAGATGTTGATGATCACTGTCACGCGGCCGTTGGCTTCGTCGACCACGTCGACTTCGCCTTCTTGGTTCTCGAAGTTGCCTTCTTTGACGCGAACACGGTCGCCAACCTTGAACGGAATTGCCGTTTTGATCGGTGTTTCGTCTTCGTCGCTGACTTCGGGGCGGTTGACGAACCGTTCGACGTCTTCGGGTTCCATGGGCTGGGGCTTGCCAGCCGAGCCGGTGAAATCGCTGATCCCGCCGACTTCACGAACCAGGAACCAGGTGTCGTCGTTGATCGACATGTACACCATGATGTAACCGGGCAACAGCTTGCGTTTGCTGACGCGGCGTTTGCCGTCACGGGTGAACGTGGCAACGTCTTCGGATGGCACCACGATGTCGCCAAAGTACTCACCCATGTCTTCCATGCGAACCTTCTTGCGAAGAGCTTCGGCGATGGAATCTTCGCGGTTGAAGGCGACTTTCAGGATGTACCAATCCATCGGGGACTCTTCGTCCACTTCTGGTTTGGGGGGCGCGTTGGGGTCAACGGGAGCCGGAGGTGGGGGCGCGGGAGCTTCCGAAGCGGCAGGAGCGACTTCGGTTTCTGGCGAGTCGACGTCTTTCACGTCATCATCACTCACGATGTTACCCCGATGAAGTTAAAGATGGCTTGCCAGAGAACATCGAACAAAAACAATGTGATGGCAAGGAAGAAAATGGTGAAAATCACGACCACGGAAGCACGGATCAGCTCATCCTTGCTGGGCCAAGTGACCTTGTTCATTTCCGCTTCGACAGCGATCAGGAAGTCGGCGAACCGTGGCCAGTTGACGACCCGGAACCCAAACCACAGGCCCGCGGCCAGCAAAGCGGCGGGAATCGCACGTGCAGCCAGGGAGGAATCTCCCATGGCAGTGGGGAGGAACGAATACAAACGCCAGCAACCCAACGTCACGATCACCCAAACGGCGAGAGCCGTCAGTTGGCGAACGATCCGGCCTTGGTTGGCTTTGTACACACCAGCATGAAACAATTCGCTGCTCAGCGAACTGCCTCCGGCGCCGGCCGTGCCGGATTGGGTTAGATCTTTGGACACCCGTGGACTCCTTCGTGAATTGATTCTGGTGTTGAGCCAAATTGGCCATGGGCCAGTTTGCTCAAACCTTGTCCACGATCACATCCTGTTGATCGTCGGGGCAAACCAGAATTCTGGACAGCAGGGGCGGCGAGAGTCGAACTCACAACCGCTGGTTTTGGAAACCAGTGCTCTGCCAATTGAGCTACGCCCCTGAAACAGCGATAAGCTACTAGCTATCAGCTACCAGCTTATCGCTTACAGACAACTTTCTGCAAACGCAGATTATTCGAGGATCTTCGTCACAACGCCTGAACCAACGGTACGGCCGCCTTCGCGAATGGCGAAGCGAACTCCGTCATCCATTGCGATTGGTTTGTGCAGTTCGACTTCAACCTTGACGTTATCGCCAGGCATGCACATGTCGGCACCGACCAAGTTGGCCGTTCCGGTGACGTCAGTCGTGCGGAAGTAGAACTGAGGACGATAACCGCTGAAGAATGGCGTGTGACGGCCACCTTCATCTTTGCTCAAGCAGTAAACTTCTGCTTCGAACTTGGTGTGAGGCGTGATGCTGCCTGGTTTGGCGAGCACTTGACCACGTTGGATGTCTTCGCGTTTGACACCACGAAGCAAGCAACCGACGTTGTCACCCGAGCGGCCTTCGGTCATTTCCTTGCGGAACATTTCGACGCCGGTGCAGGTGGTCTTGGTCGAGTCGGGACCCAAACCAATGATTTCGACTTCTTCGCCGACTTTCACGACGCCGCGTTCGATTCGTCCGGTTGCAACCGTACCACGACCTTCAATCGAGAAGACATCTTCGATCGCCATCAGGAATGGCTTGTCGTCTTCACGGGTAGGTTCTGGAATGTTTGCATCCAGTGCATCCATCAATTCGCTGATGCACTTGCTGGCTTCTGGGTCAGCAGGATTGTTGTAAGCGGGCAGCGAGCTACCGCGAACGACAGGAACGTCGTCGCCTGGGTAGTCGTACTTGCTCAGCAATTCGCGAACTTCGAGTTCGACGAGTTCGAGCAATTCTTCGTCATCGACCAAGTCGCACTTGTTCAAGTACACGACGATGTAAGGAACGCCAACCTGGCGACCGAGCAACACGTGTTCTTTGGTTTGTGGCATCGGGCCGTCAGCTGCCGACACGACCAAGATCGCACCGTCCATCTGGGCGGCACCGGTGATCATGTTCTTCACAAAGTCAGCGTGGCCGGGGCAGTCGATGTGAGCGTAGTGACGATTTTCAGTCTCGTACTCAACGTGGGCAACTGCAATCGTGACGGTCTTCGTGGCGTCACGAACCGTACCACCCTTGGCGATGTCAGAGTAACCCTTCGCTTGTGCCAAGCCCTTCGCTGCTTGAACAGCGAGGATCGCACCCGTGGTCGTCGTTTTACCATGGTCAATGTGACCGATCGTACCTACGTTGACGTGGGGCTTGGTACGTTCAAATTTGTCCTTAGCCATTCTGGTTCACCTGCATTCGCGATCCGCACCACTGTTCTCGGGGAGATACGCTCCTCGAAAACCCTTGCTGCCGTCGACCGCGTTCACACCCACGGTTACTCGCCGGCAATTCGGCCGTGTTGATCGCATTCGATCTACTTGAAAATCGAAACGAAACAAAAACGATGTTGCACTCAAAATCAGCTCCCAAAGGGGAGCCCAACTTTGAGCGACTTGAAGCTGCTGATGGGATTTGAACCCATGACCTCATCCTTACCAAGGAGGCGCTCTACCCCTGAGCTACAGCAGCGAAGCGGGTGAAGGGAATCGAACCCTCGTATTCAGCTTGGAAGGCTGCTGCTCTACCATTGAGCTACACCCGCGTCTTCAGCCACTCGCAATGAGCCACTGGCGGCTAGCTTTCCGGATGTTCCCGCAGGCGGGCAGGAAAACTAGCAGCCAGTAGCTCGTAGCTAACAGCTTCTTCCATGGGGGCTACAGGATTCGAACCTGTGTAGGCATAGCCAGCGGATTTACAGTCCGCCCCCTTTAACCACTCGGGCAAACCCCCAAATCTTGTTTTCGAATCAAAATTGTGGCTTTTGATTCGAAAGATTTCTTGTTGCGATGCGTTCGCACCGTGTTCTGTGTTGTTCCCTGAACTTGAACGGCAAACTGTTTCGGTTGTCTGTTGTTCGGTTCAATCGCCGTCGGCGCTGAATCGATTTTGCAAGAGCCAACGGAGGGATTCGAACCCACGACCGGCTGATTACAAATCAGCTGCTCTGCCAACTGAGCTACGTTGGCCAGCTCAAGTTCACCCCATGCGACAACCGATCGACCGGCCTTGCGATGGGGAAGGCAGAGTGTACCGATCCGCGAACGGGCGACAAGATGGAATTGGGCCAAAATTGGCCTCCCCACAAAATTCTTGGCCGAATTTCGTCGCAAAAAGCCAAAAGGACGGCTGGTCAAGGGAGTTCGTACACGGCGTAAGTCGAATTCCGCTGATTTGCCGCTGGATAAATCTGTACCAAAGGCAGTTCCGCTCCCACGACGCGGCGGTCCACCACAATCCAATCGCATCCGTATTGAGCCCGCATGGCCCGCAGTTCGTCGTACCGAATGGTGACTCGCATGGTCGAAAGTCGATTTGGGTAGACCTCCAGGAAACGCTTGGCCCATTCTCGCAGTGCCACCGCATCCTGGGGAGTGTCTTTCCAGTTCACCACTTCGGCCCGATGCGCGTACCACTTGAACGTTTGTTGGTGCCGCGGTGTCAATAAAATCGCGTCTTCCGGCGTGCTGGCCCGCACGAATTGGCAAACCGCGATCCAGTCTTCCATCGTTTGACGCTGCTCGGCGTACCCCGCGTCCGCGTTCAGCCCCAGCAAGCGATTGCTGACCGAAACCGGAACTCCGGTCTGAATGCGTTCCCAGCAGGCCTGGGCGAACATCCCGATCACGACCACGGCTCCCAGCCGGCCAAGCCAAACGGTCGGCCGCCCGGTCTCTCCTGAGCTGGCGGATCTTCCCCAGGAAAAAAATTGCTTCGACAAGCAGAAATGGACCACCAGGAATGCCAATGTGAGCGGCGTGCTCGCGTCGGCCAACCGAAACCAGTAGAACCGAAGCCACTTGGCGGCTTGATCGGGGTACACCGCCGGAAGCGTTCCAATCAGCAGCCCAATCAGGCTGATTCCCATCGCTCCGACGGCAAAGCAGCCCAAAATGCGGAAACCAATGGCTCGCTGGATATCGGTGCTGCGGGAGCTGCTTGAGGGCAAATCTCGGTTGGAAGCATCGTGGGTTGCCTGCTCGGGCCTTTGCCGCCAGGCGGTGAACAGGCCCGCCAAACAAGCCACGGTCAGCAATGCGTGACGGAGGTACCAATCCAAATGGAACGCCGCGGGCATCAGGTGGTGCGAGATCCGGAAGTAAGCGTAGATCCTCGCCGCAGAAATTTGCTCGGCTTCGGTGGCTCCCCAGGACATTGCCGCGGCGGGAACCAACCCAAATAGTGACAACGCTCCTCCGAGGAACAGGCCTCGGCTGAAAAAGAGGGGACTCGGGGAGGGGTCAGTGCTCGCTGTTTGGTCAGCCAAGGCAGAAACCCGCCAGCGTTTTGGTCCACGTTCGGTGATCCAGAATGCAAAGGCGGCTGCAACGACTGACCAGCCTCCGGTCAGCACATGAAATCCTGCGGCGGCGCCCATCCAAACCCAGCCCCGTGACCACCGACGCTGGACGATGTCTGCCAAGCCGAACAAGACCAATCCATAGGCGGGGACCTTCGCTTCGATCCCACCCACGACCCATTCACCGGCCAAGTTGCCATGCTGGATCCCCAAAATCCAAAGGATCAAGACCCACACGCTGCTCATCGGTGGCATCTGCATTGCGCGGGTCAGGCGAAGCAGACCGGCGGCCAAGATCGACCAGCCGACGATTCGCCCGATCCAGGCGGTCGCGTTGAGTGAGACGAATTGAGTCGGCCACCCAAACAGCCAGTAGTAGGTCGTGTGGGCTTTGCCCGAGGACGCGAACAGATCGTTGACGCACCAATCTGGTTGCCAGAAGTTTTTGGCCTTCACCAAGTAGTGAGCTTCATTGACTCCGGGAGCAGCGTCGCCGGCGTACAAAAAACACACGCCCATCAACGCCAGCCAACTCCATCCCCATGCTGATCGTGAGAGGCGATCGGGCCTTTCCAGCCTTGGCTTTGGCGTCGTCACGGAATCGCCCAACGGATCGCGGCCAACATGCTATTGACGCTGGCCTTGCCTTGCCAGGCTAAATCCATGGCCGTCCCGTGGTCGACGCTGGTGCGAATGATGGGCAGTCCCAGCGTGACGTTGACGGCATCGTCAAATGACAATGCTTTCAGCGGGATCAACCCTTGGTCGTGATACATGCAAACGTAGATGTCGATTCGCTCTCGCATCGCGGGCGTGAACGCGGTGTCGGGTGACAATGGCCCTTCGATCGTCCATCCAGCCTGCCGCGCCGTTTCAATCGCAGGCAGGATGATCTGCTCTTCTTCTTGGTGGCTGAACAGCCCGTTTTCACCGGCATGCGGGTTCAGTCCACAAACGGCGATGCGAGGTGGTAGCAAACTGCCGCGTCTTTGGTTGCGACGCTGGACTGTTTCGCCGGCGAGGTGAATCGTGCGAACCAGCGATTCGGTGTTCAGTTGCGAGGCCACATCGGCCAGCGGAATGTGAATGGTTTCTAAGACGCAGGCGATCGTGTCGCTGGCCAGCATCATGCGGACATCCGCGGGTTTGCCCTGCACTGCCCTGCCCGCTCGATCGGCCAGCAGTTCCGTGTGCCCCGGGAAATCGATCCCCGCCTGATGCCAGGCTTCCTTTTGGATGGGGCCCGTCACGATGGCATCGACGTGGCCCGAGACCGCCGCGTCGATGGCGTCGGTGACAGATCGATAGGAGGCTCGTCCGGTCGCGGCGCTGAATTTCCCGGGGGTGAAGCCCGCGAGTTCTTCCGCGGTGAGCTTCCCACAATCGACAATCCTTCCCTGCGGTGCGTCACTGGGTGCCGCGAGCGTTGGTGCGGCCAGGAAATCAGCCAGCGAAATCACGTCCGGGCAATCGCAGCCGAGTTGATCCGCAGCACGCTGGTAGATCGCTGCGTCACCAAACAGCAGTGGGATACCGGACGATTGGACCTCCGGTGAATCCCAGACTCGAAGGGCGACTTCTGGGCCGATGCCAGCGGCGTCTCCGATCGTGATCGCGAGCTGAGGCGTTGAACGATTCGCTTGGGGAGGTGGGGTGGAATGCATGGTGTTGGGGGTGGGGGCGTCCGTCATGGCGACACCGAGGCTCGACCTCGCGGTCCCAGACGACCGAACATCCGGTCCAGTTCATCCCGGCTGAAGAACAACGCTGTCGGCCGACCATGTGGGCAGTGGTGTGTCTCTTGGTACAGATCCTTTTGTTCCAGCAGGCTGGTGATCTCTTCGGGGGAGAGGGGATCGCCCGCTTTCACGGCGGCTTTGCAAGCGACGGTGCTGAGCAAATGATTCAGCAGATCCTTGGGGTTGGGATCGCGGCCAGCACCCATCACGGATTCCAGCACTGTTCGCAGCATTTCAGCGGGCGGTTTGTTCGGCAGCATCGCCGGGTAGGACTGGATCAAAATCGTTTCGCCGCCGAAGTCTTCGATTTCCAAACCGATGCGGCGGAGCGTGTCTTTGGCCTCCAGAGCGGCGGCGCGTTCGGCAGGTGTCAGCGACACGGGTTCCGGAACCAGTAACTGCTGGGCTTCCAACGAAGCGTTCTCCTGCAGCACTTTTTGGCAGACACGTTCGTACAGCACTCGTTCGTGCAACGCGTGTTGGTCGATCACGACCATGCCTTTCTCGTCTTGCGTGACGAGATAACGCTGGTGCACTTGGAACCCGAGGTGGCTCACGCTGGGAGTCGGCACGCCGGATGTCTGGGACGCGTTTGCGTGGGAACTGTTTTCGAGGGAACCGACTTGGCCGGAATCATTTGTGGAGGCGTCCCCATCCCAGGGTGTCATCTCGATGCCTTCGGCCGCGGTCGATGGCCGCTGAGAATCGACGCCACCGCCCGGTGACCACGTGTTCGGGGAAGCGAGCGGCGGGGAATGCCCGGTCGCACCCAGGGAGGATTGAGCGGCGTGGCCCAGTGAATTGGATTCGCCAAAGGGGCGGAAGTTGGGCGTGCCGCTCGCGCCGCCCAGCAGTTGAGTGTTTGAGTTGGCGGAAGGTCCGGCAGGAGGCCCGCCGGTTCGAGCCCATTCGATCACGGACTGACGCTGCTGGTCGACTTCGTTGGGGCGCATGCCCATGACCGATTCAGGAACCGTCTGGCGCTGTTCCTCTTCGCTCATTGGGGCGGGGACAGGATTGGAGCCCACGCGATGGGTCATGTCGGTGGAAAGAAATCGCTGACGAAGCGTTTGCAACAACCGACTGTACACACGTCCGCTGTCGGTGAAGCGAACTTCTAATTTCGCGGGGTGCACGTTGACATCAATCATGTCCGCTGGCATCCGCATTCGCAGGAAGCAAACCGGATGACGACCGACCATCAGCATGCCGCGGTAAGCTTCTCCCAACGCATGTTGCAGGGCTCGGTCGCGGATATGCCGTCCGTTGAGGAACAGGTACTGCATGCGGTTGTTGCCGCGGCTGACCGATGGGTCGCAGGCGTAACCGGATATTTGAACGGTTTCGTCTTGGTTTTCGATCGGGATCAACGCTTCTGAGATTTCGGTCCCGAAGAACGATTCGATCCGGTCCGCCCAACGCGTCGTCGGCAACAGGTCAAACATCTCTTTGTCGCCGTTGCGCAGGACAAAGTGAACCTTTGGGTTGGCAAGCGCCAGACGTGTGAAGGCTTCGACGATGTGGCCGCGTTCGGTTTGCGGGGTCTTCAGGAATTTTCGACGAACCGGGGTGTTGAAAAACAGGTTCCGGACTTCGATCACGGTCCCGACAGGGCAGCCGCAGGGGCCCGGTGTTTCGATCACTCCGCCCCGAATGTCGATTTGGCAGCCGCCGTCTTGTCCTTCGGCGCGGCTGCGAATGGTCATTTGGGAGACACTGGCGATCGATGCCAGGGCTTCGCCGCGGAAACCGAGGGTGCCGACGTGGAACAGGGATTCGTCGTCGGGCAGTTTGCTGGTCGCGTGGCTGGTCACGGCCAGCGGCAATTGCTCCGCTGTCATTCCGCAACCGTCGTCGCTGATCCGGATCAGCTCCACGCCGCCCCCTTCCAGACTCAGTTCAATCCGAGTGGAGCCAGCGTCGATGCTGTTTTCGAGCAATTCTTTGACCACCGAGGCGGGCCGTTCAATCACCTCGCCAGCGGCGATTTGATTGACCAAGTGGGCCGGCAATTGGCGGATGATGCGAGGTGGCTGGGCGGTCGTGGCGGTGGGCGTGCTCATAGCCCCAACTTACCGCGCGAGGCCTGCATCGCACCAGGATCATCGTTGGGCGAAGCGGCAGATTGATTGGTTCTGGCGTGAGAGGAAACGATTCGCCGGGACGGCCGGGAAATTCTTCGCAATCGGCAAGGTTGCCCGAATCGTGGAGGTTTTGTTCGCCGTTTGTGGCATAGCAGCTCGTTGATTTCGTCAGCCGAAACGCGATAGCGTCCGGTTCGTCTCCCGAAACCGAGGGCCATCGCCCATCGGCTGATCGCTCAATCGACGAATCGGTTTCAATCATCAACCATGCCACTGGTGAGGAGAGGCTTCACTCTTTTGACGGCACCCATCCTGGTCGGCCTCGGCGGTTGTTTCTCACCGCTTGTTCCCAGGCCAGGTACTTGCCTCTCAGGCGGTCCAGCTCACCAGGGTTTTGCGGGGCCAAATCATTCTGTTCGCCAATGTCATCGGCCAGATTGAAGAGCCATTCCTGGATCGTTGTTCGGCCGTCGGTGGTGGCTTTTTCTTGACGGACATACTTCAGGTTCCCGTCACGCATGCCGCTCCAGACTTGAGGGTCGCGAGGCTTTCGCCAGTGCAGCGTGCGGGGGTGAGGCGGTTCGTCGGTCGCGGCGAGTGAAAGCACATCAATTCCCTCCATCGCGTCTTCTTGAGTGGGCATGATCCCAGCGGCGACCAGCATCGACGCGGTCAGATCGAAGGTGATCGTGACTTGGTCGCTGACCACGCCCTCGGGCAAATGTCCGGGCCAACGAGCGATCAAGGGAACACGGATTCCTCCCTCAAACGCCTGCCCTTTGAATCCTCGCAGTGGTTCGTTGCGACTCGCCGAGGTGCCGCCGTTGTCGCTGGCGAAAATCACCAGCGTGCGATCGGTCATTTCCGATTCCTCGATTGCTTGCAGTACCTTTCCGATGCCTTCGTCCATGTGACGAACCATGGCTCGGTAAACACCCGGCGGATCGGCGTTCTGTTTCCAAAGCGGTGAATCCAGCGGCAGTGGATCGACGGGAGACTCGCCGGGCGGCTGATAAGGAGTGTGCGGCGCAGTGTAAGGCAAGTACAGAAAGAATGGTTTGTCGTTGACGCTTCGGTCGCCGATATATCGCACCGCTTGATCTGTGATCGTGTCAGTGAAGTAACCTTTGCCGCTGATCGGTCGGCCGTTGTGGAACAGGTTGTAAGCAGGTACGCAGGTATCATCGGGTATGTGAGCCGTTGGCGTTAGCCACGGTTTCCACGCACAACCGGGGCGAACGCCCAAGCGGCTCACGAGATGGAACCCGAGTCGTTCGAGATCACGAACCCGGTTGGCTTGATTTGCTCGGCGGAGTTTCCAAACGTCGAGGCGAAACGTCCGTGGATCTGCCGATTGGGCGTTGGCCTTGGCCAGGCTGATCTTTATCCCCCAAATCCTGACGAGCTTGCTCCGCCAAAACGGTCAATTGAGCAATGATCTCAGGATGCGTCTCGGCAACGTTGTGCTGGCAGGCAATGTCGTCGACCACGTTGAACAGAAGCGTCGTTGGTTTTTGCGAAGCGTTGAAGTGTGGGTGTCCGGGCGATGCGTCGATGGGCAGGAACATCTTCCAGGGACCGGAACGGACGGCTTGCAGTTGATCTTGATGGTAGTAGTAAAACGCGTGATAAGGCGTCTTGGCGTTTGATTCACCAAACAGCAGTGGTGCAATGTCATGGCCGTCAAATTGCCGATCCGGCGGCAGTTCGCAGCCGGCAAGCTTCGCAAACGTGGGCAATAAATCCATCGTGGTTGCCAGTTCGTCACATTGGGTTCCAGCGGGCACTTTGCCGGGTTGCCAGACGATCGTGGGGACGCGAAAAGCACCTTCGCTGGTCGTGTACCCGCGACCGTGGAGCGGCAGGTTGGAACCTCGGCTCAAGTCATCCGGATCGCGGTTGATCGGGGCGCCGTTGTCGGAGGTCCAGATCACGAAGGTGTTTTCTGCGATGCCGAGTTCAACGAGCTGGTCCAGCATCTCACCGATCGACCAATCCAGTTCCTCGATTGCATCACCCCAGGGGCCGTTCCGGCTTTTGCCGCGAAATGCGTCACTGGAAAACGGCGTCTTGGTGCTGCCGGGCATGGCTTGTGGGAAATACAGAAAGAACGGTTCCTCCTTGTGTTCGGCAATCCACCGCATCGCCTGCTCGGTGTACCGCTTGGTCAATCCGTCTCGGTTGCAGGGGGCTTCGATGACGGTTTCGTTTTCCATCAAGGGCAACGGTGGCCAATGCGATCCGTCTTGTTTCCAAACTCTCTCGGTCATGTCGTCGGAGTAAGGCACCCCGAAGAACCAATCGAACCCCTGACGGGTTGGCAGGAATTCCGGTTGGTCCCCTAAATGCCATTTTCCGACCAAGGCCGTGGCGTAGTCCTGTTGCTGGAGAACTTCCGCGATCGTGATCTCATCCGGATGCAAACCATAGGGAGAGACAGGTCGCAGAACCGCACCGTCTCGATCGTTCAAGTGCATTCCTACCCGCTGTGCATAGCAACCCGTCATGATGCTGGCACGTGAGGGGGTGCAGACTCCGGCCGTGACACAGAAATGAGTGAACGTTCGCCCTTCCCTGGCCATGCGGTTCAGGTTGGGCGTTCGATGCAACGTCGATCCGAAAGGTTCAATGTCCCCGTATCCAAGGTTGTCGCAGTAGACAAGGATGAAATTCGGTTTCGTCGCGGCATTGGCCTGGCCACTGGCAATCACCGGAGCGATTGCGAGCATCGTCATGGCCAAGTGAGCAATCAAACGCATCAGTCGTCCTCTTGCAAGTTTTGAAACATCTCAAGCAACGCGGCAACGATCTTGGTGGTTGCTTCCTTCTCGACGTAGTTGCTCCCCAGCCAAGTTTCGTATCCGCCCAAGCGATGTTGCTGTGGAGTCGGCAGGTACCCGAACGATCCATTGGCGAGCTCAATCGTGAATGTGTCTGGGAATGGGCTGCGGTCTTTCAGTTCCAGCCCCGTTTCAGTGAACGTTTCAAACGGGATCGCCGCGATTCCCAACTCGCCGATGCGAAGAGCCTGCAGCTGGATTTGAACTTCCTTGGGACCGGCTTGGATCTTAGCGATTCGATCGGCATAAATCGCTTCGCGGCGATGACCGCCTCTTGGGTTGTCGTCGTTGCCGTCCTGGGTTTGTTCAAAGTACGCGATCATCTCCGGTGTGGGCTGCCTCGCTTTGAGCGTCAGGGTCACGTGTTCGGCCGCGAGTGGAACCCAGTCATGAAACTCGATCTGCTGATGGGCTTCGAAGACGCGGTTGGCGACCTTCCCGGCAACCTCCTGCATCTTTTCGTAGGGGCCGTACTTGGGGGGCGACTTGGCAGAGAAGTTGATGTTGTTCACATCGCCACTGGTGCCGTTGGAGAGGATGCCGACGAATGGTGGCGACTGTTCGCTTGCCCCAAGTTTTTCCTCGATGAACTTGGCAAAGTAGCCAAAGTAATCCGCTGAGACTTCTCCGGATCGAACGCCGCCAACGTAGTGCAAGGAATAGTTGGCCAGCAGAGCGATTGGGCGACCGTCAGGGCTTTGCACCGAGACGAAGCTGATTTCGGGATCGGTCGGACCTGCGGGACGGTCCAGTTTGGAACTGCCGCGAGGTGGATTCATCCGGACTTGATCGATGCCGCCGAACGGATTGCTCAACAAGCTCGCGTCGGTCACGAACCAACGACGGTTGAAGACTTCGGATGGTTCATCCATTTTTCCCCAACCAATTCGGGCCGGTTCCAGATTCGCCATCGCTCGGCGGATTCCGTCTGAGATCCGATGGGCAACGAAGGCTTGGTAGTCTGTCAACTCGGTTTCGGTGGCCGTCTTCAAGCCTCCGCGAGCGGTGGTTGCCGAGTGAGTGTGGGTGGATGCCAGCAGCATGTTCGAGGCCGGCAATCCGGTCGCGTCTGACGCCTGTTGCTTGGCCAGATCGAAGACTTCCACTGGGATGCCGACGTTGTCACAGAGGACGATGGCCAATTGGACTTTGCCGTCATCCAGCACCAGGCAGCGAGCGTGAAGTTCGTCATGAACGTTGGTCGCCGGAATCGGTTTCCAGCCGCCGACAATCATCTCGCCCAGAGGCGGTGTGATGTTGCTGGTTGCTGCGCCGGCTCGGAATACCGGGCTGGCATCCTCGGCAGCAAGAACAGGTCCGCGACCCAAAAGAAAAACGATGGCAAGCAGGGGAGAAATGGCTCTCAGGGAGGCAGGCTGGAGCATGTTTTGATCCTCGGTGTTCAGGGGATGATTGGGGAGGGAAGGATCGATGAGCAAGGCAGCAATCGATGTCGTTATAATCGAGCCGACACCAGAAAGAAACAAAATCATGGCGGCGGCAAGCTTGAGTGACTTCGAAAGCTCGGTTCTGAGCGGCGAGACAAATCCAGGAACAACCAGGCGATCCAAGACGTCGTTCACGGGCATGCTGATCAAGGTCTCGGTCAGATGCAGCGAGTTTTTTCTCATGATCCACAACTCGTGATCGTTGAGCTGGGCGGTCATGACTTTTTGCAAGGAAAGAGTCGCGATCAGACCAAGGCAAATCTTCTGCAAATCATCCAGCAATGCCGTTTGCACGATGCAGAGGTGGTGTTGATGGAGATTCCACGGGGATTCATGTTCGATCCTTTCTGGGCCTTGGAAAGAGAGGTCGCTTATGAAACCGATGTCCAATTGGTTTCAGACACATGGTTGCGGGAAATCGTCCTGATGAGTCCCTACGCTCCGCCTGGTCGATGGATGCCGGGCTCTCGACTCAGCGATGACGGGATCCACAGCAACGCTCGCGGTAGCACGGCGATCGCACAACACGTCGCAAATGCGATTCGCCAGATGTACGGTGATTCCATCTTCCAACCTGGCTACCAGTGAAGGTGGGTCAGCTAAACTCATTGATAGTTGGTGTCTTCGCCTCGTCCGAGAGAGTCTCGATGAAATTTAATTGCTGCGTTCTGGTCGGTCTCCTGACGACTTGTTGCTGGATCCATTTGGCTGACCAAGCTATTGCGGGAGAGTTCAATACTGTGCTGGACATTGGCGATCCGGCGCCCGAATGGAACGAGTTGCCCAGCACAGAGGGCAAGAAGTCATCACTGACGCAATGGTCCGATTCGAAGGTCGTGGTTCTGGCGTTTACATGCAACAGTTGCCCTTACGCGATCGACGCGGAAGAACGCTTGATCGCACTGACCAAGGATTACGCTGAGAGATCGGTCTCGGTGATCGCGGTCAACGTCAACACGATCGAAGAGGACGCGATGCCGGCGATGAAGGAGAAAGCGAAGGAAAAGCAGTTCCCGTTCGCTTACCTCTACGACGAATCGCAGCAGATCGCCGGCGATTACGGCGCCAAGTACACACCGCAGTTCTTTGTGCTGGATGCCGATCGGAAGATTGCCTACATGGGCGCGATGGACGACAGTCCGGATGGTCGCAACGTGACTCAGCCCCACCTCCGCAATGCGATCGACCAGGTTCTGGCTGGCAAACCAGTGACGGTTTCTGAAACGGTTCCAGTGGGATGCCGAATTCGAATGGAACGACAACGCCGTTCACGTCGCGAACGCTAAGGAAGCGGCACTCAATTTTCGCTGGGCCGAGGTGTGGGCCAGGTCAATCCTTGGCAGCAGGATCGTTTGCGAGTGCGTCTGGTTGCAAGCGTTCCCAGATCGAAGCGTGGACCCGTGGTTCCGAAACCGATGCATCAATATCACGCACCAGTCCCTGCTGCCGATAGTGATCGAGCAGCGGTTCTGTCCGGGCCTCGTAGATCCGAAACCGCTCTCGGATGCATTCTTCGGCATCGTCTGCCCGTTTTTCTTGTTCGCCCCGTTTTCGGAGACGTTTGATCAGCACATCGGCGGACACCTGAAGGTGCAGCACATGATCGAGCTTGACTGAGTCAGCCATCAGTTGCTGGTCAAAGGCACTGGCCTGGACCTGAGTCCGCGGGAAACCGTCCAGCAGGTAACCACTTCGGCTGTCAGGTTCCGCCAATCGCTTGGCGACCATCTGCAAGACGAACTCATCGGGAGCAAAGTGCCCCCGATCGATTCGGAGATGGATCTGCTCCCCACGCTCGGGTTCCAAAGCTCTCAGCATTCCGCCCGTGCCGATGTGCGGCACGCGGAGCGCTTTGCTCAGCAGTTGGCATTGAGTGCCCTTGCCCGCACCTGGCGGACCGATGAAGACAATTCGCACAACACCACCTGGGTCAAACGACCGGTGAAGTGCCGCCGCCGGCACCTTCCAGCAGTCCGCGATAGTTTCGCATCACCAGGTGACTGTCGATCTTTTGGACCAAGTCAAACGCCACGCTGACGGCGATCAACAAACCGGTGCCGCCGTAAAAGCCAGCGATGGAGTAGGGAACGCCAAGCGATCCGTAAACGATCGTCGGAACAATCGCGATCAGACCCAAGAAGGCGGCACCGACATAGGTGATACGGACCATCACCTTTTCAAGGTAATCCGTTGTCCGACGACCAGGCCGATAACCAGGGATGAAGGTCCCCGAGTCACGCAGGTTGTCGCTCATTTCCTTCGGGTTGAACGTGATCGCCGTCCAGAAGTAGCAGAAGAAGAAGATCAGACCGACGTACAGCAGGTTGAAGAAGTACGACGTTTGATCGCTCATCGTCAAGCTGATCAGGTTGAATCCACGGAACAAGCTTCCGTCGGAGGCAAATTGACCGGCCAAGAAACCAAACAGAACGCCAGGGATCATCAGCAGCGAACTGGCGAAAATGATCGGCATCACGCCGGCTTGGTTGATTCGAAGTGGCAAGTGTTGACGGGTGCCACCGTAAACGCGACGACCGCGGGTGAACTTGGCGGATTGGGTTGGGATCTTGCGTTGACCCAGGGTGATGAACACCACACCAAAGACAACCACCACGAAGAGAACCACCAAGATGATCAGTGTTTCAATCCCGACCTGACCCTTTGCCAAACCGGTGAGTTCAGTCTTCATGCCCAGCACCAATTCGTAGAGTGCTTTTGGCATCTGAGCCAAGATCCCAGCCATGATCAACAAACTGATCCCGTTGCCGATCCCGTACTCATCGATCTGTTCACCGAGCCACATCAGGAACACGGTTCCCGTGGTCATGACCAAAACGGCAACGATCTGCCAGCCAAAGAACAGTTGCTCGTTGGCATTCATGAAGTTCGGGTTGATGCTGCTTTGGCCATTGGCACCCGCCATCAGCATGAACTTCAGGTACATGTAACTCTGAACCAGGCAGATCACCACGGTCAGGTAACGAGTGTATTCGTTGAGCTTTTTGCGGCCTGCTTCGCCTTCTTTCTTCAGCTCTTCCAGCGGTTTGTAAACGCTTCCGAGCAACTGGAAGATAATCGAAGCCGAGATGTACGGCATGATTCCGAGACCGAAGATGGTCGCTTGACGCAGATCGCTGGCCGCGAAAACACTGACCTTTTCGAAGAAGTCAGCAGCACCACCGCCGGCGCCACTGTCCAAGTTCGTCGCGATCATCGGCAACGGGATGTGGAACCCGATCCGGTAAATGGCAAGCAACCCGATCGTCAGCATGACCTTCTTGCGAAGCTCAGGGATCGAGAAAATGATTCGCAGCTTTTCAAACATCGATCCGTCCGTCGTCGATCGTGCAGGGTGAATTCGTCGCGTCTCACCAAGAGAAATGGCAAGCACGCACAGTGTGTTTCAGGCAGAGCGAAGGGAAATTCCGATCGCCAAGACAGTCAAACTAGCAACCTAAGACCAATCGCGGAAGAACGATTGCCAGGAAGCCTGGGGTCGGTTGCAAATTCTATGAAAACAGGCCCGACGAGATCGCCAAGGCCTGTTGTTGATTCAGTTGGATGGAACACCGCGATGCAAAACGATCGCTGATGGAGCCAATTACTTTTCGCTCTTCAAGGCAGCAACACGTTCGTCTGGCGTGCGTTTGGGAGCCAGCTTGTCAACCGTTCCGCCCGCAGCCGAGATCTTTTCTTCGGCCGACTTGCTGAATCGGTGAGCTTGAATGGTGAGCTTCTTGGTGATCTCGCCGTCGCCGAGAACCTTCAGTTCGTCGAAGTTGCCTTTGGCCAGGTTCTTCGCCGCGAGGGCTTCGAGTGTCACGGTTTCGCCGTCATTGAAAGCTTCGTTCAGCTTGCCAACGTTGACGGCAAAAATGGTCAATGCCCAACGGTTGTTGAAACCACGTTTGGGAACGCGGCGGAACATTGGCATCGCTCCACCCTGGAAGTTGGGCTTGCGACTGTAACCGCTGCGGCTCTTGTGTCCCTTGTGCCCACGACCCGACGTTTTGCCGGTGCCGCTACCAGGACCACGACCGATGCGTTTTCGAGAGCGGTGTTTGGTAATACCGCGATGAACGTCGTTGAGTTGCATAGTAGTGATGGAAAGGCTGGGGGCGGGATACTGAACGGAAGGCGTCAGTCATGCTGCCCGAGTGTTTGAATGAGTGTCTGTGCCAATGGCGTCCAAGATCTGTCGCTGCAATGCGAAGTGAACTGATTCAGCCGGTGTCGACGGGAGCAAACTGCCCTCGTGATTAGGCTTCGATCAGGTCGTCTGGGTTCAGACCACGCAAGGCGGCAATTTGTTCGCGAGTCCGCAACTTGCTCATCGCGTCGAGGGTGGCTTTGACCAAGGTCACTGGATTGTTGGTCCCATACGACTTTGTCAAAATGTCGTGGATCCCGCACGCTTCGCAAACCGCACGAACCGCTTGGCCAGCGATGATACCCGTACCAGCACCAGCAGGAATCAAAAGCACACGAGCGGCACCATAACGGCCCCAGATTTGGTGAGGAATGCTGCCCTCGACCAAAGGAACGTGAATCATGCTGCGGGAAGCTTGCTTTTGCGCCTTTTGAACGCTCGGCGGAACTTCGTTGGCCTTGCCGTAGCCCCAGCCAACTTGACCGCTGCCGTTGCCGACAACCACCATCGCAGCGAAGCTGAAACGACGACCACCTTTAACGACAGCCGCACAACGTTTGATCTTGACCACACGGTCCATCAGACCTGCGTCCAGACCTTGCTCTTCGTTCTTGTTGTTGCGTTTGTTTCGTGCGTTGCTCATGGCGGACTATGTTGATTCGTTGCGATGAATGTCGCGGGATGGGAAAATTAAAACTGCAAGCCAGCTTCGCGAGCGGCATCTGCGAATGCTTTGACTCGGCCGTGGTATTTGTTGTGACCACGATCCAACTTGACGGCTTTGACACCCGCCTCAGCAGCTTTCTCTGCGACCAGCTTACCAATCAATGCCGCGGCGTCACAGTTGCCACCCGCGTTGACCTGTTCACGGACCGATTTGTCACGTGTGCTCGCACTGAAAATGGTCTTGCCCGCTTGGTCATCCACGACCTGGCAAGCAAAGTGCTTCAGCGTGCGCTGAATGCACAAACGTGGCTGGTCGGCGTTGCCTCGCAACTTGTTGCGAACATGGCGCCGGCGACGCAGGCGTTTGCTTTGGAGTTTTTTATTCTTGTCCATAGTGACGACCCACGATGATCGTTGTGAACGGATGAAATGAATGGGAACAGCGGAGCAACGCCCCGCCAAATGCGACGGCAAACCTACTTGGTGGCCGACTTACCTGGTTTGATCTTGACTTGTTCGCCTTGATAGCGAATTCCCTTGCCCTTGTAAGGCTCAGGCTTCCGAAGTGAACGAATCTCGGCGGCAAATTGGCCGACGCTTTGTTTGTCGCAACCTTGAATCACAACGTGAGTCTGGTCGGGGCAGCTGACCGTCAGGTCGGCAGGGATCTTGCGATGCAATTCGTTGGCATAACCAACGCGAAGTTGCAACGTGTCACCGCTGATCGATGCCAGGTAACCGACACCGACGATTTCGAGCTTCTTTTCGTAACCCTCTTTCACGCCGACCATCATGTTCGCGACGATCGCACGGGTCAGGCCATGAAATTCTCGCGATGGACGATCGTCAACATCACGCGAAACAATGACTTGGTTCGTTTCGCTATCGACCGCAACCGTCACTTCAGGACGGTGTTTGAACGACAGTTTGCCCTTGGGACCTTCCACATCAATGTTGCGGTCAGCAATGCTGATCGTCACACCGGCGGGGATCGCGACTGGCTTGTTACCAATGCGGCTCATGGCTGATTACAAATGTACGGGGAGAATATGAATGGTTTGGCAAGTTCGAAGTCAACGAGTGTCGATCAAGACACTTCGCAGAGGACTTCGCCGCCGATCTTTTCGCGGCGTGCTTCGCGATCGCTGATCACACCTTTGCTGGTGCTGATGATTCGGATTCCCAAACCACCCAACACGGGCTTGAGTTCTTTGCTGCGGCTGTACAAGCGACGGCCGGGCTTACTGATTCGGCGGATGGTCTGAATCACGCGTTCTCCGTTGGGACCGTATTTCAGTTCCAAACGAAGAAAGCCAACTGGCTCTTCTTCCAGTTTTTCTTCTTTCCAGTCCCAGATGAATCCCTCGCGTTTGAGAACATCGGCCACACCACGCTTCACGCGGCTGGCGGGGATGTCCACGAACGGTCGTTCAACGCGTACAGCGTTGCGGATTCGGGTGAGCATGTCGGCAATGGGGTCGGTCATCATGGCTGTGGTTTCCCTTTAAATATCCAAGCTCACCAGCTGCTCTTGCGAACGCCAGGGATCAATCCCGCATTGGCATTCTCACGGAAACAAATTCGGCACAAACCGAATTTGCGGTACACCGAACGTGGACGACCGCAAAACTTGCATCGGTTCTCTTTTCGAGATGAAAATTTAGGCGTGCGAAGCGCCTTGGCGACCTTGGATTTGCTTGCCACGAAAGGACCTGCGGTGTACGAATCGGGGAGCGTCTCAAGCGAGAGACGTGCGACGAATTGAAATAAAACGATGGGGTGGTTCCGGGGGGGGAACCGGATCAGGCCGCGCCGGCCTGTTCTTTTTCTTTGGGTTGTTTGAACGGCATGCCGAACAAACGCAACAGTTCTCGGGCTTCGTCATCGGTGTTAGCCGAGGTGACAAAGCTGACATTCATCCCTTGTGGACGAATGAATTTGTCTGGGTTCAGCTCTGGGAACACGAGTTGTTCGTTGAGTCCCAGGGTGTAGTTGCCGTTTCCATCGAACGCCTTGCGGCTGATCCCGCGAAAGTCACGAACACGAGGAAGGACAATCGACACCATGCGATCGAGGAATTCGTACATGCGTTGGCGACGGATCGTCACCATGCATCCGATTGGCATTCCTTCACGCAGACGGAAGCCTGCAATGGATTTTCGAGCGATGGTGGTGACGGGCTTTTGGCCTGAGATCTGAGTCATCGAATCGATGGCCAAATCAAGGACTTTCTTGTCGCCGACTGCGGCACCAACACCCATGTTCATACTGATCTTCAGCAGACGTGGCACTTGGTGCACGTTTTTGTAGCCGTACGTTTCTGTCATCGCGGCACGAACGGAATCGTCGTATCGCTGTTGCATTCGTGGAATGTAGCTGGACATGTTAGGCACTGCGCCGCCGAGGAAGAAACGGCCAATAGGGTAAGGTGTGTGTGGTGGAAGTCGTCAATCAGCTGGATGCTTTGGAAGCTTTGGCTGGCGCGATCTGCCCGAGGCTGTCGCCGCTGGCTTTCGCGAAACGCTCTTTGCTTCCGTCGTCCAGGAAACGGACTCCGATGCGGGTCGGTTTGCCGGTCGAGGGGTCGACCAACATGACGTTGCTCGCACTCATGGGCATCTCTTTGTTCAAGCGACCACCCTGAGGGTTCTTTTGGCTTTGCCGAACGTGTTTCCACACGCGGGCAGCACCTTCGACAACGACCTTTTCTTTGTCGCGATCGACTTTCAAGATTTTGCCGCGATGACCTTTGTCAGCTCCGGCAATCACAATGACTTCATCGTCAACGCGAAATTTCATGGTAGTAACTTTGAGCGATAATTTGTTTACGAATGGTGGTGGTTTCGACCGCTGACTCAACGGAGGGTTGAGCCGTCGGGTCAGACCACCTCGTTGGCGAGGCTGACGATTTTCATGAAGTTGCTTTCCCGCAACTCACGAGCGACGGCACCAAAGATGCGAGTGCCCCGAGGGTTGCGGTCTTTGTCGACCAACACCACGGCGTTGGAGTCAAAACGAATGTAGCTTCCGTCAGGACGGCGGGTGGGCTGCTTCACGCGAACGATCACGGCACGCACAACGGCCTTCTTCTTCACTTCGCTGCCCGGAATCACACTCTTGACGCTGCATACGATCACGTCGCCAACGGTGGCGAAACGACGCCGACTGCCGCCGAGCACCTTGATGCACATGACTTCTCGAGCACCAGTGTTGTCGGCGACATCGAGGCGGGATTCTTGTTGGATCATATCTGTTTACTTCAACGACAAAAACGTTGGACGATTGTGTGGAGGAGGTTGCGATTAAGCGTCCGTGGCGGTCGATTCTGCTTCGGGTTCACCAGCGTGAGCTGCGGCCAAGCCTTCGGCTTCCGCATTCTTACGAGCAGCACGCAAAGCGACAACGTCCACGGCGGTGCTTTTCTCAAGCACACGAACCAAACGCCAGCGTTTGAGTTTGCTCAACGGTTCCGATTCAATGATCTCGACCTTGTCGCCAACACCCGAATCATTGTTCTCGTCGTGAACGTGACACACCGTGCGGCGGCGAATGTACTTCTTGTATTTTGGATGCTTGACCAAACGAGCGATCTCGACGCGACGCGTCTTGCTCATTTTGTCGCTGGTCACAATTCCGGCTACGACGCGTTTGGGCATGGTGCTAGGTGGACGTGCAGTGAATGGATGGGTGAGTTTGAGTCGTCAGTTAAGCTTGCGGTTGAGCAAGTTGACGTTCAGTTTGGATCGTCTTAACACGAGCGATCGTTCTTCGGTTCTTCTTGATTTCGCTGGGCGTGTTCAAACGCTCGGATTGTGACTGGAAACGCAAGCGAAACAAAGTTTCGGCGGCTTCTTTCGCAGTCGCATCGAGCTGTTCGTCGCTCATTTCGCGAAGTTCGGTCAGTTTGGTCATCGAATTAGACAAAGGTCAAAGGGGATGAATCGTTCAAAGGCCAGAATCGTCTGGGTTGCAAACCGTTTGACTCCGTAACCCCGATCAACGGAACAATCGATGTTTCGATCATCCACGTTGTTCATGTAGAGTGAAGTCTCTCGGGCGAACCCTGTCATCAACCCGCCGATCTACCGGATCGCCATGCGATCAAGCAGAGCGACGTTCGACAAATCGGACTTTGACCGGCATCTTACTCGCCAGACGTGCAAAGCACACCTTGGCTTGTTGTTCGGTCACGCCACTGAGTTCGTATAAAATGGTTCCCGGCTTCACAACCGCGGCCCAAAAGTCAGGCTCCCCTTTACCTTTCCCCATCCGTGTTTCCAGCGGTGTGCTGGTCACAGACTTGTCGGGAAAGATTCGGATGTAGAGCTTGCCTTGGCCGCGAACGTATTGCTGGGCAGCGATTCGTCCGGCCTCGATTGTCGTAGCTTTGATCCAGCCGGCATCCAATGATTGGATACCATAGTCACCAAAGACGACCGTATTGCCGCGAGTCGCGTTACCTTTTATACGACCTCTTTGGCTTTTTCGATGCTTGACCCGTTTGGGCATCAGCGCCATCGTTGTCGTCTCCGTAAGTACCTTGGTTAATCCACACTTGAATCCCGATGTGCCCCTGTGGCGTCATCGCTTCGGTGAATCCGTAATCAATCTTGGCTTGTAGCGTGCTCAATGGAATTGAGCCAGCACTTTGCTTTTCGCGACGGGCCATTTCGGCACCGCCCAGTCGACCTGCCATTTGGATTTTGATGCCTTTCGCACCAGCGTCCATCGTCTGTTCGAGCATTCGTTTCATGGTGCGTCGGAAGCTGGATCGCTTTGCCAATTGCTGAGCGATGTCCTCGGCGACCAACTGACCTTGCAGTTCAGGGCGGCCCACTTCTTCGACCTTCAGGTTGATGCGGCGGCCCACCAGGTTCTGCAGTTCGGCTTGCAGGATCTCAATTTCCTGCCCCTTCTTGCCGATGATCAAACCTGGGCGAGCTACGAACAGCATCACCCGTACTTCATCGCGGGTCCGTTCGATCTCAATCCGATCGATCCCCGCACTTTTGTATTGTGACTTCTTCGGGTGCTTGGTGATGAACTCGCGAATCTTGCGATCTTCCACCAGCAGGTCCGCAAAATCCTGCTTCGAGGCATACCAACGACTTCCCCAACCACGGGTGACGCCGGTACGAAACGCAATCGGATTGACTTTTTGACCCATGGGAGAGTGCTGAGTGCTTAAGGCAGGGAGTTAGATAAACAGTGTTGTATCAGGTGTCGGAGTGAATCGCAGAGCCTGTCGCTCGTGCGAATCGTTTCACTCGACGCTTTCGATGTGTGTCAGGCCCACACTAATGTGGCTGGAGCGTTTCTTGATCATGAACGCCATCCCGCGAGCACGCGGTTGAATACGTTTGAACATCGGTCCGCCATCAACGCGGACGTCGGTGATGACCAACTCCTCGATGCGATGACTTCGGCCGCTGTTTTGATCTGGGTCTTGAGCATTCCCGACGGCACTCTTGATCACCTTTTCAAGCATGCGAGCTCCGCGTTGGGGCTGATACTTCAAGGTGTCCAAGGCTTCGTCGGCAAACATGCCTCGAACCAAGTCGGCAACCAGGCGCACCTTTTGTGCGCTGATGCGGGCGTTCTTATGATATGCGTTGAATTGAGACATGTCTGTCGCTAGATCGTTTGACTCGTGAATTTCACCAACCGGATGAAGGGCCGCTTGGAATTAGCGTTTACCCTTGCCGCCGTGACCTTTGAAGGTCCGTGTGGGAGCAAACTCGCCGAGCTTGTGACCCACCATGTCTTCGGTCACCAACACTTTGATGTGCTGGCGTCCGTTGTGAACCATGAACGTGACGTTCACGAATTCTGGAACGATCGTGCAAGATCGCGCCCATGTCTTGATCGGTTCTTTGGAGCCAGTTTCGGCTGCTTTCTGAACTTTGAAAAAGACTTTCGGGTCAACAAAAGGACCCTTCTTACTGCTTCGACTCATGATTTTTTACCGGAGTTGCCGCTGAAAGGGTGGCCTACTTGTGGAGTTTCAATTGACCGTAGCGACGACTCTTGCGTCGGCGAACGATCGACGAATTGCTTGGTTTGCGTTTCTGACGTGTGCGTCCGCCCTTGGCACTCTTGCCCGATGGGCTGACCGGATGACGTCCACCCTTGGTTCGGCCTTCACCACCACCGTGCGGGTGATCGACCGGGTTCATGGCGGTACCACGAACGTGAGGTCGGCGACCGAGCCAGCGTGAGCGACCCGCTTTACCGAGGACCACGTTCATGTGATCGCTGTTGCCAACTTGGCCAATGGTTGCCCGGCATGCACTGGGCACTCGGCGAACTTCGCCAGAGGGCAACAGCAATTGAGCCCAATCGGCTTCGCGAGCTTGGAGGGTGGCTTGTGTTCCAGCTGAGCGGCACATCACTGCTCCGCGGCCGGCACGCATTTCAATGCAGCAGACCGAGGTGCCCAGGGGGATGTTTTTCAGAGGCAGGCAATTGCCGACCACGGGAGGAGCATCAGGTCCGTTTTGCAGTTTGTCGCCAGCAGCAACGCCCGTGGGGGCGATCACGTAAAGCTTGGCACCATCAGGGTACTTCAGCAATGCGATTCGAGCCGTGCGGTTCGGGTCGTACTGAACGGAGTCAACCGTTGCCACGACGCCGTCTTTGACACGACGGAAATCGATGACACGGTACTTTTGCTTGTGTCCACCACCACGGTGACGTGAGGTGATCTTGCCCTGGTTGTTCCGTCCGCCGGTTTTGCTTTTTGGACGCAGCAAGGAACGTTCTGGCTTGTAGCCAGGCGTCAGTTCCTTGAAGTCGCTGACCGACGCGTTGCGTCGGCCGGCGCTGGTCGGCTTGTAGATTCGGATGCCCATGAGTATCGCTTTTTCGTGCGAGCTGTTTCTGTGCGGGGAAGTGTTTTGTGGTGATTGGTGTCGAAGCTGTGGTGAACCCAAAGCTCGTCACTGTGTCCTAGAAGAAGTCGATTCGGTGATCTTCGTGGAGTGACACGATCGCCTTTTTCCAGTCGCTGGTCCGGCCAATCTTGTGGCGGAACCGGCGGGCTTTCCCTTTGCGGGTTTGGGTGCGGACCTTGACGACTTTGACGTCGAACAGATGTTCCACCGCCTTTTTGACGTCGAGTTTGGTTGCGTCGCGGTGGATCTGGAACGCGTATTGGTTGTTCCGGGTCGCGCGGTGCACGCCTTTTTCGGTCACGAGCGGCTTGAGCAAGACCTGGTGGGGTTCCAGTTCGATCTTGCGTTCAACGGGTTTGGGTGGTTGGATCGCAGACATGTTAGGCCGCTGCCTCCGCTTCGTTGGTGTTCTGGGTGGAACCGGCGAATGTGCCGTCTTTGACTCGGTCAAGTGCTTCTTGAGTGAAGAGCACTCGCTTGGGAGTCAGCAGAGTCAGTGCGTTCAGCTGGCGAACGGGTTCAACCGTCACGCCACTGATGTTGCGGCCACTCTTGTAGATGAGCTGGTCATCGTTGGCAGTGGCGATCAGTGTGGTGGTCTTGTCCAGGCCCAGGTTCTTGAGGATCTGAACGATCTGGCTGGTCTTGGGTGCGTCCAGCTTGATTTCGTTGATGACCACGATTTCGCCGTCGTCAATGCGAGAGCGGATGGCCATGCGTGTGGCGATCTTGATCGCCTTCTTGGGCAGACGGTAGCTGTAATCGCGAGGTTTAACGGTGCGTGCCACGCCACCACCACGGCGAACATTGGTTCGCTTGGAGCCGGCACGTGCGTTGCCCGTTCCTTTTTGGCGGTACATCTTTTTGTTGGTGCCGCTGACTTGGCCACGGGTTCGCGTGTTGTGCGAGCCTTGGCGTTTGTTGGCTTGGTACATGACCACCACGTCGTGCAGCAATTGTTTGCTGACTCGGTTGGCGATTTGTTCGGTGTCGATCTCGTACTGCCCGACTTCTTTGCCGGATGCGTCGAGGATAGGTAGGTTTGCCATGTGTGTATTCCTCAGCCGACTTTGTTGGTTTGACGAATCGAGACAAAGCCGCCGTTGGGTCCGGGAACCGCACCGCGAATCATGAGCAGATTGTTTTCTGCGTCGACGCGGACGACTTCCAGGTTACGGGTGGTGACGTTGGCGTTGCCGTACTGGCCAGCCATTCGCTTGCCTTTGAATGTTCGGCTCGGTGACGCACTCATGCCTGTACCACCAGCGTGGCGGTGACATTTCTTGACGCCGTGCGTGGCACGTTGGCCAGCAAAGTTGTGGCGTTTCATGACGCCGGCGAAGCCGCGTCCTTTGCTGGTGCCGGTGACATCCACCTTCTTGACTTCGTTGAATTGCTCAACGGTCAGGGTGTCGCCGACAGTGGCGTCTGCGGATCCGCGGAACTCGCGAATGAAACGCTGTGGTTCACAGTCTGGCTTGGCAGGGGCTTCGATACCAGCGGCGGAACGCTTCTTGGAGCGTTTGCTTTCGATGGTAGCGACTTGGCCACGCTCGCTGCGTTTTGCCAAGCGGCGAGGTTTGTCTTCGAAACCCAATTGAACAGCTTCGTAGCCGTCGCGATCTTTGCTGCGAACTTGCAGCACGTGGCAAGGGCCAGCTTGCACGACCGTGACGGGAACAGCGGTTCCGTCTTCCAGGAAGATCTGAGTCATCCCGATTTTGCGGCCAAGGATAGATGGTGACATAACAGTTCCTGCCCGCGGTTAGCGAGCGATGTGCGATTCGTTAGGAGTTCCGAGACTTTCGTGACGATCGGCTCAGTTGGTCGGCAGGTGCCGGGGCTGAGTGATTTCGTCTCGACTTCCGTCCATGCGGAAAACCGTGACCAATTCGTGTGTGTGATGGGTAACTTGAGTCGGTCCCCGGTGAAGTGGCTGGATGCCGTGGGGTCCGATCTTGTCCTGACGGGGAGGCCAGTGGAGAGCTGATCTTGCTCACAGGGTTTCTGCGAGTGCGGGATCAGTGTTGGCTCTTTGTCAGTTGAATGCCGGGGTTGCGAAGTGCGATTGTCGACCAATCAGCGGGCGGACGCCTTGATTTTGATATCGACACCAGCCGGCAGGCTTAGTTTGTTGAGTGCTTCGATCGTCTTGGCGGATGCCTGAACGATGTCTACCAAACGCTTGTGCGTTCGGATTTCATATTGTTGGCGAGCCTTCTTGTTGACGAAGGGGCTCGACAGGACGGTGTATTTTTCGATCCGAGTTGGCAAAGGGATTGGGCCATGCACAATGCTGGCGGTCGCTTTGACGGTGTCGACAATGTCGCGGGCACTCTGGTCCAGCACGGCATGGTCGTACGCTTCCATTCGAATGCGGATGACTTCGCTGGGGCCGGTTGACACTGCTTACTTCCAAGTCGTGAACGAGAAATGAGTCACTTCCTCACTGCAACTTTGCTGTGGGGAGGCGAGAATGTACGGTTGACGTCATTGAGCGTCAACGGCTTTTGAACAATTGATGAAAAAAAGCCGTTGAATTTGCCAGGATTGAACTTGGCAGCGGGGGTGTTTGGCCTTAATCGACGCTGGGAGGCGTGTTTGGTGCTTCGCGAAGCCCGCGGTTGTTGACGTTAAGATCAACCGAGGCAATGGTCATCGACGCGTTTCCTGCGGTTCCTTGAGTCGGTGTTGTGGGACTTGTCGTGAATCAGGAAAGCGGGTTGGGTTGAGGCGGCTTTCCGGGTGTGCTCGGAGGGGTCGGGGGCCGTTTTTGGCTTGCTGCTTTGAGCCCTGGTTGGGCGGGCTGCGTTGATTGGTGTGTTTGGGTTGGAGTGCTTCTTTGGGGTTTCTGGTGTTTGGATTGTCGGCGAATCGTTGTGGTTGGGGCTTTCGGGCCTTGATGGTCGTCGGTGGCTTGATGGGCGGCGGGTTGTTGGTTGTGTCGCGTTGTTTGTCGCCTGCTTCGGCAGGTTTGGGGACTCATCAGCAGTTGGGTTTGCCGCCGTGTTCCATGCGGTTGCTGTTCGGGATGCGGTGTCCTGCCTGTGGGATGACGACGTCGTGGAGTTGGTTGACGCGGGGTGAGCTGGTCGCTTCGGCGCAGGCGAATCTTTCAGGGATGTTGCTTGGTTTGTTCGTGCTTTTGTTGTTGGTGGTGGCGGTGCGGGTTGCCTGGAGCGGGCGTCGTCCGTCGGTTGGGGCGAACTGGTGGATGGGGTTTGGTGTCGTGTTGATCGGTGTTCTCAGTGCGGTTGAATGGCTTGTTCGGTTGCAGTTGGATTGAATTTTCGAGTCAAAAGTTTGATTCCCCCTACACGAAAGTGGCGAAGGCGTGAGAGAATGCCGCCCGTGTCAGTCGCTTTGTGGCTGATCAGTCTTGTTTTTTCCTGGCAATTTCCTTCTTGGCGTCAAAATGAGTGACACCTTCAATCCCGACACGCCCAACATCGACGCTCCTGCAATCGATTCGCCCACGACGGATCCAGAGCCAGCGGAATTTGAAGTGAAGTTGGCCTCGCGAGTCGATCGCTTGCCGCCCTACATGTTTGGTCGCATCAACAATTTGCTGTATCAAAAGCGTTGTGCGGGAGACGATGTGATCGATCTTGGGATGGGGAATCCTTCGGATCCGCCGGACCCTGTTGTGATCCAGAAGCTCACCGACGCGGCGTCGGATGTTGGCAATCACGGTTACAGTAAGTCCAACGGGATCACGAATTTACGTCGTGAGGTGGCCAGTAAGTATCATCGAAAATACGGTGTGCGGTTGGACCCAGAGGGCGAGATCATCGCCTGTTTGGGGAGCAAGGAGGGGTTCTCGCACATGTGCTTGGCGCTCATGGGGCCTGGTGACACGGCGATCATTCCCTCGCCCTATTTTCCGGTTCACATGTACGGCGTGATCTTGGCCTCTGGGAACGTTGTGGCGCTGGACGTCGCGGATCCGAATAAGTTTCTGAGCAATGTGGCGTACACCTGCGAGAATTTGACCCCTCGCCCGAAGGTTTTGATTGTCAATTATCCTCACAACCCTTCGTCGGCTGTGATCGAAGCGGACTTCTTTGTTGAGGTCGTTCGGTTGGCGAAGAAGTACGGCCTGATGGTCATTCATGACTTCGCGTACGCCGATGTTGCCTTCGACGGTTATGTGCCGCCGAGTTTCCTTTCGGCTCCTGGGGCCAAGGATGTGGGCGTTGAGTTCACGACGATGAGCAAGGGGTACAACATGGCCGGTTGGCGTGTTGGGTTCTGTGCCGGGAACGCGGACATGGTCCGTGGGTTGGGGACCATCAAAGGTTATTACGATTACGGCATGTTCCAGGCCATTCAGATCGCCGCGATTGTGGCTCTCCGCGAAACCGAGGCGACCGTGTTGCAGCAGTCGCAGGTCTATCAAGGCCGGCGTGATGTGCTGGTCAGCGGTTTGCGTCGATTGGGGTGGAGTGTCAATCCGCCAAAGGCAGGCATGTTCGTTTGGGCGGAGGTGCCGGAGCCTTGGAGGAGTCAAATGAGCACGATGGATTTCGCGATGAAGTTGCTGGAGGAAGGCAACGTTGCCGTCAGTCCAGGCAGCGGCTTTGGTGCGGCAGGGGAAGGCTATCTGCGGATGTCATTGGTTGAGAATGAGCATCGGTTGCGGCAGGCGGTCCGGCAAATTGGGAAGTGTTTGTCGCCCGGTAAAAAGGGTGCTGATTCGGTCGCCTCGTCGGCTTCGTAGTCGGTTTTTGTTCGTGCTTGGGTTCGCCGGGTGCGTTGATTTGTGTTGGTCGGCCAGTTCGGTCGTGGTTGGTTCTTGAGGTGACATCGAGATGCGTTTGGGTTTGGCTCTGAGAGCTTTTTGGAAAGCGATGTTTGACCGTCAGGTCGCCGAGCGCGTCGCGTTGGCTCTGGATGGCGTCGATTTGGCGTCGCAGTCAGCGGCGGAATCCACGCCGGCAGTCGTTGAGCAAAAGCCGCTGGGAGACGCCCTGCGGGAGTCGGGGCAAAGCGACGCGATCACGTTGTTGGCAGCGCTTCAGCGCGACGCTCGTTTAGTTGATTTGATCCATGAGAATCTGGATCAGTACGGCGACGATCAGGTTGGTGCAGCGGCTCGTCCGTGTTTGAAGCAATGCCGCCAAACCCTGGATCGGTTGTTGGGGATTGTTCCGCTCGTGGAAGTGAGTGACGGGCAGGTGCTTCCGGTGGATGTGTCCACTTCCTCTGCTCGTTTGCGCTGGGTGGGTGAGTCCAGCGGTGCCTCGCAGGGCAAGGTGGTTCATCATGGTTGGGTTGCCACTCAGGTTCAGTTGCCCGCTTGGTCAGGCAGTGCCGATGACGCGTTGGTGATTGCTCCGGCGCAGGTTCAGGCTCCCTAGTTCATTGCGTGTTGCCTTCCCCTGGAAAGCTCGCTGAACGCTCGTTTTCCGATCCCTCCCAACTTCGGCGGGCGGGGTTCTTAGGGCGATACTGGCGCAGTGCTTCAAAACTGCACGACCTCGCGTGGGCAAGGTGCTGCAAGTCATTGCTGGGTCGGCACTGAAGCGCTGCGCGGCCTCGGTTAGGTGGGGGCGGTCGCTAGTACTGGAAGCTGTCCGCGTCTTCTTGAGGGGCTGCTTGGTAGCCGTAGGGTTCCATGCTGCTTCCTGCTCGGCCTTGGCTGAGGCTTCGCACGGCACCGGAGTAGCCAAACATTTCTTTGAGTGGTGCATGGGCCGTGATCACGGTCATTGCTCCACGGCTTTCGGTCGAGGCGATGATGGCGCGGCGTTGCTGCAGGTCGCCCACGATCTCACCCATGTAGTCTTCTGGTGTGGTGACTTCGACTCGCATGACGGGTTCGAGTAACACGGGGCCAGCCGCTTGCAGGCCGCTTTCGAAGGCGTCGCCGGCGGCGATTCGGAAAGCAACTTCGTCACTGCCCTCTTCGGCCATCTCGGCGTCCAGCACGTCGATTCGGACGCCCGAGAGCGGGAAGCCAGCGATCATGCCGCCGCCTTCGGCTCGGTCGCGAAGTTCGTCGATGGCGGCACTGCGGACGGCGTTGGGGAGGCCGACGTCAGGCGGGAGTCGGTCGAACACAACGACAGGGTCAGAGGGGGTTTCTGTGGGGCTGATCTTCACTTTCAGGCGAGCAAACATCTGTGTGGCTCCAACCACTCGGTTGCATTGGCCTACGATTTCGGCTTTGCCACCGATGGTTTCGCGGTAGTTCACGCGAGGTTTGTAGAACTTGACGTTCAGCCCGAAGTCGCGTGTCAGGCGGTGTTGGATGACCTCGAGGTGAAGTTCGCCCATTCCGCTGATGATCGTTTGGCCGATCTCTTCGTTGTCGACCGCTCGGAAGGTTGGGTCTTGTCGGCGGAGCATGTCGAGTGTTTCTTCGAGTTTCTTTCGGTCGGCGGTGCTCTCGGGTTCGATCGCCATCGAAAGGACTGTTTCGGCGAACTTGATGCTCGGCAGTTCGATCGGTTCTTTGGTGTCGCAAACCGTGTCGCCTGTGATGGCGAATCGTGGTCCGATCACGCAGCAGATGTCGCCCGCGCCCACGGAGTCGACTTGTCCGTCGCGGCCTTTCTTGGTGGCATGGATCTGCCAGATCTGGGCGATGTTTTCTTTTTTGTCTCGGTTGGGGCATTGCACCCGCGAGTTCTGTTTGAGCTCTCCGCTGTAGATTCGGATCCAGTAGTTGTCGCCCGTTTTGGCGGGCAAGATCTTGAAAACGAGCCCGCAGAAGGGCTCCTTGGGATCGGGGGTTCGCGAGAGCGTTTGGTTGGGCTTTTTGGGGTCGTGGCCTTCGACTGGCGGGCGGTCCAGTGGGCTGGGGAGGAAGTTGCCCACGCCTGTCATCAGGGGCTGAACGCCGATGCCGTGCAGTGCTGAGCCGCAGAAGACGGGTTGGATGGTTCGGTCCAGGCATCCTTGTCGGAGTGCCGCCAGGATGACTTCTCGAGGGATGGGTTTTTCTTCCATCGCGAGTGCCATCGCTTCTTCGCTGGTCTCGTAAACGGCCTCCATCATCTGTTCTCGCCAGATTGCAGCGTCGTCGGCGAGTTCAGCGGGCAGTTCGGTCTCGGTGATTTGTTTGCCTTCGGTTTCCGGGTCGAACTGCAGCAGTTTCATGTCGACCAGGTCGATCACACCGCGGAACGGGTTGTCGACGTGTGCGGGGCCTTCGCCGACGGGAAGTTCCACTGCGACCGGTCGGCCGCCGAGTCGTGGTCCGATGTCGTTGAAGACGGTTTCGAAGCTGGCGCCTTCGCGGTCCATCTTGTTGATGAAGACGATCCGTGGGACTTCGTAGCGATCGGCCTGTCGCCAGACGGTCTCACTTTGGGCTTCCACGCCTTCGCGCGCGGAAAAGACCACCACGGCCCCGTCGAGGACTCGGAGGCAGCGTTCCACTTCGGCGGTGAAGTCAACGTGTCCGGGCGTGTCGAGGAGGTTGATGTTGTAGTCGCCCCAGGCGTACTTCACGCAGGCGCTAAAGATCGTGATGCCGCGTTCTTGTTCTTCGGGGTCGTCATCGGTGTCGGTGGTGCCGTGGTCCACTCGCCCGACCCGGTGTTTCGCGCCGCTGAGGTAGAGCATTCGCTCCGTGACGGTGGTTTTACCCGCGTCGATGTGGGCGATGATACCGATGTTGCGAATCTTGGATATGTCGGCGGCCATGGCGAGTCGGTGCGGTGGGAAGCGGTTTGGAGCGGGTGCGCAAAGAAAAATCGCGATCCGGCAGAACCGAATCGCGACCAATTGTGAACGTTAGAGGGCGTTGCGCGTAGCGGCTGAAAGTGAATTCAGACGTTCGCGGCAGATCACCAAGCGAAGTGAGCGAATGCCTTGTTGGCGTCAGCCATGCGGTGCGTGTTTTCGCGTTTGGTGTAGGCGGCGCCTTCTTTCTTGAATCCGGCCAACAGTTCGTCGGCTAGTTTCAAGGCCATTGGGCGGCCCTTTTTGTCGCGAACAGCGGACAGGATCCAGCGAATCGCGAGGCTCTGTTGGCGAGCCTTGTTGACTTGCATTGGGACCTGGTAGCTGGCACCACCGACTCGCTTGCTGCGAACTTCGATGTAAGGCTTGATGTTTTCCAGGGCTGCTTCGAAGACTTCGATTGGAGTCTCTTCGCCTTCGTGGCGTTTGGCAATCTCATCCAGGGCATCGTAGAAGACTCGCTGAGCGGTGGTCTTCTTTCCGTCCAGCATCAAGCAATTGATGAATTTGCTAGCCAGCAACGAGTGGTGCCGCGGGTCGCCTTTGAGTTGCGAGCGGCTGGAAGTGATGCGTCCCATGAATGTCAGATCGAGCTACGAAGGGAATTGATGAGTTGGAAACGACGGGGGCCGAGAAGATTGAAGCCGAAGCTTTACTTCTTGGCTCCGTAACGGCTGCGGGATTGCTTGCGACCTTCGACACCCAGTGCATCGCGTGAACCGCGGACGACTTGGTAACGAACACCGGGCAAATCGCGAACACGACCACCGCGAACGAGCACAATCGAGTGCTCTTGCAGGTTGTGGCCTTCGCCGGGGATGTAAACCGTGACTTCTTTGCCGTTGCTCAATCGAACCCGGGTGATCTTCCGCAGAGCCGAGTTTGGCTTCTTGGGGGTCATGGTCCGAACTTGCAGGCAAACACCCTGTTTTTGAGGGCATTTCTCAAGAACCGGCGACTTGCTCTGGCTCTTTTTCTGCTTCCGGTTTTTACGGACGAGTTGATTGATGGTTGGCATGAAAACAATGCAATTGAACGGTGATGTGTCGCGGCACGCAACTTGGGCCGAGATTTTTGCAAGCGGCGAAGTATGGCGGCTGTGCCATTTCTGTCAAGGCCGAAATGCGGTTGAAACGCATTCTGGTGGCATTCTGGGGCGTTTGCAAGGACTCCCCTTCCCGATGCCGGTGACAAAGCTTCGCGAATCGCGTGGCTTCGAATGAATCTCTTTTCGTCTGGGCGTGGTTTGTTCCCCAGTTTTCTTCGCTCTGGGAGGATGATTTGGCAAGGAAACCGGTCTGGTTGGCGAGCGAATGTGCTTGCTCGTTGCGACCCGACATTCTTTTTACTTTTTGCTCATTTGGACCGCGTGAAACCCCGTCGCGGAACACTTGCCTCTTGCAGTTGGCCGAATTTGAACGTTTGGTTGGACGTGGGGCGACGGAGAATCGTGTTCACGTCCTTCCGATCCGGGTTTGACGTCTCCATGTGCTGGGTGGCTGCTTGGTAAATTGGCAAGCGCGATGTCGGGTGTGGACTCCACCCGGCCCTCCACAAGCCCAACCCGGCCCTCCACAATCTGCCTCGCGATTGTCGCTGCTGGATTGAGCCAATCTCTCGCGACGCATACCCAACCGGCTTCTCTTTTCAGGTTTTTCCCATGCAACATCTGGATGTTCGAATTCACAACAACGTGGCAACCGTGTTGATGGATCGGCCGGAAAAGCACGGCGCTCTCAGCCCCGGGTTGCTGTTTGATCTCAATGAAGCTCTTGGCGATGTGCATCAAGAAAAGCGTGTTCGTGCGGTCGTGCTGTCCTCGCGAGGCGATCACTTTTGCTCCGGAGTTGACCTGCAAGTGTTCCAGCAGATTGCGGATTTGCCCGAATCCGAGCGGATGCAGCAATGGTTTGAATACTGGCGCGCGGTTTCCGAGACCTGCGAGAAGATGCTGCGATTTCCCAAGCCGATCATCGCAGCGGTGGACGGCGCCGCGATTGGGGCTGGTTTCGCCCTGATGCTGGCGTCGGACCTGTGCGTGGCCAGCAAGCGAGCGACCTTCGCTGCCGACGCGGCTCGCCGTGGCTTGGTCGGTGGCGTGACGACCGCGTTGTTGTCGTTTCGAGTGGGCGCGGCCGCCGCTGCCAGGCTGACTTTGGCCGGAGAAACGATCGATGCCAACGAAGCTCAACGTTTGAACTTGTTGTGCCAATCGCCGGTGGCGTCGGACCAGGTTTGGGTGGTGGCCAGCGAGTGGGCGGCTCGCTGCAGCGAAGGTCCCTCGGAAGCCGTTCAGGCGTCCAAGCGATTGCTCAATGAAAGCGTTGGCGAAGCGTTGCTGACTCAGATCTCGGCCGCGGCCGCGGACAGTGCGTCCGCTTGCACGACAGAATCCGCCGCCGAAGGTGTCGCCGCGTTCCTGGAAAAACGCAAGCCAAGCTGGCCATAGCGGATGTCTTTCGAAGCGTACGCTGGGCTTCCAAGCCCGGCGAAACCATCGAAGCAGGAATGGTTGAGTTGAATCGGTGAGCCGTTTGGGTATTCGCCCTGGTCAAGCGCGGGAACCGTGGCTAACGCCGAATGGCTCACATACCCGATGACGCTTGCGAAACCATCTATCTCGTCGGGCTTGGAAGCCCAACGTACGTGGTCGTCGAGCCCGATCGACAATTCACGAACGCTTGCGGTAGCAGACTCGGTAGACCGGGATCCCCATCTTGCGACTGCGACGTTCGAAGTGGGTGTGGAAGTCCAGGTCGTGCGTCGATTCTCGCTGAGTTTCCGGCAGCGGCACGCCCAGTTCGGGGGCAATTTCGGCGATCAATTCCACGGTCAGCTCAAAGTAATCCAGCACGTCGGTCCAGAAGTGCAGTCGGCCGCCGACGCGGAGGCAGCGGCTGAAGTTGAGAATGTTGTCGTGGCTGAGGACGCGACGTTTGCGATGCCGTTTTTTCCACCAGGGATCGGGGAAGTAAACATGAACGGCTTCCAGCGATCCGTCTTCGATTCGCTTGCCCTCGTCCGTCACCGCGAACAGCGGGGTGGCGTCGCCGGCCAGCATTTTCGCGTTGGCTCGCTCTCGTTTAGCCAGTCTGGCGGCAGCGTGTGCGGCGTATTTTCGAGCGATTTCAATCCCGAAGTAATTGTGTTCGGGCCGCCGATCTGATTCCGTCTGGATGAACAGGCCTTTCCCGCTGCCAACCTCGATTTCCAGTGGTTGATCGTTGCCGAACAGCGTTTGGCTGTTGATCACCGCCGGCAAATCCTCGGGCGTTTTCAGCCAGAAATCCAGGTCCAAGGCGGGGTTGGGTTTTCGGAGGGCGGCGCGAGGCATGCTAACGAAGCTGTTGAGGGAAAGGCGAAAGACGGTCTGCCGTCATCGTAACGCGACGCAAAATCTCTACAATCTTGCCTTCCTCGCTTTCTTCCCGGCTCGATTTGCCTCCCCCTAACGGATCCAGCACCTGCATGGCTGCGACGACAAACAATTTCGATGGACTTCGCGTGGCCGCTTTGGAGAGCCGACGTGCCGACGACATGACCCGCCTGATCTGTAAATTCGGCGGTGAAGCGTTTGTCAGCCCTTCGATGCGCGAAGTCCCGATCGAGCCCAATCGGGCAGCAATTGACTTTGCCTATCGGATCATCACTGGCGATATCAGCATTGTGATCGTGATGACCGGCGTGGGGTTTCGGTACCTGCTCAAAGCCACCGAAAAACACGTCGAGCAACAGCGGCTGATCGATGCTCTCAGCGATATCACGACGATCTGTCGAGGCCCGAAACCCGTGGCGGTGATGCGCGAGTTTGGGCTGAAGCCGACTCACCGCGTGCCCGAACCGAACACCTGGCGGGAACTGTTGCAAACGATCGACGCGGGGATCCCAATCGCCAATCAGACCATCGGGATCCAAGAGTACGGGGTCAGCAACACGCAGTTGATCGCCGGCCTGGAAGCTCGCGGTGCGATCGCCGAATCGGTCAAAGTTTACGGCTGGGAATTCCCGGAAGACACACAGCCTCTGAAGGCCAACACACTGGCTCTGGCCGAGGGCGAACGAGACATCTTGCTGGTCACCAGTGCTCATCAAGTTGTCAACTTGCTTCGGATGGGCGAAGAACTGGGCGTCACCGATACGCTACGCGACGGGTTGTCCAAGACTGCCATCGTGTCGATTGGGCCCACGACCAGCGACATGTTGCGGGAGCATGATTTGACCGTTGCCATGGAACCTTCGCATCCCAAAATGGGCCACCTCGTCAGCGAGTCGGCTCGCGAAGCCAAACGTTTGGTCGACGAAGTTCGTTCGCAATCGTCCGCCACTCGAACGTCCACCTCTCAAACGTCTGTCTCTCTGCGGGCAGATGATTCCAGTCTCATTTCTGCTAGCAAGACGCCCATGCCCGCCATCGATGATCACCCGTCCCAGTCCAGTTTGTTCATGCGTGCCTGTCGCGGTGAGCCCACACCCCGCACGCCAGTTTGGATGATGCGGCAAGCCGGTCGCTACATGCAGGAGTACCGGGCTGTTCGATCGCAGCAATCGTTCTTGGAACTCTGCGCGAATCCCAAGTTGTGCAGCGAAGTGATGTGCACGGCGGTCGAAAAACTGAACGTCGATGCGGCGATCATTTTCTCGGACTTGTTGCCGATTCTGGTCCCGATGGGATTCGACTTGGAGTTCGTCAAAGGCGACGGTCCCGTGATCCACAACCCGGTTCGTTCAGCGTCGGATGTCGACCGAGTCAAAGGCCTCGACAACCCGCAGGATCTTGGGTTCGTTTACGAAACCGTCAAGCAAACGCGAGCGGACCTGCCCGAAGGGATTCCGTTGATCGGATTCGCTGGGGCTCCGTTCACGCTGGCCAGTTACGCTATCGAAGGCGGCGGCAGTCGCCAATACAGCAGCACCAAAGCTTTGATGCGGGCCGGCGATGGTGGCTGGGCCGCGCTGATGGATCGATTGACCGATGCGATCATCGTCTATCTGAATGAGCAGGTCTCCGCGGGAGCCCAGTGTGTGCAATTGTTTGACAGTTGGGCCGGTTGTTTGTCGCCAGGTGACTACCGCGAATTTGTGCTGCCGTGGATGAAACGGATCTTGGAAGGCGTGACCCCTGGCGTGCCATTGATCAACTTCGCAACCGGCAATCCTGAATTGTTGCCTTTGCTGCGTGGCGATCGTCGGACGGTGGTGGGTGTCGATTGGCGGATCGAACTGGACGTGGCCTGGAAACGCGTCGGGCATGACATCTCGGTCCAAGGCAACCTGGACCCGTCGGTGTTGTTGACCGATGCCAAGACCATTCGCGCGGCCGTGCAAGATGTTTTAAACAAGGCGGGCGGTCGTCCCGGACACATTTTCAATCTCGGGCACGGCGTGTTGCAACAAACCCCGGTTGAAAATGCGATCGAATTGGTCAAAGCCGTGCAAGAACTTTCGGTGCGAGACGATTTCTCAGCCGAGGATGGCGGAACGGATTCGTGAGCGAACCGTCTGGCGTTGTTTGTCCGCTCTGTCCACTGCACTGCGATGATGTGATGGTGAACTCGGATGGATCGGTTCAGGCAAACGGATGTGAGATCGCTGAGTCGGCTGGTTCGTTGGTGACCCAAGTGGCTCGCACGGACGAGGCGATGTTGGCCCGGATCGCTGCCCGCAAGCAACCCATTCGCGTGATCACTTCAGGTGTGGATCTGGTGGCGGCTCGGCAGTTGGTCCAGTGGCAATCCGACGGGGTGATCGAAGTTGAAATTGAATCGGATCCTTCGATCCAGGCCATTGGAACGGTCACGCGTCGTGACGGGATCGTTGCCGCAACGCTCTCTGAAGTTGTCACGCACGCCGATTTGGTTTGGTTGATCGGTGAAGTCGATCCGGCTTGGCCGCGTTTGGAAGAAAAACTGCGTTTCGAATCCGCTCGCTCCGGGGCAACGATTGACAAGCGACAGGTGAAGCGTTGGGAGCGATGGACCGCCGATTTCGCGGGCCGGATGCATCATGCGATCGAGCACCCGGATGAGACCGAGGCAGGATTGGAGTTCCAGACTTGGTCCCAATGTTTTCGAGACAGTTCGTACGCCGCGATCGTGATTGGTCCGGGAGCGTTTGACGCGGAGGAAGCGGAGATGACCGCGGCGATGGTGGCGCGAATCACTCGCCGTCGCAACGAGTCGGCTCGCTGTGTGTGCGTGACCTTGGATCCCGCGGCGACGCTGCGAAGCGTGCACGCTTGGCAAACCAATGAATCTCTCAACGCGGTCTCAGTTGACGATGAGATCGATTCCGCTCCCGTGATTCGATTGGTAGGGATCGGCCATCAAACGTCCGTCGATCGTTCGGTCGATCTGCAAATCGGTGGACGTGATCCTGGTGTGGAAAATGCGAAAGCGTTCATGCCCGCGAGTCCTTGGATGAACTCGATGGTCATCCGCGGCGACGGATCCGTGACCCTGCCGCTTCACACGCCGACGGCACTGTCAAGCGATTTCCCCACCGCCATCGAGCAACTCCAAAAGGTGCTGCCAGAGAGTAGAACAGTTGTCCCCAACTGTTCCGTCTCATAACGAACTTAGCGAGGGATGGTTCAAACTGTTTGCGTTTGGATTGGGTGGGTCGGGCGCTGGAATGTTGTGCCCCGCACACTGAACATTTGGGGACAAATGTTCTACTCTGGTTTAGTAGAACAGTTGTCCCCAACTGTTCCGTCTCACAACGATCTTGGCGGGGGAGGATTCAAACTGTTTGCGTTTGGATTGGGTGGGTCGGGCGCTGGAATGTTGGGCCTCGCACACGGAACATTTGGGGACAAATGTTCTACTCTGGTTTAGTAGAACAGTTGTCCCCAACTGTTCCGTCTCATAACGAACTTAGCGAGGGAGGATTCAAACTGTTTTCGTTTGGATTGGGTGGGTCGGGCGCTGGAATGTTGTGCCTCGCACACGGAACATTTGGGGACAAATGTTCTACTCTGGTTTAGTAGAACAGTTGTCCCCAACTGTTCCGTCTCATAACGAACTTAGCGAGGGAGGATTCAAACTGTTTTCGTTTGGATTGGGTGGGTCGGGCGCTGGAATGTTGTGCCTCGCACACGGAACATTTGGGGATAAATGTTCTACTCTGGTTTAGTAGAACAGTTGTCCTCAACTGTTTCGTCTCACAACGATCTTGGCGGGGGAGGATTTAAACTGTTTTCGTTTGGATTGGGTGGGTCGGGCGCTGGAATGTTGTGCCCCGCACACGGAACATTTGGGGACAAATGTTCTACTCTGGGGGATTCGAAACCGCACGTTCCCAATACAAGAATTCGCCCGGACGCAATTTGGCTTTGGCTGGGTTGTCCAGGATGTATTGCTGCAAATAGTGAAACTGTTCTGGGCTGCGGATGATGTGATCGAAGGGTTCCGGTTGCCAAAATGGACCGGAGGTCCCCAAGGCTTGGTTGATTTGGCGAGCTGTGTATCGCATCCAGCTTTGGCTGGCGACACTGAGGTCTGATTCTGGATAGAACTGCACGATGGCATGGACATGATTTGGCATCACCACCAATCGATCCAGTTCATACTTGGTTCCCATGTGGAACAGCAACGCGTCGCCCACAATCTTGGCGATTTCTGGGGCGCGAAAGACGCAGGCTCCATGGCAGGCGTCGAGTGATCGATGGAATATTTGGTCGGATCGTTTTTGGAATTCGCTGCGTTGACTGGGGGCAAGCCTCGCAATCATGTCTTCGTGATTCATCAGATGACGAGTGACGGTTGATTGGGCAAGGCCGATCGGCAGTCCACGTGTCCGCAACCAGTCTTCGAGTTCACGCTGCCAACGTTGAACCACTTCGGCTGGCATCGAATCCGCAGTTCGAAACGTGACGAAAATTGCCGCTCCTGGTTGGAACCAATGAGGGAGGTTCCGCTCGCTCACGAGCAACTTCGCGCGGGGATCAAAGCTATGGAAAACCGGCGGTGGCTTGTCCTCGTTCATCAATGCAGTGTAGCGAACCAGGCGTTCGCAGGCATGGATTCTGAAACGTATGTTCGGAAAAACGTGTGCTCAGAGTGGAACCGTTGTCCTCAACTGTTTCGCTTCGCAACGATCTTCGCGAAGGGTGGTTCGAACTGTTTTCGTTTGGATTGGGTGGGTGCGGGCGCTGGAATGTCGGACCTCGCACACGGAACATTTGGGGACAAATGTTCTACTCTGGTGCAGCGTCGCTTTCGGATCGCTGTTTGAGGTCGTCCAGCATGGAGAGCCAGAAGGTTTTGTCGTCGTCGGTTGATTGTTGGTACATTGACTGTTTGGGCAGTGAATTGACCAGGCGTTCGAGTCGATCGTGGGCCTGTTTGGGGTGATCGACGTGAGTGGTGTAGACGGATGCCAAGCCTTCGTTGAGACGCTGCTGGAAATAGGTCAGCTGGCGAAGCCATTCGGCGTTCTGGCTGGCTTGGTATTGCCGATCCATTTCTTGGAAGCTTCGATCGAGATGAAATGCGATCAGGGAAGGAGTTTTTGGATCGATTTCTGTCAACGTTTGGAGCACGCCGTTGAGCGTCGATCCTCTTTGCGAAAACCAGTTGAAATGCGTGAAATGCGGATGGGTCAGGGTTTCCGCGGCGAACGGAATGGGCAACTTGAGTCGACCTTCCTTTCGCATTTCGATTGCTGCGAGGAGCAGATCGTTCGACAATAGCCATTCGGGAGGATTTGGGGTGGTGATCATTTGAGATTCGAATCCCATTCCTTCGAATTCAGCATTAGGATTGGTGTAGTCCCATTTGGTCTGTTTTGTCTCGGGATCGATCTTTCTTCGTTTGTACTTGGTAACCGCTTCATCGACCTGCTCTTCGACGTAGTCGGCGATCCATGCTGGAGGGGATATCTGTGGGCCCGATTCCTGGACGATTCGAACAGCAATTGCCCAGGCCGTTTCACGAGCGATATTAGCTTCCTCTGATAGGCTTCGCGGGTGAGGGGTGGATGTGGCTGTTGCTTCCATGGCAACAGATTTTAAGCCAGCGGACGCTGATCCAATCTGCTGAAGGAGAGTTTTGGTTTCATTTCTTCCTTCAGAGGTTCTGCTTCTTGATGCGAAAAATGCTTCAGCCGACATCCGTCTGGGTGACGAGCTCTTGTCAAAGTTCAAATCCATCACAAAGTTTCTGAGTTGCAGGAGGCTCGCGATCCTAGCTTTCTCGTTGACTTCGGCCAGCTTCAGGCCGATCGTTTGTAGTCCGGGAATCGGGAAATAGTGCGGGTACGACTCCTGGAGATGTCCCATGAATTGTCGGTCAATTGGAGGGGAGCTACTGAAGCCGCCACCCATGAATCCGCCGTGTGCGACCGGAGCGGCGACGTGCCACGTTCCGTATTCATCGGTGAGATCGAGTGTTGCTTTTGCCGCTTCAGCACGTCTTGATGTGCCACGAGAAAGTCGTTCCACGGCTCGCATGGCTCGACCGATCGCTCCTATTTCTTTTTCGCTTGCAAGTGTCTCAAGCCATGCGTCGAGATTCTTTCCTTCGTAAACGATGTCGCGGTTCGTATTTGCCAAGTCCAATTTAGAATCCTCGCGGAATCTATTTTGAAGCGTCGCAGTGGGGAGTGGGCCGTCGTCCTCCTCCACCGCAATCTGGGTGTCTTTGCCGTCGGTGGTCACCGTCACCAAACCCTTGTCGGTTTTGATCTGAATCACGACCGTTGCGAGCAAGAGGGCTGCTGCGAACCAACCCAGTGGGCCCAGCCACGCGGTCCAGTTGTGCTTGCCGCCACCCGGTGGTGGTGAAGCGGGATTCGTTGCCAGTGGGAGCGATGGTGTGATCGGTGCGTCGGACACCGGGGTCGCTTCTGCTCGCTGGAGCAAGGCTTTTAGGTTGGCATCGCTGGACCAGGTCGCCAGTCGCTCGGCGACGATCGATCCGCTGGGACGCTGGTCGGGTTGCCGGTGCATCATCTGACCGACGAACGTTTGCAGTTCCGATTCGACCGACGGTTCCAAACTGCTCAGCGGAGGCGGAGTCGATCGATTGGACTCGCTCGTGATCGCCAACACGCGTGCCGCCAGACCGCCTTCGTTGGCATGCGGCCAACGACCTGAAATGAGTCGGTACAGGGTTGCGCCGAGCGAATAGATGTCCGACGCCGGTTGGACTTTTCGGCTGTCGATCAACTGTTCGGGCGACATCGCGGGCAAGGTGCCCATCAGGTGTCCCACGGTGGTCAGTCGGTCGTCCGTGGCCAGCGGATCGTCGCCCGCCAGGACCAAACCCAGGTCCAACAGTTTGACAGTCCCGTCTCGCGTGAGCATCAAGTTCGATGGCTTCACGTCACGGTGGATCAATCCCGTTTCATGCACATGCATCAGTGCCACGGCGGACTGGCGAGCGATCTCGCAGGCGTCCGCGACCGGCAGTGATCCCAGTCGATGGGCGACCTTGCCGACATCCATTCCGTCCAAGTGTTCCATCACCAAGTAGTGCCATCCGGAATGAGTGCCCGCATCGGTGGCACGTACAATTCCCGGATGTTCGAGTGCCGCGATGGTTGTCATTTCTCGGTCGAAGCGATCCAGCCAACCGGGTTCCATCACTCGGTGAGGCGGCAGCAACTTGATCGCGCACTGCCGTTTCAGTCGATTGTGGCGAGCCAAGCACACCATCCCCATGCCGCCTTGCCCGAGTTGCCCCAAAATCTCGTAGGGACCGATTTGGTCGATGGGCAGATCGGCGGAGGCTTGCGGGGCGGCGATGTGGGCGGCCATCAAACGCGCGACCGCGAATTGGCAGGCGGATTCCGCCAGCACGGAGTCTTCCTCCGTTCCAGCTTTGGCAACCGAAGACAACGCGTCCCATTTGTCTGGGATGCGTGACTGGCATTGTTCGCACTCATCGACGTGCTTGGATGCGGAATCGAACTCGTCAGTGGACAGTTGTCCGTCGATCAAGCGGCTCAAGTCTTCGAGGGTCAGGCAATCGGTGCTGGTGGCAATCATGGCGGACTTTCGGTGCGAGGGATCGTTGGTTGACCACACAACGCTTGGATGGGGCGGCGATTGGACACCTCAGCGATGAAAATCTTCCAATTCTTTTCTCAGGCGTTGCAGCACCCGAGCGCGAGCCTTGTAGACCGTCCACCGGCTGACATTCAGTTCGCCTGCCACCGTCGCGGGATCGCAGCCTTCCACGGCGGTCCGCCAGAACATCTGCCAGGTCTTGGGATCGGTTGATTGCCTCAGGACTTGCAGCATGCGGTTCTGAATCGACTGCACATCGTCAGCCAGTTCGCTGGGCGGATCAGAGCTTTCTTGTTCCGCCCACTGCAGCGCTTCGCCATCGAGCACGATCGGAGACCGTTGGTCGGCACGTTGGCGATCGCGAAGTTTGTTGCGAGCGATCGTCCACAGCCATCCGCGAAAAGTGGCGCCCGTTTGGTCCAGATCAAACCGAGGGAGAGCCTTGGCAACCGCGAGAAATGTTTCTTGCATCACATCCGCGGCGTCGGCCGACTGAGCCCCGCATCGGCGGATCCATCGATAGACGATCGGCCCGTAGACCTGGACCAGCATTTGCCAGCCTTCGTCGTCGCCGTAGCGGGCTCGTTCGAGCAACGAGGGATGAGTCGATGGTTCCTCGATGGTGCCGGGGTTCATGGGGTGGCCTGGTGCATGGGACGAACGAGTTTGCGAGAGCCGATCTGGATTCCCGCAAGCGTTCCTCCCAAGATAGCAGCCTGGTCACGCGGCAAGTGGTGAAGGCCTTCTCACCCTCCGCAGCCACCACAGCCTCCGCACCCACCTCCACAACCCGCGTCGCCACCACCGCTACTGAAGTCGAAGCTGCTAACCCCGTCACTACTGCTCCCGTCACTGCTGCTCCAGTCAATCCATCCCGTTGAGCTGGACGCTTTTTGGGCAGCCTGGATTTCTTCCCCGTACAACATGTCATTGGTGAAAAGCTCGGAGGGATCGGTGAGCACATACGCGGCCACCGCGGGCCCCCAACAAGCCAAGCAAGGCAACTCATCCAAGTCGCCGCCGTCGGTTTGGTGAGCGGACTTCAACCCCGTTTCAGGATAGCTCCGCTGTGATCGTTCTTGGACCGATTGACCGAGAGATGTCAAACGCTCACGACCCGCCATGCGAAACGCGACCGCCAACCCAACCGTCGCGAGAATCATTTCCAAAACGAGAAACCCAATCGGACGGTCGTTTTGGATTCCCTGCAGGCACCGGAGTCCACCGACGGCCAATAAGATGCCAGCAACGCCGAACGCGCCCACTCGAAAGCGATTGCGTTGTTCGGTCGATCTCAGCAATCCCGATTCTCGCATTTGCGATTCGGAATTGGTCGCGGTGGAATGGATCGCCACCAGCAAGCGTTGGAAGGATTGCGGCGCGTTGCTGGAGGCGAGGTAGTCAGTGGTCACCTTCATGGCGCTGACAGCAACGGGATCGTCGTCGTGTTGGGCCTGCAATGCCCCGCGGTCAAGGATGGTGAATCCGTGTTGATCGCACTGGACGATGCCTCGCTTTTGCAACGCTACCAAGGTGGTTTGCAGCAATAGCTTTTTGCCCCCTGCCAGGATCGACAGTTGTCCCCAGCCCAGTTTGGGAGGCGACGACGGATTGGATGACCAACCGTTGCTGATGTGAAACCAAACCAACAGGTAGACAAGCCCGATCACGATTGCCGCACCATACAACGCCAAGAAAGTTGGTCCGTCCAAGTTGAACGGGAACAGCGCCGCGAAAGGTGTCGCTGCCAATCCGGCGATCGCGAGGTGCGACCCTGGCAATGACTTGCCAGTCAGGTTTGGCTTGGGGATCAGCCAGAATTTGCGTCGGTCAATCCGAAGCGATGCGATCGATTGAGCGAAGCGTTCTTCGGTCGGCGGCCAAATCGCAATGGGAACGCTACCGAATGCCCGCTCATAAGATGCAAGCGTCTGTTCGTATTGGTCTTGATATCGCACGCGTTCTTGGGAGCCACCTTTGGTCGGTCCGTGATGCAGCGGTGATGGCAAGACTTCTCGGCAAAGATCCACCCAGTAGTTCTCGGTGTAGACCAAGTGTTGATGCCAAACCTGATCGACCGCATCCGACGGGGTCACGCTGTGACCCGCGGTGGCGGCCAGATACAGAAACCTTCGGTACTCGTCGATGCAGCGACGGGCGTGTTGGATGCTCCAATCGTTTTCTCGGGCCAATCGTTGTGAAAACGAGAGGCCTTGAGTGAGCGGAGTCGCGGTCCAATCCGCTGATTCGCCTCCAATCGGAAAATGAAGAATTTTCTGCCACAACGCGTCATTCGTGACGTTTTCATGTGTTGTTTTCATCATTGAGTTCCTCCAACACAGAAAGGCACGGATCCAACCCAAACGAGGCGCTCGCGAAAAGGATTTTGCTGATGCGGAATGGCCGCTGAATGCTCACCGATTTGGGGGCTTGGGTGTCGACGGATGTCCTTGGGTTGAAAGCCCAAGGCTTTCGGCTGCCGTCGCTCCGCGACTGGTTGTGCGTGTTGGGGTCGGAGCCGACAACCGCGGAGCAGAGTACCCGGAACGGTCCTCTTGGGTTACGGCCGCGCACCGAACGATGCGATCAAATGCTTCCCGTCGGGCGAGTATGCCGGATCGCGTACGTTGACTGAGTCCGGAATGCCAGGGAACGTGATCTCGGAAGCCGTGCCATCCGTCGACAACCCGACAGGAACAAATCGGTTGCCCACCATGCCCGTACTGAGAATGGACTTCCCGTCAGGATGCCAATCGAGTGACAAACCATCGAATACGCGAGCCCCATTGGCGGGCGGCAGCATGATGATCACGGAATCAGGGCCTTGATCAGCATTCATGATCACCGTCACGGTACTCGGCACACCGTCACCGAGTCCAGCGATGAGCCGACCTCCGATTGCCAACCGACGGTCACTCTTGCTCCAGGCAAAGTGATAGCTAATCTCCTGAAACGGTGACCCTTCCGGCGGGAACAGTAGAGATGGCTTTTCCGCAGCCACGTCGTACACGCTCAAGCAAGACTTGGGCACTGGGTCACCATTGTCATCCACGCCACCTTGGAAAAGAATCGTTGCACCATCGGCGGACCAACGCCCACCCCAGGCACCTTGATCCGCGATTAATTTTTTCTCTTTGGTATCGCAGTTCACAATCCAGATGGATTGGCCTTTCGCGCCGTCTGCTTCGGCATACTTGGCTGGCCGACTTACAACCAAACGTTTGTTGTCGGGCGCGAAGGAAGGCATGTAGCCGTCAATCACGTCGATGAAGTTCTTGCCGTCCAAATCACAAACACACACCCGGGGGCCGCGATCTGGATCTGTCGGAGTCGTGGACCAAGCGTCGTAAGCCACCCGCTTTCCATCGGGTGAAACGTTGGGTGTTCCCTGGCGATCAAGATCATGCCGGATTGCCTTGTCAGCGACGAGCGGTCGTATTGGCGTCCCGTCCATTTTGCAAACATGCAGAATCAATCGATTGGGTTTGGTGGGATCCACATCAACCTCGTCATCCGACCAACTGAACGATCCTGACGCGCAGATCACGGCGGTGATGCCCATCCAGAACGCCACTGAGTTCGACCATCGACTGAAGCACAACATGGCAGACCTTGAAGAAAGACGAGTTCAAAGAACGCGTGACAATCACGCCTTTCGAATAACAACAAACACAGTCAAAAACAAACACAGTCAAAGCGGGAGGCAAAAGCAATGCCTTGCCGCGGCAGAAGTGCCCTTCCGACTGGACACCGATTCACTGCTCATCGCTAAGATGTTAGCAGAGAATTGCGATTGACAGGTGTTTTGGGTGCCGGTCGCAACTTGCCCTTGCCGAATCGAGAAAGCTTCATGTTTGCCTGGAAAGATTCATTCTTTCGCCAATTGTTCTCCACTTTGCTGCTTGGTTCGGTCATGACAGTGCCAGCGTGGACGCAGTCGCCAAACGGGAATCAGTCCGTTGAACTGGACTCAAACGCCACCATTCGATTGACGTCGGAAATGGCGGATCAATGGGCAGAGTTGGTGCTGCATGGTGTCGACACAGAGTTTCCAAACAAACTGTCGTTGGTCTATTCCAATCCTGATCAAATCGGCACGCCCCAAGAACACTTCCCGGCGTTTTATGGTTGCTTTGATTGGCACAGCAGTGTGCACGGTCACTGGGTGTTGGTGCGTCTGCTGAAGACACATCCTGAGATGCCTGCGGCCACCAAAATTCGCGAAACGTTGTCTCGGCATTTGACGGCTGAGAACTTGAAGCACGAAGCGAAATTCTTTGCTCGCGATGAGAACAAGTCCTTCGAACGTATGTATGGCTGGGCCTGGTTTCTGCGTTTAGCGATGGAGTTGGATTCGTTCGACAATGACGATGCCGTTCAGTGGCGTGGGGCTCTTGAGCCACTCGAGAAATTGTTGGTTGAACGGATCACGGCTTACCTGCCGCTGCTGACGTTTCCAATTCGAACGGGCCAGCATCCGGACACGGGGTTTGCGCTGGGGCAAGTGTTGGATTACGCGAGGGCTCGTGGTCTCAACGAGTTGGAACAGTTGGTGATCACACGGGCTCATGATTTCTATCTGGCCGACACTGATTACCCGGTCCAGTACGAACCGTCCGGACACGATTTCTTCTCGTCGGCGTGGAACGAAGCTGACTTGATGCGGCGGGTGCTTTCGCCGGAAGATTTCGCAAGCTGGCTGGATGCGTTTGTGCCGAATCTGCAGCAGCAACTCACCGACGGGACGATCTCGCCCGTCAGTGTCAGCGATCTCACCGACGGCAAACTGGTTCACCTCGCCGGGCTGAACCTCAATCGAGCCTGGTGTCTGCAATCGGTTGCGAATCACTTGCCGGGGCAGCATCCGCTGGTCGCCGCCATTCGAACGAATGCGAGAGAACATTTGGTCGCGGGTTTGGCCTACATCAACAGCGGTCATTACGAAGGCGACCATTGGTTGGCCACGTTTGGTTTGTATGCGATCAGCGAAGTCGGCCAATTGGGACCGAACCAATGAAGTCGGTCTCCAAGTCCAATCGTCGTTGGTGGCGACCGCTGGTTTCAATCGGCTGCGGTTTGCTGTGCTCGCTGTTCTTTCTGGCGGCGATGATGTGGGGAGGCCAGACCGCATTCGAATTTTCTCGGGTGGTCAGCGATGCGGTGATGCTGCGTGAGGGTGGCCCGCGTCTGGGGGCACGGGAACTTTCAGGCGACGTGGTGCTGGTGTCCTTCGGGACATCGAGTGCGGAGCGATTGGGGAAGAAGCCCGACCTTGAGACCGACCGGAAACTTTACGAGAACTTGATGAACGCCGATGCGAAGGTGGTGGCGGATTTGCGAAATTTGGTCTGCACCGATCCGGATGATTTCGAAGCGAGTGTGCGGCCGACATTGGAATTGATTCAACAGGTTGCTCCAAAACGTAACTTGGTTCGCGATGTCTATCTGACGTTGGATGTCGACTACAAAGTTGTGGAGAGCTACCACGATTGCATCGTGCATCACGGGATGAGCTTCAAGTCACCAACGATGGTCAATCGCCATTCGCGAATCTTTCCGATCGCGATGCATGACTACTTTGCACTTCGCGAAACAACTCCGTTTTGGGTGGTGCAGCGATTAACGGACCAGCCCAACGGTGGCCAGACGGGTTTCTACGAGCGACTCGATCAGGCGGGATTGATTCATCATTGGTTGGAGGTCTTTCCCCAAATGATCAACCTGCTGCAATCACCCAGCGGAGAGGAAACGATCGCACCCAATCCGAAATTGGCCGACTATCAAGTTGGCCACAACGAGGTCAATTGGATCGGTTTTGGAAGCGAATTTCCGACGGTTTCACCGGCTGGTATTTGGGTCGACTACGGGTTCAATCCAAGCGACTTGACTCGGTTGGAATACGGCGATCTGGTTGAAGGCGATTTCGATCCGGAATGGGTTCACGGCAAGGCGGTGCTGATCGATTTAGAAATGTCTTTTGTGCCTTCATCGGATCGATACGACATTCCCATCCGCGATCGGCAGGCGGACGCATTGGATGTCACCGGCGTCGCGATTGAAACGCTGCTCAATGGCATCACCATGCAGATGGCTGCATGGTACGTCACTCCCGCCCTGCTGATCGGATTCAGCGTTTTAGCTTGCGTGATCGCGGCCATTTTTCGGGCTCGTTGGGCGTTGCTGTGCGTGGCGATGTTGTTACTCGCATATCTTGCAATCTGCACGTTCGCCTTTCGCGGCGGATGGTTTCTCGACATGGCCTTCACGCCAGTTTCGATTTTGGTGGCGGGAGTGCTGGGGGTCGGCATTCGGTACTTCGAAGAGATTCGATGGCGACAGCGGATCACGGATTTGTTCGGCCGCTATGTGCCGCGGGCGGTGGTCAATCAATTGGTGCAACAGTCCGAACGCCAGGCCATTGTGGTCGGCGGGGTGACTCGCGAAGTGACCGTCATGTTCGCTGACATTCGGGGGTTCACTCAGTTTTCTGAACGCCTGCAACCGGAAGACGTTCTGGACGAGCTCAATGGCTTGCTGGAGGTCATGGTTCGGTGCACGTTCGAGGAAGAAGGCACGGTCGACAAGTTCATTGGGGACGCGATTTTGGTTTTGTTCAACGCGCCGCTGGACCAGGCCGATCACGCGGAACGAGCGTCGCGTGTCGCTTGGCGGATTCAGAAAGCGCTGCGGTCGCACAAGAGTGGATTGTCGATCGGCATCGGGATCCACACCGGGAAGGCCGTCGTTGGCAACGTCGGCACGCCACAGCGGATGGAGTACACCGCGATCGGAAACACCGTGAACGTTGCGTCGCGATTGTGTGATCGAGCCGCGGCGGGCGAAATTGTGGTGTCGGGCGAAGTCACTCAGCAACTCAGCAATTTGTTTGAGTTGGAAGCCAACGAGCCAATGCAGGTCAAAGGAATCGCGGAGTCACTGGCAACCTCGCGATTGGTCGGTTTTAAAAGCGTGGCTAGCGAGTGAGGAAACGATAGCCGCAGGCGAAGATCAGCAGGCCCACAACGGCGAGGTCCATTCGCGAAATTTGGTGGCTGGTTCCTTTCAGTCGCAACCAGTCGAGCAGACGACCGGTCGGGCATCCCAGTCGGCAGTAGGCCATGGGAACGAAGAAGGCGATCGCAAGAGTGCTGATCGTCCAAGCGATCGCGGATCCAGACGCCAAGTGCCAAAGGTAACCGTGGAAGGGTTCCACCAACGAAACATCGGTGGCCGGACGGACGAGCAACGCGAGGTAGACCAACAACAACGTCACCGCGGGCAAGAATCCCAAGGGCAGGGAAAGCCAAACTGGGAGTTTCCACTTCCGGCTTGAACCGCTGCTTGGGCGGATCAGTTGTTGGGCGGCACCGTGAGGGCAGAGATGGTTGCAGTACGGATTGCCTCGCCGAGTTGGCGGGATCACCACCGAGATGACGCCCAACGTGACCAATCCCAAAGCGAGTTGCCAGGTGACGCCGGAGGTGGCCCATCCGGCCAACAGTGCCAGCGATAGCAAATTGCCTGCGTGGAGCCCCAGCACAATCCAAACAGTGAGGAGCCAAAGCCGCCGCAGCCACGTTTGTCGCATCGCTCCGAAATGAATCAGCAGTGGCAACAGGACCAGCGTCACAAGCGTGGCGATGTCAGCGAAGGACAGTCGAATTCGTTGAATCGATTCCCGCCAGGCATCCAGGCGATTTTGAAATGGCGTTTGTCCGAGTGATTGCCACTCCGGATCGGCCAGTAGCGCCGTCGCGAATCTTGGCAGCGTGTAAGCGATGGCCATGCTGGTCATCGTGGCTCCGGAGACCCCTTCGACTTTCTCGGCGGGAGGATCAAAGGCCGCGAGCTGCTCCAGAGTCAGGCCTTCGAATCGTTTCCAGAAGGATCGTTCTTGGCGGACGTAGCCGACGTAAGGTTCGTTGTCGAAGGAATGTCGGATCTTGGGCCGCAGAAGACGGTGTTCCCGATCCAATCCAATCAGAGCGCTGGTTGGACCTTGGTAGCCGATCTCGTCATCGACAAACGCTCCTGTTCGAATCAGATACCCGAGTTGGGTTTCGTTGTCCGCCAGAACCACCGCGATGCGCTCGCCGCGAATTTGGGAGGCGGTCGGGAAGAAGGTTTGAGCTTCGTCCAAGGTCAGTGGCTGGGGAAAGATGAGCGAGCCCGGTGCGGTTCCCAGACGCTTGAGGATGCCACCCGCCATCGCCAAACTGGTCAACGTTGCGCCAGAGACACCGTCGATCTTGGGGGAGCTCCCGTCCGCGAATGTTCCACCCCAGGTCAGTCCGCTGAATTGCTTCAAGAACTCGGGGGAGTTTTGGACGGCGTCGATGTGCTCATCGGTGTCGTGGCTTTGCAGGACCGAGACTGAGCGAACGATGTTCTGCTGATCGAACAACAAGAGGGCTTCGGTTGGCCCACGGTAGCCGACGAACGCATTGGCTTCGGGCAGTGTTCTGGCCACGGAACCGAGTGGGACTCGATTGGTGTCTGAAATCGTCCAGCAACCGTTGTTGTCGGGAATGTCGGCGACCGCATCGGCAGCGGGGGCCAGTCGCTGGATTGGTTCCAGCGTTGGTTGAGTCGCCACATCGCTGCGTTGATGTGGCGACGGCAAACAGGCCAACAATCCGATCAGCAATGCGATTCGGATCGCGTGCACCACGCGTCCTCGCCAAGCGGTAGCTTGACGGGACGCGGTGGGATGAGGGGAACTGTCTGCGAGAGGCAGGCTTGGGCCGGATTGGCTCAAGGTTGTTTGACCCATCCAATCGCATCAAGGTGCACCGTGCCGCCTGCGTCTTTGGCGGAGAAGTCAACGGTCACTTCGGCGCCCGCGGGCAAGAAATACTTGCCAGCCGGAATCGCACCGCCTTGGGTGTCACGTTGGTTGATCCGAACGGTTTGGGGGTCTTGGCCGGGCGCGGTCACCGTGATTGCTAGTTTCGTGGCGCGGTTCTCATGAGGGGCACTGTAAATCTGCAACTCGTACTGACCGGCTTCCTTCAGCTTGGTTTTGAAAGTGGCTGTGGCGTCGGAGTTGGCCGATGCGTAGCGGTATTCCCAGCCGACGTAACCCTTGAGCCCCTGCCCCTTGGCCCACTTGCCCGTCGTCTTGGCTTGGCGATCGTCGATCACGATGCCGGGCAATTTCTCGGGGTCCAGTCCTGACATGGGGCCGAAGGGACCGGCTTTTTCCATCGCGTCCTCTGGGATCACGATCGACGCGGAAGGCGTGCTGCGACGAGCCTTGCCAGGCAATTCGAGCAGTTCCAACAGATCGTCCAGGTGGTCTTCGTAGATGTCGCGAGGCGTGCAATCGTTCAGCGTGCAGAGTGAGGCGGCTTTGCCAACGACCTCGCCCATCATGCCGCAGGTTTTCATCACGCGAACGGTGCCGAGGGCTTCGTGAGTGACGCTGATGCAGCGACCGGCCATGAACAAGTTGTCGACATTGCGGCTGTAGAAGCAGCGATACGGAACGGGATAACCATACGAACGGTCCACGCGACGGTCGTGCACCGCGATGCTGATGAACGGGTTCTCAGGGAACTTGGTGGCGTATTCCTGCTTGGGGTAGTGCAAGTCGATGGACCACGTGCTGGGAACGCAGCCGTCCGGGAAGTCGCGTTTGCTGACGACGTCTTCCTGATTCAAAACCACATCCCCGAGCAGACGACGGCTCTCTCGAGGGCCGCCGATGTATGCCACCCAGGTCAGTTGAGCGTTTGCATGGTCGGCGGCACCGTCGCCATTTTTCATGGCATTGAAGGCACCATAAACGGCGCGCAGGTTCCAGTCACGAATCGCTTCGGCATCCCCGAGCGGATCGATGTCGAAACCGCTTTCCCAGAACCATTGGCCGTGGTGATCACGTGGGTACGGAAAGTCGTCCATGCTCAGCGGCAATGCCCACGGTGTCGCGGGGAATTCAGGAGCCTGTTCGACTTCGTCCCACCGCCACATGTTGCTCATGCCCATGCGGCCCTTGTCGGTGATGTCCAAGTCGGCGTTGGCCCATTCGCCGATCCAGCCGTGGCCGGTGCAATCGACAAATCGGTCGCCGGAAACTCGGAGGTCTTCCCCGGTCTTTGTATTCAAGGCCAGCACGTGTTCGATCTGCTTGGTTTCGCTGTCTGGTTTCATCTTCACCGCGTAAGCGTGGTGATTGAGCAGCAAATCGATGTTGGGCTCGGCCGTGACGATCTCTTCTTTTTGCTCGTCACCAAACTCTTCGTAGGTGCCGGGTGACTTGGTGGCTTGGTCGGAGAACTCTTCCACGATCTCGCCGATGCGAGGGAATTTGCCGCGACGGATGTTGCCCATCGCCCACACTCGCACTTCGCTGGAACCGTTCCCGCCGAGCACGCCACGGTCTTGAATCAAGGCCACGCGGCATCCCATTCGGGCAGCCGAGATCGCCGATGCCATTCCGGCGTAACCACCACCCACGACGACCAAGTCGTAGGGGCCTTTGGTGACAGGCTGCTCTGGCAATCCCAGCTTCGTTCGACGCCATGGTGACAACACGTCGTCCACCGCGGGCGGCGTTTCATCGAGTTCGGTGGTCAGGTAAACGCAATCACAACGACCATCGAATCCGGTCAAGTCTTTCAATGACAGCGAGTGTTCGCCCTCGTCCAGCGAGACCACGCCGCCATCTTGCCAATCCCAAGTTGCGTGCTGCGTGCCAAAGGTGGTGTCCAGTTTCTTGCCATTCACATGGACTTCAAACTTGCCGGGGGAAGGAGAGGCATCCCAGCGACGAACCCAATCGATCGTGCGAACCCAGACGCGATACTTGCCCGATTCTGGAATCGTCACTGTGGTGGTGGCATCGTCGACGGGGTGTCCCAATCCGTGCGCGATCAGGTAGGGCGAGCCCATTTGCTGAATGAACTGGGTGTCCAGTTCCCAGCCACCGTGAGTCTCAAAGCTTTCCGCTTCGACGAACACGTCGGCCGCTTTCGTGGATGTGGTCGCCATCGTCGCCGAGGCCATCAACGCAAGGCAAAGCCAAACAGGGACAGATGGGCGGTTTGAATCCGATGATCGGGAGCTCTGGTGGTACTGCATTCCAGGGATCGCTTCTCGTTGTGGGGTGGGTTTGCAAGGTGGGATGGGGAACCCAATAGCATAGCCAAAGGTGGCTTTTTGTTCGCCCATCTCACGGGCTGAAGGCAAGAAATTTCCCGTCCGAGTGAGACTCACTTCAGAACCTTGATCTTCGCGATTGGCCAGCGAATGACCGGTTCATTTTGGGATGACAGCAGTTTTAGCCCGCGGATTTGAGCCAGTCCTTTTCCTTCGCTGACGTCCAAACGCAGTCGATAGATTTGGGGGGCCTCACCAAGAGCGATCGTGTGCGAATGCCATTGTCCATCGGATTCGATTTCGATCGGGATGCGTTGGCCCTTGGGAAGGGACTGATCGAGCGTGGTTGTGTAGAACACTTCGCCGTTGCCTTCGGCTTCGCTCAGCAGATCGAACGCCAGTCGATACGGCCCCGGCGGAAGGTCCGCTGGCAGATGATCGATGGCGATTCCTGGATCTTCGCCGGTGAAGGTCAGATGCAATTCCGATTCGCGTCGTTGAAGCTGCGTGTTCTTGCGGGCTCGGATGGAACCACGTGCCTTCGGTGGGGTGTTGGAAATGGACTTCGGATTTTTCTTTCGCCCCATGCTGCCTCGGACCCCCATGCTGCCTCGGACATTGTTCATCGGATCGACCGAAAAATCCGTCCACTCAGGATGCGTGGCTGTCATCGAGACCGGTTCATCGGATGGAATGCCGTACTTGGGGTCGAAGGTTTGGGTGTGCAGGACTTCCTTCGCCATTTCGTTCCACTTCCGGGCCATGCGAGTCAGGCGGTCACGATGTTGGTGAGCGAGGTTGTGCTGCTCGATTCGGTCGGTCGCGATGTTGTAGAGTTCCCACGGTTCCTTGCGGAAGCTCACGATTTTCCAGTCGCCATCGCGAAGGCCTCGGTCGGATGAAAACAGCAAGTGAATCGGTTGCTCACGCTCGATGGTTTCACCTTGGAAGATCGGCAGCAACGATTGGCCCGAGACGGGGCGTAAATCACGATCGGCGAACTCGGTTGGGATCGTGCTTCCGGCCGCATCAGCGATGGTTGGCAAAATGTCGATCAAGTGAGCCGGGCTGCGCTGGATGCTGCCGGCTTGGGTTTTCAGACCCGCTGGCCAATGAACGATCGCCGGCGTGCTGATACCACCTTCGGTTTGATTTTGTTTGTACAGCCGGAACGGTGAGTTGCGAGCCCAGGCCCATCCGGTTGAATCGCTCCAGGAGACATCGCCACGGGTGGGTTCTGCTTCAATCTTTTGGCTGATTCGATCGTACGGGCAAGCACCGTTGTCCGAAACGAACCAGATCAATGTGTTGTCGAGTTCACCGGTTTCTTCAAGATGTTCGATCAACCGGCCGACCTCTTGGTCCACGCGATCGATCATGCCCGCCAAAGCGGTCATGCGTTTGTTCTCAAACGTTTGACGTTTCTCGGACAAAGTGTCCCAGGCGGGAATGTGCGCAGGTCGCTCGCTGGGTTCGGACGTCTTCGGCAGAAGACCGAGTTCGTGTTGACGCTGGACACGTCGCTCGCGAATTTTGTCCCAACCTTCGTCGTAGCGACCTTTGTATTTGGCGTAGTCCTCGGGCAAGGCTTGCAGCGGTGCGTGCGGAGCATTGAAAGCGAGGTAGAGGAACCAAGGGGTGGTGGTTTGTTGTGCTTCGTTCAAAAACTGCATTGCATAGTCAACATCCGCGACCGTGGTGTAAAAGTCCTGCTCAGGAACCGACCAGGGTTCGCCGTTCAAGCGGAACGTGTCGTCGCCGCGAAAGTAGTTGCAGGCGCCACTGAGGTGACCAAAGTAACGCTGGAAACCGAAATCGGTGGGCTGTTTGTCGAGGTGCCATTTTCCGGACATGGCGGTGAAGTACCCGTCCGCTGCGAGCACTTCGGCGCTGGTGACGGCCTGCGACAGCGAGGTATCGCCGGCGGCAATGCAGTACTGCCCGGTCAGCAGCGACACTCGTGAGGAGTGGCATTTGGCGGTGTTGTAGAACTGCGAGAAACGCAATCCGTTGTCCGCCAACGCGTCCAGGTTGGGTGTCTCAATTTCACTGCCGTAGCACCCCAGATCGGAATACCCAAGGTCGTCGACCAGGATCAACAAGACATTGGGACGCGGCGGTTGTTTGCCGTCGGGTTCCGTCGCGAGTGCCGCGGACGTGAGGCTGAGGCACAGTGCGAACAGGAGAGGTGTGAAGGGCGGTCGCCGGCGGTTCATCATTTGTTTCCCTTGATCGTTGTTCAGCGGGCACGCCGTTTCTCACGTGACTCGGCATGTTAATCTACGCAGGGGCGTGACTTCCCTGCCCAACCGAATGGATGACTCAGCATTAGAACCGAAATATGAATCTTGCAACGATTTTCCCAGCACAACGAACATTTCAGGCCACGCGTTTGCTTGGGCGAACCGGCGGGCTGATTGTCTGGATTGCGATGGTCTGCCTGTTCGCATCCGCGGAGGAACCCACCCTGGCGGATGCTCCTGCGAGCAGTGAGCCACCACGTCCCAACATCATCTATGTGATGGCGGATGACCTTGGTTACGGTGACCTGGGGTGTTACGGCCAAACTCGGATCCAGACACCCCATTTGGATCAAATGGCGGCGGAGGGCATTCGGTTCACGGACCACTACGCCGGACACACGGTGTGTCGACCGTCGCGGTTGACACTATGGACGGGGCAGCATGTTGGCAGCACCGGGTTGATTGGCAACGCGGCTCGCAATCTGGATGGCGAGCAACCGACCGTGGCGTCATTGCTGAAACAAGCTGGGTATGCGACGGGCGGGGTCGGCAAGTGGGCGCTCGGTAACGTCGACGTTCCCGATCAGATCGACAACCCTGGTCATCCACTGGCCAATGGATTCGATGCTTGGACGGGCTACATGAATCAATCCAATGCTCACAATTATTACCCCCCGTTTTTGTGGCAGAATCGCAAGCAGATTTTTTATCCGGGCAATGTGATCAGCACTGATCCGATCGCTCGGGGACGCGTTGCAGTCAAACGAGAAACGTATTCACACGACGTGATGACGGACGCGGCGTTTGATTTCATCCGCGAACACCAGTCCAATCCTTTCCTGTTGCACGTCCATTGGACGATCCCTCATGCCAACAACGAGGGCGGCCGATTGAACGGCGACGGAATGGAGGTGCCGGACTATGGCATTTACGCCGATGAAGGATGGCCCAACCCAGAAAAAGGATTCGCGGCGATGATCACGCGAATGGATCGCGACATGGGCCGTCTGATGGATCTGCTCGAGGAACTCAAATTGTCCGAAAAGACGTTGGTGATCTTCACGTCCGACAATGGGCCGCACCACGAAGGTGGCCACAGTGATTTGTTTTTCAACAGCAGTGGTCCGTTGCAAGGCAGCAAGCGTTCCATGCATGAAGGAGGGATCCGAGTGCCTTTCCTCGCGAAATGGCCGGGAACGATCGAGGCGGGAACCATCAGCGATCACCCCTCTGCGTTCTGGGATTTCTTGCCGACCGCCTGTGAGCTGGCGGGCGTCGAACCGCCCCCAGAAACCGATGGGATTTCCTATCTGCCGGCTTTGTTGAACCAAACCGAGAAGCAATTGCAACACCGTTATTTGTACTGGGCCAGCAGCGAAGGGCCGACGTCGGTCGGGATTCGGTCTGGTCGCTGGAAAGCGGTGAACTACCCCGGCAAGACAAAGCAACGCCGCAGTCGAAACGGCAAGCCAGTGGTTCGGGAGGACGGTTGGAAGCTGTTTGATCTGACAACCGACCCGGGAGAAAAGCATGACTTGGCGAAGGAGCATCCCGAGGAGCTCGAGCGACTGGTCAAAATGGCCCGCGAAGACCAGCTGTTTTAGCGGCGATTTCGGTTGGGCACAGGTTCGGTGAATTTTTTGCTGTGCCATCAGCCGCCCCAACTAGGATGGCGATGGAAGAGTCGTATGCAGGATCGACTCTCTCCGATCCCACCTTTTTGACCCACCTTTGAAGATCGACACCATGAAGAAGACATCGGCCGCCGCGCTCACGCTGGCCCTCTCGTTTTCCGTTCCCAGTTTCGCAGGCGATTGCTTTCTCAAGAGATCGTGCACACCCAGCTGTGTCCCCTCGACCGTCTGTCCAACCGAAGTGACGAGTTGCTCGTCGGTTGCGGGTGGCATGACCACGCATGACATGGGTGGAATGGACAACCCCAGTCAGCTGAACGTCGCTCTGACGACGGAACTGGTGGCTCTTCGCGAGCAGGTCGCCACAGCCACTCAGTCCTTGGAAGAAAAGGACGCTGCGATTGCAGAATCGGGCGAACTGGTTGCTTCGTTGAAAGAGCAATTGGATGCGTTGAAAGCCAAGCTGGATGCCGAAACCAAGCGGGCGGCGAAGGCCGAGACCGAACTGGCTTCGGTCCGCGAGGAAGCGCACAAAGCTCAAAAGGCTGCTCAGCAACAACAGAAAAAGCTTCAGCAGCAAGTTGCATCGCAGAAGAAGAATTCGGAAGCTCAAATTGGTGAATTGAAACAGCAACTCACCAGCACCAAAGCGGATTTGGACAAAGCCAACCAGGCATTGCAGCAAGAACGCAAAGAACGAGAAGAAGAGCGTCGTCAGCAAGAACAAAAAGCGACGCCTGCACCGGTTGTTCAGCCCAAAGAAGACGAAGCACCTGCTTCGGAAGGCGACCAAGAGCCGGCTGAGGACGATTCTCAAAACTGATTTCGCGGTCACGCGACAGAGCTGAATTTCGATCGGCCCGCCAACTTCGATGCTCCAACAGGAGTCGAAGTGGCGGGCCGGTTTCGTAGGTGGGACCGGAATGGCGGTTTAATTTGCGGTTCGGGTCAAGAAGGGGGCTGTTTCGCACGGTGGTTCGTGATCGTGTATTCTAGAGACCCCTCCCCGCTCCCCCCTGCCTTTCGCCCGACGGTTCTGTGATGAAGAGTCCGTTCGCCTTCGCTTCATCGCAGCACATGATGGTTGTCTCGAATCGTGACCCACGAGCTTGGTGCCCGATCCAGTGGTGTGGGTTGGCTGTGTTGACAGGCTGTTTTGCCGTCTTCGCGTCGGCGGACGAAGCAACCGAGGAATCTTTCGATTTCTTCGAGGCTCGCATCCGCCCGGTCTTGATCGAGCACTGCTACGAATGTCACGCAGCAGAATCGGAAGAGCTGGGTGGTTCGTTGCGTTTGGACGTGAAAGCAGGCTGGGAAGTTGGCGGTGACAGTGGGCCGGCCATCCGGCCCGGCGATCCTGCGGCGAGCGAACTGATGGCGGCGATCCGTTACGAATCGTCCGAGATGCCGCCCGCGGGAAAACTCCCCGACAACATCGTCCGCGATTTCGAAAAGTGGATTCGCGGTGGGGCCGCGGATCCACGATTGATGGACGATGGCGAGGAATGGGCAAGCTCACAAACGAAGTCGTTCGATTGGGAACAGGCTCGCGAATTTTGGGCGTTCCAACCTCCGCAGTCGAGCGTGAGTCCCGCTGCATTTGATTCAGGTTCGGCGATCGATGCGTTCGTGCAAGAGCGCATGACCGCGGAAGGTTTGACCGCGACCCCGATCGCGACGCCGAGTGTACGGCTGCGTCGTTTGGCGTTTGATCTGACCGGTCTGCCTCCTGATCCTGAAACGCTTCGTCGATTTCAAGCGGATCCCAGCGACGCGCATTGGGAGCGATTGGTGAATCGCTATCTCTCCAGCCCGCAGTTCGCAGAGCATTGGGCGAGGCACTGGATGGACGTGGCTCGCTATGCCGACAGCAACGGCAGCGATTTCAATGCGACTCATCACGACGCTTGGCGATACCGAGACTACCTGGTCCGGTCCTTTGCGGATGACGTGCCGATTGACCGGATGATTCGCGAACAGATCGCGGGCGACTTGATGCCGGCGACTTCCGAGGAAGATCGACATGACAAATTGGTCGCCACCACGTTCTTGATGATCGGCACCAAGATGCTGAGTGAACGCAACAAGACGAAGTTGCGGATGGATGTGGTGGACGAACAACTCGACACCGTCGGACGTGCGTTTTTAGGCATGACGTTTGGTTGTGCTCGCTGCCACGACCACAAATTCGATCCAATCACCACCCGCGACTACTACGCGATGGCGGGGATCTTTCGCAGCACGCGAACGTTGCACGGCGAGTCCCAGGAATACGTCAGCACTTGGAAGAAGACCCCGCTTCCAAGTTCGAAAGAGCACAAGGAGGAAATTCGTGAGCACGAACGATTGCTGCAACGCCTCGATCAAGAACTCCAGGGAGTCGAGTCTGAACTCAAGCTGCTGGCAGAGAAGACGGAACTCGAAGGCATCACCGTCGATGACGTGGATGCGGTGCGAGAAGGCCACTGGGTCGAATCCACCTACACACCAGGGTTCATTGGCAAAGGTTATGTGCACGATGAGAACCGCAACAAAGGCGAGGCGTCGATTCGGTTTCCGGCGGTGTTGCCCGAAGCTGGGCGATATGAACTTCGCGTGCACTACAACTCCAGTGGCAATCGAGCATCGAATCTGCCTGTCACGGTGCAATTGAATGCCAAAACTCATGCCCTCGTGATGAATCAGACGGTTCGTCCAACACGGGGCACCTCCAGCGTGCTGGGGAAATTTGATTGTGAGGCAGAGACTCACGCGACGGTCACGTTTTCGAATCGTGGCACCGACGGCTATGTGATTGCCGACGCCGTGCAGTGGGTGCATGTCGATGAAGACAACGCTGCAGGCGACTCCGCCGAGTTGGCCGAACAAACCCTCGCGATGCGAACCGCGTTGACTCAGAAGCTCCAACGGTTGAAGTCAGAACGTGCTGATGTGGTCGCCAATGCTCCGCCGCCGGTTCCCACCGCGATGGCGCTCGCGGATTTGCCCAGTGATGAGCAGGGGGATTGCCCGGTTCACGTTCGGGGTGAGGTGAGCAATTTGGGCGATATCGTTCCGCGAGGGATTCCGCAGGTTTTCAGTGAATCGACCACCGCGTTTGAACCTTTGGAAGGAAGTGGTCGGTTGGAATTGGCACAGTGGTTGACCGATCCCGATCACCCGCTGACCGCACGCGTCAGTGTCAATCGAATTTGGATGCACCTGATGGGCGAAGGGTTGGTGCGGACCGTCGACAACTTTGGCGTTCGGGGTGAGAAACCGACTCATCCCGAGTTGCTGGATGCTTTGACGGTCGATTTCGTTCGCAACGGATGGCGGCAGAAGCGTTTGATTCGAAACATCGTCTGCAGCGACGCGTATTCGAGATCGATGGTTTCGGATGATGACCCGCGAGTCGCATTGGATCCGGAGAACCGCTTCCGAAGTCGCGCGGTCCGGCGAAGGATTCCTGCCGAAGCCATTCGGGATGCGATGTTGGTGGCTGCAGGAACACTGGATCGGTCTGGGCGGGAGGATTTGATGGACAGCTACGCGACCTTGGTCAGCCAAAACAACGCCCATTCGAAAGTCACCACCAAGTTCGGGTTGGATGATCCGAAGCGAACGCTGTACCTGCCGTTGATTCGATCGGAGGTGCCACCGTTGTTGGCCAATTTGGACGCGGCGGATCCGGATCTGTTGGTGGGCAAACGACCGACCACCAATGTGCCGGCCCAAGCGTTGACGTTGATCGGCAGTCCCGAAGTACGCCAGTGGGCGATGCTGACAACGAAGCGAATGCTGGGCGAAACCAGCACGGATTCGCAGCGAGTCCGGTGGGCTTGCGAAGTGTTGTTCTCTCGGGATCCTCGTCCGGTCGATGAGCAGGTCCTGCAGGCCTGGCTGGCAAGCCAGGCCGCTCGCGAGATGTCCAGCGAGGACGAACGCTATCGCGAATGGATCGCGGCGATGTTGGCTAGCACCGAATTTCGATTCTTGGATTGAGGCAAGACTGATGAGCTGGAACCGTCGCGAATGTTTGGTTCAATCGACTTGGACGACCGGTGCGCTGGCTGTGACCGCTTCTGCGGTGCCGGCCTCTGCTGCGTGGGCGAACACTTCGGGCGAACCGACACCTGTGCAACATCATTCGGCGAAAGCCAAACGGGTGATCTTCTTGTTCATGCACGGCGGGCCGTCGCACGTCGACACGTTTGACTACAAGCCGATGTTGATTCGCGATGACGGCAAGGATCTGCCGTTTGATTTACCGCCACAGATCAATGCCAAGCCAACGTTGCTGGCCAGCCCTTGGAAGTGGTCCCAGCACGGTGAGGCTGGTTTGTGGGGGACGGATTTATTGCCGGAGATGAACAAGCACTTGGATTCACTGTGCGTTGTCCGGTCCATGCACACTCGAGGTCAATCGCACGGTCAAGCGGTCGGGATGGTGAACACCGGCAGTGACAACTTTGTTCGCCCCAGCGTGGGCGCTTGGATCAGCTACGCCTTGGGGGCGGGGCATCCGGATTTGCCGGCGCACGTGGCGATCGCACCGGCGACGGCTCACGGTGGGCCTCGCAACTATGGATCGGCGTTCTTGCCTGCCAAGCATCAAGCCACCGTGATCGGTAAAAATGGTCAGATTGGTGCGGGGAAAATTGCCTACCTCGATGCCGCTCAGGGACACCAGTTTGAGTTGGTCAATCAAATCAATCGCGGGCATGCCGAATCCGCCGGGCGAGATCGGGCGACCGACGGTGCGATCGAGGCGGTGGACTTGGCCAATCGGATGCGAGGCACCGCGCCGGAGGTGATGGATTTGTCAAAGGAAACCGAGGCGACCAAGAAACTGTACGGGATCGGTCAGAAGACGACCGACTCGTTTGGACGCAGTTGTTTGATGGCGCGTCGCTTGGCGGAATCTGGCGTGCGTTTCATCACCGTCAGCAGCGGGCAAGTGTGGGACCAGCATGGCAATCTGAAGAACGGGCACGAGAAGAACGCCGCCAAGACCGACCTGCCAATCGCGGGATTGTTTGCGGATCTGAAACAACGCGGGTTGTGGGAAGACACGTTGGTGGTGTGGGGGGGCGAATTCGGACGAACGCCCGTCGTGCAGGGGAGCAACGGACGTGACCACAACCCGCAGGGGTTCTCGATGGTGCTGGGCGGTGGCGGCGTTCGGGGAGGCATCACCCATGGAGAGACCGATGATTACGGCTATCACGCCGTTCGCGATCGGGTCCACATGCATGATCTGCACGCCACGATGCTGCATCAGTTGGGAATCGACCACGAGCGTCTGACCTTTCCCTACGCGGGGCGTGATTTTCGTCTGACAGACGTTCACGGGCGTGTGGTCAGTGAGATTTTGCAGTCCTGAGCGGTCGTGGTTGGCCAGTTTTGGGATCGGCTGGTAAGTTGGCGGTCATTGAAGACCGAATTCAAACTTGCTGGCTCGATTGAACTGAAATGAACGCTGCTGAAACTCGCTCCGGGCCCCGCCGGCCAGGTGGCAAAAAAGCCAAACAGACGACGGTGGCGGGAATCGTCATCGCCGTGATGTTGGGCGGCTACACGCTGCTTCGCCCGTCGATCAACGAGGCGACAGGCTGGAATTTGCCTGCCTTGCCCGCCAAACAGGTTGCCAAAGACTCGGTTGCGGAAAACACAAACCCACCGATGACGGACCAAGTGTCCGATTCGCGAGCGGTGCCAAAACCCGCTGATTCGTCGAAGTCGTCGACTCCTCGGGCAGACAGCCAGGCTCAACCGCAAGGCAACGAAACCGTCCCGTCGCCGGGCCCGCTGGCGTCCAAGATGACGCGTGGGTCGCCAAGTGAGAATGCAAATTCGGCGGCCGAGACGTCTGACCTGAAGTACGGGTTGCTGCGAGAGATCAGCACGGACCGGTTCCTGTCACCGGCGGGCGTGCTTTACACGCCTGGAAGTGCGGAAGGACACCGCCTGGAACACCTTCGTCGCCACACCCAAGATCAACCCAACCGATCAGGGAAACATGGCGTCTTTGATGGCGACATGGAGGGAGCGCTGGTGACGATCGACAAAGCCTACGAGAAGGCCCAGGCAAATCAGCGGACCACCAAAGAAGTCGACGGGAAGCGAACGATTTACACCATCGACATGGGGAAACGCGTGGGGTTTGTCGGAGGCCGCGATGGTCAGCGCAGTCGCAATCCGATGGCCCGGCGGGTGCGTTTGGTGTTGGAAGGCAATCGCTTGATCACCGCGTTTCCACTTTAGCGGACCTCCTGCATCCATTTGCTCGCCCACCGAAAGCGTCCCTGTGAAGACCAGCTTTCAACCACCCCCGTCCCCATCCATTTTGTTTCTGCTTGGAACTCAATTCCGTGACTCACCCTGATTCCAACTCCGAAGCCCCAGCACCTGACAATTCGAATTTGGATTCGAATGCGGGCGTTCGATACAGCGTCGGTTCGTGTCCGATTTGCGAGCAAGGCCTGTGTTCCATCCGCGCGTGTGGGTTGGTCGACAACAAACCGTCGCATGGTTTGGTGGTCTGCGATGAATGCGAAGCCATCTGGCTGCAGCCCAACCTCAAGGGCGTGCACATTTATGCGGATGCCGAGACACCCCAATGCCCGATCGATCAATCGCCGCTCTACCGGGGTAACAACCGTTGGGCGACGCTGGACGACATTGACCGGTTGGGATGGTCCGATGCGGTGGATCCAGAACGGACCTATCAGCCGGAATCGAATGATTCGTAAGCCCAAATTGCGAACCCACCTGCCGGAAAAAGCCTCACGCTGCGGGGGACCACCCTGCTCTGCCCTGCCCTCCCCTGCCCCCTTTTTTATCTTCAACCTTTGGAACTGTGACCTTGTCGGAAATCTCCTTTGACCCGATTCTTGCCGCCGGTGCCGACCCGGTTCAGGCCGGCGTGGCGCTGAAACAACTGGCGGACGATCCCAACTTGGATGGCCAAGCATTGGTGGCCGCACTCGGCGATGAATCCGCCCGGCTGATGGACGCGGATCCCGCGATCACGGGCGGGTTGCTTCGTCTGATTCACTTGAAAACCTTGGGAGGCGAAGACGATTCGCTGTCGAAGATCGAGCCAGCGACATTGGCAACCATCTTGGAATCGCTTTCGCCGGAGGTTTCCAATCGCCACCTGATGCTTCAGTTGTTGGCGATGCAACGCACGCCAGAATCGCTGGGGGTGTTGGTCACGCAATTGGCTCAGTCACCACCGAAAGGCTGGATGGCCGCGGCCCAGATCCTCAGCCCCTTGATGCAGCACAACGATTGGTCGATTCGAGCGGTGTTCCCTGCTCTGCTGGATTCGATTTCGGAACCTTCGCTGGCCGCGCCCATCTTGGATTTGGCCGGGCACCTCACGCGAACAGGGCTGGTCAGTCAGCACCCTGCCAAAGATCGGATCGGTTCCCTCAACGCGTTGCTTGGAAATGTCGCTGGGCGTTTGGCAAAGTTCGAAGAGGACCCACGCAGTTTCGGAACCGAGGTCGAACAGGTCCAAGCGGTGCTGGGCGAAGCGGTGGCGTTGGCGGTGTCGCTGTGTGATGCGATCGGTTTGATTGGCGATGAAAGTTCCATTGGTCAATTGAACAAGACGTTGGATCTGAAGCACCGCCGCGTGCAGTGTGAGGCGGCCGGCGCGCTAGCCAAGCTCGGAGAAGAAACCGGCAAGGAACGTTTGGCCGAACTGGCGGGGGAACCCGCCGCGCGATTGCGAGCGATCGCCTACGCGGACGAGTTGGGGCTGGATGATTTGATCGAGGAAGAATACCGCGAGCCACGCGCGATTGCCGAGGCGGAGATGGCGTTGTGGTTGACTCAGCCTCAACAAATGGGGGTTCCGCCAACCGGTGTCGAAGTGGTGGATTCACGGCGGATGTTGTGGCCCAGCTTTGAAGATCCAGTGGATGTGTTTTTGGTCCGCTTTGAATACAACTTTGGCGAAAAACAATACAGCAACATCGGTGTGACGGGACCGACGATCTTTGCCATGTCGTGCGATGTGGCGGACTTTCCGCCCGAAGACATCTATGCGATTTATGCTGGGTGGCATGCTGATCACCGAGACATCTTCACGGTGCCCTCCAAAGAGTTCAATGAAGCTCAACGCCGGATCATTGAACCGTTGCAGACTTACCTGGAACGGGTTGGGTACGAAGAGGTCAAAGTCGACCGGTTGGGATTCTTCTTGGATGAAACGGCGGCTGTGTTCACCGCGGTGCGGAACGACAAAGCATGCGTGGTTGTGACCGATGGTTTGGAGACCATTGATTTGCCGACGGGAGGTCGCGTGCGTCCGCCCCAGCCCGAAGATTTGTTTCATCTCTACAAAGGCCGCAAGATGCTACGAACGTTCAATCCCAACGGCATCTCGGAGTGACCCAGCGATGAAACCGTTTGGTACCGGACCGATCCAAGAGACCCAAAACCAACTCCGCCATGAATTCAGTGAATTTGCGGAGCAGTGGCAACGGACCAAGTCGGTTTGGCGCGACGAGCCGGCACGTCAGTTTGAAGAGCAGTGCTTGGCGGATTTAACGCCCACGCTCAACCGCGTTTCGGCGGCCCTCCAGACCTTGGTCGACGCCATCCGTCAAGCCGATCGGGTGCTGAAAGACCCCGAGGAAATGTCGGGCTGATCGTGTTTGAGACGAGCGAAGGTCGAGCGACGCGAGGGGAGGCCGAACGGTGATCCACCGGCCAACAGGATCCTGTCGGAACAAACGCTGCGTTCTATCGCCCGCTGGTGGTGCTGCGCCTGCCTGTTGCCGGAACAGCGCTCCGCTTGGTCCGGCCTACGTTGATCCGCCGATTTCGCAAGCCATGTAGGCCGTATCAAGGACCGAAGGGACGCAGCTACGGCAGCCATCCACCTTGCCCCTCCTGGCAGGAGGGTCGAGCGAAGCGAGGAGAGGTCGAAAGGTGATCCACCATCCAACACGATCCTGCCGGAACAGCGCTGCGTTCTATCGCCCGCTGGTGGTGCTGCGCCTGCTTGCTGCCGGAACAGCGCTCCGCTCGGTCCGGCCTACGTTGCTCCGCCGGCTTCGCAAGCCACGTAGGCCGTATCAAGGACCGAAGGGACGCAGCTACGGCAACCATTCACCTTCACCCTCCTGGCAGGAGGGTCGAGCGAAGCGAGGGGAGGTCGAAAGGTGATCCACCAACCAACAGGATCCTGCCGGAACAGCGCTGCGTTCTATCGCCCGCTGGTGGTGCTGCGCCTGCCTGTTGCCGGAACATCGCTCCGCTTGGTCCGGCCTACGTTGATCCGCCGATTTCGCAAGCCACGTAGGCCGTATCAAGGACCGAAGGGACGCAGCTACGGCAACCATTCACCTTCACCCTCCTGGCAGGAGGGTCGAGCGAAGCGAGGGGAGGTCGAAAGGTGATCCACCAACCAACAGGATCCTGCCGGAACAGCGCTGCGTTCTATCGCCCGCTGGTGGTGCTGCGCCTGCCTGTTGCCGGAACATCGCTCCGCTTGGTCCGGCCTACGTTGATCCGCCGATTTCGCAAGCCACGTAGGCCGTATCAAGGACCGAAGGGACGCAGCTACGGCAACCATTCACCTTCACCCTCCTGGCAGGAGGGTCGAGCGAAGCGAGGGGAGGTCGAAAGGTGATCCACCAACCAACAGGATCCTGCCGGAACAGCGCTGCGTTCTATCGCCCGCTGGTGGTGCTGCGCCTGCCTGTTGCCGGAACATCGCTCCGCTTGGTCCGGCCTACGTTGATCCGCCGATTTCGCAAGCCACGTAGGCCGTATCAAGGACCAAAGGGACGCAGCTAAGCGTTGTGTCCTGGAAGTGGAAGAAGCAATGAAGGCAAATGACATTCAGGGAGTCGGATGACCGCTCAAGATCTTTTTCTGGATGGCCATGTGGAGACACTCGATGCCGTCGTGATCGACCACTGGATTGCGAATGGCTACAATTCTGCGGGCATTGGCAACGCCGTCGCTCCTCGGTAACCCAGTGCGTGTGAATTCACAATCCGACAGAACAACTCAAGTGACACAAACCTTCATGAATCGACTTGCAGCCTTGTCCGTCGTTTGGGGTGTTTTTCTAGCGTCAGGTGCAGTTGCGCAGTCGCCCGTTGATGCGCCCCGAATGATGTTCGCAGATGACGTCAGTGGCAAGCCGATGTCAAAGGACCCGGCTGTCGTCAAATTCAAGGGAAAGTATTGGCTCTACTACTCGATACCGCCTTTCGATCGCAAGTCGACGACAGGCTGGACAATCGGTGTTGCGACGAGCGGCAACCTCGTGGATTGGGAAAAGGCGGCGGAACTGCAGAATACAGGGGCAGCAGGGCCGACGCATACGAACGGATTGGTATTCTGAGGACTTGCGCGAGGAAGTTGGGTTTCCAGCCGGTCATTCGACGACGCATCGCGATCCTTATTCTTGTCGTTCACTCTTCCTTCACTCATTGGTGCCACTATGTCCGACCGTCGATCGTTTCTGAAAACCGGTGTCGTTGCGTCGGCGGGGGCCGCTGCGTTGGCTCAGTCCGCGACACTTGTGAGCGCAGCCGAAAAAGACGTTGCCGCCGAGTCAAACTTGATCGGGCATGGTGACTTTCGCTATCGCGTTCAGAAGGACTGGGCACAGGTCAATCCGGTTCAGACTCCGATCGACAACTGTCACGAGATGGTGCAGGACTCTCAGGGACGGTTGGTGATGATTGGCGATGATCCACGCAACAACATCATCATCTTCGACAAGTCCGGCAAAGTCCTCGACAGCTGGGGGACTTACTGGCCCGGAGGTCATGGTTTGACTCTGGTCAACGAAGGCGGCGAAGACATGCTATACGTCAGCGAAAGTGGTTGGGCTCGGAGTCTGCAAGACGGCGTGACGATGGTCCGCCAAAACGGATACATCGCCAAGATGACAATCGATGGAAAGATGCTATTCACCATCAGTCACCCGATGACCGTCGGCGCCTACTCGCCTGAGATGGGGTTTCAGCCCACTGAAACGGCGGTGGCGCCCAACGGTGACATTTATGTTGCCGACGGATATGGATCGGATTACATCCTGCGGTACGACCAACATGGGCAATTCATTCAGAAGTTCGGCGGTCACGAGAACGAAGACAAAAACTACAACTTGGCCAACGCGCACGGTATTGCCTTGGACAACCGTGATCCAGCGAATCCGAAGCTGATCGTGACCAGTCGTGCTCAGCGAGCGTTCAAATACTTCACGCTCGATGGCAAGTGGATCAAGACGGTGAAGCTCGCGAATCTGCAGATCTGTCGACCGGTGATCCATGGCGACCATGTCTACGCCGGGGTTTGTTGGAGCCACAACAACGCCGACGTCAATCTTCCGAAGCCGTGGCTGTACCAGTCCGGTTTCACCATGGTGATGGACAAGCATGACCGAGTCGTCTCGTGCCCCGGAGGCGAGCAACCCGTTTACGAGGACGGGGTTTTGCAAACGGTGAAACAGGACCAGGCACGAACCTTCTACCACGGCCACGACGTCTGCATCGACGAGGATGAAAGCGTTTACGTTTGCCAATGGAATGGCGAACGCACGGCTCCGGTGAAGCTTGAGCGGGTTAGCTCTTGATCAGTTCTGGGATCACGTGTCCGTGCACATCGGTCAACCCCGCCGCGACCAGTTCGGTGGAGCTGATCTGCGTTTGTTCAAAGGCTGGGATAAAGACGCCGTCGATCATTGCCGCATCACATGTCGCGAATCGTCCCGGTTTTCGATCGTCCAGTGCGTTCAGAGACCGTTCTTCCGACTTGCCAGTACGGGGGTCGATCCCTTGCCCTTTTTTTCCTGATCCAAAACCGTTGCCACCACCAACGACATCGGCCAGATCAATGCCGCGTCCTGTCAAATGCTGAAGCTTCGACTCGATCTCGGCCAGTTCCGATTCAAGTTGCGTCTTGCTTGCATTGTAGGTCTCTTGGGCAGTTTGACTGACAACCCGGATTCGGATCCGCGACAAACGCCGTGACGGATTCAGGAGTCGGTGGCAGACCGATCAAATCCATCGACAACCGACGAATCAGTGTGCGACGGCCGGCCGGTGGCGAAGGAGCAATCTTTGCTTGGGCCAATCGGTGTTGAATGAACCGATCGATCGGGTGCGACGACTGTCCTGCGGAAGGTTCCGGCGGTGAGACGTCTGCAAGTTCCTGGAGCGACCACCACGAAGCATCCGCCTTGGCCTTGTGCTGAATTTCAAACCCGTTTGGCCAATGGGCGCCCTCGGCGATCCATCGCCTGACCCGATCAACCTGAGTGTCATTCAGGGGAGTGCCTTCCTCTGGCATCGAAGGCGTCTCACCGTCAGTTGCGTGGATCGTCTCCACCAGATAGCTGCTTTGAGGGTCGCCGGGGACCACATGTCCCAACTCCATCAGTCCCTCGGCGAACGACAACGAGAGTTCACCACCCTTCTGCGTTTCGTTATGACAATGCAGGCAGTGCTGTTGAAAGATCGGCGCGATCTCGGTCTCGAAATCAATGGGAGCCGCGATGGACCAGCCACCTGTTGTCGATCCCCAAGCCGTCAAGCAAAAAATGCAAAGTTGCGTGAAACGCTGAACGCGAGATAGTGACGGATTCTGTCGACCAAGGCTGGGGCAAGCGTTGACGGGTCGAAGATGGCGGAATGAGTCCTTTCCTACGCGAGGGTAAGGTTGGATGTCGACGACGAAGTCTTTCAGCCAAGCCTCACCATCGACTTGGTTGTGCAGCCCCGCGGAGCGAAGTTCTTCCGTGTGTTCTTGCGGCCCGGGGAAGCGTGGCACAAAAACACACGGTCGGGTTTCTGCAGTTCCTTGCCTCGAGAAATCCGAGTGGATGCGAGTGCCAGGCTGCATTTTGCGTGTTGCGCTGATGGCTGAAACGAGGGATGCCCCCGCGTGAAGCGGTCCCTCCAAGTTGCGCCGCGTTCCCAAGAGGTGCGTTTTTACCTAGGATCCTGGCTGCTTTGACGATTTCTGTTCGGCAAAAGATGGCCAGGACATGGATTTTTTTCCGAACCTTCACTTCGACGACCCGCTTTTCAACATGGCGGTGGTGCTCACTGCCGGTGTGCTGGGGGGCGAGTTATTTGCCCTGATCCGGCTGCCCAAGGTGACCGGATGGATCGCCACTGGCATTTTGCTACGTCAGCTGCGTTTCCCTGGGTTGGACACCGTTTTGGATCCCCAGGCGCTGGACCGGTTTGGTCCCTACATGAATTTTGTGTTGGGCTTCATTGCGTTCACGGTCGGTGCCTCGTTGTACTTTGGAAGTCTGCGAAACACGGGCAAACGGATCGGGTTGTTGCTGCTGGGCGAAGCCTTGATCACGCCAACGTTGGTTGGCTCGGTGATGTACTTTGGCGGGAGGTGGATGGATCCTTCGATGTCGCTGCCACCGGCGGCTTTGTTCGCGGCCATTGCCATCGCAGGGGCACCTGGAACAACGGTGTTGGTGATTCAAGAGGCCCGTGCTCGGGGCATCTTGACTCGCACGTTGCTGGCGGCGATTGGTCTCATCGACATGGTCGCGGTCGCCGCCTTTGTGTTCATCTCCACGTTTCTGGCGGATCAATCGGGGTGGGTTCACGCGTTGGAAAGCGTCGGCGTGCAGTTCGCCGTGACGATGGTGATTGGCGCTGCTTGCGCGTTGCTGGCAATTGTTTTGGTTCAGACGGTGGTCAGCGCTGCGTTCTTGGGGCCGTTGATGGTCGCGGTTGTGCTGGGAGCCTGGGGAGCGGCAGCGAGTTTTGGCACTTCGGGCGGAATCTTGGCGTGCACGTTCGCCGGAATCACGCTGACCAATCTTCGGCATGATTTGGTGCGGTCGGGGGAAGCCTATTTGAGTGGGATAGGAGGAGCCTTGTTTGCGCTCTTCTACACCTTCGCGGGGATGAAGTTGGACTTCACTCAAATCCCGCCGGTCATTGGTTTGGTTGCCCTTTATTTCCTGTCGCGGTTGTTGGCCAAAACCATCAGCGCCTACACGGCGATGAGTTTGTCCGGAGCGACCGACAACGTCCGCAGGTACCTTGGAATGTCGCTGTTGCCACACGGAGGCGTGGCGGTTGGTTTGATCATCTTGGTCGGCAGCGAGCAGTCAGGTTTCTCCGACGAGATCAAATCGATGGTGACCACGGTCGGCCTGTCGGCTCTGGCGATCAACCAGTTGCTGGGGCCAAGTGCAACGCGGTTTGCCCTGACCCAAACCGGCGAAGCTCGCAAAGATCGTCCTCGGTTGTTGGACTTCCTGCAGGAGAATCGGATCATGGTGGATCTGGACGGCAACAAGGAAGAGATCTTTCAGAAACTCACCAACCTGCTGTATGCCACCACGCCAATGAGCACGCCGCAGGATAAGTTTCTGGAAACGGTTCGTACTCGGGAAGCGTCTCAGACGACGTGTTTGGGGATCGGTTTGATGATCCCTCACGCGATCATCGATGAACCCGGGGCCAATGATGTCAAAGGTGTTCTGGGAATCAGCAAGAAGGGCATCAAGCTCAATACGCCGGATGGACGGTTGGTGCATGCGGTTTTGTTGTTGGCCACACCTGAGTCGAGCCGCAAGCGTCACTTGGAAATTCTTTCTGCCTTTGCGACCGCGATCACTCGTGACATCAACATTCGCGAGCAGTTGTACCGGTCTCGCAGCGCCGCTCACGCCTACGAAGTGCTTCACGCCGATGATCTGAATGATGTGAATTACTTTCTCGAGGACGCTCAGCAACGAGCAGGTTTATTGGAACAAAGTGAGGAACCGACGTCGTGAATCAACCCCAGCCAGAATCCCAGTGTGGTTGTCCCGACGTCGATCCCGCTCAAGCGGTTCGCGTCGCCGTGATCACGCTCAGCGACACCCGTGGTAAAGCAGAAGACCGCAGCGGTGACCGGATTGTCAGTTTGCTTGAGGAGGCCGGCCACTCCGTTGCAAAACGGTTGATTTTGAAAGACGATTCGGAACCGCTCGCGAAGTTGTTGGGGGAACTTGCCGGAGACGAGTTGCTCGACGCGGTCATCACGACGGGAGGGACCGGCATCGCGCCGCGAGACATGGCGGTCGACGTGATCGAATCCCTGTTGGATGTGACGTTGCCCGGTTTTGGAGAACACTTTCGAGCCATTTCAATCGCCGAAATCGGTCCCAAGGCGATGCTCAGCCGAGCCACCGCGGGACGGATGAAGTCCAAGGTCGTGTTCGCGTTGCCGGGGTCAACGGGGGCCGTCACCACCGGGATGAACCAGTGCGTGCTGCCGATTCTCAGGCATGCGGTGTCACTGGCCTCACGCTGAACACTGGGACCGCTTTGGTAGACACCAATGCCGCTTGGGGAGGGGCTTCGCCAGGATTGGCAGCATCCCGGCCCAACACCTGCCATCGCTTCGCGACTTCCGAGCGGCGGAGGCATCGATTCCTGGGACTTGTGTCCCAGGCTGGTGCCTGCCGTCGCTTTGCGACGTTCGACAAATAAGTGGCATAGGCTTCCAGCCTGTGAAGGATAAACACAGGCTGGAAGCCTATGCCACAGTGAAGTTCCGCAAGCAGTAAATCGAACGTCCCTTGCGACTTTGAAACCCCAGCCCTGTCGTTGGCATTCTCGCGATGATCCGCCTGACGATCCCAATGGCGACAAGCTCGAATCGCCCCCTTTCGCCCCTCCTTAATTGCGGATGCCGTGCCGCGCTAAAAAAGAGGTTTGGTGGGTGACACCAAACGGACGTCCCGAGCAATCGCCCGAACTGAAAACAGAGTCATGAACTCGTCAGCAGAAGAAGGTCCGTCTCCGACAGGTGCTCCCGGGACAGCACGAATGCCCTCCCAGACAGAACATTCAGTTCGAACCAGACAGCCGACGCCTCTTCTGCCCGCTCCCTGTGTTTGGGCTTCAGTTGCGAGCGTCGCGGTGCCGACTTTTTTGAAAAGACACGTGAGCATCTTTCCCAATCGGCAAAGTCGTGGCCTCAAAACCTGCACCCAACTTCAATCGACGCTCACTTTGCATTCTGCAGGTGTCGCTGATTGCATTGGCATTCCTTGGGTGCTCGACCTTTTCGCCGTACGCGGCATCCTTCTCTCTTTCTGAATGCGACTCCTGCACAGCAGGCGATGTTCGCCGTCTTGCACAACGGCACCTTCAAACAGCTGACCGCCACGCCAGCCGAGAGGATCCGCAATGCCTCGAAGAATATTCGCATGCGATTGCGTTGCTGTGGCCACTGATTCGCGCTGACGACTGTGCCAGCGAATCGGGCGCCGTTGCTGATTACAATCACGCCGTCGATGGATTGCTTGTATCCTCACAAGCACTTGACTGCTTTTCGCCGCACATCGGTGTGGTATCGAAACGTGGGGATGAAACGCACGCTATCGCGACCGTGCAGTATGAGGGTTTTGCATGGGCACCCGAAGAATACCGTTGTTTCCAGCCTGTGAGAGAATACCGGACTTCGGTCGAACGCAAGTGTTGCGGTGGAGTTGGCGTGCCGCTGCTGGGATTCCACCGTGGTTGCCGAAAGTTCCTTGACCCAAAAGTGCCTTTCGCCGCAACGGCAATTGTTGCACCAAGCGACGTCAATGGTGAGTTGCAGCTTCACATCCTCAACCCGCTGAGCCAGAAGACGTTTTTAATTCCGGCAGTCAATCAGGTTGCAACGTGTGAGATTCCGTTGGCGTGGGACACGACGGCGCCCCTCGCGTACCTGAATGGCGAAGATCGGCTTGAGTTTCTCCAAGGCTTTTTGCGGCCTGACCGTTTTCAAAACGACGCCGAGTTGGTGATGATGCATCCTCATCACCCCAGAAAGATTCCTGTTGTTTTTGTGCATGGCCTCGCTTCTGACCCGAAGACTTGGGTCCCCATGGTCAATGAACTGTCGGTTGACTCGGAAATCAAAGACCAATACGAATTCTGGGCGTTTTACTATGCAACGGGGCGTCCATTTCCTGTCGAAGCGGCGGCGATGCGACAACAGCTGCAAGAGGCGCGTGGGTACATTGATCCAACCTACAGCGATCCGTCGCTCGACAAAATGGTCTTGGTGGGTCATAGCATGGGCGGTCTTGTATCCAAATTGCAAGTCAACAGCAGCGGCAACGCCGTTGCCAATTCATTGCAGTTACCGGTGAAAGAGCTGCAATCTTTGACTCAGGAAGAGAAGCACGCGCTCTATTGGCAGCCAGTCTCTAGCGTTCAGCGTGTCATCTTCATGGCAACTCCGCATCATGGTTCTGAATTGGCCAGCCGACCGATCGGACGTTTCGCATCGAGCCTCGTGCGGTTCGACAGTTCGTCATTGGGAAGTTTTGGCAACTTGTATGGGGATAGCCTCAGTCGCTGGACTCAGACTCGCCGCCAGCTGCCAACCGCAATCGACCTCTTGGAACCGAGCAACCCGACACTGAACGCCATTGCCGGCCTGCCAATTTCGCCTGCGGTATCGACTCACTCGATCATCGGCTACGGCCACAACTGCTGCTTCGCACCACCAGGGGACGGAGTGGTGCCGTTGACCAGTTCCAGAATCCCGGGCGTCGAGTCGGAGCTTTTAATCCGGTCCGGCCACGAAGTTCACACAACCCCCCAGGCAATCAACGAAGTCAAACGCATCTTACGAGAACACGCAGCCGTTGCCTGGCAAGTCGAGAACGACCCGCAACGGCACGAAACAGCCGCCGTGGTACTGAAAGCCGTCCAGCGTCCAGAGTAACTTCGAATCATTGACCATGGCATCGCCACACCAGCGGCAGGCCAACCGAGCGAACGGGACGGCTGCGTCGCGGTGGCGATCACTCCTGATCCCCGGAAGAAGCGGTTGCACCGGGCCCCACGGATCCCGCTCATTCCCTTTGCACCTTCCATCTGCGTTTCCCTTTACCAATCGAAGAATTCTGGTCCAGGAGAACGATGCGGGCAGCTCTCTTCGCCAGCCACTCACTCAACAAAGACTTGGGTGAAAGAAGAGTGGCCCACGAATCGTTTAGCCGGTAGCCAAAGGCGTCGCACGCGCCGGGCGTGTCCTCCCGTGACGCTTGCGGTTTCGCGATGAGCGGCAAGGGCCCGAGTTCGCCTGGCAGAAGGGGGCGTCTTTCCATTACGTCGGGTGTCCAGCTGGCTTGATCGATCGAGTACCTGGCCGCCGAGGGTTTGTTGAACCTGGAAGAGCGTTGGCACTCGTTTGCATCCTTGCGACGAACCGCCTCGTGCGGTCCCGCATGCGAGGTGGTGTGGGAGGGGGCCCGGGCAACCGGGGCCCTATCCCGATACCGATGGTTCTGCTGCTTCTATTCCAGACGTTCGCCATCGAATTGCTCAGCATGCATCCACATGAAACCTGGCAGCTGAGCATCAGCAATCCGAAATTCTTCGTCGGTCGTGATCTTACCACAGTCTACACACCCAAGAATGTAGCCTATGGCCAGGCACGCGAAGTCAATCCAGTCAGGAGAGAACCCCTCGCTGTGCAAGTCGGTCTCCAAGCGACCTTCGATAAAGTCAAGATGTTCGCGGGACCAATGATTCCAGTCCGACGACTGCGAGAAGCCGACTATCGCCAGTTTAATCCTTCGGTGGTCGTCTGGGTTTGGCGACTCCAACGCAGCGGCTTGTGCCCGTAGCTCCTTGAACTGGCCAAGCAATCGGGAGTCATCAAGCAAGTTGTCGTACCTGTGAGCAGAACGCCAAGGTCACCGGGAATGCGGACCAGATCGACGACGCTCAAATTGTCAGTGAAGTTTCGGGACCGAAGACGGCTGAACAGCCGCAAGAGCAGCATTCTCCGGTGCACAGCTTTGTTCGTAGCGTAGCCTGGTTCACGCGCGTAGCGACACCCTACATGCAGTCGACGATACCGCAATCGTACGGAGTCGCCAATTCACACGCAAGCATTTTCGGACGTCGAACGGCGCCAATTTGTCGCAACGGATTGAAAGGCCGGAGGCCGACAGATCCCCTGCCGGTGGCGTCAGCCCAATGCCATCTACTTTGTAGCGGAACGGCGCGAGCCGTCCGGTGATGCGTCGGAAAACACCCGCGATTTACCGGACGGCTTGCGCCGTTCCGCTAACAAAATCCCCTCGGTTGGTTCTAAAGTAGATGGCATTGGGCGTCAGCCACCGGAATGAATCCTCAAGTAGCCTCCCAAGCCCAGCGGACGACACATGCCGCGCTGCTGTCCGGCCGGTAAGGATGTGTCGACCTCCGGTCTTGCAGCCATCCGTTGAACCGACCACCGGTGGCTGACGCCACCGGCAGTTCATGTGCTGCCCGCTGGGCTAGAGGCGTCGGGTGTTGGCCGAATTGAATCCGTCTACGAATAGCCGCGATAACCGAGTCGCGACGATTGATTTTCCATTGTCAAAAACGACGACTCCGCGACTTCGGTTCATCGCATGGTTCGCCCTTTTTTCCGGTAATCGCTCACAGTTGAACAATGCAGCCTTGAGCTCATCGTACAGCATCGCAACGTCATCATCCGATTTCGCGGTCACCTCGATCGTGGCATCGTCCATACAGCAATCCACTATGCGTTTCGCATCAGCAAGCCCTATTCCGACGTGCTTACGGAGCGATTTCGTTGCCTCGATTTTTCTAGCGCCGTCCTGGTATCCAGTGATGAGGATCGCGAGTCCCAAGCGACCGTGGGGGTCACCCGTCGTGCGATAGTTGTGAATGTAGTGTTCGATGGAATCGGCAGTACCGGTCGTAAGCAAATCGCCAGATTCCCGCTCTACGATAAACGGAGCGTTGCCGGCGATTGGCGTTTGATCAGGATCAGTCGAATTGTAGAAAAACACCCATCCGAAGTCATATTCAAGTGTGGCCTCGGACGTCAGTGCCAAGGAGAAGCCATCTTTCACGCAGAGGTCCGACATAGAAGCGACATGCTCCGTGGCAATCGATTCAGCTTCGTTGCGTGTGATCATGTGCCTGAATGGGCGAACGATTATTTATCCCGGTTAACTAACGGGCATAAGCCGGGTAAATATCCCCGGTAAAAGTGCGTTTTATCCAGGCCAGCTAATTGGCGGGTGCCGCGCAATCCCCCCGGTGGGCGAAGGCAGTGGTAAAGGGCTGGACTTTGCCTGGCTCCCCGAAACACTCGATTTCGGACGGGAGTGCAAACTTGGGCAGCGCGTGTTTGCTGCAACGCACCCAGCCGAACATGTTACCAGAATGAGGTCGATTTCAGGTCGTTGTTGGATTTTCGCCAACGTGCTCCGACGTGCAAGACGCAGGAAGGTGGCTGGTGCATTTTGCTGTTCCGGCTTCTCTTCTCCGTCGTGCTCGTGCTCGTGCTCGTGCTCGTGCTCAGCGAAGCGGTGCTCGCAATCGTGATCGACGTCAGCACCGTGCTGCTCACCGGGTTCCGCCGGCGAAGGCTTCGGCATCGTCAGGAAGGCTTCGCCATCGTTAGGCCTTGTGTTCGGTGTTCAGGTGCGGTTTCGGTTTCGTGTTGGCAGCATCTTGGCGCCACCGCGAGGACACCTTGTGCCGTTGTTCCGCTCAACGGACCAGATTCGATGCACTGTTTGCGCCCGACAAGCCACACGACCGACCTGCTTAGCGAGGCACTAAGAAACAGCTGAAGTGGTCACGCGAAAGTTGTGCCAGCATGGATTGGGCTTGCTCGGCATAGGTCGGGTCCAGTTGGGCGGCGAGTTGAGCGTTCTCGGCCGCCAATGATGTTTTTTGATGTTCTTTGTAGCAAGTCGCCAAAAGGAAATGATGCTCGGCGGTGGGGGCCAGTTGGACCAGCGCTTGATAGGCCTCTTCTTCCAAACGCCGATTGCCCAATTGACGGGCTGCGAAAGCGATCCCTTTGTAGGCACTGCTCATCGCCTTGAGTTTGCCGGGGCTGTCCGCTTGCCGTTGCCAGTGTTGAAGCGAACGTTCATAGCCTCGCAAGCTTTCGGAAGGTTGATCCAAGCGTTGTTGGCACAGCCCATAGAAGTCGAGGCTGATCGCTTGGAAATGACGACCGGACATCATCGGTCGAATCCAGCCGAGGGCCTCGTGGTTTCGATCGAGCTGAACCAAGGTGGTGATTCGTCTCCCGATCATGGCGATGGTCAGGTTTCGAGGCAGCGGCTGTTGGACGACTGATTCCAGTCGAGCCTTCTGTTCGTGGAGATTGCCTTCCAAGGTGGCCAGGTCCGAATCGGCGGTCGTCACGCTGGGATCGAATCGGCGCAACTGCCAGCACTGTTTCCAAGCCAAGGCAACGCGATTGCTGCTGAGTGATTCTTGCAGCTTTTTTTCCAGGGATTCCGCTGCTGAGTGCGTGTAGGTGGCGGGAATCGCGATCGTTGCCGTTCCGAACAAGAGCCATGCCCAAGACGGCCAAACCTGCGGGCCGCCCTGCCCTGCCCTGATGGCATTGGGTTCGAGTTGGGGAATGGGTTGGGGGGACGCGATCGCGACGCACAGGTTGGCCACGGCGAATGCGGTCAGACAAGACAGCAGTGCTCGAGCGATTGTGATCGACAGCAGGCTTTCAGGGAGTGAAATTCCCTGACTCATGACCGCCAGGCAAAGGCAACCCGCCAACAAACAAGCACCCAGCAGGAACGCGGATGAACGCGAATTCTTGTCAGCCCGCCTCGCTCCAGCGAAGCCAATCGGCAATGCGGCAAACATGGAAATGGCGTAGACATCATCTCGACCAAACCACTCCAGATGTCCGTTGTGATCCAGCAACAGTTGACGAACGGCCAGCAAGACGGCAATCACCGTGGGCGGCCAAAACAACCAGCTTGCCCGAAGGTTTTGCCTTGATGTGTGGTTCGGTGACGTCATGCTGCCCCCGCTGAGGAGGAGGATGCGCGGCGTTTGGGTGACTTCCACAGCAGACCGTCAAAGCAGTAATGCCAAAACGCAACGACCAAGTTGATCGTCACCCAGGCTTCAAAGAAACCACGTGAAAGCAGGTAGTTTCCGAGGCCGATGACAAGAACAAACACGACCAGGAACAGCATCCAAATCTTGGAGAGGCGGGCCAGTGGATTGGGGTCTGTTTTGGCCCCCGACTTTTTCATCGACCAAGTCACAATGGACATGTATTCCATCGAATGAAAGATGGCGGACGCCAACGCAAGTTGGATGACCAGTTGACTGTTTTGATAGTGCGCGGCCAACAGCAAGGCTGCGAAGAGGGACATCACGCTCAGCAGGTACAGCATGCTGGCCAAGGCTTGGTTGCCAAGCCTCACGAAACGATGGATGGCGGAAACGACAAATGTGGCAGGGATCAGCAGCATCCACCAATCCAGAGACTCGACTGCAGAGAACGAAGGGAACGGTCCTTCGGGCCAACCCAGTCCAGCCACGCGGGCGATCGTGTACAGCAAGAATCCACGGAAGAAGAGTTTCTGAAGCAGTGCTCCTTTGCTTTGAATGAATCGCGAAAGCGGATTCGAATGGTGGGAGCCGGCACCGTCGTTTACGGTTCGGTCAAACGGATCGGATGCCTTGGCTTTGGGGGGGCATGACGATTGGCGTTGATAGATTCGAAAGATGCCGTGATGCTGGGACGAGAAGTGCCAGGCGTTCCAGACATAATCGATCATTCCGAGGCATAGCAGCGACCCGGTGCTCATCTGCAACCCGACGCAGACGGTCAAAATCGCGAGTGCCAAAGCTGCGAAGAGCCACCGTCGGTCCTGCGACTTGTGGTGATCGACGGACACCAAAACGATCGTGATCCACCGGTGTGGGGCAGTGATGAAATAGATTTGCCAGAACAGCAGGCCTTCATGGGTGGTCGTGCCACCGAAGACATCGACGACGACCAAGAGCGGCCAAAACAAGTTCGCAATGAAGACGAGGTCGATGAGTGGTGAGAAGAGGAAGCCACTTCGGGGATCGGCAGGGAGGCTTGTGTGCGACGTTTCTTTCGAACGAGAAGCCGGCGGATCCACCGGCGGACGGGTGCGGCGTGATGGGGCGATGACGCTCATGGAGATGCCTCCCGCGTGGTCTCGGCAGCATGCGAGGCGGTGTCACCAACGATTCGAATCCAGTGATCGCGAAAAGCGATCCCTGGGGTCCAAGGTGTGAGTGGCATGTGGCATTCGATGCAGTCACCCGATGGTGCTTCAGGGCAAATCGTGGAAGCCTGTGGTTGATGACAGGTTTGGCATTGCTGGATGTATTGTTGGCGATCGTGCGAGGTGGTGTCGTGCGGGTCGTGGCAAGTCGAGCAGGTGAGTTCACCGGCGGATTGCAGGTAGCATTCGCTTTTCTTCAGACCGTAGGGCTGGAAACGAGCACGTTCTGCTGCCGTTGAATCCGCTGAGACGGAGCGTTCATCGCGATGGCAAGCGCTGCAGGTTTCCATGTGGGCACTGGCATCGTGTTGGTCGATCATTGGTTTGCTTTGCTCAGGCAAGCCGCGGCCTGCGAGGATCACATGTTGCTTCCGCGGCCCATGACAGCGCTCGCAACCTACATTGGCGATCATGGTTTGGGATGTCAGCGGCAGCGGTGGAGGCGGGACGACGGTGGAGTGGCATCCGATGCAAGACCGCACGTCCATGGCATCCATGGGACGCCCCAAGCACTCAGCTGTGCCATCCCGAAAGGTGTCGTATTGATCGTGATCGGGAGTCACATTCAGTTGGTCGTCGCCATGGAAGGACGACCAACGCATCTCGATGCCGCGAGAACCATCGTGCTGGATGGCGATGGGGGTCTGGGCGTGGGTACCGGATCCCAGCAGCCAGTTGACTGCGACCGACACGGTGGATCCGGTTGCCGACGGATCGGAAAAGGGTTTCGTAACCGCCCTGCCCTGCCCTGTTGAGGTGCTGACCAGAAACTGATTCGCGTTCTTGGTGAAGCGGAACGTTTGGTTGCGAAGCGGATCGTTGTAGTGGCCTTGTTGTAGAAGTTGCTGAGCCAACTCGGACTCCACCATCGGGGTGGCGGTTCGCGAATGACCGGAGCGAAGATGGGCTTCGTACTCGGCCGGATGGCAGGCTTGGCAAGCTTGATCCCCTGCGAACTGCGAGGAAACAAATTGGCTCCACTGGGTGACGGCCTTTGAGATCGATGCGGCGGAGTCCTGGGGGGCCAGCGTTCGACGGGCGGCCGAGGACGGCGCAGGTGCGATCGACATCAGGTCACGTGCGACACTGGCCGCACAGACTCCGGTCACCAAAAGCACTAAGAGCCCCAGAAACTGGAGGCTCTTGGCAGAAAGAATCTTGGAGAACAAGGGATGTCTTTGAAGAGGGATCAACCCAAAGGAGCTTCTTTGATTTTCCAGTCTTCACCGACGCGTTGCAGCACCCAGTTTTGAGTGGTGGTGCCAGCTTCCGAAGCCTTTTTCGAGCGATCGCCGCCGGAGGTTGCAAAGACGCCGCCAAAGATTTTGACGGGGACGGTCATTTGGTCGCCGTCCACTTCACCGTCGCCAGCGATTTCGTAACCACGTTGAGCGTAGTCTTCTTGGTTTTCAGGAACCGCTCCATCGACGAAGACGGTGGCAAACATCTTGGGGTCGCCAGCGGCATCGCCCAGGCCTTCCACACAAGCGTAAGCGTCTTGTTCGAGGGTGATTTCAGGAGGTGCTGACGAGCCACAACCGATGACGGTGAGCAACGCGAAAACGGGGATCAGTTGAATGGAGGTTTGAAAGTTCATCTGGTTTAACAAGGAGGTGAAAGAGTATTCAAGGGATTGGGAACTCAGCTCTCCCCTCGCTTCACTCGCCCCTCCCAGCGGGAGAGGCGAGGTCGCACAGCTTTCTTGAAAGCTGTGCGAGATTCCTTCGAGGGAGTGCGACTAAGCAGGTCGGCAGGGGGCGTTCGGCATTTGAAATATCGTGGCAAGCGTGGTTGTTTCCACGTACAACCGGGGCTAACGCCCAAACGGCTCACATGGTTATGCCCGATCATTCTTGCCGACCCGCTTACGCCAGGAGGGCTGGTTTGATGGCGTCAGCTCGATCAGGGCATTTCGAAGACTTCGCTGTTCTTCGCGGTTGCCAAAGGATGCCAAACGTTTTCTTTGTCGACCGAGTCAGTGATGAATCGAACGGAGCTGTCTGCCATCAGGATATTGACGCCACCGGTGTGGTGACTGCGAGCAGCGGCCCAGATCTCGGCGGTGTCGCGTTGTTCCAGGCAAGCCAAGTAGGGATTCAGTTTGTCTTCCGGGATGGTTTCATCGCAGGCAGCCAACACGTCTTTTTCGCGACTGTTGGGGCTGGTGAAAGCGGAGAAGATTGTGGCTCCCATGGCAGGCGACATCCAAGTGCCACGGATGTCCGTTTTGGATTCCGCGTTGAGGATTTCGCTCATCGCCATCGTGTTGCTCATGCCGTCCAGGAAGTCTTCGCTGCCCATTCCGTTTCGGTTTTGAAAGCGGTCACCGGCGATGCCATCTTTGATGATCACATCTTGGTGAACGTAGTAGGTGCCGAAGGCGCCGGAGGTTTGATCGTTTTCCCAAGACAGCATGTCGCCCGAACCCCAGTTGGCCGCGTAGTTGGAACCCTTTGCCAAGGCTTCCAAGCCGTAGCTTCCGTCGGAGAATTGAGCGGTCACGCCGGGGGCCGATGGGCAGGCAACAAATGAACCGAGTTGTTCACGACCGATGTGTTCGAATTCCGCGAAGTATTCGCAGTGATCGCAGGGGTTCATGGTGTGGCCCGTGACGGAATCTTCGCAGCGGGTGATCAATTCCCAAACACCGGGTTGTTCCATGTAAGGGAACAGCATTGGCAACCAGTGCCATCCCAGTTCGTTCTGGCCGTGTTGCCAGCCACCGGTTTTGAAGCGGTTGCCGCTTTCGTCGTAATTGACGTTGCCGGGAGGAAACGATCCGAAGGCAGCCATGTGGTTGTGCAGCGCGATGCCGAATTGCTTGAAGTTGTTCTGGCACTGCATCCGGCGGGCGGCTTCACGAGCGGCTTGAACGGCAGGCAGAAGCAGCCCAACCAAGACGCCGATGATCGCGATGACAACCAAAAGTTCGACCAAGGTGAAACCAGATCGCGTGGAGGTCCGCCGGTCGCACGTGCGTGGATGTTGGAATTTCATGAGGTTGTTCTGAAGCTCTCAGGGGAGGAGAAACGAGTTTCTGAAAATGGCGAGGGATAAAGCTCCAGGGAACGGGTTCTTCCGCGCCCCGGAATCGAGCGCGGGGATTAAACCAGACGGCACTGCCTTGGTTGTTAACGTTGGATGAAGGAAGTGTGAGAGATGTGCTAGTTTTGAGCGGCTGGGTCCTAAGGGAGTCCCAGGGCGCTTTGAGGGGCTCTTGTGACCATGTGCTTTCCTCTGTCGGTGGCGAGTTTTGGTGGTTTCTCTGGGATTCAGGGGGCGGTGTCGGCGAGTGGGGGCATGAACGAGCAACGCCACGGAAGATCCGGAGATCCGCCGTGGCGTGGGTGGTTTGGTTGAGGTGAGGTTCGAGGCAAGTGTGGTGCCTCGTCAGGATCAGGTGGCGAATGCCCCAGAGACCGGAACGTTGTTGAAGGCGGCTCCCATGGGCGCCACCATGGCGGCGAGTCGGGATTCCGGAGCGTGGGATTTGCAGCCAAAGATGCCACGTTTCTGAATCACGGTCGCGACCTCTTGGGGAACGTGTTTCTTCCACTCGTCATCGCCGGATTCGATCATCTTCAGCACTTCCCGAGAGAATGTGGAAAGGTGTTCGGGGTTGTAGGCGTGCAATTGTTCGATGCAGCCTTTGTCCACCAGGTAGTCGTAGAGCTTCCGTAGTTCCGGAGCGATCTCAAGGTTTTCAACGGTGGTCAGTTCGCCGGTTTCGCGGTCCATCAAGGGATAGACGTAAAGCTTCAGGTCGTTTTTGAACATCCGCCCAAATGATTCCAGGATGCCGCCATCCAGTTCGGTGTAGTACTTTTCTTCGAAGAGTTCGTGCAGGCTGCCGGCGCCCATCGTGATCGCGATTTTCTTCTTGGTGTATTGCGACAGGTAGGCTGCCAATCGGTAGTACTCGAAGTAGTCCGAGATCAGCACGGTCATGCCACAGGCCGCCAGCGTGTCGACTCGAGCGAGGAAGTCTTGCAGGTCGATTTCGCCGTTGGCGCGGAGGTTTCGCATCGTGATCTCCGCCAGTGTCACGACTTGATTCGGATCCACGTCTTCCTCTTTGCGAAAGCTCTTTTGGGCCGCTTGAACCATGTCCAAGTTCACGTGGGTCACCGGCCGGAAACTGCCGCGTTCCACCAAGATTGGTTTTTTGTAGAGGACTTCGGCGGGCTGGAGGACTTCTCCATCGGCGGAGAACATCGCCGCCTTGCTGAGTCCCAGTTGCACCAAGCGAAGACTCATCACGCGGTTGTCGACATGTCGAAAGGCGATGCCCGAAAATTCGATCATGTCGATTTCGATCCGCTGCGTGCTGAGGTTGTCCAGCAACGATTCGATCAATTGGTCGGGTTCGTGATTGAGGAAGAAGGCACCGTAAAGCAGGTTGACCCCAACGATGCCGAGAGCTTCTTGCTGGGCCGCGTTGTTGTTGTCCAGCATGCGGACGTGAAGAATGATTTGGCTGTCTTCATCCCGCGGGTGAGCTTGGAACCGGATGCCCATCCATCCGTGGCACTCGTTGGTGCCGTGGTAGTTGCGAGCGGAAACGGTGTCAGCAAATGCAAAGAAGGCGGTCGAATCGCCGCGTTGTTCTTTGAGCCGTTCGATGTTCAGCGTGTGTTCTCGGGTCAGCATGTCATCCAGACGCTGGCGGCAGACATAGCGTTGGCACTCGCCGTAAATCGCGTCGCTGACGGCCATGTCATACGCCGACATGCTCTTGGCGATCGTGCCTGCGGCGGCCCCCACGCGAAAGAACCAACGCACGACCTCTTGCCCTGCTCCAATCTCGGCAAACGAACCATACCGCCGCGGATCCAGGTTGATTTGAAGTGCTTTGCGTTCGGTTGAAGGACGTTCGTTGTTCATGTTGTTTGCCCGATTGGAAAAATGGCCCTAAATCACAACAACATCTAGGTGACGATTCGGGGACCTCCAAACTCTTTTTCCCGGTCAGGCAAACGCGGGAGCGGGTGGCGCGGTTTGGGCCGTCGCAATCGCTACAAACCGAGAGAGCCGTTCTGAGACCGTTTGCGGGTGACCGCAGAGAGGTGCTGCGGAGCCTGTGTCCGACTCGTTACAATGCGGGATTGGCCAATTCAGTGAAGTTCGAATTTCCCACAGGTGATCGCGATGAACACGAAGAGGATGTCACGCCGTTGGTTCGCGAGTCGATCTGCCATGGCGATGGGGGGTGCCGCGATGTGGACGACGCCCGGTTTGTTCGCGGAAGAGTTGCTGAAACCAACGCCGCCATTGACCGAGGGTCCGTTTTACCCCGACCGATTGCCGTTGGATCAGGACAACGATTTGATCGTGATTGGTGATCACACAACCCCGGCGGTTGGTGAGGTGACCCATTTGACAGGCCGCGTGCTGACTGCGGCGGGGACGCCGGTTCGCAATGCGACGATTGAAATTTGGCAATGCGATGCCAACGCGGTTTATCTGCACACGCGTGACAGCAACGGCAAGAAAGACCAGCAGGACAAGAACTTTCAGGGGTTTGGGCGGTTCGAAACGGCCAGCGACGGCGGGTATCGTTTTCGCACGATCAAGCCAGTGCCCTACCCCGGTCGCCCCGCCCCCCACATTCACATCAAGGTCAAGCAAGGCGACAAGGACGTGCTGACAACACAGTTGTTGATTCGTGGTCATGAAGGCAACCAACGGGATGGTGTTTTTCGCCGGGTGACCGATTCAGCGACACGCGAATTGTTGGTGGCTGATTTCAAGCCAATGCAAGAGTCCAAGATCGGTGAATTGGCTTGTCAGTTCGATGTGATCTTAGGGCAGACCCCCGCCGACGGTTGAGTCGGGCGGTCGAACCCGGGCAGTCCAACTCCGTGAGTTGCCAAAAACAGAGAGTTGCTAAAAAACGGGTGGTTGGGTAACAAGGTCTGAATTGCCGCGGTCGGTAATGAACCAGGTCACTCGTCGACCGCAGTCATCGCCACCGTTTCACAACCCGTCGAAAAGGCGTCGTCGTTGAATTTCCCGTTGTTGTTTCGTTTTCTGGGGACGATCTGCCTGTTGATTGGCGGGTCGATGGCGTTCAGTCTTCCATTTGCATTCCCTTCGGTTGCCAATCGAACGCATTTGCCTCCGGCGACGGAGTTTGAGTCGGCTGCGGCGAGCGGTTTGCTGGCGAGCATGGCGATTTGCTTCTTCGTCGGTGCATTCTTTCGGTTTCTGGGCCGCGGTTATCGCGGTGGTGGCGAGCTTTACCAGAAAGAGGCGATGGCGATCGTGGGGCTGTCGTGGGTCAGTGCCACCGTGCTGGGTGCTCTGCCCTATTTTCTGAGTGGCACGATGATCGCGGAGGATTCGCCGATCACGTTCATCGAAGCGATGTTTGAATCGCAGTCCGGTTTCAGCACCACCGGTGCGACGGTTTTGACGGATTTGGAAACGCCCGAACTGGTCCCGCATTGCATCTTGTTTTGGCGATCGTGGACGCACTTTCTGGGCGGTTTGGGGATCGTGGTTTTGTTTGTCGCAATCCTGGGCCAAGGGTCTGCGGGCAAAGCGATGATGCGAGCCGAGATGCCGGGGCCGACCAAGGAAGGCAGCATGCCCCGGATGCAGCACACCGCGTTGGTGTTTGCTGCGATCTATGTTGGGCTGAACATCTTGCTGACGTTCATTTACATGTTCGAGGGCATGAGTTCGTTTGATGCGCTTTGCCACGCTTTTGGAACCATGGCAACTGGCGGTTTCAGCACCTACAACCGATCGCTGGGCGGATTTGACAGCCCGTTGATTGAATACACGACGGTGTTGTTCATGATTTTGGCAGGGACCAACTTCACGTTGCTGTATTTGATGCTGTTGGACGTTCCACGGCGGCCACTGACGGCTGCGCGACGACTCTTTCAGGATGTCGAATTTCGAACGTTTGCGATAGTCATTGGCGTGGTCACGGCGGGTGTGGTTGCGTTCGGCTTGCGGGCGGAGGATGAGGGATTTGGAACGCTGGCCAAAGGGGTTCAAAACGGATTGTTTCAAGTCGTTTCCGTGATCACGACGACCGGGTACGGGACGGCAGACTTTGACGAGTGGAATAACTTTGGCCGCGGGATTTTGCTGCTGTTGATGTTCGTCGGGGGATGTGCCGGGAGCACGGGCGGTGGGATGAAGGTGATCCGGCATGTTTTGTTCTACAAAATTCTCCGATTGGAAATTGAGCGCGCCCACCGTCCCCGCGTGGTCCGGCCTTTGAGGGTGAGCGGTGTCGCGGTTGATGACCCTCAGTTGGCACACAATATCTTGCTGTACTTCTGCATGGTGTTGGCCATTTTTGTGATGTCGTGGTTGGCTTTGGTCACGTTCGAACCCAATTCCACGTGGGGAGTGGTGATGACCAACACGCCCCTCGAAGACGTGGTGGATGAATCGATCAGTGCGCGAGAATCCGGTGAGGAAGTGGTGATCGTGGACCAATCCCAGGCTGGCAAAGAGTTGTTGCATGGGACGCTGGACGAAAAATTGCTCGATTCCGCGAGTGCCGTCGCAGCGACGTTGAACAACATTGGTCCGGGATTGGGCGTTGTGGGGGCAACCCGAAATTACGCCGGGTTCAGCCAGGGCGCCAAGTTGTTGTTCGTGTGGCTGATGATGCTGGGGCGAGTTGAGATCTTCAGCGTGCTACTGCTATTTGTTCCGTCGTTTTGGCGAAGGGTATGAGATGATGACTGCAACCCAATCACAGGCAACGCTTCTGGCCACTGATCGCGGTCCGCGGAGAATCCTGCGTGCCTTGTTCGCGGTGGTTGTGATGGCGGTTGCTTTTGTTCAGTGCACGCCTGCCTCGGCGCAGTCAGGGACGGGGAATGCCCCCTCAGGAAAGCGTCGCGGGGTGCTGATTGAGTTCAAAGAGGACATCAATCCGCTCAGTGGTGCGTTGCTCAAACGCAAGTTCAATGCCGCGGTCGAGTCCGGCGCCGATGTGATCATCCTGGACATTCAATCGCCGGGTGGTTTCACCTCGGTGACGTTTGAGTTGATGGACATGGTGTTGGAAGCCAAGGGGGTCGAAACGGTCGCATACATCGAAAAGGATGCGATCAGTGGTGCCGCGTTGCTGGCGTTGTCGACGGACACGATTTTGATGCGTCCCGACGCTCGCATGGGAGATGCTGGGGAGATCGTGATGGGCGAAGATGGGGCGTATCGATACACGCCGGCGAAGAGTCGCAGTGTGCTGGCCCAGAAGGTTCGCGACACAGCCGAAGCCACCGGTCGGCCGCTCGCGTTGGCGGAGAAGATGACGGACAAGGACATGGTGGTCTATCAGGCGACCAACAAGACGACGGGAGAGAAGCTTTACTTGTCCGACAAGGATTTGGCATCCCAAGACGACGCCGATCAATGGGAACTCAGCCCACCGATTCGTGAAGCGGGCAAGGAAATGTTCTTCACCGTCAATGGTCGTCGTGGCGTGGAGCTCGGGATGGTCGATCAGACGGTGGAGGGTCGAGACGAATTGGCCAAGGTCTTGAACCTGCAAGAACCCATCGTCGAGATGGAACGCAGTTGGACAGACACGTTGGTGTTTTTGCTGAACACTCAGTTCGTCACGTTCCTGCTGTTGCTGATCGGGTTGGTCGCCCTGGCGATTGAGTTGTCGGCACCCGGAATCGGCATTGGTGGTTTGACTAGCGTGCTGTGTTTCGGGCTGTTTTTCTGGGCGCGTTTCTTGGGCGGGACGTCGGGATGGTTGGAAGTGGTTTTGTTCCTTGCGGGGATCCTCTTCATCGCTGCCGAAGTCTTTGTCATCCCCGGATTTGGTGTTGCGGGGATCAGTGGGCTGGCGTTGTCACTGGGGGCATTGGTGATGGCTTCGCGTCGATTCACGTTGCCCGAGAACGAGATTCAGTGGACTTCGTTGGCTGCGGACATGATGACGGTGATGGGGGCATTCCTTGGTTTCCTGGTTTGCTTGGCCGTCATGGCGAAGTATCTCGGCGAGATCCCGGGGCTGAGTCGATTGACGCTTCGGCCGCAGGTCATGGTGGCTGCTGATGGTGGTGCCAGTGCCACCTTGGTCAGTGGCCCGGCTTGGCAGCGAGTGGAGGTCGGTGACACGGGAGCGGCAATGTCGCCTCTGCGTCCGAGTGGCAAGGTTCAGTTTGGCGATGACGCGGTGGATGTGGTGACCGAGGGGGACTACATCGACCCTGGAACGGAAGTGCGTGTGGTTGGCAAGCAAGGGGCACGCGTCACGGTTCGGAAAGTTTGAGCTGGTCGGAAGCGTCGTTGTCGGCCGGGGCCCCTTTCTCGTAGGTGTTTGAGACCCAACTGGATAGCAGGAACCAGGGAATCAATGCCGCCAACCAGGTCGATGTGATTTGGTTGGGGGTCATGCGGGACGCCAGGAAGAGCAGACCCACCGCCACCAAGGCTTCGATCGACGGTTTGACCACGCCCTTGATCAGGAGAATGGTTTCGTTGCGAATGTTGGGTGGCAGGATCGCATAAGCCGAGGTCATGCTGGGTTCGTAAAGCGATCGCTTGAGCACAGTCAGGCCTTGGCCAAGCGTGAACAGCAAGATCAACACCGTGGGGGATTGGTTGATCAATGCGATCAGCCCGAGAACGCTGAGCAGCAAGGGGTAGGCGCAGAGTGGCATGCCGATGCCGTAGCGGTCGAGCAATTTGGTTGCGACGGTGAACTGCACCAGGACAATCAGAATGTCATTGATGGCGTAGAAGCCAGCAAAGTAGGTGAGCAGCTTGTCTTCCAGGAGCAGGTGTTCCCCGGCAATCACCTTCCATTGGTAGTCGACCATCGTGACGGCGAAAACGTTGAACGCGATCAGGCTGACCAATCCATACCGGTAGCGATAGACCGATTGGCTGGCAGGGCTTCGCTTCATCGAACGAGTGTTCGGTGGACTCAAACGCTGGGGGCGTTCGAGTCGCGAATGGGGGGCGACCGTTGATCGTTCCTTCAATGCGGGGACATGGGGGATCCAGCGCAGCAAGACAATCGTGGCTGCGTCCAAACCGATGATGATCTTCAGCCAGGTGGTGTCTTCCAGCACAGAGGCCCCGTATCCCATGGCCGCTCCCATGGCGATGCCGGCGATCGGGGCGCCGGCGGCAACCAGCACAAAGGGGCGTTTGGAAGTCGACGAGGCAAACGCATTGTTGACCAACGTCGTGGCGTAGATTGTGTTGACGCAGCCCCGTACCTCCGCGATCACGTACAGAGCGCCCAGCAAGACAAGCGAATGATGCTCGACCGAGATCATCGCGGTCAGCCAGGCGGTGACCGATGCCAAGCCGATCCAGCTGCCGATGACGCTGAAGCGTGCCGGGAATCTTTGATTGATCAGGTGGGTGACTGCGGACACGGCGATCACGGTGACCGCCGACGCGACGAGCGCGACTGGCAGTGCCCCGGAGCCCATCCGCGCGATGAACAGGCTGACTCCCAATGCCCTGGCAACCGAGTAGGTTGCGGAGGTCAAAAAGGTAAACCCACACAGGGTGAACAGGGTTTGGCGAGGCTGAGTCAAAACGGCTAGAAGCCTCGTGGGACTGGAAGGGAGCGATCCATTTTAATCACCCGTCCAGTTCTCGTTGAGCCGGCCTTCTGCTCGCCAGCTCCCTGTTCCATTCAGGGCGGCAGGCAGTCTCTGGCAGCGTCACGATCATCGAGTGCGAACGTAAGAAGGCACGTAGTAGATGATGCGGTTGCGGTGCTGGTACTGGCCGAAGTTGCTGTCCCAGGCAGGACGCAAGTTGGGATTGCTCGCCCAGTAGGAAGCTTCCAGTCGAGCTTGTCGTTGACGAGAGGCTTCGAGAGCACGTGCTTGCCGCAGTTGCATCGCCATCGAGGGGATCGCTTCGGCGGTGGAGCCAGGCGAATGGACGAGTTTGCGGTCCGATGGGCTGTTCACTGGTTCTGCTTCTGGAGCAGCTTCGGCGACGGCGGGTGCCATTGGCGGAAGTGCCAAACGCTCGGCGTTTCGCTGAGGCGTGTCACGCTGAGGCGACGCTGAAAACAGATCGTCCAGGCCCTGTGCCGAAGCGGCTGGAGCCATGGTTGCGCCAATCAACAAAGCAAATAGATACGGGACGGTCGATTTCATAGGTAAACCCCAGCGAATGGACTGATTTCGTTGGTGGTATCGTCCGACCTGCCGTGCGGGCTGTTTGGGAACGATCAATTCTCGCCGGATAAAGCGGGGCGTGGGTGGCTCAAATCGATTTTGGCGGAGCGAACGAACGCGGTGTTTGGCACATTGAAAGCAGTCGTGACAGCTGTTTTTGTCGGCCATTTTGGGAAGGAAAAATGGTTTACGCGGGTTGCAAGGGTTGGCAGATTGCCACGAAACGTCTCTGGCGATGGATTCTGGCAACGACAGGGTGCAATTTATGAACGTTTTGCTAATCTAGAGGTTGGAAACCGAATTCGGGTTGCCGAATCGATCACAAGTTGTCCCACCTTTTTCCTTCCCGAGTCACCATGATTCAACAAACCCTTCGCTGCGTATTCGCACTTGCATTGCTGGCCACGACCGTTGGTTGCCCACCGCCAGCACCACCAGCTGACGTGGACGTCGACACCGACACCGCAGCCCCTGTTGTCAGCGACAACGCCACCGGCGCTGCTGAAATGCCTTCGGACAACGTGACCGGCACCGCAGAAACTCCCTGAGCTTCCGCCCCCACTGGAATTGAACTCAGAGGATTGAATTTGGTCACACTCGACCAAGTTGATTTGAAAACACTCGCTCGGCTCGCGGACGCTTTTGTTCGCGAGCCGATTGCGTTCCCGGTCTGTTTTGCCGTCACCGGAACACTGGGGGCTGGCAAGACCCGTTGGACCCAGGAACTCGCCCGAGCGATGGGATTGGACTCGTCCGAAGTGACCAGCCCCACATTCACCTTGCTTCGAACTTATCAGGCAAAGCAACACACGCTGCATCACGTTGACGCCTACCGGGTCGGTGATGAAGACGAGTGGTGGGAATTGGGGCTGGAAGAGTGCTACCAAGAACCCAACGCCTGGACCGTGATTGAATGGGCGGATCGGTTCGCAGACGCAATGCCACCCGAAGCGATTTGGATGCAGATCGACATCCAGGCGGATTCACCCGCGTCCGGAACTCGCGAAATTCAGTTTCGTTGCGCGGACCCTGAGCGTTGGCGATGGGTCGAGCGTGTCCTCGGTCAGCTTCGTCCAGGGCGCTGACGGTCAGGGGCGACGCGATGGGCCTCGCCCGATCGAACGGATCAGCACGGATTCCTACAGCACGCCCTTCGTGCTCGGGATGGCATCGCTGCGAGGGTCGTTTTCAACGGCCATGCGGATCGCTCTCGCGGTGGCTTTGAAAACACATTCGCTGATGTGGTGAGCGTTGCTGCCGTGATGCAACAAGACGTGCAGGTTGCACTTCGCATTGACGGCGAACGATTGCCAAAAGTGTTCGACCAATTCGCTGTCAAACGTTCCGATCTTGGACGCTGCGATGGGAGCGTTGTACTCAAACGCGTAGCGTCCGCCCATGTCGACCGCTGACGTGACCAAGCACTCATCCATCGGCAATGTGAAGTGGCCGTAGCGACGCACGCCGGCGCGATTGCCGAGAGCCTGATCGACCGCGGTGCCGAGTGCGATTCCGATGTCTTCGGCCGTGTGGTGATCGTCGACGTGCAGGTCGCCCTTGGCTTCCACGGTCAAGTCAATCAAGGCATGTTTGGCCAGCAGGTCCAGCATGTGATCGAGAAAGCCGATCCCGGAATTGCGTTTGCCAGCGCCGCTGCCGTCGAGGTTGACCGACAACTGGATGTCGGTTTCGCCCGTTTTGCGTTCCAGGCTGACTTCGCGTGACGAGTTGGATTGGGGGGAGGTCATGTCGAGTCCGCTCAGGCGGGAAGAGTGAAGTTGAGAGATTGCATCGCACGCTCGATCATCAGCAAGCACGCATCGATTTGTTCGTCGGTCCCGACACTGATTCGCAAGCCATCGCCCCAGTCGGGGAAGTCCATGTATCGGATCAGAATCTGACTTTGTTTGAGGTACTGGTGAATTTCGGCGTGTTTTCCTTCGGGGTGGCGGCACCACACGAAATTCGCGTGCGATGGTGTCACGTCGAACCCAAGTGCTCGCAAGCCGACGGTCAAACGTTCTCGCGTGATGTTCATTTTGGCAACGACATCGGCCAGCCAGTCTTGGCACCCCATCGCGGCGGTCGCAGCGGCGATTGAGATTGCGTCGCAGTTGTAGCTGTCTTTGATCTTGGTCAGTTCCGCGATCACATGCGGCTGAGCCACCAGGAACCCAAACCGGATGCCTGCCAAGCCATACGACTTGCTAAGTGTTCGGGTGACGAAAATGTTCTCGTTGGACTGCACGAGATCCAGGCAGTTCTCTTCCGCGAAGTCGGCGTAGGCTTCATCGATCACCAACGGGCAATCAAGCGAAGTTGAAAGTTCGGCGATCTGGCTTTTGGAAACGATTGTTCCGCTGGGGCTGTTGGGGTTGGGCAGCAGCACCAGCTTCAGGTCGTCGCGATTTTCGCCAAATGACTGCGGGAGTTCCCACGGATCGTTGAATGGGACCTGTTCCCAATTCGCACCTTGGATGTCAGCCAGCGTCCGGTACAGGATGTAGCTGGGGTAAGGCAGTCGCAGCAACTCACCTTCACCGACAAAACCGCGAACGAGCAAGGTCAGGATTTCGTCGCTGCCGTTGCCGGCGAGCACCCAATCGGGACCAGGCAATCCCAATGCATCCGCGGCGGCTCGTCGGAACGAGGTCGCCATGGGGTCGGGGTATCGGTTCAGCGGTCCGGTTGCGGCGGACTGGATCGCTGAGACCACCGGGGCCGGAGGTGGGTAGGGGTTCTCGTTTGTGTTGAGCTTGATGAATTTGCCCGGTGGCGGTTGTTCCCCCGGGATGTACGGTTTCATCTTGGAAAGCGCGGGACGGTATTGCAACGAATCAGCTCGAAGGAGAGTGTCGGAAGGGCCGGCGGGGAACAGGCATTGTAGTCATTTCACGACAACATCCCATTCCGGGCGAAGCCGAAATGGGATGCTGGGTTGGACATCGTGGAATTGGAGTGACCGCCAGGCGGCCAGTCAGGTTCACCGGTTCGGGAAGAACGGTTGGTTGGACGAGGGAACGCTTGTGCCAGGACGTTGGGGGCTTGGCGCCCGATTGCTGGACTGGCCGGTCGGTGAATTCGCTGTGGGGCGTGAAGGTGTGTCCTGCTTTTGGATATCGCTGAGGTTCCAGCGTTTTCCGTTCAGGCCGTCGGCAGGGTTCCAGGTCAATCCTGGAACGAACATCAGCGACGCGATGCTGGGGCCGTTGATCGATGCGGTGCCCCATTCGGTTTCGACTGTGATGAGTTTGACATCGGTCGCTCCGGTGATTGAGTCGCCGTTGAGCATGACCACGGTGGTGGTCGCGTCGTTGGCGGAGGCAAAGCGGATGCCGGCAACTTCCGACAAGGGGATGCTGGCGGTGCCAAACGAGGTCTGCATTTGCAGTTGAGTCGTGTCGGTCAGCGTGCCTTCGATTTTGGAATCGTTGACCAGGCCGACGGTCACGCTGAGTGGGCGAGCTTTGGCCGACGTTCCGGCGGCTTGAACCGGGGCCGCCTTGGTCGGTTCGGCTTTCGCAGGCGATGCCTTGGGAAGTTCTTCGTCTTGGGCGTGGGCCGAGACGGAAACCACTGCCAGCGCGGCAGCCATCAAAAGGTGGAAACAACGGCGTTTCATCGGGGAGACTCCGAGGAGATAAGCGAAGGAACTGTGCGGCTAAATGTAGGTGGGACTACCGTAGCGAATGTCATCAAGACTTTCGGGAATTTGTCAAGCAAGTCGAAACTCGTGACGAGTTTCGTTACCCGAGCAATGAGGCCAGTCAAAACTCTTGACGAGTTTCGCTACCCGAGCAATGAGGCCAGTCAAAACTCTTGACGAGTTTCGCTACCCGGGCGATGAGGCCAGCCGAGACTCTTGACGAGTTTCGTTACCCGAACCATTCGCTGTCACGGACCACTAGCGTAATCGATCCACAGGACGAAAGAAGAGAGCCTGCCACTCAAAAGGGTGGAATGCTCTCTTGGCGATTGTGAAATCAGCCCATCTGATGCGACCCGCCTGGATGCGGCAGGGCGTTTCAGCGTGTCGCTGCTATTCAGCGAGCAATCCGTCCATGGTCGAAACCAGCGATTTGACCGCGTCGACGCTGTTTTGGAAGGCCTTGGTTTCTTCGTCGGTGAGCGACAATTCGATGATGCGTTCGACGCCACCGCTGCCCAGCACCACGGGAACGCCGACGTAGTAGCCGCCGACGCCGTACTCGGAATCGCAGTAAGCAGCGACAGGAACGACGCGTTTCTTGTCTTTGACGATCGCCTCGACCATTTGGGCACACGCCGCGGCGGGAGCGTAGTAAGCGCTGCCGGTTTTCAGCAAGGAAACGATTTCGGCACCGCCCTTGCGGGTCCGGTCAACGATTTCGTCCAAGCGTTCTTTGGAGATCAGTTGGGTGACGGGGATGCCGCCCACGCTGGTGCAGCTTGGGATCGGAACCATCGTGTCGCCGTGGCCGCCCATCAACAAAGCGCTGATGTCTTCGACGCTGACGCCCAGTTCCATTGCCAGGAACGTGCGGTAGCGAGCGGTGTCCAGGACGCCGGCTTGGCCGATGACTTTCGCAGGTGCAAAGCCAGTGACCTTGAACATCTGCTGAACCATCGCGTCGAGCGGGTTGCTGACAACGATGATCACTGCGTTGGGGCTGGTGGCTTTGATTTCTTCAGCAACGCTGGTCACAATTTTCGCGTTGGTGGCCAGCAAATCGTCGCGGCTCATGCCGGGTTTGCGAGGCAGTCCGGCGGTGACAACGATCACGTCGCTGTCGGCGGTGTCGGCGTAGTCCGTCGTGCCGACGATGTTCGAGTCAAATCCCATGATGGGAGAGGCTTGCATCAGGTCCAACGCTTTGCCGCGAGGCATGTCTTCGGTGCGTGGGATGTCCAAGAGAACGACATCGCCGAGTTCCGCCGCGGCGCACCAATGAGCACAGGTGGCACCAACATTTCCGGCTCCGACGATGGTGATTTTAGCGCGACGCATGAGAACTCTTTGGGGTGAAGGTGTGCGGGGACTGGTTGGGTGAATTCTGCACTTATGGTGGCATCCGTGATTTGAGCGTCAAGAGGGCACGCGAGGGAGCTGGACAGCCATTGAGAAACGCCGGTGGGGCTGGCGGCGATCGCAGGATGAGGCTGCCCGGCCGAGAAATTCGCCGATTTGAAAAGCCGCCGCGACGATTGTCTGGGGGAAAACCAGGGGGTTCCGAGCGGGAACGTTCCGTTGCCCGGCTTCAGGTGAGCCAGGCGAGAGGCGAGTTGCCTGAGAGAAAAAAACGAGCCAGTTTTGCTTCCTGCAAAACTGGCGTCGCTCTGTTACCAATTCAAATTGTTACCCGATGCGAACAGTCCTTGTCGGCGATCGGAATTCAAGTTCACCAATGCACCTTGATTGCGTGAGAGAAATCAAGAAGCATCGTTGGGCAACATTAAAATGAAGGGAGTGACGTCCGTGTCAATCGAAGTATTCAAACCGCGATGTGGAGTCCAAACCGTCTCCCGTGTATCGATCACACTCGTTGTGACGAACAAAAACATGGCGAAGCCCTTCGCCATGATTTAGTCAATGGATAATTGCCGTGTCAATCAAATGACGCCGGACGGTGACCCCGCTTGCCCAAGGGGAACGTCGAAGAAAATGTGAGGCGATCGGTGCTTGACAGACTGAAAAGAAACTCTGGCAAACCGCATCGAACACACTCCGTTGGAAGAGACAAATCATCGACCACAATCGGTTGAACAGAACGTTCAGTGCAACCGCTTCACAAGCTTGTGAAGGGATCGAAGATGTGTGGGTCAAGCGAGCGAAAATTTGGCGTGGTGAACCACCGATGTCAACAACAAAGTGATCAAAAAAAGATTCGCGTTGACCGGCCAATTGATTTGACCGTGAAAATCGCGACTCGTTCGGGTGAAGTTTTTTTTGTCGACCAAGTGGGAAGCAAGACATGATCATGCACCGATGCGAAGTCACAACATCGCACATGCGAAGTCGCGTATGATGTCTCGCAAACAGGTTTCCTTTTCTTGGTTGCGGCATGTTGTCCGATGGGATGATTCGATGATGTTTCGTCATCGCCGCCGTAGCACCCGGTGAATTCAACGTGAACGAACTGAACGCGTCTTCCGAACTCGTTTCGAACGAATCGCAAACGCATCGGGATCCCGCTTCAACGGGATCCGATTCTGCCGTTGAACCAAGTTACTGGTTCAGCGATGAGTACGTTGCACGGATGCGACAAACGCTGGGGCCGGATGCCTGCCGCGCGTTGTCGATCTATCCCCTGCCCGACTCGTTTTGCTTGTCGGTGATTGTGCCGGTGTACAACGAGTGCTCGACCGTGGAGTCGGTGCTGAATTCGTTGCGGAACACCGGTCTGCCAATGCAGATCATCGTGGTGGATGATGGTTCCAACGATGGATCCGGGGAATCCTTGCGGCAGTATCAAAGTGACCACAATGTCACTCTGATCAGACACCCCGAAAACCGTGGCAAAGGTGCGGCGATCCGCACAGCGATCGAAGCCACTCAGGGCGACGTGATCGTGATCCAAGACGCTGACAGTGAGTACGACCCCGGCGATTTTCGGGTCATGTTGCAACCGTTGTTGGCAGGGGAAGCCGATGTGGTTTACGGCACACGCTATGGTCATTGCGATCGCCAGGTCTCGCCCTGGTGGCATCAAGCCGTCAACGGGTTCATTTCCTGGTTAGCCAGTGTGGCAATCGGGCCGCGTTTGAGCGATGTCGAAACCTGTTACAAGATGGCTCGTCGCGAGAATTTCTTGGGCATTCTGCCGCAGTTGAAGGAAAACCGCTTCGGAATTGAGATCGAGTTGACGGCTCGCTGGGCCCGGAAAGGGTTGCGTTTCACAGAACGTCCGATTCGTTATCACCACCGCTGGTACGACGAAGGCAAGAAGATCACCTGGCGGGACGGGGTCGCTGCTTTGGGTTGCATTTTTCGTTACGGTTTGCTCCGTCGATGATCTGCGAGCAGGGCTGCAACGCGGAGTGACGCAAGCGAACTGATTGCGATGCAGGATATCCCGCGTTTGGGCTTCAGATTGGGCGGCTGAACAGAACGACACGGTGGAGTCATCGAGTTTCACGGCAATCGTGTTTCACGCAGTGGTTGTGTTGTGAAAACGAGAAGCCTGTGACAGGCGTGTTTCACGGCACTCAGCGGTCTCGGAAACGGCTTGCAAGGGGAGGAATTCGATCCCGTTTCGATCTGTTCTTTTCCAAGCCGAGTTGGGTATGGTCGCAATCGTGAAACGGAGACTCGACGAGGTCTCGAAAGCCAGCTCACTGATGGGCTTTCGCGGACGCTGACCAGCGATTGAACGCAGGTCATTGTCTTGTTGGGAATCCGTTTTCGTCAGCCCACCCCATGCGGTGCGAAGGATTCGCCAAATGCACGAACGGACGATGCGAGCCGTGGCTCGAGGTTTGTTCGTTGCCTGCTGCGCGGTTCCGACCTGTGTGACGATGCTGATCATCCTCGTGATGTGGTCGCCGTGGTATCACCGTCGGTGCATCCGGGCGACGGAAGCAACGCTCGCGTTGCAAACCGGTTTGGATGTTCGCATCGGTTCGCTGGAACGTGTCAGCCCAACGACGTGGCAGCTGGGCGACGTTCAATTGCGAGACAATGAAACCAAGCAATCGATCGGCAGAATTCGAATTGTGTCCTGGGTGCAAGAGGACGACCGCACGATCGTGCGGTTGAGCCAACCTGAGATTCGCGCGGAGTATCTCGACGACGTGTGGCAGTTGGTTCATGACCGATTTCTTTGTCGGCCTGAGCACACGCTGCATCCCATTCGGTTGGCCGCTGATGACCTGACGATTCAGTCCGCCCATTCTCAAATCACGGTTCGTGATTTGGACGGCAGAATCTTACCGGGCGAGAAGGAAGTCTCTGCCGTTTTGTATTGCATGCTGGCGGGGGAACGTCCCGACATGGAACCGATGGAAATTGAAATCAAGCGTCGCCGTGACGAGGGGCAACCACGAACCAGCGTTGCGTTGCGAACCGGCGAACTGAACGCACCTCTCGCTTGGTTGGCGGGCTATCATCCCGCGTTCGAAAAACTGGGCGACGAAGCAACCTTTCATGGTGCAGCCAAGCTATCGCAGGTGCCCAGTCAAGCCGGAATGGGGGCCGCTGGTTTGGTTTGGATGTTGGATCTCAGCAGTGCTCGGATCGAGAACATCGACATGGCGAGGATGACAGAGTTCTTGCCGCATCGTTTGGTCGGCAAGGGATCGTTGCAGTTGAACCGTTGCCAGATTGTTCCGGGTGGCGTGGTGGACGTTGACGGAGTGATTCAGGTCACACGCGGTTGGATCTCCGCGTCGTTGTTGCCGCGTTTGGCAGAAGACTTGGGTTGCCAGTTGGCCACCGCCGTTCCGGACGACTTTCCATTTGATTTGATTGCGATCGACTTTGATTTGTACGACGGCAAGCTCGCGATGGAAGGTTTGTGCAACAGCCAGCGTGGGTTTGAAAAGATGCCGCCTGGAACGATGTTGTGTGCCGGGGGCCAGCCGATTGTGAGGACCGGTCCCCAACAGATTGCAGCGACTCAATTGATGCGTTTGTTCGCGGCTCCGCACAGCGTGTCGGTGCCCGTGTCCGGCCAAACGCTGGAGATGCTATGGTTGCTTCAACCGCCCCGCGGTCCACTCACGTTGAACGATTCCATTGGGAACATCCCGGGAACGCCGCCAGTGGATGAATCAGGGCTGCCCATTGGACAAGACGCACCGCGGGTTTCAGGACGCATCAGCGGTTTTCAATCGGCTCCTGCTCCGAACGACGCGGCATCCCAACCGCGTGGCTATTGGTAGGCAAGACGAGTTGCCGGGCCCTGGGCAACCGTTCATTGCGTGGCCGGTGAAAGTCGCTTCAAGGCTGGGTCGGTGCCGTTGCTGCCCAGGCTCACTCGGTCAGCCAACGCATCATTGCTGTTGATGGAATCCGCGGCTTGTGTGATTCGGTAGATACCAGCCAAGCAAGCGGCGGAAACGATGAAGCAGCATGCCGTCCAATAAGGGTGGTACGCCGGTCCATTGGCTGTGTTCTGGATCAGTTCATTCAAGATCGGTAAGTCCAACTCCGTGACACGTTGCAGCGACACCGACAGGGCATTGTTGCAGAAGTGAATCGCGATGCCTGGCAACACGCTTCCGGTGCGAAGTGCGATCCAGCCGAGCAGCAGTCCCATGAACGTTGCCGAAATCGATTGTTGAAGCACGCCATGCGAGATGCCAAACATCAACGCGGTGACCAAGACGGCTCGCAATGGGTGGCCGCCGCGGATCAGGCCGCCAAAGATGAATCCACGGTACGTGAGTTCTTCGCAGATCGCTGGGACAAAAGCCATCAGCAGGATCACTGAGGTCCACGGGGCCGAGGCGATTTGCTGGGTGAACGGCAGCATTGCCTCGACCGCTTGGTCACTGAGGGGGTACATCGCACTGATCCATCCAGCCAATTGAATGTATAGCGGATGAAGCATGACGCAGAGCACGCCGATGACTGGCCACGTTCGCCAGTTTGGAAGATTCAGTCGCAGGCTGGTACGCAGGGACGTGGTCAGCATGACCGACATCAACAGCGTCGGAGCCAAGATCAATCCAAGTTGGGGGATCAGGACCAGGGTCGCGATGCCCGCAAACGTCGTTGGCATCTCGGTCACGGCAAGTTTGCCAAAGAAGAGTCCGACGAGCACCACGGCTCCGCATCCAAATGCGACGGTGGGGGTGGCTGCCAATTGGCGGTCACGCCAAAGGTGTCGGAACCAAGCCCCGAGTTCCCACTGATCGCCATCACCAAACAAAACGGATTCGGATTCGAACTGACGGCGGGCCCATTGAACGGCCAACCACAGGCAAATGCCCGTGACAAGTGCAACGGTCGGAACGTACGTCAAGGCTTCGACCATGTGTCCCTCGACCAGGGTTCTGACAAGCAAGAACATTCCGGTGACAGGAATCAAGCTGGTGCCCAAGCTGAGCGTCGTGCCTGGCAACATCGGTAGCAAGACCAGTGGCAGCGTCAGCATCATCAACGGCATCAGGTAGTACTGGCCTTCCTTGCTACTGCGGGCCATGGCGGCGACCGCGAGAGCCAATGCGCTGAACAAGGCTGACAGCGGGATCAGGGCCACGAACAACCACAGCATCGGGATCAAAGGCGGCGTTCCCATGGAGCCGCCCGCGGGACCAATTGCGATTTGATTGAACACGAACGTGCTGGTGACCAGCATCGAGCAGGCGTTGAGGATTGCAGTCATCATGCTGAATGACATCACGGCGCCGAGCTTGCCCCAAACAATTTCACTTCGAAGCGTGGGACTGCAGAGCAACGTTTCCAGCGTTCCACGTTCTTTCTCACCAGCGACCAAATCGATCGCGGGATAGAACGCGCCGGTCATCGCCCAGATCAGCATGATGAACGGCAGAAGCTTGCTCCAAAACGCGGCTTCGCGAGTTCGCTCGGGAGCGATGTCGACGTCACGGACTTGGAACGGATCCAAGACCGAAAGCTCCATCCCTGCCGAGGACAATCGGTTGCGAACCCAGGTTCCACGCCAGTGATTCAAAATCGAGGCCATGCGTTCTCTCGCGACCAGAGACTGGTCCGAGGCAACGTTGTAGAACAGCCCGATGGTGCCCTGTTGGTTGGGCTGCGTGGGGTTGGTTTCTGACAGGGGTGTTTCAAAGCAGATCACGCAGTCGTAGATGCCGTCGCGAACCCAGGCTTCACTCCGCTCGCTCAGATCTCCGGTGCGTTCCAGTTCGCTGGTTCGAAAAGTCGTCACGTTGACGTTGCGAACGTCTTCGGAGACCGCATCGGCAAACTGGTACTGTGGCAGTGCTTTCTCGGGCGTGTCAGTGTCTGCGGCTTCTTTCTCAACCAGCAGCGGAGGGACGTCGCCAGTCGTTGCGGCTTGGACATGTTCCATCCCGATCACGCAAACGGAGATCGGATGTTGTTGAGTGAACTGCGCGATCTGCAGCAGCAGCATTCCGACGATGGGGTACAGCAAAATTGGCAGAACGATGATCGTGAAGAGCGTGCGCCGGTCTCGCAATTGATCTCGCATTTCGCGTGCGTAGATCAAGCCGATGGTTTCCAGTCGCGGTCGATTGGCTTTGGCGGCCCGCTCGCGTTTTTGTTGAGATGATTCGCTCATTGAGCTGCCTCCGTGGTAGCGAGCAATTGGTCACTGTCGTGGTCGTTTTTGGACGCTCGATGTTGTTCGTCGGCTTCCGCGGTTTCGTGTTCGCTGAGCAGCGAGAAGAAGAGTTCTTCAAAGTTCTCTTCTTCGTGGCGGTCAACCAGTTCCCCCAAGGTGCCCGAGTCCAAAATGCGTCCCCGATGCATGATCGCGATTCGGTCGCACAACCGTTCCACCTCGCTCATGATGTGAGTGGAAAAGATCAGGCACTTGCCCGCCTCTCGTAATTCGCGAATGACTTCCAGCAGGTTGCGAGCGACCAGCACGTCCAGTCCAAGCGTTGCTTCGTCAAACACGAGCACCGGCGGGTCGTGCACCAAGGCTCGAGCGATCGAAACTTTTTGCTGCATGCCGGTGGACATCTTGCTGCCCGGAACATCGCGGAACTCGTTCATCCGAAGTTGGCTGAACAGTTTTTCAAGCCGATCGTTGAGTTCGTCGCGTTGCATGCCATGCAGGCGGCCGAAGTAACCGACCATCTCCCAGGCGGTCATGCGGTCGTAAATGGCGGTGTTGTTGCTGACGAAACCGATGCGGCGACGGACTTCCGTCGGCTCATGTGACACGTCGTAGCCATTGATCGTGGCGATCCCAGAGCTGGGGCGCAGCACGGTCGAGAGGATCCGCAGAACCGTGGTTTTTCCGGCGCCATTGGGGCCGAGCAGTCCAAAGATTTCTCCCGGTTTGACACAAAATGAAATGTGGTCAACGGCCAAGAAACGTCCCCGGCGAAGGTCTTCGTAGGCCTTCGTCAGGTGTTGGACATGAATCATGGGGTATCAGCCAGGCTCGAATGCAAACGGTCAGTCAGAGGTCCCCCGTGCTTGCACGCGGGTTCCTTTGGGAACCGTAACTCTCAGTGACGTGTCAGGCGTGATTCCATTCGTCGAATGCGGCCTGCTGGAGTCAAACCGACGACGTGATGGGCCGTTTGTTGGGACTGGTCCGATCAAACCGATTGTGTCGATGAAGGGTCAGCTTGAGAATCATTGGCGTCTCAGCACCAGACAATCCGGTTGGAGACGAAGGGTGATCCCACCTGGAAAGGGGCCACGATGCATGCTTGTGTCAGTCGCTGGGAATGTCGTGGTCGCTGCCGTGGCAAGCTGGGCCAATCGTTGCCAATGTTCCATCGTCATGGCGCCGCGCGGCCAGCCCAGTCGGTCCCACGCCAGTTGGCTAGCAGTCACGATGATCGGGCGTTCCGTCGTCCAGTCGTGAGTGGTCGCCACTTCATCGCTCGGCACCTTGGCCTGGGTGGAATTCGCCAGTCGCCGTGTGTGAATGATCCACTGGTCGTCTGCGAACCCCGAGTACGTTTCCAGCCACTGGTCAGCCAAGCGGCGTAGCATTTCATTGGTCTCGCGTTGCAGTCGAGCGGCGCGATGCATTGCCTCGATCGCAGTCGGGTATCGGTCCTCGATCAGCGGCAGCACATCATGCCGAAGCCAGTTGCGGGTGTAGTGAGTGAGTTGGTTGCTGGCGTCTTCCCGCCAGGTTTGTCCGATTTCACGAAGCCCTGCTCGCAACGTTTCGCGACGGACTTGGAGGAGCGGACGCCGCACCACCAGGTCCGTGTCCAGGTCCGATGTTTCGGCGATGCCGGCCAACCCCAGTGGTCCCGTGCCGCGGATGAAATGGTGCAGCATCGTTTCGGCTTGATCGTCGGCGGAATGAGCCAACGCCACATACCGGCAGCCATGTTGCTGTGCTGTTTGTTGGAAGAATTTGCGTCGGATTTGACGCAAGGTGCCCTCGTCGTTGGCCGGGGGGGAAGCGTCGGTTTCGTTCGGCACACAAACGGAATGCGTCAGGCAGGGCAATTGCAATTGCTGGCAGAGTTCACGGACGAAAGCTTCGTCGGCATCGGATTCTTCGCCACGAAGGCCGTGGTTGCAATGAGCGACGATCAGCGGGGCGGTGACGCGAGCCCGGTTTGGTTCCCTGGTGTGGATGGCAGCGGAGTCCTCCGCCCACAATTCCGCGAGCAGTCGAATCAGCGCGACGCTGTCCGCACCGCCGCTGCATCCGACCAGGGTTGCGACGTCGGAGGATCGGCCGTGCCGGTTGGGCCACGAACGGCGAATCGCATCCTGCAAGGACCGCCAGTGGGCGGTCGCGTTGAAATGGGAGGGTTCATCGGGAGGGGGTGAATGCACGTGGCCGATCATTTGGTGGTATGGGGGCGTCCAAGGGGCTCGTGTCCGTTTCCTGCGTCAGTTGGGTCGGTTACACTCGCGATTCCGTCTTAACACCACCGCTTTCAATCCCGTGCTTTGCATTGGACGTTTTGCTCATGTGGCTGATAATTTATCTGCTGTTCCCTCGCTTTGCGACAGTTGGCGCTCTGGTTGCCAACCCGATTTCGCTGCGATCATGTGTGAAGCGAGGCGTCTTGCACCACCTCGACCTTTGGTGCACGCCTGGGATGAACAAGCGGCTTCGAGAATCTAATGAATCCGCAACTCTCCTCCACCATTCTTTATTGCCTCCTCTGCTTTTTCCTCGGTATTGCTGCCGTGCTGGCTTTTTTCCAGCGTCAGAATGTCAAACGCCGCGAACGGCTTGAGGCCGAAGCCGAAGCGGTTCTTGAAACCGCTCGCCGAGAAGCTGAAACACGAGGCAATCAAATCATCGTCGACGCTCGCGAAAACGCATTGGTCATCAAGGCCAATGCCGATCGCGAAGTGGCTGCGATGCGCGAAACGGAACAAATCCGCGACCGCAAACTGGATGCTCGCGAAGACCAGTTGGCATCCGGTCAAGAGTCCTTGCGCAAAGCCCAGCGTGGTTTGGAAAGCAGCCAAACGCGTCTCGCCGCGCAAATGCGAAATCTGACCGAGCAACGCGCCGAACTGGATCGCTTGGTGCAAGAAAGCCAGCGGGCACTCGAGAAGGTCAGCGGCATGACAGAAGAGCAAGCCGCTGAGAAATTGATGCAGTCGCTGCGGCAAGACCTCGAACACGAAATCGGCTCGACGGTGTTGAAGCATCAGCGTGAGTTGGGCCGACGCGTCGACGCCCAGGCACGCGAAATGTTATTGACCGCGATGCAGCGTTACGCGTCAGTGCACACCGCCGACACAACGACCAGCACCGTTGGGGTCCCGACCGATGACATGAAGGGCCGGATCATCGGCCGCGAAGGTCGCAACATTCGCGCGTTTGAAAAAGCCACGGGAGTGGATCTGATCATCGATGACACCCCTGGTGTGGTGGTGGTCAGTGGCTTTGATCCGGTCCGCCGTGAGGTGGCGCGGATGTCGCTGGAGAAACTGATCGCGGACGGCCGAATTCATCCGTCGAAGATTGAGGAAACGGTCGAACAGGCTGGCAAAGAGATCCAGTCGTTCATCTTGCAAAAGGGGCAGGAGGCTGCCAGCGAAGTCAACGTGTCGGGGTTGCATGATCGCGTGATCGAAATGCTGGGGCGGCTGCACTTCCGAACCTCCTACAGCCAGAACGTGTTGCGGCACAGCGTCGAAGTGGCATTTCTGGCCGGCATGATGGCTGAAATGATTGGCTTGGATGGCGATTTGGCACGTCGTTGTGGATTGCTGCACGACATCGGCAAGGCCGCCGATCATGAACTCGAAGGCGGTCACCCCAAGATCGGTGCCGACCTGCTGCGTCGCAGCAAAGAGAACGAGGAAGTCGTGCATGCCGCCAAGGGCCACCACGATGAAATCGTGACGGAGTTCCCTTACACGATGCTGGTGGCGACCGCGGATGCCTGCAGTGCGTCACGGCCCGGTGCCCGTCGCGAATCGCTGGAACGTTACGTCAAACGCATGGAAGAGCTGGAATCGATCGCTCAACGATTCGACGGTGTGCAACAGGCCTATGCCATCTCGGCTGGTCGTGAGTTGCGAGTGATGGTGGGCAGCCAGCAAGTCAGCGACGAACGAGCCGCCGCAATCTGCCGCGACATCGCCTCCACGTTTGAAAAGGAACTGACCTACCCCGGTGAAATCAAAGTCACCGTGGTCCGCGAAGCTCGTTTCACCAACACCGCGAAGTAGGAATTGCTGTTGCCAATTCGTACGACGGCCTTCCAATCGTCTGTTCTTGCTTCCGGCTGCTACCATCCTTCATCCCGGTAGGGATGCAAGATGGTAGCCGGGGGTTGCTGCGTCGCAGCGCACCCCCAGAAAACGAGTCCCCGAAAACAACACTCACCATCCCGCCGTGGCCGATGGCCACGGCGGGATGGTGAGTGGCGAGGTGGAGTTTACATGTCCGTCGGTGGCGCGATCGCTTATCGACGGCTACTTTCTGACATCCCTACCGGGATGAAAACTTGCGCAAACCAATGCGCTCCACAACACCGGCCATTTCGCAGTCCAGGCGAACGCCTAAACGGCTCGCGTCTAACTGCTTCGACGGCCTGGGAAGGCCATCATACATCCAGCTGGCCATCCTTCACTCAGCTGGCCATTGGCACGATTTGGCTGAGGATGATCGTGGTGACCAAGCCGCCGATCGACAGTGTGGCCAAGAGCGGCGTCCAGCTCCGCAGGGATTCGCCCTCGGTCAGTCCGCCCATCTTGGTGAACACCCAGAATCCGCTGTCGTTCATCCAGCTGCCCATCAGCGATCCGCTGCCCACGGCGGTCGCAACGTAGACCAAGTGGAACGGAGGCTGTTGTTCGCCCAGGATCGCCGCCATCATTCCGGCACCGATGATCATGGCGACGGTGCTGCTGCCTTGAGCCACTTTCAAGACCGCCGAAATCGACCAAGCCAGCAAGAGAATCGCCAGTCCTGCGGCTTCACGGCCTTCGAAGAACTGTTGGATCGTGTCAGCGATGTTGGTCGCGCTGAGCATCGCTCCGAAGGCACCCCCGGCGGCGGTGATCAGGATAATGACGCCGCCGCTCATCAGCGATTCTTCCACGTCCACGCCGACTTCTCGCCATGACAATTGACGGACAATCTTGAAGGTCAGGATGGCGGACAGGGCGGCCAGCAACAGCGCAAAGTTCGGGTTGCTCCACAGGCCCAGTGCATTGGCTGTTTTTCGCATGGAAGTGTCCCAGCGATGGGGGGCCAGCAATTCAGGGTAGGCCGAGTCCAGCAGGGCACGGTTCATACGCCGACGGTCGACCGGCTTCATTCGAAGTTGATCGGCGGCCATGAGTTTGCTGCTGACCTCTGGGATCTCGACGTCGTCAAACGCATCTGCGTCGTAAAAGTCTGGGTCGAGCAGCCCGTCGTTCATCGCGGCCACAAACAAGGATTCTTGTTCGGGGGTGGTGGGCGGTGTCTTCAGCGTTTGACGTTGTTCTTCGGTCAGTTGGGAACTGCCGAGCAATCGTCCGGCGGGTGACATTTCGCTGGCGTTCACGAATTTTTCGCTCAGCAGTTCGAAGCTCTCGATATCGGCCGCGGCGATGGCGGCACGATCTTCTTTGTCGGCCAACGTGGTCGCCAGGGTTCCGGCCCCGATCAATGCCACTGGCAGGACCACGGGCAGCATCGAGGACCACAGCGACGGCAGTTGTGCTTCGGCCAAGGGTTCGTGTTTGTCTTCGTTGGCGCCCAGCGGACGCATCGGAACCGGCATCTTCTTATCGACGATGACCGAGAAAATGAGGCCCAGGATCGCGGAGGGAATGGCGACCGCGGCCCCGACTGCCATCATCATGCCAATGTCCACGCCCAAGATCGCGGAGACCAGCAAGGGGCCGGGGGTCGGTGGCACCAGGGTGTGCGTGATCGCGCCGCCCGTGGCGATGGCCATCAAGTACCGCAGGTAATGGGATTGGGTTCGTTTGTGAAGGCTGCGGGCCAGCGGAACGAGGAGGTAAAAGACGGTGTCAAAGAACACCGGCACCGCCAGGATGAAACCGCTGATCATCAGGCCCAGGGAGGCCTTTTTTTCTCCGGTGACTCCGACCGCGGTGCGGACGATGCGGTCCGCAGACCCGCTGTCCAACATGCATTTGCCGATGATCGCGGCCATCGCGATGACGATGCCCACCCCGCCTGCGGAGCTTCCGAAGGCGGAGACAACGGCGTTCATCCGAGTGCCCGCGTCGGCATCGGTTTGAAAGCCCACCAACAGGCTGACGAACAATGCCGAGATGATCAAAGCCAGGAAGGCATTGAGTTTCAACCCGATGATCATCGCCAGCACGCTGACGATGCCGGCCAAAACCATCCAAATGGGTGTCATTGAGATCGATTCAGTCGCCTGCAGGCCCACGTCCACGGCGGCGTCCGCGGCAAAAACATCGCCGGCAAAAATCGCGAGCGAGAACAGACCCAAACAAGCGGCCAAGCGTTTCATCGCCGACCCATTTTCCCAAGGCATCATCCGGTTCGTATCCAATGTCGATTTGAAGGACCAAAGTTTCTAGGAAGGCAGTTTGCCACCCAGTTTCGGTCGTCGTGTGGTGCGATTCATTCCCTACGTTTCGACCGAGCGTCAGATCGTAGCAGAAACCATCGCTGAGTTTGGGTTTCGGGCGTCGTTCGCGCCGTTTGGGTGGATTGCTAGGATGGTCGTCCTGACGGTTTTTGCTTTTGATGACCCGTTTCACTCTCAGTTGATCCAACCACGCCATGACCGATTTTCGAACCGAACGCGACTCGATGGGCGAAGTCCGCGTGCCGCAAAACGCTTACTACGGTGCCCAGACTCAACGTGCGGTCGAGAACTTTCCGGTCAGCGGATGGCAGCTCCCGCCATCGATGATCGCGGCGATGGGACGTGTCAAGTTGGCGTGTGGGATCGCGAACCGTGATCTCGGAAAGCTGACCGGTTCTGGCAAGAACCCACTCAGCGATGGGCAAGTCAAATCGATGTTGGCAGCGGCTCAAGAAGTCGCTGATGGAAAGCTGGCCGATCAATTTCCCGTGGATGTGTTCCAAACGGGCAGCGGCACCAGCAGCAACATGAACGCCAACGAAGTGCTGTCCAATCGCGCGATCGAAATCGATGGCGGCGACCGGATGGCCGAGGAAAAGTCGATCCACCCCAACGATCACATCAACATGGGGCAATCGACCAACGACACCTTCCCGACTGCAATTCACGTTGCCGCGGCTTATGAAATTGAAAATCGCTTGCTGCCCGCGTTGCGACGCATGCACGAGTCGCTGACCGAGAAAGCCCAGGCCTGGGACAAGATCATCAAGATCGGACGCACGCACCTGATGGACGCGACCCCCCTGCGGTTGGGGCAAGAGTTCGGTGGCTTTGCACGCCAAGTCGAATTGTCGATCGCCCGCGCCGAAGCGGCTCGCGACGCCGTTTTGGAATTGCCGGTTGGTGGCACCGCGGTTGGCAGCGGAATCAACACACACCCTGAGTTTGGTGCTCGCGTCGCGGCCAGTTTGTCAGAGCAAACCGGCATCGCTTTCATCGAGGCGGTCAATCACTTTGAAGGCAACGCCAACCGCGACGGGTTGGTGGATTCGCACGGTGGGCTGAAATGCATCGCTCAGACAATGCTCGGGTTGGCAAACAACATTCGTTGGTTGGGCAGTGGGCCTCGTTGTGGTTTTTATGAAGTCAAGTTGCCGACTCGCCAACCTGGTAGCTCGATCATGCCGGGGAAGGTCAACCCGGTGATGTGCGAGTCGTTGATGCAAGTCGCCGCTCGCGTGATTGGCAACGACACTTCCATGACGGTCAGTGGCGGATGTGGCGGCAACTTCCAGCTCAACATCATGATGCCGGTCATGGCTCACACCATTTTGGAATCCATCGAGTTGTTGGCTGGCGGAGTCACCGCGTTCATCGATTTCTGCTTGGACGGTATGGAACCCAATGAAGAAGCCTGCGAAGCGGCGGTGGAGCAGAGTCTGTCCATGTGCACCAGCTTGAACCCCTTGATCGGCTACGAGCAAGCCGCCGCGCTAGCCAAGGAAGCGTTCAAGTCCGGCCAAACGATTCGCGAACTGTGCCAAGAAAAGGGAATCTTGGCCGACGACGTTCTGAGCGAAGCGTTGGATCCGTGGAAGATGACCGAACCACAAGCGTAGCTCCGGTTTTCATCGGCTATTTTCGACCAAGCAAGAGAGACGCGACCTCTGCTTGGGACGGGCGACGCTGCGGCCTACAAATCCAGTTCGTCCAGCGAATCAATCAAGCGATCCAGGTTGTCCTTGGGCTTTTCGTTCAAGGCAGCTTGTCGTTTTTTCAGGTTGTCGTCGATTCCAACCGCTTCCCGTCCGGTGAGCAGCAGTTGCTCATCGCGTTCTCGGGCGGCGGTCGCGATCGGGTCGCTCTTGTCGGTGGGAGCACCGAACAACTGCGACAAGTCGATTTTGAAACCTTCGTCGCCTTCGGTCACGGCACCGGCGATCGCGGGGGCTTTGTGCTGAGGGAAAATGATCGCGTTTTCGGGACACACGCGACTGCAAGCCGGGCAACCTTTGCGGCAGTTGTCAGGTTGCTCCACCAGGATGTTTTCGACTCCATCGACGCCGTAGACGCCGAACAAGCAGAAGTCGATGCATTCCATGCAGTTCGTGCAGCGGCTGAAGTCGATGACGGGGTACCAGCGTCGACTGGTCGTTTCATCGACTTCGACAATCTTGCCGCCGACGATGGGCAGCGATCGATCGGCCTCGTCGGCAATGTTCAGGATGCGTTTGATTTCGCCGATGAAATCGTCCACGGACTCGGAGACCTTCAGGTCCAGGCAGTGAATGGTGCGGTCGGGCCGCGGGTACAGGTCGGTCACCCGGTCGACGGGTTCTTGTTCGTCGGCTGCTGAATCGGAGGATTCAGGATCAGGGAGGGACAATTCTTCCTCGTCGTCTTCGTCCGCCCCCAGTTCGACTTCGCCGGTGGCGCCGCCGATTCCGTTGCGGTCCAGGACCCAGTGGGCGGCTCGCGAGAAGATCCAGCTGCAGACGATCAGGTCGCCTTCGATTTTTTGCAGCAGTTCCAGGGATTCACCACCCTTGGGCAAATCATAAAGATGAGGCACCATGATGACTTCGACGCCGTCGAGCTGGCCCGCGGCCTGTGCGATCGCCGATTCCAGGCCTCGTTTGGCCGGATTGCGAGATTGTCCCTTGGAAACAACCAGCGTGCACGTGGTGGGTTTGACGGCTGAGATCATGTTTCATCCGAAGAAAGCAAATGAGGCGGGACTTCATCCTGACTCTTGAGGAGCGACAAATCAACCGGAACCAGTTTCGCAGCGGACGTTCTCTCCGGCACTGGACCGTTAGTCTATACTCTTTGCGTTAGCGCGATCTGTTTGCTCCCCTGCGCGATTTCCCTGCCGTCAGCCCTATTTCTCAGCCTCGCATGACTGTTGCTCTGTTCATCCCCTGCTACATCGACCAGTTCTTTCCCAATGTCGCGATCGCGACATTGAATTTACTGGAACGCTTGGGGGTCCAAGTGGAGTATCCCGCTGGGCAAACCTGTTGCGGGCAACCGATGGCGAACACCGGATGCGATGCCGAAACGGCGCCGGTGGCCAAGCAGTGGGTGGAGCGATTTGCGGGGTATGACGCGGTCGTGTGCCCTTCAGGCAGTTGCACGTCGATGATTCGGAACCACTACGCCGACTACTTCGATCCCGCTGACACCGAATTTCAACACCTCCGTGAAAACACATTTGAGCTGTGCGAATTCATCGTCGATCGCTTGGGAGTTCGTTCCATCTCGGGACGCCTCAATCGCCCGGTGAGTCTCCATGCCAGTTGCCACGGTTTGCGTGAATTGCGGCTGGGCGCATGCAGCGAAAACATGACGCCGCGGGAAGACAAAATGCGGCTGTTGCTGGAATCCCTGGATGGAATCGAGATCAAGCCACTCACCCGCGTGGACGAATGCTGTGGTTTTGGAGGGACGTTTGCGGTTGCTGAACGAGAGACCAGTGTGGCGATGGGAATCGATCGCGTGACCGACCACATTTCCTCGGGCAGCGAAGTCATGATCGCCGGTGACATGAGTTGTTTGATGCACATGGGGGGATTGATCCGTCGACGCAACATGCCGATGTCGGTCAAGCACGTTGCTGAGGTGTTGATGGAGGCGATCCAGGAAGGTTCCCCTGACGCGGATCGTGCTTCCTCAGCGGTGACGAATCCATGACCGTTTGACGGTTTCGGCGTGCTTGTTTGTTTGAATGAATTCCAAAGCGAAGTGACTTCTCTTGACCTCTACTCTTCCCATCGTCGATCACCCGAGTGCCGCTCGTGAGTTTGTGACCAATGAGCCTCGCTCGCATTGGCATGATGATTCGTTGTGGTTCGTGCGCAGTAAACGTGACAAGCAAGCTCAATCGATTCCCGAGTGGGAGTACCTCCGCGAGCAAGCGTCGACGATCAAAAACCACACGATCGCGAAGCTGCCCGAGTACCTGCAACAGTTCGAGGCCAACGCGACTCGGTTGGGTGCGGTGGTTCACTGGGCGGCGGACGCGGAAGAACACAACCGCATTGTGTTGGATCTGCTTCGCCGCAACGACACCCTGCGGATCGTGAAGAGCAAATCGATGCTGACCGAAGAGTGCGGTCTGAACGAATACTTGATCGACAACGGCATCGAAGTTGTCGACACGGACTTGGGCGAACGCATCGTTCAATTGCGAGGCGAAACTCCCAGTCACATTGTGTTGCCTGCGATTCACATCAAGAAGGAAGAGGTCGGCGATACCTTTCACAAGTATCTGGGGACGCGGGCGGGCGAGTCCGATCCGCAGGTGTTGACCGAAGCCGCGCGAGGTCACCTGCGGGGCAAGTTCTTGAGCGGGGAAGTCGGGATCACCGGCGTCAATTTCGCGATCGCGGACACCGGCGGTTTGGTCGTTTGCACCAACGAAGGCAATGCCGACCTGGGCGTTTCCTTGCCGCGAATTCACATCGCTTGCATGGGCATCGAGAAGTTGGTGCCGCGGTTCCAGGATCTCTCAGTCTTCACCCGGTTGCTGGCTCGCAGTGCGACGGGCCAACCGATCACCAGTTACACCTCGCACTTTCACGGGCCGCGAGACGAGAACAGTGAATTGCACATCGTGTTGGTCGACAACGGTCGCTCCAAAATTCGCGACAGCAAAACATTTCGCGAGTCATTGAACTGCATCCGCTGCGGCGCTTGCATGAACACTTGCCCGGTGTATCGACGCAGTGGCGGGCACAGCTATCGAGCCACCGTGCCCGGTCCGATCGGCAGCGTGCTGGGGCCTGCGAAAAACGCCAAGGCACACAAGAGTTTGCCGTTTGCCTGCAGCCTGTGTGGTTCATGCACCGACGTTTGCCCGGTCAAAATTCCGTTGCATCACCAATTGCTGGCTTGGAGAAAAGTCTTGGTGGGCAAACGCCTTGTCGCCTGGAACAAGCGAATGGCGATGAAGGCCGCTTCGTTCTTGTTCTGCAACCCAACGTTGTTTGCTGCGGCGGGGTACTTGGGGCGAGTCAGCCTGAAGGTGCTGCCGAAATCGCTGACTCACAACCCATTCAACACATGGGCCAAGGACCGAGATCTTCCGGAACCGCCCAAGGAATCGTTCCACGAGTGGTATGCCAAGAACCGACCGTCCGGTTCGGAAACGATTTCGAAGGAGGAGCGATCATGAGTGAAACGCATTCCAGCAGTCGGCAGATCATTTTGGATCGGTTGAAAGGTTGCGTCGTGGACGCACCTGAGTTGCCCACGATTGATCCCGCTCGCGTGATTCAGTTTGAGGATCGTTTGCAGCAGTTCCAGGACACGTTGGCATCGGTGGGCGGCGAAGCCCATCTGGTCAACACGCCCAGCGAAATTCGCGAGAAATTGCAAACCATCGAAGTCTTCCAGTCCGCTCGCCGGATCGCCTCGACGGTTCCCGACGCGGTCACGCCGACCGTGGATTTAGCGACCATCGACGACCCGCATGCCTTGTCCACGCTGGACTGGACGATCGTTCGCGGCGAGTTTGGTGTGGCCGAGAACGGAGCGATTTGGATCGACGGCAAAACGCTGCCTCACCGTGTCATGATCTTCATCGCCCAGTACTTAGCGATCGTGATTTCGCGATCGGATTTGCTGAACAACATGCACGAAGCGTACGCCCGAATTGGCACGCCCGACCCCGGGTTTGGTGTCTTTGTGTCCGGCCCCAGCAAAACGGCTGACATTGAGCAATCCTTGGTGCTCGGAGCTCATGGCTGCCGCAAGCTACAGGTTTTTCTGCTGCCGTGAGTCACGGGGCTTCGCGGGGAAATCGTGTGGCTGTTTTTATTTGAGCGTCGATTGAACGTCTTTCGGGCGAGGATTCATGTTGATTCGCAAGTTCCTCGCCGAAGACCGTGATGCCGTCGTGGATCTTTGGTTGGCGGTGTTTCCACGCTCCACTGGGCACAATGATCCGGGCACCTCGATCGATCGCAAAATGGCTGCGGACGATGGATTGTTCTTCGTGGCGACGGACGAAGTGAATGTGGCCGGCACGGTGATGGCCGGTTACGACGGGCATCGTGGATGGCTGTATTCCGTTGCGGTGTCGCCTGCCTTTCGACGCCTTGGCGTGGGAACTCGCTTGGTCCGACATGCCGAATCGGAACTGTCCCGTCAAGGTTGCCCGAAGGTGAACCTGCAAGTGATCGCCGACAACAGCGAGGTCGTCGCGTTTTATCAATCACTCGGATTTCAAGTGGAAGAACGTATCAACATGGGAAAGCTGACCGGCGAGTGATCGACTCGTCCGCCAACACCGTGTGGAAAACATGCATCATTTTGCCCAGCAGACCCCGGTTGGGCGCGGTGCGACGGACCTGGAAGTCAGGCGGACGTCCAACCCTAGATTGCGAAATGTTTGGTGTGGACATCCCGGTAGCGGATGCCACTTTTCTTCCCCGATAGCACTGAAAAGACAACAATTTTCTCTCACAACCACGCTTTGTGGGAGAGAGGGGGCCGCGTAGTTTTTCGGTGACATGTTTGGTTGGCTTCCTACAACACCTCCTCCAAAACGAAGTTTCGGCCGGAGGTCGAGCATGGAATGAGAGTAGAACATTTGTCCTCAAATGTTTGCGTGGTTGGCCGCTGTCGTCGAGCAGCGTGACGCGAACGCTTGGAAATCGGCTTGGTTGCAACGAGGTTTCGCGGTTGAGCGTTGCTCGAGGGAACAGTTGGGGGCAACGGTTCTGCTGTGACTTCCCTCATCCACCTCCACCCAAAACAAAGTTTCGGCCGGAGGTCGAGCGATGCCGTGCAGGCATACGCAAGGGAGGGCTCAGCATTGAATCCGGCGCGTGACCCTCTTCGGCCCGAAGTGGGGAGCCAGGGCAATTCAGATAGAGATTTGCGCAAACGAAAAGGCTCCGCAGCACCCAAGCTTTCTCAGTCCAGGCTCAACCCATGCCTTCGATCATCGCTTTCCGGTGTGCGATCGCTTCCCGCTTGGTTTTGAACGTCAAGAAACGCTGGACGCCCTCTTCCTGCCAAGTCGCCACCCAGCGGCCGTAGAAGTTTCTGCTGACGCCGGTCACGCCGGACGTGTTGTTGGTGGGTTTCTTGCGAGGCCCTTTGCGCCATTGTCGCTCGCCGAGCTCTTTGATCTTGGCGTCACGCCATTTCTGGGCCTTGGCCAGCGACTTTCGGATCCCGCCGTCGGAGAACCGAAAGTATTTGGAATGCTGCTCGCCTTGGCGAACGATCCGAACGGTCCAGCCTTCGAGACCCCGGGAGATGTTTAGGTTTTTGTTCTTGCTCATGCGATCTACGATAATCTGCCTCTGTCCGGCAATCAACATAGAGTTCACGCACGGTCCCGGGATCGCGTCGAATCAAACTGCTGGGGAACAGCGAATCAGGGGGATTCCCAACCGACAGGTTGTGTCCAGGCCTGTTGTTTTTGGTCCTTGAACGAAGGGTCTCGGGGAGGTTGGTTGCTGGTCACGACCGCCCGAACGTACAGTTCCTTCCCCGTCAGCGTGTACTCAGGCTGGAGGCTATCGGACGTTCCCACGGTCACACCGATTCGGTGCTCGTCGATCAATCCATCCGCTTTGGCCAAGGTGGCGATGAACTTGGTTTGGTACGTCGTGTCGGGTTCCGATTGGATTTTCAGCGAGAGGGTTTTTGATTCGGCGTCGTACTTCATATCGTCCAGGCTGACACCGCTGGATGCATAGAAGTCGCCGCGTTTCATCGCCCGAATCAAATGTTCGGGCGTGAGGTATTGGCTGCGGACCATCACCCACCCGCGGCCAGGACGCGAGCCGGGTTTGCCGTGGTACTCGTGGCTGTCGTCCGTCGCGACGCCCATCATTGGCGGCACGTTCAGCGAAGTTTGACGCAGGGCGTTGATGATGTCCCACATGCGTTCGATGCTGGGGTGTTCGTCGTCGCCGAGATGATTGACACCCGGGTGCCCGTTGTAGACCTCGAAGAATCGTTCGGAGACGACCGAAGCAAGGTCCTCGGCGGTCACGGCGTAGTGAAAGTTGGGGTGATTCACGTGCGGCAGGACTTCTCGGCCGTGAGCTTTTTCGTGTTCGAGGATGGCTCGCAGGTTGTTTTCGATCACCTGACGAACCGTGTCGCCGCCGGCGGGTTCGAGGGCTTCGGCCAAGTTCGTTGCGTTGATGTGAACCGGCTTGCCATCGCCGCGGTCGCTAATTTCTTCCGCGGGAATCAGGATGAATTGGTGATGCTGTTCGACCAAGTAGCGGAACTCATCGAGCGGTTTGAGTCGCACTTGGTAGTCGGCTTCGCCTTCTGTGCCCCGAGTTTCAACCCAGGCGTTGCCGAATCGGGCTCGGTAGCGATCCAGGATCCCAGCGTCACTGCGTTGCAGGATTTTCGAGTAGTCCATCCATCGTGAGCCCTCACTGAGCACGTTGTGGTCGGTCAGGGCCAGGAAGTTGTAGCCCTCCGATTGGTACCAATCCGCAATCATTTCAGGAAATTGATCTCCGTCACTCCACAGCGAATGCGTGTGGATATTGCCCTTCCACCATTGTGGTGCTGGTTCATCAGCGTGGCACAGCAAGGTGAAACACGAAGTGGTGAGGCAAAGTGCAAGGAGGAAAAAAGGAAGGAGGCGAGGATGCAAACGCTGGGAGAGTTTCATGGTGGAATTCAGGCGAGAGGGTTGGCGGGAGATCGAGTGCCAGTCACAGAGTAGAACCAGTCACAGAGTTGAACCGTTGTCCCCAACCGCATAGGTGAGAGCTCATTGTCTTTTTGAAACGTCGAGCGATCGGGGGGACGCTGGTTCGTCGTGGCAGTTGGTTAAGAGAGGAACGCCGCTTGACGGAACATTGGGGGACAAATGTTCTCCTCTGGGCGGCGAGTTTCATGAAAACGTTTCATGATGAGTGCCCTTTGTACTGGAAGCACTCGCAAGAAGCATTCTCTGCCAACCAAATCTTCATGATGAAAGACGTCGAATCCTTGCGAATGGGGCACAAAACTGAGCTGCGAGGAGGACGTTCGGAAAACTTCACGTTTTTTCCGATTGCCGTCAAAGTTTACCCAACCGCCATCCGATAACTACTTTCGGATGAAGGTCTCGTTCCATTCGGTGGAACGTTGTTGGGCGGGACTTTCATAGGGGGGCTTTCCACACTCGGCCCGTTCGGGGACATGCCATGCCGCACTCGCGGCACTCGTGGGGCATGTTCTGCGGCGGCACCGCGCCAGGGAAGTCCAGGGCATGAATCGCTCACTGATCCGTTTGACTGCACAACTGCAATTGGGAATCACACTCCTGATCGCCAGTGGGTGCGCACCAACTCAGCCGTTCTTCTTGAACGAGTCTCCGGACCTGAACTACTACCTCAACTCAGCCACCCGGATTGAATATCCGGATGTGGACGTGGAGAGTCTGCCCGAAACGACGGAGTCGTTGCCACCGCTTGCGATTGGCAATCACGACTACCAGTTCTGGGATTTGACGCTGGAAGAAGCGACCAACATCGCGTTGCAAAATGCGAAGTTCTACGTCACCACCAGCGGCATCGCAGAAGCCCGTCAAAACGTGGCTGACCAATTCATCAGTGGAACGGCGGATCAATTTGGCAGCATCTATGATGTCGCCATCCAGCAAACGACCACGCAGTCGGTTCCCTTGACGGTGGATAGCAATGGCAACCGCACACTGCCTCGCGGCGTTCTGCGAGCCAATCAAGTCGGCGGCGTCGAAGATGCTTTGGCTGAATTCGATGCTCAAGCCAGCGGTTTCCTGAGCTACAGCAACACCGACCGTCCGCGAAACTCGGGCAACAGTGCTGTCTCAACCTCGTTGTTTCAATCCGATGATGTGACCGCTCAAGCCGCGATCAGCAAACGATTCGCAACCGGTGGTGTCGCCACGCTGCGTCATCAAATGATTTACGGGCACAACAACCTTCCGACGGCACCGTTGGCTCTCAACTCGGCATCGAGAGTGGTTTCGAGTGACTACACCGTCACGATGGAAGCTCAAGTGCAACAACCGTTGATGCGGAATCGTGGCACCTTGGTCAACCGCATTCCGGTTGTCCTGGCCAGCCTGAACGAAGACGTGTCGATCGCCGAATACGAAATTCAAGTTCGCAACTTGGTCCGTGACGTCGAGAACGCTTACTGGGACCTGTACGTTTCCTATCGCAACGTGGCCACGGCTGTGGTCGCTCGCAACAGTGCGATGGCGACTCAGCAGTTTGCACAACTGGCGTTGGAAAACGGCACCGGGACGTTGCAAGAGTTTTCGCAAGCCAAAGGCCAGTACTTCCAGTTCCAAGCTCAGCTTGAAACGGCACTGGCGGGATCGAACTTGCCCGGACCGGATGGTGCAGGCGTTTATGGTGCCGAAAACCGATTGCGTGAGCTGATGGGATTGGCTGCAACGGACGGTCTTTTGATTCGTCCAATCGACGAACCAACGCTGGCCCGAGTTGAATTCGATTGGTTCGAGTCGGTCGCCCAAATGCTGTACTTGTCGCCTGAGCTTCGTCAGACCAAGACTCGAATCAAACAACAAGAGCTGGAAGTGATCTCGGCCAAGAACCAGATTCTTCCCGAAGTGAACCTGTCGTTGCTGTACCGCTGGGTCGGTGTCGGTGACACGCTTGGTCCTCCAGATGGTGGCACGGGTGTCTTTCCTGAACCAGGCAGCTCCGCACTTGGCAGTCTGACCGGTGGCGATTTCCAAGAAGGTGCCGTTCGTCTCGAAGTGACTCCACCCGCCTTTGGTGCACGTCGTGAATTGGCTCGAATCCAGAACGCAAAGCTCCGCATTGTTCGCGAACGATCTAAGTTGCAAGAGGACGAACGATTGCTCGTCAGCAAGTTGTCGGGGGCAGTTCGCAAGGCTCGCTCGCACTACCAACTGACTCATACCAACGCTCAGCAATGGCAAGCGTTTGAAACGGAAGTGGAAACTCGATTGGCAGAATACGAAGCCGGAACACGAGACATCAACGTGGTCCTGCAAAGTCAGCAACGCAAGGCTCAAGCCGAGATCAGCTACTACCGTTCGCTCGCCGAATACAGCAAATCGCTGAGCTACGTCGACTACTTGAAGGGAACCTTGCTCGCCAACAGCGGCATCACCCTGCGAGAAGGACCTTGGAACAAGAAAGCCTACTGGGATGCACTCGAACGAGCACGTGAACGAAGTGCTGGCAAGAAATTGCAATACGGTGTGACTCGTCCAGGCGTGGTTCGCCAAGGGCCTGTTCGGGATGCGGATTCCGTTTCGAAAATCGTCGGCAGTGGAACCAGCACCCACGGACAAACGTTGCCACCGGGTGAGTTCGAGATGAACGCGGCTGACGGCCAAGTCTTCTTCGGCGATGCCAACGGCGATTCGTTGCCCATGGACATGGGAATTGCTCGAGACCCAATCCGAATCGAAGACCAACCCTTGGTCGAGTACGGCAGCAGCACCCATGAAATGTTGCAGGCTCCTCAGCCCATCGATCGGCTGTCGGCACCTGTGAACGTCCCAACACCGGCTCCATCGATTGAATCGGTTCAACCACTTCGATCGCCCGCCGCATCGTCCAGTGATGGTGCGTCGTGGGGAACGGCTCGCCGAGTCCAACCCGCTGCTTACACGGCACCCGCGGCGACCTCGGTCGCGGAACCTGCTGAGTACTCACCGCAACCCGTGCGACGGAAACCCATTCCTCGCTGAAACACCTGAACACGAACCAGGTCTGAGTCACTGACCAGGCCACACGGTTCTCATCACCTTCGTAGGGGCGGAGGCTTGAGTGGTTGTCGTCCGACACACGCGCGTTGGATCCACGACCCACTCCCACGACTAGCTCGACCGGTCTGCTTGCAGGCCCGTCGGGCTTTTCGTCGTTTTCAAGTCAGTACGATGGTCTTCCAAGACCGTCACGCACACTGGGCGGATTTGCGTCGCAGACCGACGGGCTGGGAAGCTTGTCGTGCAGAGCGGGTTCGACGGGCTCGGAAGCCCATCGTACGGAGTAAGTTTGCGACGGGCTGGGAAGCCCATCGTACGGGGCAAAGCCAACGGGTTTGGGAGTCCGTCGTGTCGTCAGGGTGGCTGGCATGATTTTGGTTGGCGGGTTAGGAAAGTTTCGACCGCCTGCTAGCATTGTCGCTGAGCGTTGGATGAATCAAACGCTCCAGGGTTTGAACCCGCTCGGTCGTCCTGCACGTCTTCCCATTTCCACTGTTTTCGAACCATGATTCGCACGCGATTTGCCCCCAGCCCGACCGGATACTTGCACATCGGCGGCGTCCGCACGGCACTGTTCAATTGGTTGTTGGCCAAGCAATCTGGCGGACAATTCATTCTGCGGATTGATGACACCGACGCGGGACGCAATGTCGAGGCAGCCCTGAAACCCATTCTGGACGGCTTTCGTTGGCTGGGAATGGACTGGGACGAAGGCCCCGATGTCGGCGGCCCCCACGGACCCTACTTTCAATCGCAGCGAGGCGATTTGTACCGAGCCGCGGCCGGAAAACTGCTCGCTGATGGTCACGCCTACCGCGATTTTGCCAAACCAGAAGAGTTGCAAACGCTTCGCGAAGAAGCTCAAAAAGCGGGCGAAGCATTTGTCTACGATCGCCGCTGGATGGCGGAAGACGAAGCGACCGCGGCCAAATTCGAAGCCGAAGGTCGGCAAGGCGTCGTGCGTCTGAAGATGCCCCGCGAAGGCCAATGCGTGATCCAAGATTTGATCCGTGGCGAAGTCGTTGTGGAATGGGCGTCGGAACAAGATCACGTGATCGCGCGTGCCGACGGCAGCCCGCTGTATCACCTCGCCAGCGTCGTCGATGATCACGAACTGAAGATCACCCACGTCGTTCGCGCCGCGGAACACTTGCCCAACACGGCTCGCCAAGTGTTCATCGCTCAATCGCTTGGGTATGACCTGCCCACCTACGCTCACCTGCCCTACGTGGCCGAGCCCGGTGGATCCGCCAAATTGAGCAAACGCAAACTCGACAAGTACAAGAAGAACCGCGATTTCGCTGTGCTGTTGGCTCATGGTGAGAAGATCGCCGAGCGTTGCAACATGCAAATCGACGCGGACACGTTCAATCCTGTGCTGGTCGACTTCTATCGTGAGATCGGATTCTTGCCCGATGCGTTGCTCAACTACCTGTTGTTGCTGGGTTGGTCGCTGGACGGCGAAACCGAGAAATTCACGATCGCCGAAATGATCGAGAAGTTCACTCTGGACCGTGTCAACAAAGCTCCCGCCTCATTCGACCCTGCCAAATTGCAATCGTTCCAAGGCGATGCATTCGCGGAATTGTCGGACGAGAAACGGACCGAGTTGGTGCGTCCGTTTGCGGTCGCGGCTGGCTTTGTCGCCCCAGGCGATGCCGACGAAACGTTGAAAGCTGTTCTGGCTGCGGCGGGCGATCGTTTGAAAATGGCCGGCGACATCATCGATTTCGACTATTGCTTCGTGGACGACTATGCCGTCGACGAAAAAGCGTACGAGAAACGATTGGTCAAAGCCGATGGTGCGAAGGAGTTGCTGGCGAAGCTGAATGAGACTCTGAAAGCAGCGACTGAGTTCGACGCCGCCAGCGTGGAAACGACGGTGAAGTCATTCTGCGAATCCGAAGGCATCAAGATCGGGCAAATCATTCACGCGTTGCGAGTGGCGACGACGGGAGCGGCCAGCGGCTTCGGCATGTTTGAAACGCTGGCGGTCTTGGGCCAAGCCAAGGTGATCGCCCGGATCGAAAAGACGATCGCTGGTCTGCCAGCGTAGAACCTTTGCCCGCAACGGTTTGTGTGATCCCGGTCTCAATCGGAGCAATGCACGTCATTGCTCAGCCGAATTGACGGCGAAAGTACCCCATGCTCATCCCGTAGATGGCAGCGCCGAACAGAGCAATGGCGAGGATCGAATCCCACAACAACCCAATGCCGGACCCTTTAAGCATGATGCCGAGGCTGGCATCGATGTAGTGGTGCAGCGGCGCGATGGCGCTGACAGCACGAAGCACCGGTGGCATGTTCTCGGGCGGCGTCCATGCCCCTGAGAGGAAGACCATGGGGATGAAGATCAAGGCGGTCAGCATCCCGACTTGGGCCAAGTTCCTAGCGATGGTCGCCAGCAGCATCCCGATCCCAGCGGTCGTGAACACATAAATCGCGGTCACTGCCATGAACAGCGTCAGGCTGCCGCGAAAAGGGACGCCAAAGAAGGGTTGCAGGATCAAATGAATCGTGATCATGGTGCCCACCAAGATCACACTGGTCATGGCGAGCACTTTGGGGAACATCATTTGGAACGTTGACAGCGGCGAAACCAGAAGTTGTTCAACGGTGCCGCGTTCTTTCTCGCGGGCCATGGCGGACGCCGGCAGCAAGATCGCAAACATCGTGATGACATTCAGCATCTCAACGACGGACATGAACCACGCGTCGTTCTGATTGGCGTTGTACCAAACGCGATGTTCTTCGTGGATGATCGGCGCAGCTTGTTCGTTCAGGCCGATGCCTTCTCGCTGCATCGCGGCCTCCAACCCGTATTGCCCGACAATCTGCTCACCATAGCTGGTCGCCAAGAATCCCAAGACGGGGTTGGAGGTGTCGATCTGCAACTGCACGCTGGTGGTTTCGCCGGCCAAGAGGGATTCCTGAAACTGCGGCGGGATATCGAGCACCATCATGGCTTCCCCGCGGTCGAGCATCTCAATGCTCTCGCCGTGATGGAGGACTTCGCCATCGATGCTGAATTGAGGGGGGCGAAAGCGATGAATCAGTTCCCGCGATGCAAAGCTGTGATCGGAATCGTGGACCTGCAAAGCTCCATTTTGCAATTGCATGCTGACTCCTGACCCGGCCAGGAAGACTTCCAGCGTGAAGGCATACAGCATGAACACAATCAAAATGCGATCGCGGTAGAGTTGCAGGTACTCTTTGATCGTCATCACTCGCATGCGGTTCCACCACACAACGAACGCTCGGCCGCGACGGGGGCGAGTCTCCGGTTCGTCTGCCGTGTGCGGCTGAGGTCGTTCCCCGGTCGTTGGTGTTGTTGGATTCATGTGCTGGGACTCAAGTGCTGGGCCTTTTGTGGAACATTCGATATCCGATTGTCATCAGGCCCGTCGCGTAGAAGGCCAGGACCAGAACATCAGGCCAAAGCTCACGCAGGCCCACCCCTTTCATGAAGGTGCCGACGATGATGTTGGTGTAGTACATCGCTGGCAGCCCGTGGGCGGTCATTTGTGCCGTTGGACTGAGCGATGAAATCGGCACGATCACTCCCGAATACAGGATGGAAGGGATCACCGTGACGATGAAGGTCACCACCATGGCGGCCACTTGGGTTCGCACCAGAACGGAAACAACCAATCCCAAACCGGTGGTGCAAATGATGTACAGCAGCGTCGCCGGGATGAAGAACAGCAGGCTGCCTTTGAAGGGAGCACCAAAGAGCTGGGTCGCGATCAGCCAGAGGATCACCGCATTGGCGGAGGAAATGCCCACATAGGGAATCAGTTTTCCAATGAGAAATTCGAGCCTTGTGACAGTCGATGAATAGATGTTGTAGATCGACCCGCGTTCTTTTTCGCGAACGATTCCGAGTGCCGTGTAGAACGGTGGCGTCATCATCAAGATGACCATGATCAGCCGCGGCGTAATCGCCCAATCACTCTTCATGCTTTGGTTGTACAGGTACCTCGCTTCCAACGTGACCGGACGGATGGACGTGGCGGCTTGAGCCAGTGGAATTCCGCGACGCTTGGAAATGTACGATGCCAGCACCTCGCTTGAGAACGAGGTGTTCATCGCCAGCACATAACCCTTGGTCGTTTGCGCGCGGAACGGAAACGTCCCGTCGATCAGGGTTTGCACCACCACCGGCCGACCACCAAGAAGTTCCTTTTGGAAGTTCTCCGGGAGAATGATGGCAGCACGGATTTTGTTGTCTGCCAACAGGGGTGACAGGTCGTGCACGTCGAGGGCGTAGCCTTTGAAATCAAAGTAACGTGAGTCGATGTAGCGGTATGCATATTCGCGGCTCAAATTCGTTCCGTCGCGATCCACAATTGCGAGTGGGATGTCCTCGACGTCCAGGGACAATCCGTAGCCAACGACAAGCATCAACGAGACCGGCACCAAGAACGTGAGGGCCAGGAACATGCGATCTCGCACGATTTCTCGCCATTCTTTGGATGCCACGGCGGTGACGCGACGCACGTTCATGGCGTTCCCCCGTTGGCTTTCGCGTCGGCCTTTTCGAGGGCGAGGACGCGGTTCACAAATACGTCTTCCATGGTCAGCGGTTGTTCCAACACCGACAGCACCTCGATGTTGGATTTTCTCAAGGCGTCCCTGACTCGCTGTTCTGCGACCGATGGATCCGACGCGAGGAAGTGAATGCGTTTGCCGAACAAAGACACACCCGGAAACCCTTCTGATTCGAGGACTTCGAGGGCGGCCAGCGGATTGTCGGTGGTGACTTCGAGCAATTGGCCGGATTCGTTCCGCAAGCTGGCTTTGAGTTCGCTCGGCGAGGCGTCGGCAAAGACACGTCCGGCGTACATCATCGCGATGTGGTCGCAGTGTTCGGCTTCGCTCATGTAGTGCGTGGTGACGAGAATCGCCACGCCTTCGTTGCGTGAAAGATCAAAGATGATGTCCCACAAACGTCGTCTGCCGATCGGGTCGACCCCTGAGGTCGGTTCGTCGAGAAACAGGACTTGCGGGCGGTGAACCAACGCGCAGCCGATGGCCAAACGTTGCCGGACACCCATTGGCAGACTTCCCGAGAGCGAGTTTTCGCGGCCGGACAGTCCGGCCATGTCGATGATCCACTCGGTCCGCTCACGTGCGCTGCGTCGAGAGAGTCCGTAGATCCCTGCGTACAGGCGAATGTTTTCGACGACACTCAGGTCCTGGTACAACGAGAACGCCTGGGACATGTATCCAATCCGTTCTTTGATCTCCTGACCAGCGCGGCGCATCTCAGCACCTGCAACGCGGCCCGTTCCTGCCGTTGGCGGCAGCAGGCCTGTCAGCATCTTGATGACCGTTGTTTTGCCCGCGCCGTTGGCTCCCAACAGTCCAAAGATCTCACCCTGCTCGACACGAAAGTTAACGCGATCGACGGCCCTGAAAGAACCGAATTCTCGCACCAGTTCGTTGGCTTCGATGGCGAGTCCATCCGGGTGTCGGGCGTTGGTGTTGGAAATCGAAGGCGCTGTTTGCAGGTCATCGTTGTCAGTGAGTCCACGTCGCCGCAGCAAGGCAATGAACACGTCTTCGAGATCAGGTTCTGCAACATGGATTTCATGCGGTGAGAACTTTTCGAGGCGAGACGTGACGGCCTGTTTCGCCTGTTCATCGTCCGCGTCGTCCACGAACACACGGAGCCACGGTCCAACCGCTTCGGATTGCGGGAAAGTCTGTTTGAGCAAGGCCAGCGATTCCGCTTGCGGTTCGGCCTTGGTCTGCACGATTCGGCCTGGAACGAGCGCTGCGATCTCGTCCGGTTCACCGCGGGCAAGCACCTTCCCGTCAAACAACAAGGCGGCGTGATGGAACCGAGTTGCTTCATCCATGTAGGCCGTCGAGACCAACGCCGTGATCTGTTCCTCTCGGAGGAGCTGAGCGAGAATACTCCAAAAATCACGGCGTGAGACCGGGTCGACTCCTGTCGTCGGTTCGTCCAGCACCACGAGTTGTGGATGATGGATCAGGCAACAGACCAGGCCCAGCTTTTGCTTCATTCCACCCGAGAGATTCTTCATCGCCCGATCGCGAAATTTGTCCAGTCGGGTCATCTCGAGCAAGCGTTTCTTGCGTTGTTCCAGGATCTCTTTGGGGACGAGTCGGATCTGCCCAAAGAAGTCCACGTTTTCTTCGATGGTCAGGTCGGCGTAAAGGTTCAGCCCCAGGCCTTGCGGCATCAAGCCAATTCGATCTTTGATCGTTTCCGCGGATTGTTCTGAATCAACCTGGGTGCCAAACACTTCGAGTGTTCCGCTGTCGTAGGTGAGAACACCCGCGATGGCCTTCATCAGACTGCTCTTGCCGGCACCATCGGGGCCAATCAGACCGTAGATCTCTCCGCGACTGATTTCCAAGTCGATGCCATCGACAGCGGTTGTGCGACCATAGGTCTTGCGAAACTCAGCGACGCGAACGATCGGTTTCGAAGCAGCTGATGAGGTGGTGTCGGTGGAGTGGTTGAGGCCGACGTCTACCATTGGGGTTTGGCCCACGGTGTGTCCTCCTTCCATCGCACCACGGCATCGGCCGGCAAGCCAGGCGTCAGGCGATGAGCGGGGTTCTCATCCAAGTACAACTTGACGGCGTAGACCAGCTTCACGCGTTCATCGGGAGTTTGGACTTCCTTCGGTGTGAATTCAGCCCGACTGGAGACGTAGCGGACGGTGGCTGGAAACGGTGTTTCCGGATAGGCGTCGGTGTGGATCCGTGCGGGCAATTCCAATCGCACCCGTCCGATTTCGACTTCGGGCACGTAGACCTTCAGGTACAAACGGTCGAGATTCACGAGGTCGAACAACGGTGAACCTGCGGCGACGATCTCGCCAATGTCAACGACACGCGTCGTGATGACTCCGTCCGCAGGTGCGGTGATGGTCAAGTCATCGAGGACACTTTGGGCTTCGTCTCGAACCGCTTCTGCGCCAGCCACTTGGGCGGCGAGTGCTTCGAGTTCTTGCCGTTTGGCGTGAACACGACGGTCACCCAGATTCGCTTCGGCCAGTTGCTTTTCGGCTTGCGTCAATGCGGTCTCGGCCACACGCACATCGTTCTTGGCGACCGTCCAGGCGAGCTCCGCTTCTTCGCCCTTGCGTTGGTCGACGGTTCCACGGGACGCAAGTTCGGAGAAACGCTTGGCGTCGCGTGCCGATTGCTGTTCGGCCGCCTTGGCTTTCGCGACGACGGCCTTGGCATGCTCCAGCGATGCCTCCGCCGTTTCGATCATCAGTGGCACTTCGCTCTCGAGCAACTCGAGTCCGGATTGGGCCGCTCGGTACTGAGCCTGTGCGGCTTGGACGCCCTGCTCGGCTTGTCGCAGTTTTGCCTGAACCTGTTGGCTGTCCAATCGAGCCAAGACCTGGCCCGCTTTGACGCTATCGCCTTCGCGAGCTAGTAGTTCGTGGATTTTGCCAGCGAACTTGCTGGCGACGGTGACGTGGTCGCCTTCAATTCGGCCGTTTGCTTGGACCAGTCCATCGGGGAGCGGTTCCACTCGTCCCCAGCGATCCCAAGCGAAGTAGCCTCCCACCACGCATGCTGCGAGCAACAAGAGCATCGACAATCGTTTGAATGACTTCGCCATCGCGACGGATCCTGATTATGAAAAAGATCGCCGTCACTCCAAACGAAATTGCAAACTCGCTTCGCTCTACCTTTGTTCGCGGACGACAAACAGCAGACGCGTTCAAGCACAGGGTGTGCCATTGTCATCAAGGGTGCCGAAAGGCACGGTCGCACGATTGACGGACCTGATCGCCGCCGCGACCAGATTGCTGGTGTGACGAGGTCGCACTGCCCGGCGGGGGGCGGCGAGCGTATCTGCACAAAATTGCGGAGGGCGGTTGCGCAGAGCGGATGGCTTTTAGAGATTGCCGGTGGCTCGGTCGAGCATGACGCGAGCGAGGGCGGCGTCATACTTCGCCGAGAAATAGCTGTTGCGACTTTGCGCCAACAACGTTTGAGCGTCCAAGGCTTCGGTGTTGGTGCCGACTCCTTGGCGGTAGCGGTCCAGGGCAGACTGAAGGTTTTCTTCCGCCTGTGCAACGGATGTTTCGGCGACATGGATCCGGTCGTTGGCGTTTTGGAGATTGAGCCAGGACTGCTTGACTTGCAACGCGATGCGGCTTTCCAAGTCTTGTTTGAGCCGAGCCAACGCGGATGCCTGCTGTCGGAGTGCGGCGGCTTTGTTGCGAGCGACTCCACCATCAAAGATGGTCCATTCAGCCAGCAAAGAAGCGGACCAAAATCCTTCGTGCGTGAGGTTGTCGTTTTCAAGAAAACTGAATCCGCTCGCGGCACCCACCTGAGGTCCCAGGGCCGCCAGTTCACGCTTTGCTTGGTGACGCAGTGCGTTTGATTTATGGGCCACCGCCTGCAATTCAGAACGTTGTGCCAGAGCAATCGCAATCAATTCATTGGGGCCGGCATCGGCCGGCAGTCCAGCGGTCTCGAATTCCGAACTCAGGGGTTGTGAATTCGCGATCTCGGCGAGCGTCACCGGTGCGTCCAGCGGTCGTCCGACATAGCGGTTGTAGGCTGCACTTGCGAGATCGAGCCCATTGGTCGCTTGCAGGTGCTTGTCGCGAGCTTCGGAAAGGGTGGTTTTGACGGCCAGGACATCGCCGTTGGCGACCACACCTTCATCGAACAGATCTTGAACATCCACCAAGTGCTTTTCCAGCGTGACCACGCTGATCCGAGCGACTTCGACGAGTTTCGCGGCCTTCAAGACATTCACAAACGCTTCGGCCACCTCCATTTTCAAGTCGTGCCGTTCGGAGCGTTGGTCAAAACGCGACGCGTGCACATTGGCGCAGGTGGCGTCAATCGTGCTGCTAATCCGCCCACTTGTGTAAATCGGAACGGACGCGAATGTGGCGGATGAAAAGAAATCCTTTTCGCCGATCGGCAGGGAACCGAAACCAAGGCCGGCCAGTCCGGGAATGTCGACCCCAATCCCTGGCTCTCGATCAAGTGCGGTGTAGGAGTTGAACGTTCTCAGGGAAGGGTTTCTGGCCGACTTCGCTGCTTCGTGAGCGTAAACGGCGGCGCCGGTCACATTGGCTTTGGATTGCAGTTTTTGATCCACTGCGACTGCCATTGCCCAGGCTTCTGGCAGCGATTCGCCACCGGAAGAATTCAGTTCGATGGTGTCCAACACGACGGGGGGCGGTGTCGGTTCCTCCGCCATTTCTACGTCGTTCAGCTCGAGATTTGCCTCGACGTCCGTGAAGCTCGCCAGGCTGACGGGCGGCGATAACTTCGGTGGGACGCTCGCATCGCTTGGTGAATGCTCTGCCACAAGCGACTTGCTGACGGGGGTGGTGTCAGCCAATCGGTGTGTCCCCGACCCCGCGCAACCGACGGCGTTGACCAACAAAACTGCCATGGCGGTTTGGAATCGTGAATGCATTTTGAAGGCCTTGGACGACACAAATCGGGTGTGGAAGTCGCTCGGCTGCCCACGGCAGGACCGGATCTCGACGACTGTTCACGACATTCCCACTCTTCGTCACACCCGCTAGGAAGGTCTTAACTGGACGGTCGAGCAAGGAGGAACCGGTAGGACCGTTACAAAGCGAATCAACGCAATCGTTTCAGTCCGCAAGGTCAACGATGTGGGGGCATCTGCTCCCAAGCAGGGGCGTTTTGACCGCACGCAGTCCCAAGCGGCACGTCGCTTGCCTTCTTTGTCATCGCTTGCCGGTCGTCATTGATGAGCCGCTTGCCAGTCGCGGGGCGATGGGACGTCCCCAAGAGCCAACCACACAAGGAGAACAAAATGGCTGTTCAAATCATTCAAGATCCAGCAACCAACATGATCGAGATCCAGGCTTCTGGATTGTTGACCACGGAAGACTACGAGACCTTCCTGCCTCGCGTTGAAAAAGCGATTGAAGAACATGGCAAGCTCAACTTGATGTTTGTCATGGAGCATGTCGACGGTTGGGAAGTGGGCGCCTTTTGGGAAGATCTCAAATTTGGCTTCAAGCACCACGGCGAACTGAATCGGATCGCGATCGTCGGTGACAAGAAATGGGAAATCGCCATGGCGAAGATCGGCCAGTACTTCACCAGTGCAGAGGTCAAATTCTTCTCTGTCAGCGATCAACATCATGCGATCGATTGGTTCCGCGTCGGTGGGACATCGCCCGCAAAAGCGTGAGCCAAACCCGTTGTTCGAGAGGATGATGGTGCGTTCCATGGACCACCCTCAATCCTGGAGATCGTGCAGCTTTTTGGTGCTGCATTTTGGCAGGTTTTCACGCGGCGCACCTCTCCTGAAACGCAGTTTGGGGAGAGGTCGAGCGACGCCGTTCAGGCGTACGCGAGGGTGAGGGCCGAGCATGGGAAGCGGCGCGTATGACCCTCCCCCGGAAATCTCGCTGAACGCTCGCTTTCCGACCCCTCCCGCTGCACGGGCGGGGTTCTGAAGGCATTGCCAACACAGCACTTCAAAACCGCACGATCTCCGCGGGCCGAGGTGGGACGCGGCGAGTTCGCTTGATCCTGCGAGGCTCGCCAGCGGTGAGGGAGGGTGCAGGATGGGTTGGGTCAGAACCGGATCAACGGCTTGAGCATGCCGTCTTCTTTCGTTTCCATCATGTGCAGTGCTTTTCCGACGTCGTCAAAGTCAAACGAATGTGTCGTCAGAGGCGAGGGATCGACGCGGCCGGTTTCCAGCAGGCGAAGCAACCGCGACATCCGCACGTTTCCACCAGGACACAATCCTGTCCGGATGACTTTGTCGCTCATGCCGACGCCCCATTCCAGGCGTGGGATGTTGACGCTGTCGCCGTGCCCAAAGTAGCCCGCGACTGAAATCGTTGCCCCTGGCCGGGTTGCCTTGATGCACGCTTCAAAGGTGGGCTGGGCCCCGAGGCACTCGATCGCTGAGTCGACTCCGACGCCACCGGTCAACTGGCGGATTTCTTCCACCGGATCCACTTCATTGAAGTTCAGGGCGACGTCGGCACCGAAGTGCCGAGAGAGCTCGAGACGGTTCTCCATGCCGTCGATTCCGATGACCAGGCCTGCGCCCAGCAGTCGAGCACCGACGGTTGCCATCAGACCCACGGGGCCTTGCGCAAAGATCGCCACGGTGCCACCCAAGGGGATGTTGGCATGTTCGGCGCCCATGAACCCCGTCGACATCATGTCGCAAGCGTAGACGGCGGTGTCATCGGAAATCGAATCGGGAATCGGAGTCAAATTCGCTTTGGCGTCGTTGACATGAAAGTACTCGGCAAAGCTACCGTCTTTGATGTTCGCGTACTTCCAACCACCCAGCATTTCGCCGCACTGCGAAGGGTAGCCACGCTGACAGTTTTCACATTGAAAGCAGGGCGTGATTGCATTGACAGCCACGCGGTCACCTTCGCGAAAGCCGCGAACTTCGCTGCCCAATTTGGCGACGATGCCGACCGCCTCATGGCCGAGTGTCAGACCGCTGCGGTCACCGATTGCCCCTTTGACGGTATGCACGTCGGAGGTGCACACCAGAGCTCGGGTTGTTTTGACGATCGCATCATTGGGGCCTGGGGTTGGAATCGGTTTGTCGGCAAACTCGACGCGATCAATGCCTTGCATCACGAACGCTTTCATCAGGCTGGACATCGGGGGGACTCCGTTGGCGGGTTGAAGTGAACTCGGATCGCTGCTCGAGGCAGCGTGTTTGGACAGACGGTCAACTGCGTGATTGCGATCCCTGTGCCAGAGTGCCGGCGATCGCAGTGGGTGGGTGGTGGGTGGTTTGGCTCGGGGCATTCCATCGGAAGACGTCCGCTGTGATGCGTTGGCGCCGGGTGGGATGGGACTTGCCTTTCAAAGCCGTGCCTCGTTTCGGTAGCGAGGTTTTCCCGACGCTGCCTGTTTGCTCCATTGGGCTGTTTGTTTGCTCCATTGGAATGACCAAGAGTGTGCGAACACGTCCAGGTTGTGCGAATGCGATCGCACTGGTTGATCCTGTTTGGGGAAAAGGATCTTGTCTCTCTGCTGTTCGGTGGCTGGTCTGACCCGCGGCATTGGAGTTGCGTTGAGGTCTTCTGACGCTCCTTCGGAAAGTGAGCGAAGTGGGTGGGCTGGATCGCCCGGGGAAACAACGACCACAAACTCAACGAGAAGATGGATGAACTTGCCTTCTTTGCATGACCAGTTACCCACGGACATCGATGGATTCGACCTGTTGGCAGAGCTTTCGCTCGACCTGCGTTCGACTTGGAACCATGCCACCGATGAGATCTGGCGGACCCTTGATGCAGAGCTTTGGGAAGCCACTCAGAACCCCTGGGTGGTGCTGCAGGCGGCTTCTCGCGAACGGATTGAGCAGCAGCTTTCGGACCCCGATTTTCGCGAACGAGTCAACCAGTTGGTGAGAGTCCGACGGGACGCGGCGGAAGCCCCTGGTTGGTTTCAGCAATCCCATGCGGAGTCGGTGTTGAAGAGCGTGGCTTACTTCAGCATGGAATACATGCTCAGCGAGGCGTTGCCGATCTACTCAGGTGGTTTGGGAAATGTTGCGGGTGACCAGCTCAAAGCGGCCAGTGATTTAGGCGTTCCCGTGACCGGCATTGGACTGCTGTACCAGCAAGGGTACTTTCGTCAAACCATTGACTCCGATGGTGTCCAGGGAGAGTTGTATCCCTACAACGATCCCGGGCAGCTTCCTGTAACGCCGTTGCGAACCGAGGATGGGGAATGGTTGCGGCTGAAGATCAGTTTGCCTGGTCACTCGGTTTGGTTGCGTGCCTGGCAAGCCAACGTCGGGCGAGTCAAGCTGTACTTGCTCGATAGCAATGACCCCGCCAATTTGCCGGTGTACCGCAGCATCACCAGCGAGCTGTATGGTGGTGGGCCGGAGTTGCGGTTGATGCAAGAGTTGGTGTTGGGCATCGGCGGTTGGCGACTGTTGAAAGCGGTGGGGGTCAGGCCGGATGTTTGTCACCTCAACGAAGGTCATGCCGCGTTCGCCGTTTTGGAACGGGCTCGCGATTTCATGGACGAATCGGGGCAGGCGTTTGATGCGTCCCTGGCGATCACTCGAGCCGGGAATCTGTTCACGACACACACAGCCGTGGCGGCGGGATTTGATCGTTTTGATCTTCGTTTGATCGAGCAGTACCTCGGTCGCTACGCTCGTGAGCGATTGGGCATTGGTGTCCGCGAGTTGCTCACATTGGGCCGCCTCGATGGCAACGACGATTCAGAGCCTTTCAACATGGCGTACTTGGCGGTGCGCGGCAGCGGTGCCGTGAACGGGGTCAGCCGCTTGCATGGTGAAGTCAGTCGTCAGTTGTTTGAGCCGTTGTTCCCGCATTGGCCCGAAGAGGAAGTCCCAATCACGCACGTGACCAATGGGGTGCACGTGCCGACTTGGGATTCGGCGCCCGCGGATGCCCTGTGGACGAAGGCTTGTGGCCAGTGTCGATGGCGGGGCACAACGGACACGCTCGAACAAGACATTCGCGAGGTGACCGATGAGCAACTGTGGGCATTTCGGCTGGCATCGACTCACGAATTGGTTGACTACGCCAGGTCCCGGTTGTCGCGGCAACTGGCCGGATCGGGGGCGTCCGAAGAGGACGTCGAAGCGGCTCGTCACCTGTTTGACCCCGCCGCGTTGACGCTTGGTTTTGCTCGTCGGTTTGCAACCTACAAACGCCCGAACTTGTTGCTGCATGACCCCGATCGTCTGTTGAGATTGTTGTCCAATTCGGAACGCCCCGTGCAGTTGATCCTTGCGGGCAAAGCTCACCCAGCCGATCAGGCGGGACAGGATTTGCTTCGTCAGTGGATTCAGTTCATCCGTCGCGCCGACGTTCGTCCGCACGTGATCTTCATCAGCGACTATGACATGTTGCTGACCCAGCATTTGGTGCGAGGGGTCGATGTGTGGCTGAACACGCCGCGTCGGCCTTGGGAAGCGAGCGGCACCAGCGGAATGAAAGTTTTGGTGAACGGGGGCCTGAATCTGTCTGAACTGGATGGTTGGTGGGCCGAAGCATATTCACCTGATGTTGGTTGGGCGATCGGAGATGGGAAAGAGCATGGCGACGATCCGCAGTGGGATGCGATCGAGGCCAACCAGCTTTATGAGGTGCTCGAAAACGAGGTTGTGCCGGAGTACTACGACCGCAACGAACTGGGGATCCCAGCGCGTTGGCTGGCCAGGATGCGGGAAAGCATGGCACGTCTGACACCTCGGTTTTCAGCGGTACGAACGGTTTGCGAGTACACCGAGAAGATTTACATTCCGGCCGCGAATCGAATTCAATCGCGAACCAAGCTGGGCGGTGCGGCAGGCACCAATCTGGTGAATTGGAAGCATGCGTTGACAGAGCGATGGTCTTCGATTCGGTTCGTGAATGTCGCGGTCACATCGAGCGAGAGCGAGCATCATTTTGTGGTGCAGGTGGATCCCGGCGGTTTGGAAGCTGGGTGCCTGCGAGTGGAGCTTTTTGCCGATGCGATGCAAGACGGCGAGCCAGAACGATTGGCAATGAACCGTCAGGTCGACGACCAAGCGAGTCATCTTGTTTACGAGTTGTCGGTGCCGAGCACCCGACCCGCAAACGACTACACCGCCCGGATCCTGCCCCATCACGAAGGTGTCGCTGTGCCGCTGGAGCTGCCGCTGATTCTCTGGCAGCGATAGGGGGTCACTCGATTGTGCGTCACGGCAGTTGGACTTCGACCGCCGTGCCGTTTTGCCGGATCGGAAACACCGCTTGCAGCGGTTGGCGGCTGGTCGTTTGGGTTCCGGTTTCCAGTTCGTATTGCCATCCATGCCAGGGGCAAGTCACGCAGCCGTCCGCCACATGACCTTCCGCGAGCGGGCCGCCTTGGTGGGTGCAGATGCCGTCCATCGCGTACCATTGGCCCGCGTGAAAAATCACAGCGAGAATTCGATCACCGACCAAGGCTTCGCGAGCAAAGGATTCGGTGTCGGGGTTGGCGGCCAAGCGTTCAGCCAGGCCCGCTTCGACGTCCTGGAGGTCAAACGCGAGGTGCCACGGCAGTTCTGCTCGAGGCTGGCGGTTGTGATTTTGCTCGGCGAGTTCGTTGGGATACAAATCTCGCTTGGGTGGTTGCTCGGAGGGAGTGGGTTGCGAATCGTTCATGGGGTGTGTCCGTGAAAGGCGTTGGGAACGCACAGTGTGAAGTTTGCCGTCGATCACGGCGACCCCGGGGGGACACAGTTGTCGCCTCGCCGTTACAATTCGGGCGTCCCTCAGCTCACACATCACTCCAACGAGACGATCGGATGAATTTCGCAATGCTTTCACACCTGGATGTGGCGGCGGTTCCATGCCGCTTCGGTCGAAGTGCGCCCGCCATTTGGCTGGGCAGCTTGGTCGCTGCTCTCTGTTTGATTCCCAACCTCAGTTCTGCCGAAGACACGGCAAAAAAGGATTCGTCCGTGCCATCGAAACTCCATGAAGTCGAGGGGATCAGCGAATACACGCTGCCCAACGGCGTGAAGGTTTTGCTCTTTCCCGATGAGAGCAAAGAGGTGGTGACGGTCAACATGACCGTGTTCGTTGGCTCCCGTCATGAAGGCTACGGCGAAGCCGGGATGGCCCACCTTCTCGAACACATGCTGTTCAAGGGCACGCCCACACATCCGGAGGTTCCCAAGGCGCTGCAGGATCGCGGGGCGCGATTCAACGGCACGACTTGGATGGACCGGACGAACTACTACGAAACACTTCCGGCCAGCGAAGACAACCTCGAATTCGCCTTGAATCTCGAAGCCGATCGGTTGCTCAACAGCAACATCAAAGGCGAGGACCTCGAAAGCGAAATGACCGTGGTTCGCAACGAGTTCGAACGCGGTGAGAACTCGCCCATGCGAGTCCTGATGCAGCGGATCGAATCCGCTGCGTATGATTGGCACAACTACGGCAAATCGACGATTGGCAACCGCAGCGACATCGAGCGTGTGCCAGTCGTCAAATTGCGTCAGTTCTATCGCAAGTATTATCGCCCCGACAACGTGATGGTCATCATCGCGGGCAATTTCGATGTCGATCACGCCTTGAAGTCGGTCAACGACGCGTTTGGCAGTCTGCCGGTTCCGAGCACGCCGATCGATGAAACCTACACGGTCGAGCCACCCAAAGACGGGGAGCGAACGGTTGTGTTGCGACGAGTTGGCGACGTGCAAGTCGTCGGCGCCGCGTATCACATCCCCGCGGGCAGTCATCCGGATTACGCCGCGGTGAAGGCGCTCACGAACGTTTTGGGAGATGAACCGAGCGGTCGTTTGTACAAGGAAATGGTTGAAACGGAACTCGCCAGCAGTGTTTTCGCGATGTCATTTGGTTTTCGCGAACCTGGTTTGTTGATGACGATGGCGGAGGTCCCGGCGGAGCAATCCATCGAGCAGGCTCGTGCCAAATTGATCGATTTGATGGAAAACGATTGGGCCAACCACCCGATCACCGAAGAGGAGGTCGAACGTGCCAAGCAACAGATGTTGAAGGCTCGCGAATTGGAGTCGGCCAACACCGACAAGATCGCAGTCTCGCTCAGTGACTGGGCGGCCCAAGGCGATTGGCGTTTGTATTTCTTGTACCGCGACGCGGTGGAAGCTTTGACGGTTGATCAAGTCCGCGAAGTGGCCAGTCGTTATCTGAAACGAAACAATCGGACCGTGGGATTGTTCATTCCATCGGCCGAGTCAGACCGCGTCAGCGTGCCGGAATCGCCCGATTTGGTAGCGTTGCTGAAGGACTACCAAGGCCGCGCTGCGGTTACTGCGGGAGAACGTTTTGATCCTGATCCCGCGGCGATTGAAGAGCGAGTTCAACGCGGTGAATTGGCTGGCGGCATCGAATACGCTGTGCTGCCCAAGAAGACTCGTGGTGATTCGGTATCGATCTTGATGACCCTGCGTTTCGGCACTCCTGAGTCGCTCAAAGACAAGCTGGGGGCCGTTGAGCTGTTGGGAATGATGATGGCTCGTGGGACCGAAAATCTGGACTACCAGCAGTTGCAGGACGAGTGGACTCGGTTGCGTGCCGAAGTTCAGATCTACAGCTTGAAGGGCGTGTTGCAGGTGCAGGTGCAAACCAAACAAGAGTTCTTGCCGGAAGTGATTGAGTTGCTGGGCCAGATCTTCCGTGCACCTCGCCTGGAGTCTTCGGAACTGGAAGTCATGCGGCGTCAGGTCATCACGGGATTGGAAAAGAGCAAGACCGAACCGAACGCCTTGGCGCCTCGTCGGGTTCAGCAAATGCTTTCGCCGTACGGCCAGGATGACATTCGCTATGTGATGACAATCGATGAAGAGATTGCCATGTACGAAGGAACGACGATCGAGCAGATTCGTCAGTTGCATGCCGAGTACCTTGGCAACCAAGCTGGTGAGCTGGCCGTTGTTGGCAACATCGAGGTCGAGCCCACGCTGGAGCAGTTTCGAGCGATCTTGGCAGGTTGGGAGGCCGAGCAGCCATTCGAGCGAATCGTGACGCCGGCGCAGCCTGACATTCCGGGTGCGGTTGTGACGATCGAAACGCCGGACAAATCCAACGCGTTGTTGTACAGCGGCCAGCAGTACAAGCTGGCAGATTCGGATCCCGAGTACGCGTCGCTGGTGCTGGGGAACTTCATCTTGGGCGGCGGGTCGTTGAGCAGCCGTTTGGCCAATCGGGTGCGTCAGCAAGAAGGGTTGTCGTACGGTGTTCGCAGCGGTTTGACGGCAGCGAATTTTGCGGTGGATGAGAAGGTCAGCTTCACGCTGTACGCGATCACCAACCCAGCCAACAAAGACAAATTGCTTCGCGTGATTCGTGAAGAGGTCATTCGGTTGCTGGAAGAGGGGGTCACCGAAGAGGAGTTGGAGCAAGCCAAGGGGGCTTATTTGCAAGCCGAACGAATTGGCCGAACGGGTGATTCGAAGCTGGCCAGCATGCTGGTCAAATCGGTCTTCAACGATCGCACAATGGAATTTGTGGCGGAACACGAGGCGCAAATCCAGGCGGCCACTGTCGACTCGGTCAACGCGGCTCTGAAAAAGTACGTGGATCTCGATGGCTTGGTGATGGCCATCGCGGGTGACTTTGCGGCGGTCCAGCAGCCAGCAGAGTGATCTGGTCGCAGTTCTGCTGCGATCGATCTACAAAAAATGACTGAAGCCGGACCGGGCGGGTGCCAGGTCCGGCTTTTGTTGTTTACACTCGGCCCCAACATTGATCTTTTTCATCCGAGTGTTTCGTCCTTGTCCAGGGTTCCTGCTGGCCGGTGTTGTGCCAGTTGAGAGGGGATCCTCCCGATGAGGTTCGTTTTTGCCTGCGTTGTCGAGCGTTTTTATATGACAACTTCATCCACCAACGATCCTGTGGAAAATTCTTCCACCCCAGCGGACTGTCTGCAAACACCGTTGGACGCCTGGCACCGCGAGGCCGGGGCCAAGATGGTCCCCTTCGCCGGCTACTCGATGCCGATTCAGTACGAGGGCATTGTCGCGGAACACCAAGCGTGTCGAAATTCGGCCGCCCTGTTTGATGTGTCGCACATGGGCCGACTGCGGTTCGATGGTGATCACGCGGCTGAGTTCCTCGACCACATGCTGACTCGCCGAGTGACCGACATGGTTCCCGGCCAAGTTCGCTACGGCATGGTCTGCAACGCCGAGGGCGGCGTGCTGGACGATGTGTTGGTTTCGTTCTTGCAAACCCCATCGGAACGACGCTTTCACCTGTTGGTCGTCAACGCATCCAACCGAGCAAAAATTCTGGAGTGGTTCGAGCCTCACCTGGCCGACTTTCCCACCGTGACGATGTCGGATCGGACGGAGTTGACCGCGATGATCGCGGTTCAGGGGCCGATGGCGATCGAAGTTTGCAAAAAACTGTTCACGATCGATCCCTCTCGACTGAAAAATTATAGCGCGTTCATCACCGACCAATTCGCAAAACCTGTCATCGTCAGTCGGACCGGGTACACCGGTGAGGACGGTTTGGAATTGATCGTTCGCGCGGAAGAAGCCCAACGGGTTTGGGAAAACGTCTTGCTCGCCGGTCGGGAAGCTGGTTTCAAACCTGCCGGTTTGGGCGCCCGCGACACGCTGCGAATGGAAGCCGGGATGCCGCTCTACGGGCATGAACTGGACGAAACGATTGATCCGATCACCGCCGGTTTGAAGTTTGGTTGCAACCTGAAAGACCGACACTTCATCGGTGAAGATGCCTTGCGGGCCGTTGTCGAACAGGGCCGGATGCGTTGCCGAATTGGACTGCTCCCGACTGGAAAACGTCCTGCACGAGAAGGCTGTCCCGTGCTGACAGCGGATGGCGAAACGATCGGGAAAGTCACCAGTGGCGGTCCATCACCGACGTTGGGTGTTCCGATCGCGATGGCGACGATTGATGCCAAGCATGCGAAAGACGCGAGCTTCCAAATCGACATTCGTGGCAAGACCACCGAAGCGTTGCCGACCAAGTTGCCGTTTTACAAACGCCCGGTCGCTGCATCCTGATTTTTGTGGTGCGTTGTTTGACGAATGCCCGCAACCTAGCGTTGGCGATCGTTGACCGTATCATTCATTGATTCACTTTTTCCTTTCATTTTTCATTGATTCGTTAGGAGCCTCTGATGGCACGAGACCCTTCGACCCTGCGTTATGCCGAGACCCATGAGTGGGTGGACGTCCAAGAAGAAGGCGGCGACAAGTTCGCAACGATCGGCATCTCAGCGTTCGCCGTCGAGCAACTCAACGACTTGGTCTACATGGACCTTCCCGAAGTGGGCCGGCAGCTAGAAATTGGCGAAGAATTCGGTGAAGTCGAATCCGTCAAAGCGGTTAGCCCTCTGTACAGCCCGGTGGCTGGCGAAGTTGTCGCAGTTCACTCCGATCTGCCTGACAACTTGGACAACTTGAACGACGACGCGTTCGACTTTGGATGGATTCTCAAAGTCAAATTGTCAGCGGATCTGCCGGATTCGTTGATGGACTTTGCCGCTTATCAAAAACAGTGCTCCGAAGCAGGTTGATCGAATGAGTTATCTCTTTCATACCGACGAAGACCGCCGAGAAATGTTGGAATCGATTGGTGCCGAAAGCATCGATGAGATCATCAACGATCAGGTGCCCGAAGCGGTTCGGATGAAACGCCCCTTGGATTTGCCGCCCGCATGCAACGAGTTGGCGTTGACCGCCGAGATGACTCGGTTGGCAGCACGCAACGCATCGGCCGATTCACACGTGTGTTTCTTGGGCGGTGGTGCTTACGACCATTTCATTCCCGCCGTGGTGGATGAAATTGCGTCGCGAGGGGAGTACTACACCTCCTACACGCCGTACCAAGCCGAGGTCAGCCAAGGCAACTTGCAGGTGATGTTTGAGTACGAAACCTTGGTCACGCAGTTGACCGGGTTGGGCGTCAGCAACGCCAGCCTGTACGACGGTGGATCCGCTGCGACGGAAGCTGTCTTGATGGCTTTGTCGATGCAGCGTGGCCGCAACAAGGTCATCACGACCGATGTGGTTCATCCACAGTACCGTGACATCTTGGTGGCTTACCTGAAGAACATCGATGCCGAACTGGTGGTTGTCCCCTCGGACGAAAATGGGCATTCCAACCCCATGATCGATGCGATCGACGACCAAACGGCTTGCGTGTTGATTCAGCATCCGAACTTTGTCGGGCAGCTCGAATCGGTTGCCGAGATCGCTGCTGCGGCCAAAGAAGCCGGTGCACTGACGATTCAAGTGTTTGATCCGGTTAGCTTGGGACGTCTGAAGCGTCCCGGTGACATGGGCGTCGACATTGCCATCGCGGAAGGCCAAAGTCTGGGCAACCCGCTGGCGTACGGTGGGCCTTACCTGGGCATCATGGCGTGCCGAGATGAATTGGTGCGTCGCTTGCCTGGTCGGATTGCGGGACAAACGACCGACCGGCGCGGGAAACGCTGCTGGGTGCTGACGCTGCAGACTCGCGAGCAACACATTCGCCGCGAAAAAGCGACCAGCAACATCTGCAGCAACCAAACGCTGTTGGCCTTGCGAGCGACCGTGCACCTGGCGTTGCTCGGTCCGGAAGGTCTGAAAGAGACCGCGGATCATTGCATCGCGAAGACGGCTTACGCCAAACAAGTGATCGCGAAATCGGAACGATTTGAAGTGGTCGGCGAAGGGCCCTCGCTGAAAGAGTTTGTCGTGCGAGATCTCGGTGCCGATGTGGCGGGCTTGCTGGCTCATGCCCGCGACCAAGGTTTGTTGGCAGGGATCGACATGACGCCGATGTGCGTTGGTGGTTCGGAAGCCTCGGAGACCGCGGTCGCTCTGCCGTCGCGATACGAGCAGTGTTTCTTGGTCGCGGTGACTGAAAAACGTTCGCGAGTGGAGATCGATCGTTGGGCCAATGTGCTCTGCGAAGCTCCCTCGATGGCCACGGTTTGATTCTACGAAGTTCACTCTTTTATTCACGCAACCATGCGAAACCAACAATCGACTCAGCTTCTGTTTGAACTCAGCCGTGCTGGACGACGTGCTCACCGACTCGGTGATTTGGACGTGCCATCGGTGAATGTGGACGACTTGTTCGCCACAGAGGCTCTCGCCGAAACGCCTCCACCACTTCCGGAGCTGGCCGAAGGCGACGTGGTGCGTCACTTCGTTTGTTTGTCGACGCTGAACATGAGTGTCGACACGCACTTTTACCCGTTGGGTTCGTGCACGATGAAGTACAACCCGAAACGCAATGAACGCATCGCGTCGTTGCCCGGGTTCTTGAATGTGCACCCGCTGCAACATGAGTCGGGCCTGCAAGGGTTGCTGGAGTTGTTGTACGAATTGCAGGGCATGTTCGCTGAGATCAGTGGCTTGCCGGGCGTGTCGATGCAGCCTGCTGCGGGAGCGCATGGTGAGTTGGCGGCATTGTTGGTCGCGGCGGCTTACTTCCGCGAACAAGGCAGCGAACGCAACGTGGTTTTGACCGCTGACTCGGCTCACGGAACCAACCCGGCCAGCGCTCAGATGGCCGGTTTTAAAACCAAAACGGTCAAGAGCAACGCGAATGGTTTGGTGGACCTCGAAGACCTCAAAGCCAAGCTCGATGACAAGACCGCCGTGTTCATGTTGACCAACCCAAACACGTTGGGTTTGTTTGACAGTCAGATCGAAGAGATCAACCAATTGGTGCATGATGCCGGGGCCTTGATCTACTTGGACGGCGCGAACATGAACGCCATCTTGGGGATCACGCGACCGGGTGATTTTGGTGCGGACTTGATGCACTACAACCCACACAAGACTTTCTCCGGACCTCACGGTGGTGGCGGTCCCGGTGCTGGCCCGATTTGTGTTCGTGACTTCTTGGCGAAGTATTTGCCAGGTCCAATTGTGACTCGCGTTGAGAACGAGGAGGCGACCAGTGACGACGATCGCTACACCTACCACCTGACATCGCCGTCGGGCGATTCCATCGGACGTGTGCGGAGCTTCTTTGGCAACACCGGGGTGTTGGTGCGGGCGTACATCTACCTGCGGACTTACGGTGGCGATGGCTTGCGGCATGTCAGCGAAGACGCTGTGTTGGGAGCGAACTACTTGCTCAGCAAGGTCAAGCATTTCCTCGATGTGCCGCATGGCAATCGATGCATGCATGAGTTCGTGGCTTCGGCATCGCGTCTGAAAAAAGAAAAGCATCTGTCCGCGATGGACATCGCCAAGCGGATTTTGGATTACGGATTCCACGCGCCCACGGTGTACTTCCCGTTGGTGGTGGATGAAGCCGTGATGGTGGAACCAACCGAAACGGAAAGCAAGCAAACGTTGGATGCCTTCGTGGAGGCTCTCTTCCGGATCACCGAAGAAGGCGAGGAGTTGATTCACGATGCTCCCCACTCGACGCGAATCAGTCGTCCCGATGACGTGACGGCAGCTCGGCGTCCGGTATTGAAATGGACCGATGCGGCAGGCGAATCAACGACGTGAGTGAGGTGTCCTCCGTTCGTGGTCGATTGATCGAACTGGCGCAGCACGATGCGGCAGCGAACATGGCGATCGATGAAGCGTTGCTGAACAGCGTTGCGGCGGGGGCGCCACCGACGCTGCGTTTTTATGGCTGGAAACGGCCGACGTTGTCGCTCGGGTACTTTCAACCGCTGGCCGCAGCGAAGGCTTGGGCGGAGCGAACGGGCGTTGCGCTCGGGGCGGACGGCGAAGTGGATTTGGTTCGGCGGTCGACGGGTGGCGGAGCCATTCTGCACCACGCCGAACTGACCCTCTCGTTGACTCTGCCAATGAACGTGTCGGACACGGGGGCTCGCGAGGCCACCTATCGAAACGTGCACGAGGCGATCGCGGACGAACTGCGTGTCGTGAGCGTCGACGCGAAACCCTTTCGGACGTTGGGGGCCAACGCGGTCGCACGAGCGCAAGTCGATGCAGCAGTGAGTTCCAGTGCAAGCAAACCGGACGAGCCGTTCTTGTGTTTTCAACGGCGCACCGACGAGGACTTGATCGTCAGTGGCTACAAGGTGCTTGGCAGTGCACAGCGAAGAACCAAGGGAGCGTTGCTGCAGCACGGCAGTTTGCTGTGGAGCGTTTCGCCTCATGCGGATGTCTTGCCGGGGATGCAGCAGTTGGCTGGCCGGCAGTTGGACCTGGATGGATTCTTGCGGGGTTTGACGCGACGCTTGGAAGTGATCTTTGAAATCGATTGGCAGTCCGGCCCGCTGGATTCCACGGAGCGCGAAGCGGCTGAGCAAATTGTGACGCAGCGCTACGGCAATCTAGACTGGACCGCGAAGAGGTAGTGGTTGCGAATTCGTGACCGTGTTGGTGCGAAACGCGTGTTGTGGGGGAGTCCCATCCCACAGGGATAGTGGAGACCGTTACACTGCATGGATTCCACTCTGAACGTGCTCCACGCCGAAGGCATCTCATGGCGATTCAATTCAATTGTTCTTCGTGCAACGCTGTGTTGCGAGTTGGTGACGAATCGGCTGGCAAGTCGGCTCGCTGCCCCACTTGCCAAAGCGTGCAACCCATTCCTGGGCCATCTGCTGCTGCACCCAGCGATGATCCGTTTGGTGCTTTCAAATCGGAATTCAACGAACCGCCAGCCGCATCGCCGTCCAATCCTTACGCGTCGCCGGTGACGTCCCACGCATCCACCAGCGTCGCGATGGGTGGTTATCAGCCGACAGCGACTGATTTCGGAGAGATTTTCTCGCACACCTGGCAGGCCTTCAAACGCAATGTCGGCGTCTTGGTGGGGGCCACCGTGGTGGTTGGTGCGATCTCCATCCTTTTCAACATCATCACATCCATCTTGGATTCGGCTGCGGACAACAACAACCGCATGGAGTTTGTGGTGTTGTCGCTGGTGGTGAGCTTGTTGGGGAGTTGCGTCAACACTTTCATTGGGATCGGAATGGCACGGATTTGCTTGGCCACGGCTCGTTTTCAGCCAGCTGAACTGGGCACGCTGTTCAGTGGTGGCGACAAGTTTCTGGCGGTGCTGGGGGGCACGATTCTGTACATGATGGGCGCGACGTTCGGCTTGCTGTTGCTGATCCTTCCGGGCCTGATCTTCATGCTTCTGCTGTGGCCCTACTACTACTTCATTGTCGATCGCCAGTGTGGCGTGTTTGAATCCTTTTCGAAGGCGTTTGAGGTTGGCAAATTGAACTGGGTGACCTCTTTGGTCCTTGGGATTGCCACCATTGTGATTTTCATCGCCGGTGCGTTGGCGTTGTTGGTTGGCCTGTTGTTTGCGGCTCCCTTCATCGGCGTGATGTTCGCAACGACGTACCTGATGATGAAAGGGGAGCACCCTGGGCAGCCAGGCATTTCGCAACCCGGTGCACCTCAGGCGGCGTTTTAGACAGGACAGGTGTCATCGAGCATGTGAGCCGCTGCGTTGCAGCGACCACCGGCTACCGTCTTGAATCCCGTTCGGGATATCGACTCCACGGAACAAAACTGAAACGAAAGAAAACGTGGAATCAGTTGATCGGGGCGAGGAGCCCCAGCGGCGAGATGCCTGCGCCGAGTTTGGGAGCGTTGCGAATCGCAGCGTGGACGAATGATCGAGCGGTTTGCACGGCGTTGTGGAAGTCCTCGCCTTGAGCGAGGCTGGCGGTGATCGCCGCGGACAGCACACACCCGCTGCCGTGTGTCCGGTTGGATTGCAGTCGCGGTGAACGCAGCAATTCAATACCGCTGGCATCGGCCAAGCAATCGACTGATTCGTCGCCCAAGTGAGTCTTGAGCAAGACCGCATTTGGTCCCAGGGCGAGCAATTCGGAAGAGACACGGACGAGGTCCTCTTCGGTGCGGATCGGGTGTCCAACCAGTCGTTCGGCTTCAAACGAATTGGGTGTCACGAGATCCGCCAGCGGAAACAACCGCTCGATCAGCTTGGCGACCGCATCCTCGTCGATGATGGGGTGCCCGTGTTTGCTGATCATCACGGGATCGATCACCACCGGGGACGAAGCCGAAGCCAGGCAATCCGCGACCGTCTCGATCATTTCGGCATTGCCCAGGGCGCCCGTTTTGATGGCAGCCAAAGGCAGATCGCTGGAGACACTGGCCCACTGTGTCCGCACAAAATCAGTGGGAACCATCTGAATGCCTTGGACTCCCAGCGTGTTCTGTGCTGTGAGCAGCGTCACCACGCTGCAACCATACACGCCCAGCGTGTGGAACGTCTTCAGGTCGGCCTGCAATCCCGCCCCGCCAGACGGATCCGAGCCAGCGATCGTGAGCGCAACTGGAGCGGCAGCGGGCATTGGGATGTCAATGGTTGGCGAATTGGAGACGCGGGTCGTCGAGACCCAGGCGTTTCATTTTCTTGTAGAGCGTTGTGCGATTGATTTCAAGCTCGTCCGCCGTGGCAGCTCGGTTCCAGTTGTGGCGTCGAAGCGAGTGGAGAATGATTTCTCGCTCAGGACCTTCGAGCGCTTCTCGTAGGCTGCAACCGTCGAGAATGGCGGGGTTGAACGAAGACGGGCCCGTCGACGCGGTCACACCCGGGGAATGCCCGACGCTGCCGATGGAGGCATGTTGGTTGGCGGAGGTTCCGAGCACGTCGGGCGGCAAGTCATCCTTGGTGAGGACGCGATCGGTGGCCAGCAAAACAGCTCGCTCAACCACGTTTTCAAGTTGGCGAACGTTGCCCGGCCAGGCATAGGATTGCAGGCACTTCATCGCTTCGCGGTCAAAACCATCGACCTCTCGGCCGGCTGTTTCTGCAGCTTCGCGAAGAAAGTGGTCGACCAGCAGAGGGACGTCGCCAGGACGCTCGCGAAGCGAAGGCAAGACGATGTTCACGACGTTGATTCGGTAGAACAAGTCTTGACGGAACGAGCCATTGGCGACGGCTTGATCCAGGTCTTCGTTGGTTGCCAAGATGACGCGGGTGTCGACGCTGCGGGTCTCCATGCCACCGAGTGGTTCGAACTGGAGTTCTTGAAGAACGCGAAGCAATTTGACTTGCATGGCAGGTGTGGCCGTCGCGATCTCGTCGAGGAACAACGTGCCGCCGTCAGCGAGTTCGAACTTCCCTCGACGGTCGGTGTTGGCACCGGTGTAGGCTCCCGCGACGTGACCGAACAACTCGCTTTCGAGCAAGGTGTCAGGCAACGCACCGCAAGCGACTTCGATGAATGGTCCGCTGCGTCGGTTGCAACGGTTGTGGATGGCACGAGCGATCATGCTTTTCCCGGTGCCGTTTTCGCCAGTGATCAAAATCGATGCTTTGGCATCCGCGACACTGTCAATGACATCGAAGATTTTCATCATTCGGTAGTCATGGCTGAGGATGTTTTCGAGTCCACTGCGCTGATCGAGTTGTCGACGCAGGGTCTCGTTTTCCGCCTCAATTTGGCGTTGGTTCATGGCGCGATCGATGGCCAGCAACAACTCGTCATCGATGACCGGTTTGGTCAGCAAGTCGACTGCCCCAGCGCGGACGGCTTCCACCGCAGTGTTGGGAGATGCGTAACCGGTCATCACCAAAACCGGAGTCTCGCAGTGGTGGCGTTTGATGTCCTTCACCAACGTCATTCCATCGTCACCGCCCAATCGCAAGTCGGTGATCACCAATTCGAACGCGTGTTGTTTGAGTTGTTGGCGTGCGTGTTCGAGCGTGCCGGCCAGGTGGATCTCGAAACCTTCATCGGCTAGCCATTCACCCAGCGAGGTTGCCAAGTGATGGTCGTCGTCGACAAGCAGGATCGAAGCAGCGGGCATCATGGTGCGATTCCGAAGCAGGGTGTTTCGTGAGGTTGACTCCTTTTCCTAGGTCACGTTTGACGATGAGGCAAAAAAGAACACGTGTTGCTTGCGGGCTGCATGTGGGGCGTTTGCCCCGGTTCCATTTCAGGGGGCGGTGAAATAATTGGCCAAAGGGCTGCGTTTGAGCGACCCTTCGCCCGTCCGGCGACTGACCTTGCCACTGTAGACACGGAGTTCTGAGTCAGCGGACTTTTGTGAAACCGTGTCAGTTGCATCGATTGCAGCGGTCATGCGGTTCGCGGTGTTTTCGGAAGGCAACATGTGCCCGACTCGGTTGGAGGAGCCATTTCCTGCCAGTGTGGACTTGGGTGTCGACCGTTGGACGGCCGATGGTTGCGGACGATTGGCGATCGAGGCGGTGGATTGGGCTGGTTTCTTGGCCGCGGCGGGCCGGTAGGTGGCTTCGATTTCTTCAGTCGTTTTGAGCAATGCCTGCGTGGCTTCGTCGTTCAGATCCAAGTCGACCACCAATTGAGTGTCGCTTGCCTCGGCGGCTTCGCTTGCTTTCGGTTCCAGTTCGCCTCGCAGGACACGAATGTCGCGAGGTGCCGAGATGCCAAGCCGGACTTGGTTGTTCCGAACCTTGATCACAGTGATCTTGATGTTGTCGCCGATTACGATTTGTTCGTCGATTTTTCGAGTGAGAACCAACATGGCAGTTTCCTTTGCCCCAGAAGAGAGTCGTTATGAAGAGCGGACCGTTGCGACCCGCGGTTGTGATGAGGGACTAATGCAACGGGGATGCCAAACGGGTCTGGAATTCCACTTGTTTCGTTGTAAGTCTTTTTTGGGTAGTGGGTTGCGTGTTTTGGTGAGGTTTTCGGTTGCGGGTGAGTGCAAGATTTGGCAGTAGGTGTTACAAGCGAAGGTCAAGAATTACAAACCGGTCTGGACGCCCCCCGCTGCGGTCGACTATTCCCTGTTCTAGGCACGAATTCGATGCCCAAAATGAATTGGATGGGTCCCGCGATGCTTTCTTTTTCCGCCCGTATTGGTCAATTGCCGACGTTTGTTCGGCCCAGGTTGCCGCTTGCGCGGAAATCGAAGCCCTCTGTCCGCGGAATCGCGTGGGTGTTGGCCGCGTTGCTGGTGCTGCTGAGCAGCGGATCGGCAAAGGCCCAGGATTTTCGTTTGGCCAGCCGTCTGGGGGAACAGTCCGAGCCGGCGGGGACGCCGAACTTCACCCTCACCACCAAAATCTATTTCGCAGGTGAGCGAAATCCGAACTCAGTCCACCAGAACATCTTCCATGAAGGTGTGATCTACAGCGTGTCGGAATCGGATCCTCGGTTTCTGACCGTGTTTGATCTGAACCAGTCGGTGATTGTTTTGTTGGATCAGCAAACCAAGACGCGTTGTTCCGTTTCGATGGACGTGTTGACTCAGTTGGCAGCTCGCGCGGACGCCACGGTCACGGACCCGAAGCGTCGGGAGCGACTGGGGATGAATGCTGACGTGAGATCGCTCGGCAACCATCGCTATGAGATGACGTACCCCGGTGTGCGGTACGAAGTGGAGGGTGTTGTGCCTCCGTCACCAGCGATGGCGGTTGCCAATGCTCAATTGGTTGACTGGGCGTGTCGTTTGAACATCGCTCGCCCGCGGGGCTTGCCACCGTTTGGTCGGATGCGATTGAACGACGAATTGTGGAAGCAATCGCTGATTGGCGTGAAAACAAAATTGACGATTGACCGGAATGGCGCTGATGGCGAACCGGTCATGAAAGCAAACCTGAACATTGAATCGACTTGGTCCGAGGGCATTGATGACGCTGCCCAGCGTCAGATTGATCAGGCCATGGGCCACCGGGTCGTTTATAAACAAGTGAACTGGAACGAGTTCGCGGACTGAGTTGCCAGCGTTGTGATCGCTTCGGCAATGTTTGCCATCGAGGGGGAAACCTCTCGACGGTGGCGTTTCCTTTGGTTGTCTTACGTCGTTGTCTTTTTTTCTTACTACCTCGATGAAAGTCCCCTCCCTCGTGAATCCAGTGATCGGAGCAGGCATCGCTGTGACGTTCAAGTTGTTTCGACTCACGTTTCGAATACGTGTTCGCAACGACCAACGTGAACGCTTGGTGCAGCGAACCGGCAAGCAGTACGCGCTCGCGATTCTGCATGCTCATCAATTGGCAGCATTGTCATTGTCCGCGCCCAAGGTGGGGGCGATGGTTTCTCGTTCCCGTGACGGGGATTTGTTGATGCCGTTGCTGCGAGGCAACGGATGTGTGCCGATTCGTGGCAGCAGCGGAGTGGGGGAAAAGGGTGGCGCCACGGCGCTGACCAAGATGATCCGCCACGTCAAGGATGGCAATCCAAGTGTGATCGCAGTCGATGGACCCCGCGGGCCGCGTGGTGTCGTGCAAAAGGGCATCGCGATGGTGGCGATCAAGGCCGACGTGCCGATCGTCCCCGTGGTGCTGATTCCACGACGACGTTGGATCCTGCCCAAAGCATGGGATCGAATGCAGATTCTGCTGCCGTTCACTCGGGTGGACGCGTTGTTTGGCGACCCGATCTTTCCGGTTCCCGGTGAATCCATCGACGACCTGAGAGAGAAGGTGGCGGAATCCTTGCGGGTCATGGAGCATCGCATGGATCCCGAAGAAGCCGAGCGTTGTGATCGTTTGTGCAGCAAACAAGCTGGCTCACGGCGCGGCAAGAATCGACCCGTTCCACCGACCTCGGAATCGTCGGCTGGCGAGACAGGGGACTCAGTGGGTGGGAAGGCCGAGGCGATCGTTCCAACAGAGACGCTTCGGGACGCTGAAAATCTCGCTTCCGACACGAGCAAACGAGCCGCGGCCTAGCAGGCAACGGCTCGCTTTCGGACCGGTTGGGGTTGGGCTGGATCCGATGCTGAACCCTCCCGGTGCGATCTGAGAATAAAATTGGCATCCGCAATCAGAGCGCCAATGGTGACGGCTTGTCGTCAATGTCGTCAACGACGTTTCAACGCATGGAGGATGAGCACTCTTGCCCGTCAGAGTCGGCCAAGACCACCCATCACAACCCGAAACGCGAGCGAAGGACGTCCCCAACTCCCACGACGGCCCCATCCGCGGCGACCGTTTGTTTTCAGGCATCGGTCTCTCGGGGCTTCCGCCCCGAGCTAAGCACGACGGCCCCATCCGGGGCGAAACCCAGCCGCCAGCCACCATTTATTTTTTGAACGTCTCCAGAGGGAGGGTGATGATAAGCGTTTGGCAACACAGCACTTAAGAACCGCAAGACCTCTCCAAAAGGGAAGGTGATGAGCAGCGGCAGGCGAAACGAACCTTGAAATCGGCACACGACCTGTCGGATTGGCAGGCGTCTTGGCGAAACGAGGTGGATGCTTAGAATCTGGGTTCTCAATCGCAACGCGATTGTCTTCGGAAATTCCTCTTCACCAGGCAGTGCATCGTGGCTGAGCTCGCTCATCACAATTTGGATATCAAACGCGTCGCGATCTTGTTCGCTGGCGGACCCGCTCCCGCCGCCAACGCGGTCATCAGTACCGCTGCGTTTTCGTTCCTGGAAGAAGGTGCTCAGGTCTTCGGCATCAAACACGGTTACAGCCGCTTGGCGGAGTACACCGCGGCGGGGCCGTTGCAAGAAGGCACCGATTACATGCGGTTCACGCACGATTCGCTGACCCACGCTCGCAGCAGCCGTGGGATCATGATCGGAACGGCTCGGACCAACCCTGGCAAACACGTCAGCAGCCCCGAGCATCTGAAAGATCCCGAGTTGGTCGCGCCGCTTCGCCGCGTGTATGAAGGCCTGTGCTCGCTGGAAGTCGACGCGTTGATTTCGATCGGCGGGGACGACACGTTGAAAACGGCGAACAAACTTAAAATGTTCCAAGACAACCTGCCCGGCGAGGCACGTCGTTTCCCGGTGGTTCATCTGCCCAAAACGATCGACAACGATTACTCAGGCATTGATTTCACGTTTGGATTCTTCACCGCCGTGGAAACCTTGGCCGAAGAAATTCGGAACTTGAACTATGACGCTGCCGCTGGCCGTGCCTACTTCTTGTGTGAAGCGATGGGCCGCAGTGCCGGTTGGTTGGCGTACGGTGCCGCGATTGCTGGTGAAGCCAGCATGGTGCTCAGCGTCGAAGACATTATCGGAGCATTGGCGGAAGAAGAAGTCGTCAATCAAGAAACCGGCGAGACTCGCAAAATCATGGCGATGGATCGCGTGATCGATCGGATGGTCGACATGATGCTGGCTCGCGAACGGGAAGGCCGCCAATACGGCACGATCGTGATCGCGGAAGGCATGGCGGAGTACCTACCCGCGAAGTATCTCGAAGGCGTCACCCGCGATGATCACGGTCACATCAACATCTCGTTGGTGAATCTTTCGGCGTTGATGTCCCGCTTGCTGGCCGCTCGCTACAACGAACGCACCGGTCGGACTCGCAAGGTGAACGGGTTGCAAATGGGATACGAATCTCGTTGTGCACCACCACACGCTTACGATGTCATGTTGGGATCGCAACTCGGCGTCGGTGCTTACCGAGCGCTCGTGGAAGAGAAGCTCAACGGCGTCATGGTTTCCGTTTCTGGGCAATTTGATTTGCATTTCGTGCCATTCGAAGAATTGGTCGACCCGCAAACGTTGGTCACCAAGGTTCGTTTCATCGAGCAGAACTCGGACTTCCACCGCTTGGCACGGTTCCTGGAAACCTGCATCGACAATTGATCGATGCCTGACCGGAGGGCTCACGGGCTGTCCATTTCGTGAGCCGCTTAGGATTCGCCTCGGTTCCAATGCCACTGAACCGGGGCCAACGCCCAAACGGCTCACATGAAGAATCGAACCGACTAACCGACCGCCTGCTTGCGGGTTTTCGGGTTCAAATGACTGACGGAGGTCAGTCTCGACAGTTGTCTGGCATGGAAACGCTGGGGTGCCGACCGCTTTTGCGTTGGCATCCCGGGCAAAAAAATGTCGCACGTTGAGCTTGGACGATTCGCCGAATCACCCCGCCCTCGCAACGAGGGCAACTCAAGTGTTCGCGATCGTAGACCCGGTGCATGTTTTGATAATTGCCGGGGTCGTTCAGGGCGTTGCGATACGTCCCGTCGCTCAGTGTGCTGCCCTCGTGTTCGATGGCATCTCGCAGCACCCAGGTGATCGCAGGATGGATGCGTTCCCACTGCGGTTTGGTCAATTGGTCGCAACGTGTGCGCGGATCAACGCCGGCTAAGAACAGGATCTCGGCCGCGTACAGGTTGCCAATCCCGGCGACGGCGGATTGATCCAGCAACGCCACTTTGATGGGGCGTCGTGAGGCCGCCAAGTTCTGACGCAATTCCTCCGCGGTGATGCACATCGCGTCAGGTCCCAGACGCGAATCGACTTTTTCAAGGTAGTCCTTCTCGCTCATCCAGCGGATCGTCCCCAGCCCGCGACGGTCCCAGAGCAGCAATTCCGTGGGAGCGTCCGCGGATGGAATCGATGGCGGGCGAAACTGGATCCGCAGTCGCAAATGGTCTGGATCCGGCGGGTCGGCCAGCAGCACCAGACCCGTCATCCGAGGTTCGATGACGAGTCGCGACTGATCGTCGAAGCACAGCATCACTCGTTTGCCGCGACGCTGGATTGCCGTGACCGGACGGCCTCGCAGTCGGCGGTCGATGGTGGCGACCGAAGGTTCGATCGTGATCGGTCGGCAGTGACACGGCGGAACTTCGACCCGTTCAATCTCTCGCCCGATGATTGGGGCGATTCCCCGGCACATCGTTTCGACTTCCGGCAGCTCCGGCATGAAAATTCCAGTGGAAAGGAGTGGGGGATCTCAACGGTTGTACTTCTTCTCATTCGATTGAGTTCGGCCGCAATCGATTGGACGCGGGTTTCACGCCCGGTTTCACAGGGCGATTTGAGCGGACTCGTCTGGCGTCGGCGAATGCGAATTCGTTATTGAGAGGGAATGCAAGCGACCCATCTTCGACTGAATCAAGCCGATTCTGCCGAGTCGGCTCCCAAGAATAACAATCTGCTCGGTTTGGATGCCGTGCGGGCGTGGGCAGCCATCGGCGTTGTGATGTTGCATGCCTGTGTGCCTTATTCCAATCCGGACGTTCCAGGGCTGACTTGGGCCACCACCGATACACCGCACTCGGGGCTGACTGCGCTGATGTGGGCCATCGAGATTGTCATCATGCCAATTTTCTTGGTGATGGCTGGGTTCTTGGCCGTTCGAAGCATGGCCTCGCGAGGTCCATTGGCCACGCTGAAATCCAGAACACGACGATTGGGTTGGCCGTTTGCGTTGGCGGTTCTGTTTTTGATCCCCGTCGACCTCTACGCGTGGTTGTTGGGGTGGTTGGCCGATGGCGTGATCACGCCTCGCCAATTGCGATCGTTGAAGTTCGCGGAGGGACAAGACGAGCACCTTTGGGGACTGTCTCATCTGTGGTTCCTGCAGTACTTGATCCTCTACATTGCCGTTCTAGCGGGTGCTTGGAAGTGGCTGCAGCGGTTGGATCCGAAGCGTGCCTTTGGGATCGGCATGCCGTTGGTGATCGCGGTGGGTGTGTCAGTGCTTTGTGTTCGCCCCGAAGTCGTTTGGGGATTCCAGCACGCGTTCTTGCCGGTTCCTTCCAAGTGGGTGTACAGCGGGTGCGCCTTTGCCATGGGAGTGTTGATCGCGCACGCTGATCCTGACATGCAAGGTTTGACTCGGTTTGCCGGTCGAGCTTGGTGCCCCAGTGCGATGATTTGCGCCGCTGCCACGATGCTGGGGATCTGGGTGCTGGAACAGCCAACGGTCAGTGACACCGAGCAAGCCTCCGCTTTCCCGGTTGCGATCGGTTCCTCAACTTGGTTGTGCCTCGCATTGTTGACCGTTGTGGGTGCCACGGGGGTTGCGTTTTCATTGATTGGATTGGCGTGCCAAAGGGTGAAGCGACTGGACCCGATCACTCAGCAATTGGCGACCGCTTCCTTTGCAATCTACTTGTTGCATCATCCCGTGCTGGTGCTCGTGCACATCGCGGTCAAGCATGGGCTGCCGTCGGCGTCGCCGTTGTTGAAGATGTCTTTGTCGACGCTCATTGCGGTTTGCATTCCGGTTGGCATGCACTTCGTCTTTCGCCGCATCATGGCTCGTCGTCAGGCCAAGCAGATCGAACGAATCGATCAGGACAGGCCTTCGATTCTGTCGATGCCCACGTCTTCTGGTACCTCACAAACCGAGCAACGTTTGGCAGGCTAGCCGGCGGTTTGTGCCTGACAATCAGCGATTCGGAACCGGACGCTAGCGCGTTCCGGCTGATGGGAGTGGTTCGCGTTGGATCGTCGGCTGTGCCAGCTACCGTCGTTCCGCTCAACAAGGCCCGAAGGGTCGACAGATCCATTGCCGGGGTCGTCAGACCCCGGAACGATGAGCCGCTCAAACTGCGAAAGGCCCGAAGGGTCGACAGAACGACTTCGCCCCAACGGGGCAGCCTGATATCAGCCCAAGGCAACGTCCTGGGTTACCGCTACGAGAGTTCGGCCACCGCATCGGCGAGGCGTTCGTATTGTTCCAGCGTGTTGTAGGCTTGCGCCGAGATTCGCAGGCAGACATTCGTTGCATCGAACCGGAACACGGGTAGTTCGAAGTGATGTTTGGATCGCAATGTATCTTTTATCGCTCGGACTTGGTCGGGCGAATGGTTCCTCCAAGCCGGTATCGGAATCGTCGCGAGACTGCCGAGCATGGATTCAGGGGCTGGCTCGGGAAGGTTGAGTTTCTCCAGAATCACGCGTCGACCCGCCACCACCATTTCGTGGTTGTGTTGCATCAATCCAGCCAGCCGATTGGGGCCGTCCGTTGGGTACAAACTTGCCAGAAAGTCGATCGCGGTGGGGAGGGCCAGCAACGGTGACGGGTCGAAGGTTCCTGGCCAATTGAATTGACTCTGGAATTGGCTTGGTCCGTAGCCTTCCGTGTTCGCACCGTGGCTGATGATTGATGGCAGGACTTCGTTTTGAGAGTCTTCGTCGACGTAAAGGAATCCCGACACCTTCGGCCCACACCACCACTTGTGATGATTCGCGGTGTAGTAGTCGGGTTGCAATTCATGGAGGTTCAGCGGCAGCATGCCAGGGGCGTGAGCCCCATCGACCATCACGCGAATGTTGTTGGAGTGTGCCAGTTCAATCAGCTCCGCAACTGGCAGGACGATCCCGGTGGGGCTGGTCACATGATCGATCAGCATCCAGGTGGTCTTGGCGGTGAGGCTCTGCTCGATCGCCTGCACCACTTCCCCGGGATGGCGAATCGGGAAGGGAATGTTCGCGGTGACCACCGAAGCGCCGGCGGAATCAGCGGCTTGGCTGACCGCGTTGATGCAGGCGTTGTAGCCGTGGTTGGTCACCAGGATCTCATCGCCGGATTGCAATGGCCACGAACGCACGACGGCGTTGACTCCTTCGGTGGCATTGCGAACAAACGCGATGTCATGGGGAGACGCGTGAATCTGTTGAGCAACCGTTTGGCGAACGACGTCGAGTTTGGGCAGCAGCGACCTTTCCGGGGCCAAGAACTCGATGGGGTCTTCTTCCAAAAGAGTTTGCCAGTGCCGTTGGTTTTCGAGCACGCAACGGGGCGTCGCGCCGAAGGACCCGTGGTTGAGGAATTCCAGGTCGGGCCGAATCAACCATGGTTCGTATTGTGTGTCGTTCAACGAAGGGCCTGAGGGTAGGAAGGTGTCATTCCGGTGGGATGTCGTGATAGATGGCTTTGTGTCGCCAGAGGGACTTCCGCTGCGGGTATGATGAGTTTTTCAGAGATGTCGGCATCGAGCCTCGTCCACCTCCGTTGAGTCGGGAACGCAAAAATGAAGCGCACTCATCGTTCATGGTTGTTCATTGTCGTGTGTTTCTTGGCGTTGCAGAAGACCGCCGCTGCTCAGGATGCGAACTCGGTGGTGGCGCATCGAGACCTGGTCTACGCAGAGGTGCCAGGCGAAGAGAATGAAACTCGAACGCTCCAGTTGGATCTGTTTGTGCCGGCGATGTCAGAGAAGCCTGCCTTGGTGGTCTGGATTCATGGCGGTGGGTGGCGAAACGGTTCGCGGGGCAATCCCAAGTTGATGGAAGCGACCGAGAACGGGTACGCACTGGCCAGTCTGAGTTACCGCTTCTCGAAAGAGGCGATTTTCCCGGCTCAGGTTCACGACTGCAAAGCGGCGATTCGATGGTTGCGAGCGAATGCGAAACAGTACGGTTACGACGCGGATTGGATCGCGGTCGCGGGAAGTTCCGCTGGCGGGCACCTGGCGTTGTTGCTGGGCACGTCCGGCGATGTGGCTGAGTTGGAAGGTGAAGTGGGCGGAAACCTCGAGCAGTCCTCTCGCGTGCAGGCCGTGATCGATTACTTTGGCCCATCGGATTTTGTTTTGCGAGGGAAGACGCAACCGGAGCGAGCGTACACCGATCGCTCCGGCAGCTACGCCTTGCTGGGTGGCAAAGACGGGACGGTTCCCGAGCAGATGGAACGATTGGCCAGTCCGGCGACCTATGTGTCCACCGATGATCCACCACTGTTGATCTTTCATGGGACCGCCGACAAGACGGTGTTGTTGGATCAAAGCGAGCGGATGGTCGAATTGTACGAGGCCCTCGGTCTCGAAGTGGAGCTGATTCAGCACGAGGGTGCCGGCCACGGCGGCAAGCGATTCTTTGCCCGGGATTCACTGCAGAAGGCGATCGTTTTTTTGAACGACCATCGACCGGATTGAATCGAGAAAGCGAGTGAGGTTGAGCCTATGATGGTCGACTGATTTCGTTGTTTGAGCCGGTGAGATAGGCGGACGCAGTTGCTTCTTGGGAGAACAGGGCATGTCGTTGAGATTGGGCGGATGGTTGTGTGGCATCGTGATGATGGTCGGTGGCACGTTGCTGGGGCAAAGTGTCTATGGCGATGAGGTCGATCGTCCCAATGTGATCTTGGTGATGGCGGACGATTTGGGGTATGCGCAGACGGGATACTTTCAGCATCCGTTGCTGAAGACGCCTGAACTGGATCGCTTAGCCGCTGGCGGTTTGCGTTTGGATCGGTTCTACGCGGCCTCCGCGGTTTGTTCGCCGACCCGAGCGAGTGTTTTGACGGGGCGGTCACCCGAGCGGACCGGTGTCCCTTCGCATGGTCACGCACTGCGACATCAGGAACGATCAATTGCGACTGCAATTCGGAAGGCGGGCTATGTCACCGGGCACTTTGGAAAGTGGCATCTGAATGGTCTTCGCGGACCGGGAGTTCCAATCCTAGGCGAGGATCGCTTTCATCCCGGTCGGTTTGGGTTTGATGTGTGGTTGTCGGTGACCAACTTCTTCGATCGCGATCCGTTGATGAGTCGGCGGGGCAAGTTTGAAGCCTTCGAAGGCGACTCGTCCGAAGTGATCGTGGAAGAAGCGTTGGATTTCGCGTCTCGATCAGCACGGTCTCAACAACCGTTCTTCGCAGTGGTTTGGTATGGCACCCCGCACAGTCCGTTTGTGGCATCCGCGGAGGACATGCAAGCCTTGTTCGATGCGGGCAAGGACAAAGATGAAAAGGCCAAGTTGCAGCAGATTGTCGATGGCATGGATGAGGAGTCTCGCAATCACTATGGCGAGCTGGTGGCCATGGACCGAAGTCTGGGAACTCTGCGAGCAGGGCTGGAACGGCTGCGAGTGTTGGACAACACATTGATTTGGTTCTGCAGCGACAACGGTGGTCTGCCCCGCATCGAACCATCGACGACGGCTCCGCTGCGGGGGAACAAGTCACAGTTGTACGAAGGTGGGCTGCGGGTGCCGTGTGTGTTGCACTGGCCTGATCAAATTCAACCCGGGCGTGTGAGCCGCTACCCAGGCTGCACGACCGACATTGCACCGACGTTGGTGGAGCTGCTGGATTTGCCTGGGGACTCATTGACCACACCGGTCGACGGAATCAGTTTGCTGCCAGTGCTTCAGGGCGATGGCGAGACCGCCATGGTTCGTCGTGAAAAGCCCATGGGGTTCCGTTTTCGTGGTGCTTCAACGGTCGTCGACAACGCGTGGAAGCTGATTCGCGAAACACGAAAGAAGAAGGGGCAATCGGTGGTCAGCGAACAGTTGTTTCAGCTGGACGATGACATTGCCGAGAGCAAGGACGTGGCGGATGCTCATCCGGAAATTGCTTCGCGTTTGAGCGAGTGGTTGGCGGAATGGAACGCGTCGGTCGACAACAGCGTGGCGGGGTTGGACTATCCCGAGCAACGTGTCGACCCGGACCATCCGGAATCGAAGTACTGGTCCAGCGATTCGCGATACGAAGCGTTCTTCGAAGAGTGGCGTGAGCGACCGGAGTATCGATCGTTCTTGAAGATTCGTTTGGCAAAGTGAGCTAGCGGCCTTCGCGACGCATCGTCAGTTCTCGCTGCATTTCTTCGCCGAGAAAGTAGTTCGCGGGGACGTAGGTGTTGCGGTCCAATGGCACGGTCACGCGAACGGTGATGTCTTGCGTGGCGTCGGTGATGTTGGCCGGTTCCACCTCCAGGTCGAAGACATCGATTCCGATGGTGCCCAGGATCCGGGTGGCTTCGGTTCGGATTTCCGCGTTGGTGCCACCGGGGATGATTCCCACGCGAGCCCCTTCGTAGACTGCGTTGTCAATGGTGTGCCGCACCATCGCCACTCGCATGAATTCGAAACCTGCGAAGAAGAACAGAAACAGCAGCGGCACGACAACGGCGAATTCAACCGCAACGGCGCCTTGCCGAGGATTCGGTTTGGCGATGGGTTGGCGAGAGTGAGTCGGCGAGTGCATGGGAATTTGTCGGGAAGAAGTGAGGGGTATGAATTGGCGGCTGATCGATTTCACTCGGTCAGGACCGTTCCCAACGTGAGGGCGATCTCTCGGTAGATTTCACGCAACTGGGCGCCATCGGTGGCGTGGAAGTGCCGACCACCTCCGATGCGTGCGACGTCTTGCATGCGGCCGAAGTCGGCGCCGGCTCCGAAGGTGATGGTGTGGATGGTGACACCATCCGCGGCGAGATCATTGGCCACGACCCTTGGTTCAATGCCTCGGTTGTGGCGGCCATCGGTCATCACGATCATGGTGCGTTCGACAAACTCGGGAGGTCGACCACGCAAGGCGATCGCCCGTCCGGCTTGCATCCCACCCGAAATGCTGGTGAATCCACCCGTTCTCAACCCGTCCATGGCATTGGTGATCTCGACGAAGTTTTCGGTCAATTGCACATCTTCGCTGGCTCGGTCGTTGTACGACGCCAGTCCGATTTGTTCATCGACCGGTGTGGTTGCCAACATGTCGGTGAAGATTCGAATGGCATCACGGAGGTCAGCGAATCGACTGCCGCCCATCGAACCACTGCGGTCAACGACCAAGGTGATGTCTCGTTCGACATAGGTTGCCGTCGCAAATGCTTCCGGTTCAAAGATGGAGGTGCCAGTGACGTTGCCAAAGAACAATGGCACTGGGCCGGACAACGATCCGGTGGTGCGTTGGCCGTTGACGCGAACGCCGTTGAAAGGAGCTTGACCCGAAGTGAACGCATACTTGCCGTTCACTTGACGCTCGGAGCGACCGAACTGGAAGTCGCCGGCTGCGAGCAGCAAGGGTTGTCCGTTGACCAAGTTGGCTTCTGCGATTTGCTGACCGCGTCGAACGGCTTCATTCCGATCCAGCGTGTCAGCCAATGTGGTGGCGGCGGCATTGGCGGCGGCATCGGTGGAGGCACGTAGTTCGGTCCGAGCCAGGTGCATCTGAGCGATGTCGATCGAGAAAGCCACAACGATCAAGAACAGGAACATCATGATCGCGATCAGCACCAACATTGCTCCGTGCCGTTGCGGTGCACGGCGAGTTCGATGGAGGTCGAAAGCGACGCAGCGATCACGAAGTTTGCGAGACAGCGTCGACTTGGTTGTGGAGGCGGGAGGCATGCTGCGATTCCGGACGAGTCGGATGAAGTTGAACGGGGCGGATGTGCGTTGTGAGTTCAGTGGAGCCGTTGTGGTCTCACTGCTTCAGCATCACCGTGTTGACGGTGAGTTGACGATCGGTGAGGAATCGGCCCAGCAGGGGACTGTTCGTGGCACTCGAAGCGGACACCGATGTCACGACTTCGGCGGCTCGGTCCGCGTCCAGCGATTCCCCGTTGGGAAACGTGATCTGGTAGCCAATGATGCCGCGGGAATCGAGGACTGCTCGGGCGCGAGCGGCGGCGTCGGCGTTGCTGCGGCCGTCGCGAATCGCTTCTCGCGTGGACTCGTACGCCGCCACGTTGAGTGACTGTTTCAGGAAGATCATGCTGGAAGCTTCGATCGAACCGAAAACCAAAAGGATCAGGACCGGCAAGCAAACGGCAAACTCAACCGTTGCCACACCGGATCGGCTGCGACGAGTTCGTCGGCCAGGGACGGTTCCGTCCCGCGGGCTGGAGGTGGGTGCAGGCATCGGATGAATTCAGACGTTGGTGGAGGATGAGCTGGATTCGGTGTCGGTTGATTCGGCGTTCTCTTCGATGAGCAAGCCGGTCCGTTGCGCCATGCTGTTGAAGGAGTCCGCGACATCACGCCAGAAGTCGTTGGTGCGGAAACACAACCGTGTGACGGGACGGCCTTCGGCTGCATTCAAAATCTCGGTGCGGAGCCGCATGATCGGTCCGGCAAAACGATTGGTTAACTTCAGCGTGTCCAGCACGAAGGCGGGAATCAACGCGAGTGAGATCAAGAAGAATGGCAGGAAACGACGGACGCAATCCTCAAAGGAGTGCTGCCAACTCAGGTCAGGGTGCTCAAACAGACGCAACCACAACAGCAAGGCGATGGAATTGCAGACGAAGAAAATGACCCAGTGGAAGGCGATCTTTTTCACGACGCCATACTGAACTGTGCGGTCGACCACCGTCGTGGATCGTTCCTGACGCGGTGGATGGGGGGTGGCTGCGAGGGACATGATGCAAACCGTGAGGTCGTATTGGGTGCGGACAAAGGGATCGAGGTGTCGCAACCGCCTTGAAGGCAACCGTTGCATCCAACCCTAGTTCGCATGAATTGCTTGGCGCCGCCAAGCGGATGGGTGGCATCCGAGCAAATGAGATTGTGGATGGACTGCGCCAGTTTTAACGGTCACGCTGGCATCTCCCGGCAACTTGGTTGGGTTGAATCACCTGATGGACTCGCTGACAATGAAGTCGTTCCCCCTCCTCCAGCACGAAATTCAGTTCCCATGAACGAAACCGGATCCCCCTCGGACGCTGCGTTTGCGATCATTCCAGATCGAGAGTCGATTGAAACGGTTCCACGCGAGATCCGTTTCTTTCCCACTGAGAACGCGTCGCCTCAGTTGCTGAGCCCTGAGCAAATGGAAGCTTGGAACCGGGACGGCTATTTGGGGCCACTGGATGTCTTGGACCCGGAGGAGTCCGCTTCGCTGCGTGAATACTTCGACGCGTTGTTGGCTGAGACCATGGCTGCCGGGAAGGACAGCTACTCGATCAGCAGCGCCCATCTGAAACACGCTCGCGTGTGGGAATTGTTGCAGCATCCGAAGTTGGTCGGCTATGTCTCGGATTTGCTTGGCGAAAATGTGATCGGTTGGGGATCGCACTTTTTCTGCAAGATGCCCGGGGACGGCAAGCGAGTCGATTGGCACCAGGACGCCAGTTACTGGCCGTTGACCCCGACGAAGGCAGTCACGGTTTGGTTGGCGATCGACGATGCTGATTTGGGCAATGGTGGGATGGAGGTCTACACGGGGTCCCACCAGCATGGATTGATTGACTTTGACATGACGGACTCTGATTCCGGCAACGTCTTGGACCAAGTTGTGAGCGAACCTGAAAAGTACGGGAAGCACCGTTTCACACCGGTTCACGCGGGGCAGGTGTCGATTCACAGCGACCTGCTGGTTCACGGGTCGGCTCCCAATCAGAGCGATCGCAGGCGATGTGGTTTGACGCTGCGATACTGCCCCGCCGATGTCACGGCGTACTTGGGCTGGGAGAAGAAAGGGGTGATCGTGTCAGGAACGGCCTCCCCAGACAAATGGCCAGGTGCTCAGCGTCCCAGTTCCCTGCTCTGAGCAGGTGCCGCCCCAGCGTCCCCTCGCTGGTTAGCAATTTTCCCCGCAAATGAACGCATGCTCCCCTTCCCGGCGCAAACGCTGGAGCGGCGGTCGGTTTCGGGATGTGAAGGGATTGCGGTAAAGTTGGGAGGCTTCGGTTCGCGCCAGCGGGACGCTTGGTTCCGTCAAACGGGCGGTCGTTTATACTGGCGAGGTGCCCGGTTTTGTCTGGAACTGCCTGGCCGGTGACGTTGCCCGACTATTCTCTTGCAGCGTGCCTTTTTGCAGCACATTTCTTCTTTTGTGATTTGTTTGATGACTCTGGCTTCTGTTTATCAGTCCCCCGATTGTGCGATTTCGTTTGAGCTGTTTCCGCCCAAGAATGCCGAGGGTGTGGATTTGCTCTGCAAGAACGTGGAACGGTTGATGCAGTTCAGCCCGAAGTACTTCACCTGCACCTACGGTGCGGGGGGATCGAGTCGTGGGACGACGTTGGAGGTCTTGCAGAAGGTCAAGCAGATCACCAACCTGCCGGTGGCCTCGCACCTGACCTGCGTTGGCTCGACGGTCGAAGAGTTGGAGGGATACCTCAAAGATGCTCGCGAGATCGGTGTCGATTACATCGTTGCGTTGCGCGGGGACCCGCCTCAAGGCACCACAAAGTTTGAGGTGACGGAGGGTGGTTTGAAGTACGCGAATGAGTTGGTCGAATTGATTCGAGGGAAGTTCAGCGATCTGGGGATCGCGGTGGCCGGCTATCCCGAAACGCACCAAGAAGCCGTCGATTTCCAAACGGATTTGGTGAACCTGAAGCGAAAGGTGGACGCGGGGGCCGACATCGTTATCACGCAGTTGTTCTACGACAACGACGATTTCTATCGGTTCCGGGACGCTTGCCACGCGATCGGGATCGAAGTGCCGATCGTTCCAGGCATCTTACCGGTGACGAACTTCAAACAGGCCAAACGGATTGCCTCCATGTGCAAGGCATCGATTCCGGCAGAGTTGGAAACGGCGATGTCGGAGAAGGATGACGCTGCTCATCAATTCCGGGTGGGCGTCGATCACGCTCGCCAGCAGACGATCGATTTGCTGAAGCATGGCGTTCCAGGAATCCACTACTACGTTCTGAACAAGAGCGAAGCGGCCGCCGAGTTGCTCGACGGTCTTCAGCTGGCAGGCGTTTGACAGCTCAGGTTGTTCGATCTGGTTTATGGCGTCAGATGTCGCTTTGTCTGCGATTTATGTGTTGGGTTCTCGCTTTGGTTGCCTGGTTGCCCGCACAATCGGACCAGGTGGACCCTGGGTTCTGACGAAATCTCGCTTTTCGCAAATCAGGACCGGAAGTGGCGTCGAAAACAGGTGACAGAGAGCTAGGCTTTCGTGTCCACCGACCTTCTGAACGAGACGACACCCATGTTCGCTCCCATTTCGATGCCACCCATTCACACGCTTCACGGTCTGACCTATCGGGTCGCACCGGTCTCTCAGCGAAGTGAAAATGAAGACCCGCAAACGTCACGACGCCGTGAAGAGCACGTGGTGGATCGGCCAGTCAGCCAACACCGCGGATCCGAAGAGCAGATCCTGGATCAAGACGCGTAGTTTCGCGTCTTCGTCCGGAGTGACTTTTCCGCCCATTCGGCTCGCGTTGAAACGAGTTTCGCCACCGGTCCAGTGTGAACTCGGTGGCGAATGATGGGCTCAAGTCGATCGATGAAAGCTGACGTCGCTCACGATTGGCCGTGGCGACGTCGAAGGCTGGCCTCCAGAAAGACCGACGCTCAGCGAGGTTTTCCAATCGCGAACAATTTGTCTTTCGTGCTGATGAAAATGGTTTCATCTGCCGCGACGGCCGTGCTGTAAACGCTGGTTCCCATGTTGATTTCTTCGATGGGTTCGTTGTTTTCAGCGCCGAATTCAAAGACGCACACGTCGCCGTCTTCATCCCCGATGTAGACCTTGTCATCGGCGATCAACGGGCTGCCCCAGCTTTGGGCAAACATGTCGTAAGTGAAGTGGACGATCGGCGTGCCGTCTTCGTTGCCCTTGGCATCCAAGCAGTGGACCAACCCAGAGAAGTCAGCGATGTAGAGCACGTCGTCTTTGATGGCGACGGTTCCGCAACTGCGGTGCATTTCTTCCTCGAAATCAATTTCACCGTCTTCATTTTGGTCGGCCAGCGAATAGTGCCAGACAACGGCCGAGTTTGGGTTGTCGACCGCGGCTTCACCTTTCTCAGGTTCGACAGCTTGAATGCGTTTGTGCCCAATCGGTTCGCGACTGTCACCTTCCATCTTCACTGCCAGTTGCGGCGAAACATCGCCCCGTTTGGTTGGGTCGATGCACCACAGGTGGCCTTCGCCTTCGCCGTGTTCAGGGTCTTGGCCGACCGCGATGTAGACCCATCCGTCGTAGGCGACGGGGGTGGCGATCAGATTGTTGCGAGTGCCTTCGCCACCAAGGATCCACTTGGATTCCTTGGGGTTGCAGTCAAATTTCCAAAGCAATTCGCCGGCACCGTCTTTTCCACCATCTGCTTTGAAGCTGTAGAGCCATCCGTCTCCACCGCAGAACAAGACTTGTGGGACACCACCCAGGACTTCGACGGAAGGCGACGACCATTGACCGTGAAGGATGTTGGTACCGGGGGATTGATCGGTCCACAGGACTTCACCGGTGTTCTTGTTCATGCAGATGAAGCTGGGAGCTTCAGGAGCGGGCAAGTTGATGTGGGATTCGTCGAGACCATTGCTGGTGTTCACGAACAACAAATCGCCGTAGCTGGTGACGCTGCAAGAGCACATGTTGTGCTGGCTGACGCCCAGTTCATCCATCATGTTGAAGACCCAGATCACATCGGCGTCTTGTTTGTCTTCGACCGACAGGGTTTTGAAGATCGAGATGCGAGGCCCGAGTTGTTTGAATGCCAGGGTGCGTTCGACGCCACCGAACTTGCCGGTGGCGGTCCAGGATTTGTTTTCGGCGAGTGTTTTGATCTCGACCTGGCCTTCGGGAGCACTTCCAGCCTCGGTCAAGACGTTGGTCAAAGCGTCGTTGAGTTGACCTTGGTTGAGCGATAAAAGTGAATCTTCAAACTCGCTGCCTTCGCCGCTGTTGGGAAGGTCACCGACCCGAGCGACTTCGTTTTGAACTTGGCCATCGTCTTCGTTGTCGTGGAAGCCTTGGGTGTCCAGGCAACGGACTTCGCCACGACTGGTGACGAACCACAGGCGTTCGCCTTCAACCAATGGGGCACAGCAAATGCCTTGCAAAGGCCAATCGTGAACGCGACCGGTGATCAGCTTTTCGCTGCTGTGCTGCCAGAGAAAGCTTCCGTCTTCTTGGTCGAATGCGAGCAAGCAGCCCAGGTCAACGTTGCTGGGATAGCGTTCCAGGTACCCGTTGCCGTTGTTGGTGCCGACGTAGACTTGGCCACCGGCGACAACGGGGTTGCCGTAGGTTTGGCTGCCGAGGCTGGAGAACCAGCGAATGTTTTCTGCTTTGGATCCATCCCATTCGCCCGTGCGACGGTCGAATTTGCCGATGTTCCAGGTCTCGGGCAAGTTCTTTGCGTTGGGAACATTGTTGCGAACCCGGGTGCCGCCCCATTGGGGCCACTCTTTGCCGGATTCCATGACTTCCTTCACATCCGCCGCGGATCCTGAATCGGATTTCGATGAGTCCACGTCGACGACGATGGCCTCATTGGCGGCGGCGGCCGTCAGGGTGACGGAGTTCAATGGAATGGGAGGCTGGCACCCACTCAAGAGAACGGTTGTCAGTGTGCCCAGCATCGCGGAGCCGATCATCAAGCACCAAGCAGAAAATTCAGAGCGAGCCATGATTGTTTTTGGGAGGGAGGGATCGTTGGGTGTTGGAAGCGGATCGCGGGGGGAGTGGAGGTCTGCGATCTCGCTGCAAGGTTTTCAGAGGGAGTTATTGAAGGGAACGGCGGGGGGCGGCGGATGAGTCTGCCGCCCCACCTGCATCACTCGTTGGGAGTGACTTCCAAGTTGTCGATGTAAAGCTCCGCGACTTTCGCGTTGCCGTACAAACCAGGGCTGGCCGAGAGGACAGGGATTTTGTCTTCTGCAGTCACGGTCCAGTCAGCGGGCTCTTCTTCGCCGCGAGGCCAAATCTTGCCCTTCAACACGGCAATCGCATCATCGCCGCTGCCTTCGATCTGGGCTCGGAATTTCATCCGGTACCACTGGTCTTCTTTCCAGGGGAAGTCAACGGTTTGTGCCATTCGCAATTGCGGTGACCAGGATCGAATTTGCAACTGTTGGCTGTTGCCCATCAAATCCAACACGTAACCGTGAGCGGTCAAGCCAATGTCGGGAAGTTGGTCGTTGGCTCGGCTGCCACGAACATCTGCGGCAATGGTGTAGTTCTTCAGTTCGCTGGATCCCATCCAAGCACGGCTGCGTGCTCCCTTGGGAATCGTGCTGATCTTGACCAAGGCGGGCGAGCCATCGACGGGACGGATCACGTGTCGATAACGAGCACCCACCCAGGAAAGCGGTGGGTCATTCAAGTCGTCGAAGTTGAACGCCCAGGGCAGTTCAGGCACGATCCGAACGCGGGTGGATCCGGAAACACTTCCGACCTTGGCAATGATCGTGGCTGCCGTGTGAGCCACGTCCGCATTGGCGGTGAAGACGTTGCCGTCGACTGAGCCAGGTCCTTCGACGCTGAACGTGACCTCGGATCCTTCTGGATCGGCCAAGCGTTGTCCCAATCGATTGAACAACCGAACGGACAATTCCATGGTTTGGCCGGGATGCAGCAAGGCTTCCGCGGGAGTGATCAGCAGTTGGGCTGGTTCTGGATTTTCCTCGAGGGCTGTTTCACCGAGCAATTGCTCTGCCAAAACGAGCGGTTTTTGCTTGGATTCCGGTTTGCCAACGCAGTACAGAGCCGAGGCTCCTTGGAAATACAGCTTTCCATTGGCCAAGATTGGCGAGGAATGAAACGCTTCGTTGCGAATGCGTCCCTTGCTGAGGAATTCGACGCCCTCTTCGGTCATTTCCAAGATTGCCCAACGACCGTTTTCGGTGAGCACATAGAGTTTTTCATCCGCGACCAAAAGCGAGGGCCACTGTTTGCGGTCTCCGATTGCGATTCGCTCGGCGATCAAGTCACCCGTCTCGGTGTCAATGATCCAAAGTTTGCAGCGGTCATCGACGACGTACAAACGGTTGTCGACGACGACGGGAGCACTGCGTCCGACGACCAAACCTTCCATCTTCCAGACTTCTTTGCCGTAGGTTTCGTCACCGGTTCCGCCGACTTCGATGGAAGCGACCGCGCCCATCGAGCTGCCGGACATGTTTTCTTCGCTGTGGCTGGCATAAACCCGATTGCCATCCACCAACGGTGTCGCAAACAGTCCCCGGCGGGACAGGTCGTGGTGCCAGAGCGGTTTGCCGGTCCGAGGTTGGATGCCCCATACGGCTCCGTCACCGGTTCCCAGAATCAATTGCCGTTGGCCTTCGATCGTGGTCAGCGTGGGAGCGGAGTAAGTGGTGTCGTTGGGCAAATCCTTGGTGCCGCTGAACCAGACGACTTCGCCGGTCAGTTTGTCCATTGCGATCAGGCGATGGTTTGGCTTGGCGGCTTCGCCCCAGTTGATGATGATGCCGCTGATGATCACGAGGTCTTCGTGAATCACGGGGAAGTTGGTTCGTCCGCCGTAAGTCGACAACATGCCAAACTGTTCGTGCAGCGGTTTGCTCCAGACGGTTTGACCCGTTTCGCCATTGATGCAGAGGAACAAATCGCAGACGCCCAGGGCATAGACATTGCCACTTTCTGGGTCCGCGACCACGCTGCTCCATCCCACCCGGGTGTCAGGCACGTCGGACATCCAAACGTTGAAGCGGTTTTCCCAGAGGGTTTCACCGGTTTCGGCGTCGAGGCAGACGACCTTTTCACCTTCGGTGTCCGTGCCCGGATTGGAACGCATCATCAAGTAGAGTCGGCCGTTCATCGACACTGGCGTGCTGCGGGTGCCGATGTCGTCGCGTTTCCAAATCAGATTGCTGCCTTCACCACCCTCGGAGTCCCAGTCGTCGACCAAGTTCTCCGCTTCGGCGGTCCCATTGAAATGGGGGCCACGCCAATAGGTCCAATCAGCGGTTTGTCCGTTTTCTTGGGAGTGGGCAATGGAGGAGCCCAGGGTCAGGCCAACACAACCCATCAGACACAGCAACATCACGACCACACGGGGCGGGCGATCAAAGTGTTGTGAGGTCCTCAGGAAGCGTGGCGAAGTGACTGAGCGGCGCAACGTCGCAAACATCAAGGATTCCGGGGGGCGGGGATGGAGGCAGGGAAGGAGAGGAACGACAGGATAGTCCCAATCGTGTGGATTAAAATGATTTTAGCGTGCCGGTACCCGTCACGTGCAATCCCCTCGAATGCTCAAATGTGTAAATGCCGTTTTGACGGCGATTTTCGAGCTTTTGAGAGGTCATTCGAAAGACGAAAGCCGGCGAGGCGGCGGGACAGTCGAGTTTTTGCCTGACTCCACGGCAGGATCGCCGAAGTGCTCGTCCGCGGAATCGAATTCCGGGGTGCACACGATCAAGACCTCCATTTTTCCCACCGCACGGTGTTTGACCCGGGGAGGAATGAGAATGGACATCAGGGGACGGACGGGATGAAGTTCGCCATCGAGCTCAATGGCCGCATCCGGATCGCATTTCAAGATCACGTAAATCTCGGTGTGATCGCGATGGAAGTGTGATTGGGCGTCCAGACTGATTTGAGTCAGATGCAATGTGCCTGGGAAATGGGGCGAGTCCGCGAAGGCGCGTCGGGCCTGTCCACAGGGGCACTCGACTGGTTCGATTCGCGTCAAATCCACGAGTTCAGGTTGGGAGGGGCCGGGGGTGGCCCGTTGGTTCGCCGGATTCGCGTGCATTCGTTTGGGTTTCATGACGGCGCGTTCCACGACGGAAGCCACTCGATTTGAGCCGCTGTTACCGCCACGAGGGGGTGATTCTGTCAGTCTGAATCGATTAAACGCATCGTACCAAGGGATTGTTCAGGACGACCCATACCAGCCGAATAACCGCGTTGAAATTCCGCAAGCCGCAAACGTTAACAAGCTGACGAAAAAGGCTCAAACCACTGCATTGAAGCCTAGGTGTCGCCGATACGTTTGTTGTCCGACCGCTTGAGTCGGGTTTGAAATGCTCCCGGCATCGCAAGCTCGATCCAACTCAAGTGACTCGGATGACCCAGAGATGCAGACAGCGGATGTCAGCATCTGGCAGATGTTTCTTCATCCAACGATTGAACTCATTTCACCATCGCCAGGAAGTCTGGCACGAATCGATAACGGATTTCAGAACTGAACGAAGTCAGCGGGCCAGGTGCTCGCACCTCGCTCGGTTTGTGTTCTGAAGTCTTTCCTCGGGGCTTGATCGTCGGCGACTTCGTCCGACGACCGTGTCCCCCGGACACAGATTCAATGGTGAGGTTGCAAAATCGCATGTGACGGATCACTGCCGACAACTTCCCGCAACAATCTCGAGAGGGAGAATAATCTCCGATGAAGCGGACAATTTTAACACTGACGATGGTCGTAGCTAGTTCGGTTTGTACACAAGGCTTCGGCTTTGACCTGCTGGACCGAATGCTCGGCATGAAAGGCTGCGGCAGCTCAACAGCTTGCTGTGAAGCTCCTGCTTGTGAGCCTACTTGTGGTTTGGAAGCACCTTGCGGCGGTTGCGACAGCGACTGCGGATGTGCTCCTGCTTGCGAACCTGATTGTGGTTGCGAAGCCCCTTGTGGCGGTTGTGACTCCGGTTGTGGCTTGCTGAAGGGCAAACTGTTCGGCGGCTGCAACAGCTGTGCGGAACCAACTTGCGGTTGCGAAGTCGCTGATTGTGGCTGTGCACCTGCTTGCGAAGTCGCTTGCGAACCAGCTTGTGGTTGCGAAATCGCTTCTTGCGAACCTTCGTGCTGCGACAGCGGATGCAGCATTGGCAAGGGCGGCTTGCTGAGCAAGTTGTTCAAGGGCCACAAAGGTTGCAACAGCTGCTGCGAAGCTCCTTGTGAAGTCGCTTGCGAACCAGCTTGCGGTTGCGAAATCGCTTCTTGCGAACCTACCTGCTGCGACAGCGGATGTGACAGCGGATGCTGCACCATCGGCAAGGGCGGCCTGCTGAAGAAACTCTTCGGCAACTTGGGTTGCAAGAAGAGCAGCTGCTGTGACATGGGCTGCGACGCAGCTCCTTGTGACACCGGATGCGGATGTGGATCGACCTACGCCGCTCCTACTGCCGCACCAGTCGCTGCTCCTCACGCCGCTCCAATGCCACCTGCACCGATCGTTGATCCAAGTGCAAGCATTTCCCGTAATCGTCGCGTCATTCAGGCCAGTGCCAGCTACGTTCGCTGAGTGAACTTGTTCACTTGATGAAAGTAGACCACTGCGTCAAACAGACGTGACCTCAAAAACGCCTCGGCGAAGGGTAACCTTCTCCGGGGCGTTTTTTTTTATGCGCCAGCCGCAGCTCTGACACTCACAGCTCTGACACTCACAGCTCTGGCACTCACAGCTCTGGCACTCACAGCTCTGGCACTCACAGCTCTGGCACTCACAGCTCTGGCACTCACAGCTCTGGCATCCGCAGCTCTGGCATCCGCAGCTCAGCCGCCACGAATGACCGCGTAGATGCTGATCTGCATTCGCGAGAGTTTGTCGATGAATGCCTCGATCAACTCAATCGGATCGATGTCTTTCATGTCAGTGGTCTCAATTGCCAAGCAATCCGGTTGGGTTTCGGTGCCAGCGACAGGGTCCAACGAGATCCATTGGTCGTCGACTTTTGCCACCACCCAGGCGTGATAGACAAAGCGGTTGCCGTCGGGAAGGCGAGCCCGGGTTTGGAATGGCAAGGCGATGTCACGGTTGGGGGCAACGTGGTCGGCGGATTGGTACCGAATTCCCAAGGCCATTCGGGAGGGGATCCCCGCGGAACGCAACAGCGCCATCAGCAGAATGGACTGCTCGGTGCTGTCTGCCGTTGATGAGTCGGCAATTTGGCTGGCCGCACGCATGCCTTGCGACAGCGGTTGGAACGAGAGCAAGGAGTGAACGGTGCGGTTCATCTCCATCGCTCGTTCTGCCAGCGTGAAATCGGGGCTGTTGGCGGTTGCGTTGGCAATGCGGCGAACCGTGGCGGAGCGATAATCGACCAACGAAGTTGCGGCCAAGTCAGCGGGGGTGCTCTCGCCTCCGAATTGATCAAAGCGATCGCGAAGCTTGGAAGCTGGAACCGGGGTCCGGGAAACGATCAGCTTTTGCTGTGCTTGGTCACCGTTGCGGCGAAGGTACTGACGGGGAGCCAGAGCGATCTGATTGTCTTGGTTGTCCGCTGATGGTTCTGGTTCGTTTGCCTCGCCAGGTGGATCCGCTGCCACGGACTCGGGCGCGGGTGGTTTGGCCCAGATGATTTCGTAGCCGACCTGCTGGAGGTCACCCGCCAACAAACTCGCTTCGGTCTCAAGCGGTTTGCCCTGCACTTGCAAGGCAATCGGATAGTCTTGGCGGAGGAATTCTTGCCCCAGCAGTTTGTATTGCGAGGCATTGCACCCGTACGAAAATCGTTGTTCGTTGGCGACGTGGTAGAGCTGGACCTGGCCCTGATCGTCGAACCAATAAACGCTTTCGCGTTGTCGTTGGGGCCCCAGTGACAACAGGCAAGATGCTTCCTGCAGCACGACTTCTTGGAATCCCTGCGGTGTCAGGACAGAGGGCGATGCGAGCGAGTTGTGTTGCAGTCGAAGGGTTGCCACTTCCCCCAGGATTGGAAGCAAGACATTGGCTTCGCGAATTTCACCTTCTTGCAACGGTTTTCGGCGCAAGGTTTGGTAGACGTGCAGCGGGCCGCCCAAAGGTGAATGGATTGGCAGCGTCTTCTTCTTGGTTGCGACCAAGCGGTTGTCAACGAACTGGACTTCGTTGGCGGTGATCTCGATCGTGCGATGTGATTCGATCGGTCCACGTCGAAACGTGCAGTCCACCTTCTTCAGATTGCCATTGGCATCGTGCCAGAACGTTTGCTGATTGGATTCAAGGATTTGCAACATGCCGCGATAGGTCAGCCCTTGTTCTTCCAACTCGACCTTGATCTCGTTGTCCGCGGTCCGAGTGGACTTGGCGTGAATGCCGCCCAGAATGGTCGAGCGCAGGCTGTGAATTTGCCACGACTCCCATTCGTCGGCGAGTCGGTTTTCGATCGTTCCGGCGGAGGCTTGCGAATGGGGTTTGCCTGAAACGGTTTCGATCGTGTTGGAGGGTGTCTGGTTGGGCGCGAGGATCTCTGGCATGCCGGATTGCCGCATCGCATCGGCGGCTGACGAGGGCCGCGCTGTGTTGCGTGCCTGGGAGGCAAACGAAGGCGTTGTTTCGGCCTGCCAAGGAGCAGGCTTTTCAAACGTCTGAATGTCGTATCGATCGGGCAAGTCGCAGCCGCTGGGGAGCAACGCCGCGGTCAGGCATGCCAGCGTGAACACTTTGCCAACTCGGTTTTTCTCAGCGTTTGAATCGCTGGGAAGAATCGATGAAAAGCCTGGGCAGGGCAAAGTACGAATGAAACGGGCCAATGCCCGTCGGGATGCTGTTCGATCCATCATGAACCAGCCGCTCGAAAGCGTCTTCAGAGAAGCGTTTTTGAAAAAGGCGGCGCGCGGCCCCCGCTAACGTCTCAATGTCGACTCCTAGGCGTGCGTGTCAACCTCTTTCGCAGGGATCTGGGCGAACCAGAACACCGCTTGTGGTGAGTTGGGAGAAACGATTGTTCGGATTATGACGGTGGAAACGCTTGGAAGGCCGTCTTGCGGGCCATTCAGCGAGTTTTGAGCGGTTCTGGGACAGTTGCGGGGTCTTGGCCCAGACATGACCTAGCTTTGTGTGTTCACCAGTCGCAGCGGTGAACCGGCTCAGGCAATCTTTTCCACCCTGGTGTCGTCATCACACACGCGTCGAAAATTACCAATCAAATGGGCTTTCTCAAACGCATCCTTCGTCCGACGGCACAGGACGACGCGATTCCAACATCCGCACCTGGCAGTTTCGAACGTCTCTCGGACGAAGAACTGCAGGTTCACATGGGGATCAAAACCTATGGGATGTTCGAATTGACCGACGCCATCCGACCTTCCTACGACGTCCAGATTTCTCCCAGTCAGGGATTTCGGTACGACAAGTACGTGGACGAATCCAACGGATCCACCACGCCGGTCATCATGGCCGCCGCATCCAAACCTGTTTTGATGGATGTGTTCCTGGATCTGATCGATCAACTGGGAACCGTGGTCGATGTGGTGTTGGAAACCAGCCATCACAGTTCTTCGCAACACGAAGACCTGTACCGCGAGCACATCGATGTTCCCGTGCTGAAAAGCATCTTGATGGAATTCGAAGACGTGCTGCTCAACGATGGCTGCACTGGAATCGCGATCATCAACACAGCCAAGCAACAGGAAGTCCAACTGGACGAACACAAACTGTTGATTGCCTACGGAACGCCACTGGATGGATTCCGTCAAGCGTTGATCAATTCGGACGTGTATCCGGATGACTCGATCAAATTCATCACCGAAGCAGAACACGTGCACAGCAGCAGCGAACGCTTGTACGACAAGTTCCAGCAGTTCAAAACACGCCTGGGCGTCGAAGACGAACACGAGCCCGAATGCGGTGCATGGTGATCGACGAGGCTCGCTGATTCTGTTTCAGTGAGTTGTGGTCAATCCGACTGCGATCACCAGCGTACCTACGACTGATTCAGGAATTGCACGGAAAGTGGTTTCCGTTCCAGTTCGAGCCAGCTTGTCACGGACGCTTTGTGTGAACGCGGGTTGATGAATCAGCACGCTGCCGGTTCCAGCCAACGCGCACGGATGGTTTGACATGCCAAGGCGATCGACCAGCGTGTGCACCATCTCGGCGAGATCCGTCGAAGCTTGATCAAGGATCTGCATCGCGACCGGATCGCCAGAGCTTGCGACCTCGAAAACGAGTGGTGCAAGCGAGGCGATCGCGACTCGGTTGTTCGAGTCGGTGTAGAGGATGGGAATCAATTCACTGGCCGTTGTGATCCCGTGGTGTTCCAGCAAACGCTGGTGCAGTTGTGTGGTGGGGCCACGCCCATCGTCGGCGCGAACGGCAGCACGCAGAGCCGAGAGAGAAATCTGATAGCCACTGCCTTCATCGCCCAGCAAGCTTCCCCATCCGCCGCATCTCGCTGTCTGGCCCTCGGCGTTCCGGCCCAGTGCCAACGACCCGGTGCCCGCGATCAAGGCGATGCCGATCCCATCTTCCGCGGCGGCATACAGGACTGGCAATGCGTCATCGACGACCGCCAGGCGGTTCGCCAGTTGACGTTGATTCGCCCATGACCGAATCCGTTGTTGTTCGGTGTTTCGACCGGCACCGGCGAGCGCCAAACAGGCACGGTCCACAGGGACTCGGGGGATTTCTGCATCGGCAAAGGCATCCTCGACTGCCCGATCCAAGTTGCCCAGCGCGGTTTCAAAGCCGACGCGACGGACATTGGAGGAACCCGCGCGTCCACGACCAATCGTTTCGATTGTGTTGGAAATCGCGGTGCGATGATCGGTGAAGTCACACCGCGCCAGCCACGCGACGGTTTTGGTACCGCCCCCGTCGATTCCCAGCACGAGTCCGGTGGGCGTGTTCATTCCGGGGAAGACACTCGCAAGCGACTCAGGTGCCCATCCACGCCAGCCAACTGTCGTCGCGCCGTTTGTGGGGAGACGTCACGCATGTGAACGACGATGGCTGTTTTGACTTCGCCCTCACATCGGTGCAGCAATTGTTCAGCTTGCTCAATTGGGATCCCCACGATCTCGGAAAGCATTTGCCGCGATCTTGCGACCAGCTTTTCGTTGGTTGCGCGGACGTCGACCATGCGATTGCCGTACGTCTTGCCGATCCGAATCATGGCTCCGGTCGTCAACATGTTGAGCACCATCTTGGTGGCCGTTCCCGCTTTCAACCGGGTGGATCCGCTGACCACTTCCGGACCCACCACCGGTGCGATCATGATTTGGGAGAGCGGTCGCAATTGGCAGTTTGGATTGCAACTCAGTCCCACCGTCACAGCGCCAACGGATCGGGCGTATTGCAATCCGCCGATGACGTAGGGGGTCCGTCCGCTGGTGGCGATGCCCACCAACACATCGTTGTCGGACAGCTTGATTTCAGCCAAGTCACGCTTCGCAAATTCCGGATGGTCTTCGGCCCCTTCAATCGCACGGGTCAGAGCCTCGGGGCCTCCGGCGATCACACCAACGACCATTTCAGGCGGCGTTCGGAACGTCGGTGGGCATTCGCTGGCGTCCAGCACTCCCAAGCGACCGGACGTGCCAGCACCCAGATAAACCAATCGCCCGTTGGAGCGGAATTTGTCCGCGATCACGTCCACCGCCTCCGCAATCCTTTCGGCCTGCGTGTTCACGGCGGCCGCGATCAGTGCGTCTTGTTGGTTGATCAACTGAACAATTTGCAACGCCGACAAAGAATCGATCTGGGCAGATGCCGGGTTGCTGGCTTCCGTGGTCAATTGATTCAGCATGGTGGATGGTTTCGCATGTGTGATTTCCCTGACCGCAACAAAACTGATCGCATCAAAATACAGTAAGGTAGCCGCACCGGTCAGGCGAGGCGGATTCACGGCACAAAATCGACTACAGCACACGAGACTCGACACTTGGCTATCAGCTCCTTTGACCTTGCCGTTCTGGTCATCTACATGCTCGCGATGGTTGGCTTTGGTCTCTGGGTCGGACGGGACCAGAAGGACTTGGCCGGTTACTTGCTGGGCGGACGTGACATGCCCTGGTGGTCGATCTTGGGGTCGATCGTCGCAACGGAAACCAGCACCGCGACTTTTTTGAGCGTGCCCGGGATCGCGTTTGCGGTCGACGGTGACATGCGGTTTCTGCAGTTGGGAATGGGGTTGGTCATTGGCCGCTTGATCGTGGCGGTCGTGTTGGTGCCCCTGTTTCGCCGCGGTGAAATCTACTCGGCCTATGAAATTCTGGCGACGCGGTTTGGTGACTCCAGCAAACGGTTTGCATCGTTGTTGTTCTTGGTCACCCGGAATTTGGGCGACGGTTTGCGGCTGTTCTTGGCCGGCATCGCGTTGGAGAAGGTGCTCAGCGTTGACCTTGTCAGCTGCATTGTGATCTTGGGGGCCTTCACGATCGTCTACACGTTCTTTGGTGGAATCAAAGCTGTGATCTGGAGCGACTGCATTCAGTTGGTCGTTTACATGGTCGGTGGGGTGCTGTCGTTGCTGATCCTGGTCCACTATTTCCCGGGTGGTTGGCAGCAACTGGTCGAGTTCGGCCAGGAGACCGGGCGTTTTCAGGTCTTCGATTTTCGCTGGCGATCAACCGGCACGTTCAGTGTGCTGACGGAACCGTTCACGTTCTGGTCGGGAGTCATCGGCGGTGCGGTGTTGACGCTGGGGACACACGGGACCGATCAAATGATTGTCCAACGTTACCTGGCCGCGCGGAGCACCTTGGATGCACAGCGTGCCGTGGTTGCCAGCGGCGTGGTCGTGCTGATCCAGTTCGCTTTGTTCTTGTTGCTGGGGGTTGCTTTGGCTGGCTTCTACTCGCAGATTCATCCGCGGGCGTTTGACCACAATGACGAGGTGTTTGCCGCGTTCATCGTGGACTACCTGCCGGTTGGCTTGGTCGGCATCACCTTGGCAGCTGTGTTTGCAGCAGCCATGTCCACGTTGTCCAGTTCGTTGAATTCCTCAGCGTCTGCGGCGGTCTCGGATTTCTATCGACCTTGGTTGCGTTCTCGGAGCAATGGCTCGGCGCACAAGGATGCCGACGATGAAATGTCTGGCAGTGACGCGTCCGGCAACCTGCTTCGAGTCAGCCGCCGACTGACCGTTGTTTTTGGTGTGATCCAGATCGCGATTGGCATCGGTGCGAGCTACCTTTCGAGCAGTGTCATCAGCGATGCACTCGCGATCGCGGGCTTCACCGCGGGGATCTTGTTGGGCGTGTTCCTGCTCGGGATCTTGACCGCGTCAGCCCACCAACGCGGTGCCCTGGTCGGGATGGTGACCGGCATGGCTGTGCTCACCGCGATCAAGTTTGCGACGTCCGTCGCGTGGCCATGGTTGGCGATCATCGGCTCGCTCACCACCTTCGGTTCAGGGTACATTGCCAGTCGCTTGATTCCTGCGGGGCAGCAACCGGATGATTGAAACACTTCCGCAATGGATTTCAGCGAGAGATCAAAGGTGATCGTTCGGTCGCGAGCCGGGGTATGATTGGCAGTGCTTTCCAAAACTCACGCTCACTCTCAAACGATCATGCCTCACTCGTTCTTTGCCATTTTTCTGTTGGCGATCACGCTTGGTTTCGTTCCTGCAAACGCCGCCACTGCTCAAGTGCTGGCCGGGATCGATGTCTTGCAGCGAGATGATTTTGCGGCCTTGGCGGGACGCAAGGTGGGGCTGATCACGAATCACACAGGCACGAATTTGGCCGGTGTGTCGACGGTTCAGTTGCTGCACGCTTCAAAGGACGTGAATCTGGTGGCACTGTTCAGCCCCGAACATGGGTTTGTGGGCCAACTGGATCAAGCCAATATCGACGACCAACAAGATGCGTTGACCGGATTGAAGGTCCACAGTCTGTACGGCAAAACGCGAGTTCCGACAGCGGAGATGCTGGAAGGCATCGACACGCTGGTCTTTGATATTCAGGACATCGGCGTTCGCTTCTACACCTACATCTCGACGATGGGGGGCGCGATGAAGGCGGCGGCCGAAAATGAGATTCGGTTTGTTGTTTTGGATCGGCCCAATCCAATCAACGGGACCGCCGTGCAAGGTCCGGTGACCGATGCGGGCAGCGAATCGTTCATCGCTTACCACCGCATTCCCGTCCGGCATGGGATGACGATTGGTGAGCTGGCGAAAATGTTCCAAGCGGAATGGGAACTCGACCTGGATCTGCAAGTCATTCCGATGGAGGGTTGGGAAGGACGCCCCGGGTTTGATCAAACCGGACGGATGTGGATCAATCCGTCACCCAACATGCGCAGTCTCAACGCGGCCTACCTTTATCCGGCGATCGGATTGTGGGAGACAACCAACTTGTCCGTGGGCCGGGGAACGGACACGCCGTTTGAACACTTCGGTGCTCCCTGGATCGACGCGTTGGAACTGGCCCGTGAACTGAATGCACAGGGTTTGAGCGGGGTGCGATTTGTCCCGATCGAGTTCACTCCGAACGCCAGCAAATTTGCCAGTGAAAAGTGTGGCGGAGTGAACGTGATCCTGACTCAGCGGGCTGAGTTCGATCCGTTGCAAACCTCGCTAACCATTGCCGTGACGTTGAGGAAACTGGCTCCCGATGATTGGAATACGAAGTCACTGAACCGTTTGTTGGTCAGCCAGAAAACAGCGGAAGGAATCCTGGGCGGTCACTCGGTGGAGCAGTTGCAGGCGGCCTACCAAGAAGAGTTGGAAGAGTTTCAAACTCGCCGAGCGAAGTACCTGATGTACCGCTGATGTCCTCCGAATCGATCCAGACACGTATGACCTCATCAGATGATTCGAAGCTGTCGTCCAGTTGGCTCACGCGGTTGTTGACCCCGCGAAATTTGGCGGTGTTTGTCTTTCTCGTCTTGCCGCTATCGCTGATCTTTCTGGTGCTGGCTTGGTGGTTCGCTCGCCAGAACATGGCGACTCAGGAACTGGCCGACCGCAAAAATGATTTGCTGGCCAGCGGTTTGCCAATTGATGCGGAGTCGTTGCTGGACTACCGCCGAGAGCGGATTGATTCATCGCGTAGCCAGGAATGGCAACGCATCCTCGATGAGATCGAATCGGACGCGTTCCAGGAGTCATCTCGGAATGTTCCCGTGATTGGACTCATAGGGGAGGAGGACGTTCCACGTTACGAGTATGGGCAGGACTACTCGTATGATCACGTTGCCCGAAATTACTTGACAGAATGGAAGCATGTTCTTGATCGCATCCATCTGGTGACCGTGGGGAATCGTGGTATTTGGACGCCCATAGATTTGGATGCCTTCTTTCCGGGAATGGGGCAGGAGAGACACATCGTTCGGCTATTGAAACTGGAGTTTGAAGACGCACTTCGTCGCGAGGATTTCACCCACGCAGGACAGTGTGTATTGGCCCTGATCGGAAGTGCACGGGCGTTGGAAGAGGAGCCGATGGCGGTTTCGCAGTTGGTCAGTGTGGCAATGCTCGAGTTCGCTCTTGATGCCATCAAAACCGCATTGCAAATCGATTGCTTTGACGATGAGCAGTGGCGAGCTGTGTTGGAGCAACTTGAAGGGCTTGAAGAGATTGAACCTCGCTTTCGACGATTCTTGATAGGCGAACGTGCTTGGGCGTTACCGTTGTTTGAGGACACGGAGTTTCTGGAGGAACTGGGGGAAGAAGCCGTTGAGTATCAATTGCCAGGTGGGCACTCCATTGATGCCTTGGAGACACTGGCCATGTACGACCGGTTGGAGCTTGTTCCCACCGACGATCTGACGACCTTTTTTGAGGAGATCGAGAGTCTGGAAACTTCGGTGCAAGCTTCTTTTCAAACCCGGAATTGGCTGCAAAAGCTGGACACCCAAGTCACCGAAATGACAATGCCGAGTTTGGTTTCGATGAATCAAGCCTTTGTCCGATCCGCCATGCATGTGCGTCTCGCGAAAACAGCCATCATGGCACGATTGTTCCAGCACAAAGAAGGCCGTTGGCCGAGCACCATCCAAGAAATCCACGACGCTGCCCCAGGTTTGCTGAACTCCGGCGATGAGAACGGCAACCTCACAATCGGAAACCTTGCGCCCATGGGAGATCGACCATTTGGGCTGAAGGTCGCTCAAAACCAATTGGTGCTCTGGGGATTCGAACCCGACTCAGTAACCGCGGCGACTCCTGTCGAGCCTCCCACCGAACAAGACTTCCTTGATGCAGACGCGGAGTATGGACCGATGCTGGCAGACTCCTACCTGCAGTGTTGGCTTTGGAATCTTCCAACAGACGGTCTCGCGAAATCGAATTGATTCGAACTCGTCGGGAACAAATTTCAGATCGTTGTCGGTAGCTCAATTGCACGGTGGGTCTTCGCTGATTCGTAACACGCGTCGACCAGAGCCATCGTGCGCAGGTTATCTCGCCCGCTTAGGTTGGGTTCGATGCCCGTTTCCAATGCGACCAACAGTTCTGCCATCGGGCCCGCAAACGCATCGGGGAACCAAGCCTCGTCCCAGCGTGGTTGTTCCCATCGGCCCAATTGTGTGGTGGTCCAATCGATTGTGCTGGGGGATCGAAGCGGGTACTTGGGCCAACCGATGGTTCCACGAGCCATTCCTTCCGTGCCCTCGACTCGCCAAGTGATGCCTAGGTCTTCCGCCGCGCCTTCGCGTGCCGGTCCCGCCCACACGTCATCGCAAATCTGGCAACGCAACCCGCTGGCGTATTCCAAGATGTACAGCCCGATGCCGTCCACGTGCGGGAACGTCGTTCGCGGATCGGTCCGGAAGCTGGCAAAGACGCGAACTGGATCACCGAACCAGTACCGCATCGCGTCCAAGTGGTGAATCGACATGATCCGGCACGTCATCCATCCCTGTCGTTGTTGCCAAGGCATCCAGTGCGGGATCGCTCGCATGTCGATGGTCGCCAAAACGGGGGCGCCGAGTTGGCCTTGATCCAGCAGTGTTTTGCAGGCTCGAACGGAGTGGTCGTAGCGCATGTTTTGGTTGACACAAAGCGTGATTCCCGCATTGTGGCAGAGCTCGACAATTTTCTTGGCTTCTGAAAGACAGCCCGCGATGGGTTTTTGAGCCAAGATGCCACGAATGTGCGGGTGCCGAACCGCTTCACGAATGATGTCGAGTTGAATGTCGGGCGGGACCGCGATGTCGACGATCTGAATGGAGGCGTCAGCCAGCAGTTCGCGGGGATCGTCAAAGACCTTGCTGATCCCATGCCGCTCTGCCACTGAGGCGGCTTGTTCTCTTCGTCGCGAAGCGATCGCGGCGGGCTGAAAGCCTGCCGCTCGGTAAGCCACCAATTGGCAATCATCCATGATGAACCCAGCACCGATGCACCCGATCGGCACCTCTCGATCTAGCGGCATGACGGGATAGATGCCCAAGTCGGCCGCGTCGCTCTCACGCTGCGTCAATTGTCCGCGTCCTTTGATTTCGCTTTCAATGAGGTCGCGCTGGCGTCTCGATTCGGGTCCAGCCACGCCATGGACTGACCTTGCGAATCGTTTGGGTGGGAGTCAGCGTCTTCAAATCGCTGCCCTCCAATCTCGCGTACCGCGGAGTCTGGCAACCGATTCAGTGGCGTGTAGCGTGGGTGATGAGATTCTTTGTAGGGATCATTGGACTTGGCGTTGTAGCAACAAATCATCGACCAACGCGGATTCTCGCTGTGATTTTGATCGCTGCGGTGCAACAGGTTGGAATGGAAGAAGAGCACATCACCCGGACTCATTTCAACGTGCAGGAGCTCAAAGCGTTTTAAAATCTCGGTCACGCGTTCAGGATCGGCCCCGGCTTGTTGACCGGTCAGTTGATGATGAATGCGTCCGCACGCATGGGAGCCTCGGATGACTTGCAAGCACCCGTTTTCTTTGGTTGCCGGATCAACGGCGATGAAACAACTGACTAGGTTCGGCGTCAAAACGCCGTTGCCGTACCAGTAGCCGTAATCTTGATGCCAGGCCCACGCGCCACCGACTCGGGCGTCCTTCATGATCATCTTGGAGTGATAATGATAGGGTTCGTCGCGCAGCAGCTGCTCAGCCCGTTCCACGATTCGGTTGCACCTTGCAAACGCTCCATAGACGCCGTCACCGGGATGGTTCCAAAGAGACAGACGAACGGTGCCGCCTTCGCCGTCATCACGACCAAACGCGTGGTCGTCCAAGCGTTTGTCTTCTTTGGCCGAGCGGCGCAGCAGTTCGATCTCGTCGGGATCGAACAACGACGAAGCCAACAAAAATCCTTGGCGGTCGTAATCGGCAATCTGGGCTTCAGTGAGTGGGCGGGGCATTTTCGGAGTGACAGTTTCGCGAGAACGAATGACAACACGTCATTGTAAGCGATCCCCATCACAACAAACGCCATGACAAAAAGGTGTCAGGTACCTTTTTGGTGGAACAGGCAGTTTGCGGGCTCTGTGGAGGTGGCGGCTCAGAGCGATTTCGGCAAGGGAAATGCTGGCTGAACCCTTCGTTCAGCGATAATGCTAACGAGGCAAACCCCCCAAACCCCCAAAAAGGTACCTGACACCTTTTTCAGGCGGCGGCCCGTTGGGAGGCGCTGATTGGCAGGCGGATGATGAAGGCGGTGCCACGGCCGACCGAGCTTTCGACTCGAACACGTCCTTTGTGTTCGTCGATGATTTCTTTGCAGGCGGCCAAGCCCAACCCTGTGCCGCCCTTTCCCGTTTCATCGGGACCGGCTTTGGTGGAGAAGTACGGATCAAAGATCTTGGGCAGAACGTCCTCGGGGATGCCCTTGCCTGAATCGCGAACTGTCAGTTCAACGTAGCCGTTCCCATCCGGGCCGGTTTCGCACGAGGCGACCCGAATCCAGAGCGTGCCGCATTCGCCGATGGCTTGTCGCGAATTGGTCAGCAGGTTGAGAAGCAGGCGTTGGATTTGGTTCCCGCTGGCATGAACCGTCGCCGTTTCGGGGAGGTCGGTTTCGATGCTGATTCGGTACTTTTGCATTTCGCGTTGCATCAGCACCAAGGTTTCCCGAACCAATCCGCTCAAGTCGACTGGTCCCATCGCGTCGCTGCGGTTGCGGGCCTGGGCCAAGATCGTGTTGGTGATTTGAGCGGCACGCTCGGAGGCTTCCAAGATTTTCGTCAGTGCTTTGTCGCGGCTGGCTTTGTCTTCGTTCCGCAGTCCTAGTTTGGCGTAGTTGATGACGGTCATCAGCACGTTGTTGAATTCGTGAGTGGCCGTACCGGTCAACTCGCCGAGTGTCGCCAGGTTCTGCAATCGCTTGACCTGTTCCCGCAGCACCGTGAGCTCATTGGCGGTGGCCGCACTGGATGGGGATTCGGAGGCGGCGTGAGTCGATTGGGCGGAGGAGGCTTGGTGCGACATAGCTGACTTTGGAATCCGAACAGGAACAGCGTGTTGGTAGCGTCGTGACGAGTCCCATCCGCTAGCGGCTGGAAGGCCAACCCTTGGAGAGGGGTGGCAGACCGGGGCCAACGCCCTATCGGCTCGCTCGGTTGGTCCGGGCGGGAGGGGACGGGAGGGGACGGGTTGTTTGATCTATCGGAACAACCCACACGGTTGATAAATCCCTGCTATCCGGCCCGCAAACCTTACCCTCCACGGCTTGTTTGCCCCGGTGACTTGATCGCCCTCAATCACGCAGGCGAAAAGCCCGTCTCCAGCGAGTGCAACGACATGGAAATGAACCGGTTTAACGAGGAAAACGTGCTGGATCGTCTGAAACGGATGACCCGCATCGCACGCCAGAACGGATTTGAAATCCGCGGCGAACCATTGGAGGGGGCCGGCAGCACCTGGTGCGAAATTCGCGGCAAACGCGTGTTGTTTTTGGATCTGACGCAAACGGCTGCCGAGCAAGCCCTCGCGATCGCGGAAATTTTAGAGATGACTCGGCTGATTCGCCCGAACACTCCGGCCGAAGCTCCCGCGGCTGTGAAGCAGGCTGCCTGATCCTCCCCGAAAAGACTGGCGAAAAGGGCTCTGCGGGCGACCAAACCGCCTTCACTGGGACCAGCGACTGTGTGTGGCAGGCGTTGGGGTGAAAAAAAAGGATGGCGGTTTTGGTGTTTCGATTGCGAATTACAATCGGACGGCCGTTTTCTTTTGATGTTGGTTTTTAGGTAGGTTTGACGTGCTATGCGTGTGATTGTGACAGGTTCCAGTGGGCTGATCGGCTCGGCCGCCGTGCGGCATTGGGACGCCTTGGGTGACGAAGTCATCGGCATCGACAACGACATGCGCGCCACTTTCTTCGGCCCGGATGGCAGCACCAAGTGGAACCAGTCGCGACTGGAACAGGAAACATCGAATTTTCGAACCGTCTCGCTGGACATTCGCGACCGCGAGGGGGTGCTGGATTTGTTTCAGAACGAGCCCCCAGATTTGGTGATCCACTGTGCGGCCCAGCCATCGCACGACAAAGCCGCCGCGATTCCATTCTTGGATTTCGAAGTCAACGCCAACGGAACATTGAATCTGCTCGAGGGAACTCGTCAGCATGCACCCGAAGCGGTGTTCTGCCACATGAGCACGAACAAGGTTTACGGGGATGCACCCAACGAGTTGCCGCTGGACGAATTGGAAACCCGCTGGGAATACGCTCGCGAAGAAGACCACGCTGGCATTTCTGAGTCGTGCCGCATCGACCAAACCATGCACTCTTTGTTCGGTGCGTCCAAGACCGCGGCGGATGTGTTGGCTCAGGAGTACGGCAAGTACTTCGGGTTGAAGACCGGTATCTTCCGCGGCGGTTGTTTGACCGGGGCCAGCCACAGCGGCGTCGAGTTGCACGGGTTCTTGAGCTATCTCGTTCACGTGGCCGTGACGGGCAAGCCCTACACGATCTTTGGATACAAAGGCAAACAAGTTCGCGACCAAATCGAATGCAGCGATGTGGTCAAAGCCTTCGAAGCGTTCTCGAAGAACCCCCGTCCAGGCGAGGTTTACAACATCGGTGGCGGACGCGACAACGCGGCCAGCGTGCTGGAATGCATTCAGAAGATTGAGGACATCTCGGGGCACAAAGTGAAGTGGACGCTGGGCGATGACAATCGCAAAGGCGATCACATTTGTTACATCAGCGACTTGAGCAAACTGCGACGTGATTACCCGGACTGGGACATTCGCGTGTCGCTGGACGAGATCCTGCGACAGATGATTGCAAGCGAAGAGTCCAAGCTCGCGACGGCATGATTTGCAAACGCGATTGAGTTGGAACCACAAAGAAAGCCGCTCACCGGATGATTCTAGTGAGCGGCTTTTTTGATTGTTTTGGGGAAACGCGAAGGGTGAGTGAGGGATTCCATCAACAAGCCGTGACGCTTTGGGTTTCCACTCCGACGGGCAAGAGTGCCCATCCTACAGGCGTTGATACGTCGTTAACGACTCAAGCAACTGGCTGTTGTTGCTTAGCGACTGCGGCCGGCGTCGAGGAGCTTTTGAAGTTCCTGCTGCATTTGCTTCGCTCGTTCGGGTTCGCTGTCACTCAAATCGTTCTGTTCGGCTGGATCTGACTCAAGGTTGTGAAGAGCGAATTGGGGGACTGGTTTTCGCGTCATCGACAGGTCGAAGTTGTATGACTTCTTTTGGTCGTGTCGAACGAGTTTCCAATTGCCGACGCGGTAGCCGTAGTTGCCGATTTTTCCGTTGTCTTGTTGGACCAAGTGTTCGCGACCGGAGGCACCGGACTGATTCATCAACGCACCGAGGACGTTTTGGCTGTCCAGGCAAGCGTCGTTGGGAAGCTCTTGCCCGACCATCGCCGCGAGACTGGCCGCAAAGTCGATGGTGCAAACCAGTTCGTCGCTGACACCGACGGGAATGGTGCCGGGCATCCGGGTGATGAATGGCGTTCGCGTGCCGCCTTCGTAAACCGTGTACTTGCCGCCTTGATAGGGGCCATTGGGATCATGGTCGCCAAGTTTTTCATTGGCATCGTCTTTGTAGCCATCGTCCAACACAGGCCCGTTGTCGCTGCAGAACACGAGCAAGGTTTTTTCGGTCAGTCCGTTTTCTTCAAGCGACTTCATCAGCTCGCCCACGCACCAATCCAGTTCCGCGATGGCGTCGCCACGAGGTCCCAGTGCGGTGCTGCCCTGAAAGCGTTCATGCACCACTCGAGGCACGTGCAGATCGTGTGAGGCAAAGAACAGGAAGAACGGTTCGTCTTTGTGTTCGCTGATCCAGCGTTTGGATTCTGCCACCCAGCGATCCGACAAGTCTTCGTCGCGGAATCGAGCGGCGTGGCCTCCGGTGTAGAACCCAATGCGGCTGATGCCGTTGTGAATCGTGGAGTTGTGACCGTGCGTCCAATCCATCTTCAGCGTGTCGCGATGGGTGATTCCCGTGGGGTGGTCTTGGGAGGGTTTCTTGTTGCCAACCCACAGTGGATCGGCCGGATCCAGGTTTTCGACGTTGTGGTTGTTCACGTAGACCTGTGGCACGCGGTCGTTGGTGGTCGGAAGCAAGATGCAGTGATCGAAGCCGATCTCCAAAGGTCCTGGTTTCAGATCACCATTCCAATCTGGGCCTTCGTTCTTTTCGCCCAAGCCCAGGTGCCATTTGCCGATGACGGCAGTTTTGTAGCCGGCGTCTTGCAGCAGGCTGGCCGTTGTCGTGGTTCCAGCGGGAATCAACGCGGGGCTGTTCGGTGGCGCGATCCCGGTTCCGGGAACGCGAAACGCGTAGGTGCCAGTGAGGAACGAATACCGGGTCGGGGTGCAGGTGGATGCCGAGCAATAGCCGCTGGTGAATTGGCAACCCTCGGATGCCATGCGATCGATGTTCGGCGTTTCCAGACCCTTGGCTCCGTAGCAACCAATGTCGCCATACCCGAGATCATCGGCCATCACGATCACCACATTGGGGCGATCGTTTGCGATGGCTTGTGAGAGCGGAAGACAAGCAAGAGTGCACGAAACAAGAAGAAAGGAAGCCAACGAAAATTGCGGGGAAGGACCGCGGAATCGACAGGATGCTCGCATGGAGTTCGACGTCATGGCGCTGATCGGTTGGGAGGAGGATGGGGTGGGAATCCGACGCCGCATTGTACTCGCGAGCGGCAACGCAGGTACCAGTCGTGTGGGCGAAGGCATCATGTGAAGACTGGAAGGGTCGGTGGATTTTCTGCGTCTCGGCCGTTCATCGTTCCTTCGGGTCTATAGAAAGCTCCGGCCTGCTTGGCCCTTCCGTTCTTCGTGTCCCGTACAAACCAGGCCCTCTTCCAGGTCGGCCCTGTTCTACCTCCGTTCAGTTCTACCTCCGTTCAGTTCACCGTTTCCGCATTCATCATGCTTCCAGAGGGGCACGTGCCGTTGCGTCACAAGTCGATGGAATTGCGACATGGGATCGGATCTTGGATGGTTTTGAAGAAAGCGGGACAGATCGTCACGCGATCGAGGTGAAGATGGACTAAATTCATAGTCACCAGTTGTTCGTGACGTGTTGGCTTGGGTTTGAAATCGGGCTGCCGCGTGATGGTGAACGACACCTCCCATTCATCCCACCTCGATCACACACTGAATCTATGAAGACTTGGCTCTCTCTGGCTTTGCTGTCTCTCGTCACTTTTCCGGTTGCCAGTTTGGCAGCGGATTCCGATTACGCGCCGTTGGTTTACGAAGGCGAGGAAGGAATCGGAAAAGGCAAGCACATCGTGTTCATCGCCAACGATCACGAATACCGATCCGAGCAAGCCTGCCCACTGCTCGCGAAAATTCTGGCCAAGCATCACGGCTTTCGCTGCACCGTGTTGTTTGGAATCGACGAGGACGGCGAGATCAAAGCGGGGGACGCACCCGTCCCCGGAATGGAAGCCCTCAAGGATGCGGACCTGCTGTTTTTCTTCACCCGGTTCATGAAGCTGCCCGACGATCAAGTCGACCTGTTGGTGGATTACTTTGAGCGAGGTGGTCCGGTCGTGGGCGCGCGGACCTCGACTCACTGCTTCAACGGCCAAAAGGGCAAGTGGTCGAAGCTCAACTTCAACTACAGCGGTGACGATTACCTGGGCGGTTTGGGCGAGCAGGTCTTTGGCAACACCTGGCATGCGCAACGCGGGCAAAGTCACTATGGCGGCAATCACAGTTCAAGCAGCCGGATCACGGCGTTGGATTCAGCCAAGGAACATCCCATCATGACCGGAGTCGGCACGATGCATGGTTACAGCGGAGCGTACAAGTCTCAGCCGCCGACGGGAGCCACGCCGTTGGTTGAAGTTCAGGTCTTGAAAACGTTTGAGCCGAGTGACGACGTCAACACGGACAAGCCCAAGGTGTCGGCCGGTTGGACTCGCGATCACTACGTCGCGCCATCAGGCGACAAGAAAGATGCCCGCGTGGCTTACTTCTCGTTCGGCGCGTCGGAAGACTTGCTCGATGAAGACACGCGTCGTTGCTTTGCAAATGCGTGTTTGTGGGCGCTCGGGATGGAAGGCCAGATTGAACCCGAGTTGGACATGAGCTTGGTCGGCTCGTTTGTTCCAACGCCGTTCACCACCGGTGCGTTCTACCGCGACCATGTGCGTCCCTCTGAGCTTGCCGCTTGGGACAGCGAGATCATGCCGACCGATCATGAAATGGGCGGCATGGACAATCCCAAGATGGTTCGGAAGATGGGATCCGCTTTGAAGGCACGTCCCAAACTGCGACAGCAACTCGCCGAAAAGTATCCCGAACTGTTTGCCGAACCGGTCAAGTGAGCGGGCCGGCAAAGTGAGATCGAACCACGTGAACAACAAGTGACGTCGCGGGAGGACGCGAGCCCTCCGGTTTCTCACCGGGCGGCTTGCGCCGCACCGCTAAGCAGGCACGCAGGTGTCATCGGGTATGTGAGCCGTTGGCGTTAGCCACGGTTTTCACGCGCAACCGGGGCGAACGCCCAAACGGCTCACATGGTTGTGCCCGATCATTCCAGCTGACCTGCTTAACAGAGTCGCTTTGGGTTCACGCGTTGCTTTGGCCAACAACGTGAGTGACGCCGTGTCTTTGCAACCGTTGCCGGTTGCAAAGACCACAGGCTCGAGCCGGATGCGACCCGCGGGGCGTTGAATCAGAATCCAAAGATGGGTTCTTTGGGTTGCTCTTTCAACGGCATGCCGCAATCAGGAGTGGGGCACAACGCGTTGGAGGTTGTGACGCCGCAGTCGATCAGGCCTCCTTCGGACGTGCCCACCAGACCCAGCAGGAATTCCGGCTCGATTGGGCCTGGATCAATCCAGAGTCCGTCGGACGTCAGTTCCATGGTTCCGAGATCCAAGTCGAGACCACGGCGAACGACTTCGAAGTTCACAAAGATGTTCAGCAACGAGTTTTGTGAATCCAGCAAGTCACCCAGTGCCGAGATCGTATCGCGAGCGGCGGTCGGGCCGCTGTTCAAGCCGCGGGCATCTCGGAAGGATCGAATGTCTTCGTTGAGTTCCAATTGGTTGGCTGCGATCCGGACGGATTGGCGTCCCAGTTCAAAGTTGATCCGGTTGGCTTGCAGTTGGCGAATGCTGGAACGCAGACCTTGCCACACGCTGTCTTCGAAGTTGTAGTACGACCGTTTGGCTTGCTCGTATTCAATCAAGGCTTGCCGGTAGGTGTTGCGTTCTTGCAAGCGAGTGATTGGGGCGTCCCAACGAAGCCCAAGCCGGAGGCTGGTGTTGTCATTGTTGGGAAGATCGGTCACCGCGGATTGACTGACACCGCCGGAGACGACCAGGTCCAAGTCGCTTTCAAGATCGTCGGCAAAGAATTCAATTCGGCGGAACGTGTCCACCAGGGCTGCCCGAGCATTGGCCCAGTCACGACGGTTCACGCGAGCGATCTGGAGTGCTTCGGCAGGGTTGATTTCGACTTCGGGAAGCAGCAGCGATTCCACTCGCGAGCGGGCTTGAATCAACTGCAACGCCAGGACGTCTTCGCCCAGGTTCGCCAGCAAGTCTTGGCTGGCCAGAATCACTTCATTGCGAACTTGAACAGCGATTTCAACGCTGTTCTCGGATCGTGGTCCGGTTTGCAGGAACACATCGATTTGGTCATTGAGTTGATCCACCGCCGCCTTGTAGGCATCCAGACGACTGGCGATTTCATTGAACTGCGATTCCAGTTCTTCGCCGAGTTCGAGCACGGGTTCGAGGTCGAAGATGGATTCGTCAACGGTTTCGATTCCCAGCAACGAACACACGGTGGCTTGTTCTTCGCGGTACAGTTCCAGCAATGAATCGGTTTGGCTGCGACGTTCCGGAATGAGCTCCGCCAACTGCTTGAGATCGGCTTCCACGCGGGGCAAGTCTTCGGCGATCAAATCACCCGTGAATTTCGACAACGGTTCGACCGAGGATCGAAGTTGTTCGATCAAGCGAATCGTGGTTTCGTCCCACTGGAGTTTGGTTTCCGGCAGTCCGGTCTCTTCGTTGATCGTCGTTTCGCTGGATTCCAACAATCCGATGTTGATCTCGCCCACTGCCAAGCGGACATCAATCAGTTCTTCACGGCGACTTCGCAGGGTTCGGTCGATCAGTTCGAAACGTTCCAGCATCGGGTCGTTGATTTCGACACAGATGTAAGGTGGCAATCCAAGGTCACGCAGGAAGGAGTCGACCGAGTTTTGGTAGCCAACGCGACGCGAAACCAAGGAGCTTTGCGAGCTCAGCAGAGCGGATCGTGCTTGCGCGATTTGCAGTCGCTGGCGAATGATGGCTTCAGGGTCATCGGGAATGGTGGTCAGCAATTCGATCAGCGTGTTGTCGAGAATGACCAGGTTCTCGCCGAGGCGAGCGATGTTCTCTTCCAGGTTGCGGATTTGCAGTTGGTCTTGAAGCAGACCGATGAACCCACCGGCCTGTGGCACGCCGGTCCCTCCACCGCCGCCCAGATTGGCGAAGCCAGAATCAAACCCGGTGAAGGCACCCGTGTTGGCGGAGAACGTACCGCCGGAGCGACTGACGCTGCTGTCGTTGTTGCGTCCCGTGACGATTTCCAAGTAGAAACCGCGACGGAATCGTTCGAAGTTGCGAACGTTGGCAAGCAGCCGACGTTCCGACAACGTCAACAGTTCCATGATGCGATCGCGACCCGCACCTCGTAGCAAGGGTTGCAACAAGGTGAAGTCGAGTACCGTGGACGTCGTCGCCGTGTCGGGACCATTCAGGTTCCAGACAATCTCGTTGGCAAAGTTCACCAGCAGGTTGGCACCCGTCGCGAATTGCCGACGCAGGGCCGCGTCCCCGCCAACGCTGGTGACGGAATCGGAATCACGGAAGGCTCCGAAGCGTCGATCATTCTGGCTGAACGAAGCCCCGGCACCGGCGAAGTATTGGGTGTCGAACTGAAACCGCTGGCTCGAGACATCCAGTGCGGACAGATACAGCTGTTCCATCTGACGTTGGTAATCAGGGGAGTGCAGCAGGGCGATTTTGACCGCGTTCTCTGAGTTGAGTTCGAGGATCCCGTCGTCATTGAGCGGAAGGAACTGCCACCAGTCTGGACTTTCGGCGGCGTTGGTCAGTCCATTGGCTTCCCACATCGGGTAGCCGCGTCGGCCATCCACGCACTGCATGTACCGATTCGAGGCCGGGTCATCCAGCGGCATCGGTTGGAAGTCGAGGTCAAATGGGTTGTACATCCGGCTGCGTCGGTCCAGTTCGATCCGCAAGGGCGCGTTGACCGGGCGTGACACGTGGGAGGCTTTCTCGTCCATCAACGCGTAGGCTTCGTTGTCTGCCTGTTTGCGATAGTGAGGGCGGTTGCACCCCATCGCCGCTGGCAAGAGAACGGATCCGGTTAGTAGCCAAATGGACAGTGTTTTTCGCATCGTCACGATCGATCGCCTTCCGAGACCTGGATGTTCGACACACGTCTCGCGTTCGATACGGACGTGTTCACAGGATCATTTCGGACGATCTGGCCGATCGGCTTGACCGGCAAGTCGGTGCAAACCGCTCGAACCGCTTCAATCCGCGCCCCGTCGTGAGGGATGTTCCGGTTGTACCGATCGGATGGTCACGGGAATCGACACGGACGACCGGAACGGAAAAGTTGATGAAAATTCTCCAAGCTGGCGTTGGACTGGATTAAGCTAGCCCGTCAAGGATCCCTCTTTGGTAGTTCTGCCGCTTCTCAATCAATTGCTCTGATGCAGTACGTACTTCTTCTCGTTCTGATAGTTGTCGTCATCGCCCAGGCCATTTTGGTCTGGAAAGCGGCGCCTCATTGGCGGTGGTACCAGATCACTCCCGTCGTCATCACGACGATTTTGGCTGTGATTTTCGTCTTCCCCGTGGCTGGAGCGCTGAAAAGTCGTTCTGAATGGCACAAAGTCAAAGAGGAGCTCGAGTCCAGGCTGGCCTCGGTCGAGGCGGAGCAATTGGAATTGCGGTATGGCAATCCCAATGACCCGTTGTCGGGCGAAGGTGTCCTGCCAATGGCCCAGAAATTGGCCAAGTTGGGCACCGAAGCTGGTCGGCGGTGGCGTGGACTGCGTCTCGCCAATGCCGATTTCAACAATGGTGGCCAAATTGTCTTGTCTGCCCCCCAACAGGAAGTTCCCGTTGATGGGCTGCCACCCGAGGAAGCGGACGAAGGCGAAGCCGCACTGGCTCCTTTGCCACTGATTCCAGATGGCTTGGTCGTCTACGGGTTCGCCGAAGGCCCACAACCCAATTTGAATGTTCCCGTTCCGATTTTCTATCTGGGCGAATACCGAGTGACGGCGACCTCACCGACTCAGGTGACGTTGCAGCCGACCGCTCCCCTGTTGCCGCAGCAGCGTCAGGCCATCGAAAGCCGCCAAGCGGTCAGTTGGTCCGTTTACGAATTGCTGCCGCTTGATGGGCACGAGCCCTTTGTGGCGGAGGGCAGTGTCGAAGACGACAACAATGTGTTTGGCCGAATCGACGACGAATTGGTCAGCCGTTTGCTCAGCAACCAGATTTCAGAGCAGTCGCGAGCCGAGTACCTCCGCGACGGAACACGGTCTTTGCCCGATGACGAACCATTGAGCAAATGGGTCAAAATCGAGTTCATCAAGAATCATGAGATCGTCGTCGACAGCCCCGACCAACGCGGTGCTTTGGATGGTGGATTCTTTGACGGCAGCGGACGTGCGGTCGACAGTCGGCTGCAGCAGGGTGATTCTGGCAAGGTCAAATTCTCCAAAGACGATCTGTTGGTCGTCAAAGAGGAAGCTGCGGATGCGTTGATCGATGAAGGTGTCGCTCGCCTGATCGACACCTATTACATTCGGCCTTTGAACGATTATCGCTTTGTTTTGCGACGAATTCGGCTGCGTTTGGCGGAATTGAGCACGCGAACTCAAGAGCTGACTTACGAGAACGAAGTGCTTCAACGGGCAATCGATGCGACCGTGACGATGACCGCGGCAGCTCAAGGTGAGAAGCTGAAGTTGGAGCAAGATTTCGAGCAAACCGAAGTCGAACGCAAGTCCTTGGAAGCCTACAACGCCAACTTGGCCAGCCAGCTCAAGGAAACCCGTCAGCGATTGGTCAAGCTTTATCGCAGCAACCAGCAACTCGAGAAAGAGTTGCGGATGTTCCACGAATCAATCGTCAGCTCTGGCGAATCACTCACCTCCGCTCGCTAGAGTTTGTGAGTCGATCGATCCCGCTTTTCAGTGGGTTTCTGCCTACTGAACCTCTCCCAAATCGAAGTTGGGGGGCGAGTGACGCCGTTCAGGCGTACGCGAGGGTGAGGGCCTAGCATGGGAAGTGGCTCGCACTGCCCTGGGCTGCGAAATGTTTGCCCTTGGCGTTCCGATAGCGAATGCAATTTTTCTTCCGGCTTCTGTCTTTCTTCATCCCGGTAGGGATTTCAGATGGTAGCCGGGGGTCGCTGCGTCGCAGCGTACCCCCGGAAAACGAGCTTCCATAAAACTCTCCATCCCGCCGTGGCCAATGGCCACGGCGGGATGGAGAGTGGTGGCGTGGGGGGCGTGTCCATCGGTGGCGCTATCGCTTACCGACGGCTACCATCTGACATCCCTACCGGGATGAAAACTTGCGCAAACGAATACGCTCCACAACACCAAGCCTTTCGCGGTCCAGCACCGCCCTCCCCCGGAAATCTCGCTGAACGCTCGCTTTCCGACCCCTCCCGCTGCAGAGGTCGTGCAGTTTTTAAGTAACGTGTTGCCAAGCGTTTATGATCACCCTCCCTTGGGACGTTCGAAAAATAAATGGTGGCGGGCGTCTGGGTATCGCCCCGGATGGGGCCGTCATGCTTAGCCCGGGGCGGAAGCCCCGAGAGACCGATGCCGGAAAACAAACGGTCGCCCCGGATGGAGCCGTCGTGGGAGTTGGGGGCGTCCCTCGCTCACGCTTCGGGTTGTGATTGGTGGTTGCTGCAGAAACCCGCCAAAACCCAGCGCCAGAAAACTGCACGAGCTCCTTCGTCGGGCGGGGGTCTCACGACGTTACGAGCACGGCGATTGGAAACGGCACGAGCTCGTCACGGGGCAGGTTCGCTACTTGGCCGCTTGCAGTTTTGCGGCCATCAACGTGTTGTGCAGCAGCATCGCGATCGTGAGCGGTCCCACCCCGCCCGGGACCGGCGTGATCGCGGAGGCCACGGATTCTGCTTCTGCAAAGGCGACGTCGCCGACCAATTTGTCGCCCACACGATTGATCCCGACATCGATCACAACGGCGCCCGGTTGGATCATGTCGCCCCGGATCATTTCTGGGCGCCCGACCGCGGCGATCAAAATGTCCGCTTGGCGGCAGATTTCGGTGAGGTTTTTGGTGCGGCTGTGAGCAAGGGTGACCGTGGCGTTGGCGACGGCGGGGCCACAGGTGCTGTCTTTTTGTGCCAGCATCATGGCCATCGGCTTCCCGACGATGTCACTGCGTCCGACCACGACGACGTGTTTCCCGCTGGTTTCGATCCCTGTGCGATGCAGCAGTTGAATGATGCCGTGCGGGGTGCAGGGAAGAAAACGCGGTCGGCCCTGCATGAGCAGGCCCACGTTGACGGGGGAGAATGCGTCGACATCTTTGATTGGATCGATCGCGTCCAGGACGGCTCGCTCGTCGATTCCTGTGCCACCGGCCGCTTTGGCCGGCAGAGGAAGTTGGACCAAGATGCCGCTGACAGCCGGGTCGGCATTCAGTTCGGCCACTTTGGCCAGCAATTCGGCTTCGGTGGTCGCGGCGGGCATTCGGTCCAGGCGGCTGGCGATCCCCGCTTTTTCACAGGCGCGTTCCTTGTTTCGCACATAAACCTGGCTGGCGGGGTCTTCTCCCACCAGCACGGCCGCCAATTGAGGAGGTGGATTCCCGCCTGAAACGAACGTTTCGACGTCAGCAGCAACTTCGCTGCGAATTTCCGCGGCAATTTTCTTGCCGTCCAGTCGCGTTGCGGGCATCCTCGGGCCTTGAGTTGGCGTAAGTCGACGCGAGAGGTCGACGTGGTGAAAAATTGGAATTGTCGGTATAAAGAGTCGAGTACGAATCTTCGGTCCACCGACCGACGCAAATCACACAGGATTTTTGACTCGATGTCTACCGACGCTTCCGAAACGAATGCTGCACCGACCACCGCGCCCGAGAAACCCATCAAGCTCAGCCCGGTCGAAAAGATCAAAGAAGAAAGTCGTTTCCTGAAGGGCTCGATCGATCAAGAGTTGGCGGACCCTGTTGATCACTTCGACAATTCGAACATCCAGCTGTTGAAGTTCCACGGGTCTTATCAACAAGACGATCGTGACAAACGTGCCGAGCTGAAGAAGGCCGGTGGCGGGAAAGCTTACACGATGATGGTCCGTTGCCGGATTCCTGGCGGTCGCATGAGTTCGTCACAGTTGGTCGCGCACTTGGACATGTGTGATGAGCTGGGTGATTCCACGTTGAAAATCACCACTCGTCAAACGCTGCAATTGCACGGCATTTTGAAGGGGGATCTCCGGGAGACAATTCGACGAATCAATGACGTCGAGCTCTCCACGCTGGCGGCTTGCGGCGATGTCAACCGAAACATCATGTGCTGTCCGGCCAAACGCGTGGGCGGGATCCACGATCAGCTCAATGTCTTCACGGATCAGCTGACCGTCGCCCTGGCACCGCAGACGCCGGCCTACCACGAGTTGTGGCTGACGGATCCCGACACCGGTGAGAAAACTTTGGCGGGCGGCGGCGAACCTGATTCGTCGAACGCTCCGGTGATTGATGAACCGTTGTACGGTCCGACCTACTTGCCGCGGAAATTCAAAATCGGCATCGCCCTGCCGGAAGACAATTGCATCGACATCTACACCCAGGACCTTGGGTACTTGGCGGTGGTTCGGGATGGCAAAATCATCGGTTACAACGTTTCGGTCGGCGGCGGCATGGGCCGCACCCCGAGTGCGAAGAAAACCTTCCCTGCACTCGGCAAACGCATGGCGTTTGTGACGCCTGAGCAAGCCGTGGAGGTGGCCAAGGCGGTTGTCATCGTGCAGCGTGACAACGGCAACCGCAGCGACCGAAAGGTGGCTCGTTTGAAGTACTTGATCGCAGATTGGGGCGTCGAGAAATTCCGCACCGAGGTCGAGAAAGTGTTCGGTGGCCCACTCGCCGATTGCACCGAAGATGATGTGCACGAGTTCGACGACCACATGGGATGGCAGGAACAGGGCGATGGCAAATTGTCCTACGGCCTGAACATTGAAAACGGTCGTCTGTACGACAACGAGCAAGTTCAAGTCAAAGCAGCGATTCGAGCCGTCTGCGCTCGTTTCAATCGCGAGATTCGTTTGACCAGCCATCAGAGCATGATCTTCTGCGACATCGATCCTGCCGAGAAGGAAGAGCTGATTGAGATCTTGAAGTCACACGGTCTTCGCACGACGGAGGAAACCAGCACGGTTCGTCGCTGGTCGATCGCCTGTGTTGCGCTGCCGACCTGCGGTTTGGCCATCACGGAATCGGAACGTCGTTTGCCGAGCATCATTGATTCCATCGAAGAGCCGTTGGCCAAGTTGGGACTCAGCAACGAACGGTTCACCATTCGGATGACCGGTTGCCCCAATGGCTGTGCGCGTCCCTACAACGCCGATTTGGCCCTGGTCGGTCGCTCGGTTGGCAAATACACGTTGTTCGCCGGCGGGGGATGGTTGGGCAATCGCTTGGCTTACATCTACAAAGACCAAGTGCCCGATTCCGAGGTCACCGCGGAGTTGACCGGGATTTTCGCGGCGTTCAAAGCCAACCGCGAAGAGGGGGAATCGCTCGGGACTTTCTGCGATCGCGTCGGTGCGGAGAAACTGGCTGAGCTGGCCGAAGCTGCCCCGCTGCCTGCCTGATCTGGGTGCCAGCGGGAACGGACAAAGAGGGCTCGCTCCAAAACTCATGGAAACGCAAAACGGCTTGGTGAATTCACCAAGCCGTTTGTTTTCGAGGGGGGGGGGATGATTCGGCGTTCGCACGCAGCGGCTTCCAGTGCAGAGGCGTCCAGTACAGAGGCGTCCAGTGCAGACCGGTCACTCCGTGTTCGCAAGCAGAACTCAGCAGATGGAGTTCTTCGTTCCGCCGGATGCGGTTCGGGCAGCGTCAGGGTCCTCGTCGCTGGGAGGATTGCCATCGGGTGATGCGCCGGGAGGATGCTGCACGTTGGGGTTGGCTTCGATCACGGTTTTCAAGACATCGATCAGTTGATCCAGGCGGAACGGTTTGAACAGGACCGCCTTGGGATGCAAGCCATTTTGCTTGGCTTTCACGATTGAGTGTCCGGGGTCGTACCCGAACCCGGTCATCAGGATCATTGGCACGTGCGTCATGACTTTTTCAAGACGCAGCATCAATTGGTAGCCGCTGTAGTCGGGCAGTTTGATGTCGCTGATGATCGCGTCGTAGCTGTCGTCGCCCGCACTTCGGCGGACCATCAAAACCGCTTCGTCACCTTCGTGGGCGGTTTCAACGACACAGCCGTAGCGTTCGAGCAACTGGTGGGCGTCTTCGCGAACTTGTTCGTCCTCGTCGACGACCAAGATCCGGCGGGCGCGGAGGATCGCGTTTTGGTCCAGCTTCTCGTCCGCAGGAACGGCTTCCAGCGGCGTCATCTTTTGACCGATTTGCTGGATCGTCCGTTTGATGTCGCGGGAATTTTGCAGGATCCGGCGGAGGCGATTCATCACTTCGGGGCTGTGCCCGATGTAGCCTTCCATCACGTGGACGGCATCGTTGAGGATCGCATCGACTGGCAGGGCGACGGCGCTGTGAATCGCATCGCAGCTTTGTTGAGCGGTGTTGGCCTTTTGAGCGACCAGAAGCTCGAGTGTGTTCAGGGCAAACGCGATGTCGCGAGCGAAGATCTCCAGGAACTGCAGATCGCTGTCGCTGAAGGCTGCCACGTCGGGGCTTTCGACGTTGATTGTCCCCAGCACCTGGTCGTGCAGGACCAGAGGGACCGTCAGGGAGCTGCGTGCGTCGGCGACACCGGGGATGAAGAGCGGGTCGTTTTGAACGTCGTGACAGACGTAACTGACACCGCTGGCGGCAACGTACCCGGTGATGCCGTTTTCTCGCGGGTGAGCGGAAAGGCGACGGTCGGAGGCTTCTTCGTCGATCCCGACGCTGAGCAGTGGGATCAGGTCGCCGGTGGTTTGCTCGAGCACTCGAATCTCGATGACTTCGAAATTCAGCAGATCGCGGAGGTAGTGCTGGATGTTGTCTTTCAGGAGATCGATTCGGTCATCGACCTCCATCATGAAGATTTCGTTGGGTCGCAGGTCAGCGAGTTCCCGGCCGGCTTGGTGAATCGCCGCCAGCTTTTGTTGCTGCAGGATCTCGTCGGTGATCTCGCCGACGGTGACGATCAAGTTGCGGGGAGATTCCGCGGAGCGAATCGGCGCGGCGTGGACCTGGAAATACTGGTTGTCCATGCTGTGGAGCGTGGAGCTGCTTTCGTCCCCGGTGGCCAAGGCGGTGTGGAAGGGGCAGAAATCCGGCCCCATGATCTCGGGGTTGTGCAGCAATTCGTAGAACGTCATCCCGAGTGGCGTGCCGGCGGGGCGTCCCGCCCATTGCAACAGGCGATGATTGGCCCAGATCACGCGCAGATCAGCGTCCAGCAGCGCGACACCTTCGGGCATGTCGCGGAGCATCAACCCGCTCTGCATCATGCCACGAATTTCGGATGTCTGGGGAAGGCTGGTTCGATCCATCCAAATCCCGGCGACATCTTCCTCCTCGAGCAATGGGAATGCGTCGACGATTGACTCGCAAAACACCCATTCGATGGATGGTGCGTGCGTACCTTCGGCGGATGTGTCCTGAGACAGCAACGCTTCTGGCAGCGAGGATCGATCCGGAGGCGAGCTTGGGGCGCCGACACAGATGACCTTTGGCATGATCCTACCTCCCCCCGTTTCAATCTTGACCGTTGGCTGGGTCGTGCGAACAGTGTTCCTGTAACGTCGTCTTTCACGCCCGGTTTGGGAACCACATCCCGGGAATTTTTGCAGAATTCCTGTGGGTTTCATTTCCCACCTGCATTCTACGCAGGAATCAATCGGCAGGTGCGAACGCGAATTCTTCGCGTGCAGGAAATCGGCGGGGTAGATGAGGGGTTGAGAGAGTTTTGCGAAATTTTCGATCGGAGTGCGCGTTTGCTGTCAGTTTCACGCTTACTCTCACTGCATCGATCCCGGAACGTTCGTGTTTCTGGGACGACTGAACAAAAACTAAGCTTTAATCGGTCCGATTGATTGACCGCATTGTTGACACTGCTTACCTGGTACCTACATTTTGGGGTAGCGGGCATTGTTGCCCAGAGTACGCAGCCGTTAAAGCTTACCCGTGTTTCTTCTGTTGCCTCACAGGCTGTGAGCGTTTTTGGAGGTTTTTGATGAGATCGAACGTATTACGGATGGTTCTTGGACTCACAGCAGCAATGTTGCTCGCAGTGAATGTCTACGCAGGATGCGGAGATTGTGGTGGATGTGCTAGCGGCGGCGGATGCGTCTCCGATGGCGGTGGTGCCACAGTCATGGGCGGCGGCTATGCCGGCGCCAGCTACGGGAACGCGGGTGCTTGTGGCCCAACCGTTTCCTATCAAACGCAGACGGTAATGCGTTCTCAGTACGTGACTGAGACTCGGATGGTTCCATCCACCACGTACCAACGTCAAACGCAAACTCGCATGCGTAGCGTGACCAAGCAAGTTGCTCGCGTTGAAAGCCGCGAACAAGAGTACACGGTCAACGTGCCGCAAACTCAAACCCGTACGGAAACCTACGACGTTCAAGTCGCTGTTCCTTACACCGAAGAAGAAACCTACTCGGTTCAAGTTCCTGTCACGACTGAAGTCGAGCAGTCTTACCAAGTGTCGGTTCCTTACACCGAAAACATGGAACAGTCGTACCAAGTTTGCGTTCCCTACACCGAGCAGCTTGAGCAAAGCTACACGGTTCAGGTCCCTTACACCGAGACCAAGACGCAAACCTACACCGTCAACGTTCCTTACACCGAGCAACAAGAGCAAACCTACACGGTTCAAGTTCCTGTTCAGCAAACGCGTGAAGAAACCTACCAAGTGTCGGTTCCTTACACCGAAGAAGTGGAGCAAAGCTACACGGTTCAAGTTCCTGTCACGAGCACGCAAACCCAGACTTACCAAGTTTGCGTTCCTTACACCGAAACATTGACCCAGACCTACACGGTTCAGGTTCCTTACACCGAAACCCAGACGCAGACCTACACGGTCAACGTTCCTTACACGGAAACCGTTGAACAGCCTTACACGGTCAGCGTTCCAGTGACGGAGCAAGTTGCTCAGACCTACACGGTTAACGTTCCTTACACCGAAAACGTTGAGCAAACCTACACGGTTCGCGTTCCTGTTCAAGAAACCAAGACTGCTTTCCGTACCGTTACCAAATGCGTCCCCGTGACCAGCATGCGTACCGTGACGAAAGACTTGGGCAGCTACCAATGCCAAGCCGTCGTTTCCGGCGGTGCAGCCGCTTACGGTAGCGGTGCTGGCGTCTACGCAGCTGGTTCAGGTTGTGGTTCGTCGGCTTGTGGTGGCGGATGTGCAAGCAGCTGCGGCTCTTGCTCAGCTTGCACCAGCAGCTGCGGTGGCGGATGCGGTTCGTCGGCTTGTGCTGGCGGATGTGGCGTTGTCGGTGGCGGTGCTGCTTCAGCTGGATCGGCATGCGGACCAACCGTTTCGTATCGTCGCGTTTACGTTCCAAACTTGGTGACGGAAGAAGTTCCAACCACCTCGTACCAACGTCAAACACAACAGGTTCCTTACACCTACACGACGACTTCGTACACCACGCAAACTCAATCGCGTACGGTGCCTGTCACCAAGCTCCGTACCGAAACTCGTGAGCGTATGGTCAACGTGACCAAGTACCAAACTGAAACTCGCACTCGTACCGTTCAGGTTCAAAAGTGCCGTCAAGAACAACGTACTCGTGACTACACCGTCACCAAGTACCGCACCGAAACGAAAACTCGCGAAGTGCCTGTTCAAAAGACTCGCTTGGAAACTCGCACCCGCGAAATCCCTGTGACGACCATGAAGACCGAAACTCGTACTCGTACGGTTCCTGTCACCAAGACTCGTGTTGAATCCCGTACACGTACGGTTCCTTACACCACGATGACGACCGAAGAACGCAGCCGTACGATCACGGTTCAAAAGTGCCGTCAAGAAGAGCGTACTCGCGACTACACCGTCACGAACTATCGCACTGAAACTCGCACCAAGTCGATTCCAGTGACGAAGACTCGTTTGGAAACTCGCACTCGTTCGATTCCTGTGACCAAGACTCGCATGGAAACTCGCACCCGCATGGTTCCTCAAACGACCATGACCAGCGAAGAACGTACCCGTACGGTCAACAAGACCCGCATGGAAACTCAACAACGCACCCGCGAAGTTGCTTACACCGTGAACACTCCTGAAACTCGTACTCGTACTTACAACGTGACTGTCTATGACACTGTCACCGAAGAAGTGCCAGAAACCTACAGCGTTTGCGTTCCTGTGCAAACAATGAAGGAAGTTCAAGTTCAGGTTTGTCAACAAGTCCCAACGACTGTTCAAGTTCCTGTCTACAGCTCGTCGGCTGCTTACGGTGCTGGCGTTTCCGCCGGTGCTGGTTGCACGTCTTGCGGATCAGCTGCTGCTGCACCTGTTAGCTACGAAGCAGCTCCTGCTGCTCCCGTCATGCAAACCGGTGCTGGTTGCACCAACTGTGGTCAGTGATCGCTAGTCCATCGTTCACTGGAGGGTGACTCACCATTCAGTGGATTTTGAAAACACAAACGGCTCGCATTCAGTTTTGGATGCGAGCCGTTTTCGTTGCCGCGCTACGTCGTGGGCGTGGCTGCTGGTGATGTCCCAGGGCAGATCGTTTCGGCGGAGTTCCACCTGCCGCACCTCTCCCGAAACGAAGTTTTGGGGGGAGGTCGAACGACGCCGTTCAGGCGTACGAGAGGGAGGGGGCCCAGCATGGGAAGCGGCGCGCACTGCCCTCCCCCGGAAATCTCGCTGAACGCTCGCTTTCCGACCCCTCCCGTTTCGAGGTCGTGCCGTTTTTTGGTGCTGCGTTTTGGCGGGTTTCTGCAACAACCACCCATCACAACCCGACGCGTGAGCGAGGGACGCCCCAACTCCCACGACGGCCCCATCCGGGGCGACCGTTTGTTTTCCGGCAACGGTCTCTCGGGGCTTCCGCCCCGAGCTAAGCACGACGGCCCCATCCGGGGCGATACCCAGACGCCCGCCACCATTTATTTTTCGAACGTCCCAAGGGAGGGGGGTAATAAACGCTTGGCAACACGGTCCTTCAAAACTGCACGACCTCCTGCGCGGGCGGGGTTCGCAAGAGGTTGCAAGCACGGCACTTGAAAACGGCACGACCCCCTTAAGGGGACGGGTAGTCCGTGGCTTCCGCCAGCAGGTTCACGGCTCGGTCAATTTGTTCGCGGCTGGTCGTCCAGCCCACGGAGACGCGAATCGCCCGGCCGACCTCTTTTTCACTGCAGCCAATCGCTTGGAGCACACGGGTCATCTCGTCAGGCGGTGATTCTGACTGAGCCAAGCCCGCAACCAGATGGCGAGCAGCTTTTTGAATCCGTTTGGCTTCCGCCGGCATTTGAACGGTGACGGTGTTTGGCAAGCCGTCGACGTGCTCCGCCAGGACCTTCACTCGCTCACCCAGGTTGCTGCGCAGGCCATCGATCAGCCGCTGACGCAGTTCCGCGAGGGTCGGGTAGGCTTCGTCGACACATCGGCCTGCCATCGAAGCGGCGGAGCCAAAGCCGACAATGCCGGGGACGTTTTCACTGCCAGCTCGCAGTCCCATTTCGCGGCTCTCGCCGAATAAAATGGGTTTGAGTTCGAGGCCGCGGCGGACAAACAGGGCGCCAACGCCTTTGGGGCCATACATTTTGTGAGCGCTGAGTGCCAATGAGTCGACGCGAAGCTGCGTCACATCGACCGGAACCTTGCCAACCGCGGTGGTGGCATCGCAGTGAATTCGGATGCCCCGGTTGTGGCAGCGGTCCGCCAATTCACGAATGGGTTGCAGGGTGCCGAGCACATGGTTGGCCAATTGCAGGCAGACCATCTGGGTGGATTCGCGGAAACGTTTTTCAAATTCATCCGCACTGACCAGGCCTTGCGCGTCGCAGGGGACCAGTTCGACGTCCCAACCGAGACGCCCCAGTTGCAAGCCCGCCTGCATGACGGCATCGTGCTCAACGTTGCTGATCAACACGTGGGGAGGACCGTCGAGCGGATCCATGGTGTGGTCAAAATCTGCCGCACCGAGGATTCCGAGGTTGTTCGCTTCGGTTCCGCCGCTGGTGAACACCAATTCAAAGGGTTCGCAGCCGATCAGAAAGGCGACGGATTCGCGAGCCCCTTCGATCGCTTCGCTGACGGCCGAGGCATGAACATGCGATTGGGTCGGCAGCATGAAGTGTGTCGACCAATACGGCTGCATGGCCTCGATCACCGAGGGAGCCATCGGTGTGGTGCGATTGAAATCGAGGTAAATCAGTGACACGGCGGGAGAGTCAGAGGCGGCATAGCAAAGGAAGCGAATGCCAAGATTAACCCCTTTGCCGTGTGAATCCAGCCGCCATCATCGCAATTCCGATTGCGGGGCAGCTTTGCCGTGAGCCTCGGTTTGGCGATGCGCTGGATCAGCGAGGTTTTTTCTTGCGTCCTTTGGCCAGACGCTTCATCTTTTTGACTTCCTCTTCGGAGACAACCCAGCCGCGACAATTGCGGGCACCGCACTGACACTTGGGATTCCAGTCGAAGGCTTCCCAGGCATAGTCGAAGGTGATTTCGGTTTCGGCTTCGATGTTGCAGATCGCGACGACGCCCAGCGAGTAATTGGTCAGCTGCACCAATTCACAGTTGGGACTGCACGAGTGATTCATGAAGGCACCTGGTGTGCTGGGTTCGAGGTACCAGTCTTTGTCCAGGTCCATCACATATTCACTGCCCACGTAGTGCTTTTTGTGAATCAACTGTCCGGTGACTTCAAACACCAATTCGCCGGGTTGGAATTGGCGAGCCGCGTAGACGCCGAATCCACACCGTCCCGTCCCTTTGACTTCGATGTCGTCGTCGTAGTACGAGCGGTAGGAATAGTCCTTGTCAACGACAGCTTGGAGCTTCTTGCGGCGTTGTTTATCCAGTGCGGTCATTCGGTTTTTTGAAGAAAGATGAAGAGGAGACCATGGACGGATGTTACCAAGCTTTGCGAAACCGGAGCGGACCGTCAACGAGCAAACAAGCGAAATTTGCCGCCCGTTCTTGGGAGTGTCGATCCTAATCAGTTTGAAACGAATGTGAGGGCTGCGCGAGATCTAAAAAAACGTTCGACGTGCGACCGGGGGGAATGCCGATCTCAACGAAGCCAGCCGGTTTGATTGGTTTCCAGTTCCAAGGGATTTTCCATGTCACGTTCGCTCTTCACTTTCTTTTGTGTGATGACCATTTCTTTGGTCACCACCCATGCTCACGCGGACCTGGACTCCCTGTTGGGAGCTTGGACCCAGGAGGCTTCTGCGGATCATGCCGCAGGAGAATCGTTGGTGCTCAACAATGCCTCGGAACCATCGCTGCAAGTTCAGCACGTGCCCTCACCCGCGGAACTGTTTCCTTCGCAACCCGTTGCGACGGTGAATCCCTATGCGGTGACGCCCGGATCGATTGATTGCGGCGGCTGCGATTCAGCGGGGCCCTGCCAGAAACCTGCCTGCAAGACTTGTGGGCCAAAGTTCAAATGGGCCAAGCGACTTGGCGGCGGATGTGACTCCTGCGGCGAGTTGGTCGAACCCGGTTGCCAATCCTGCAAGTCGTGTGGACTGGGTGGCAAACTCAAAGGTTTGGGCAGCAAAGGCTGCAACACCTGCGGCGAGATTGTGGAAGGTTGTCAATCCGGATGCAACGTTGGACTGAGCGAGTGTCGTCCGCACCGTGCTCCCACGTTGCCACCGCCAAGCTCGATGCTGGAATACTTCCGCAGCCGACCTTCGTACTCAGGGATCTGGGCTGGGTACGCCGAAGAAACTCGCAACCGTTGTCGCAACAAGAGCCCTCACGTGTTGGGCACTTGCGATTGCTTGGGATGCCGAACCGGTGGCTGCCAAACGGGCAACTGTGCGACCGGAAGCTGCGGCCCTGTCTCACCAGCAGGCTGCGGTTGTGCCAGCTGTGGGCACTGAGTGTTGAGCAGGTGGGCAGGAATGATCGGGAACAACGATCGGAGCCGTTTGGGCGTTCGCTCAGGCTGCTTCGCCGACCCAACTGCGAATCACGTTGGCAGCAACTTCGGGATTGTCCTCCACCAAGGCGACCAGTTCGTCTTTGAGAGAGCCCCCGGTGATCTCCATCGCCTCGACCTTGTCCGCTTGTTCCTCCACCGTGATCGGAGGGGCTGGCAGTTCCAAGCCGAATCCTTCTTGGAAGTCGGTGGGGTCGGCATTGCCGCTGAGTGACTTCACGCTGCTGCGAGCGATCAAGAGTGCGGCGGCAGCCAAACCCAGCATGGCCAAGGTTTGCCATGAATCCGACAGCCAAGACAGAGCAATCGTGGCGGTGGCGGGCGCCTCCAAGGAGGGTTCGGGCAAATCGATGTAGTCCCAGACTTGGACCAACGGGAACCGGTCTTCGCCTGCCGCCACATCGGGTAGCAAGGCCGTGACGGCTTGTTGAATTTCGGTTTCGGTTTGTTCTTTGAGGGCGACCAGGTCTGCGGTTTCTAAAGGCTTGATCTCGTCCACGGTTTGGTCTGGGTTGGCTTCGAGCTGTTGCTTGGTCCACACTTTCTTGTAATAGCTTTGCGGCAAGCCAATCGAAACCTTGACGCGTTTGACAGGCAAGCCAGCCATCCGAGTCGTGGAGTACTCTTGTCCGGCAACCCGGTTGCTGGTTCGCTCGTCTTCTTTCGTTTTGGATGTTTGAGCGGTGGCGTCGAGTTTGACAGGTCGGTTGCTGCTCAAGGCATTCGTTTGGGCGCCGGGGACTCCACCGGGGGTGGGACGCGAAGATTCCGTTTCGCGTTTGCGAGAGGTTTCGTTGAGGGTCGTGGGTTGATCCGCGTAGCTCAAGCTTGCTTTTTCGGTGCTCATCGTCGGATCGATTTCGACGTGCGTTGCCACGTGGATCTTTCCGTAACCCATCAAGTGGTTGCGGATCTTCATTTCGAACCGCTCTTCTTCTTCGCGACGTTTTCGAGACAGCGGGTCGTCGTCATCGGCCAAGTCGAAGGACGAGGAGCCATTGGTGTCTGTGACCACGACATCATCAATGGACATACCAGCAAACGAGGCTTGGACCAGGTCCTTGATTTGCATCACGCGAGCTCGGGGCAGCGGTTGGATGCCTTCGGGTTCGATGGTCACGCTGGCGGATTGAGTCCGGGCACGTGAAAGTCCCATGCGTTCGCCTTGGTCATATTCCACTCTCGCTGTGCGGATGTCGTTGAACATCATGATGCTGCGAGCGATGTCGAGCAGTTTGGCGTTCAGTTCCCGCGCCACCCGTTGTTCATTCGATTCAAACGGACTGGCTTTCTCGATCGCGGCTTGGACGCTGGTTCTCAATGACAGCGGGAGCGAAGCGGAGCTTTCCAAGGCCTTCAAGAATTCACTGCGTGATTCGATTGGGATTTTGATCCGGCGACCTTCGCGGGTCCAGCCTCGCAGGTCCGCGTTTCCAAAGGCGACTTCGGCCGCATCCAAATCGCGTTCGCTGAAGCTGCGGCCGCCCAGCAAGTATTCGCTGGTGGGAGTCGAGCTGCCACGCACCAAGAACCCCATTGCCACGATGATTGCCGTCAGCAGCAGCCCCGCGATGATTCGCGAGGGGACGGGCATCGTGGAATAGATGCTTCGAAATTGATCGAGAGCGTTTTGAAGCATAGAAGGTTAGTCAGATCTGAACTTGTTGGATTTCTCGGTAGGCGTCCATCAGCTTGTTGCGGATTTGCATCAGCATGCGGAAGGCCAAATCCGCTTTTTGAACGGAGGTCAGGACTTCGGCTTCATTGACATCGCCGCCGGTCAACATGGAGTGAACCATGGAGTCGGCTTGGTTCTGCATGGAGTTGACGCCTTTGACTTGATTCATCAACAGGTTGCCCATCTCACCGAATGAAGAGTCGGTGGAGCTGGACGGCGTGGAGTTGGGGTCAAGCAGTGAAAAGGCTTGGTTGGATCCCTGTTGCTCGAGCCCTGCCGGCTTGGTCGCCTGCGACGACGTGCCGCTCTGCAACGCGCTGAACGTTGGCGGCGGACGGAAGGAAGCAACGGGACGCATGCGGGTTGGGACGAATCAATGAGGAGGGGGGAAGTGTGTCGCGAACGATCAGGGGGCGGCCATCCAGGTCAGGCCAAGATGGCGAGTCGTTGCCGGCTCATGCTCTTGCTGATTTCAATCACACCCACGTTGGCTTCGTAAGCGCGAGTGCTTTCCAGGGCGTCGACCATTTGGGTGGTGAGATCGATGTTGGGGTGAGCGACATAGCCTTCCCACTTGCCTTCGTCGATCGCCAAGGGGTGATCGGGTTGGTAGCGATACAGCGGTTCTGATTCGTCCAGCATGACTTCGGCGACCTTCACGCCAGCCGCCTCACCGGGGCTGGCCGTTTCGTCGGTTTGAAAGACGACTTGTCGGGCTTGGTAGGGATTGGGGTTTCCGTTCTCGTCGACCAGCGAGGACATGTTGGCGATGTTGCCCGAGATTGCATTGAGCCGCGTGCGTTGAGCAACCAACGCGGAGGTGCTGATGTCGAGTGCACTGATCATGGCGATCTCCAAACAATGAGGGGGACGAATCGAATGAGGAAGGCGTGTCAGGCACGTTCCGTGATCGCAGCACGCAGCAGTTCAAACTGGCTGCGAAGCGTGGTCACGGCGAGGTCGTGCAGGTGTTGGTTCTTGGATATTTCGGTGACTTGTTGTTCCAACGAAACGTCGCTGTTGTCGTGGTAGACGACTTGTTCCATCGCAGCTCGTGGGCCGCTGAATTGGTCGTCCCGAGTGACGGGTTCGGCGATTCGCGAAGGGCTGAGCGCTGAAAATGATTCGGGGCTCATCGCGTCGCTGGACGGGTCCGGCATGCCGACCGTGCCACCACGGATGTCAGTTCCAAATGGATTGTGGACCCAAGCTGGAACGTGTCCTTCGCTCAGGTCCGGTTGAGTGATGGAGGAGGCGGGCGATTGCTCCTTGCCTCGGTCGCGAATCGACTCGGCCAAGGCGGTTTGGAATTGTCCTTGATCCAGATCGCGACTGCGGTAATCGGGCGTGCTCAGGTTGGCAATGTTGCCAGCCAGCAGTTCGTGGCGTCGTTCGGTGAACGCCAGCGTCTGCTCGAGTGCACCGATGGTTGTCGAGGCGACTGGATTGAACATTTTCAAGCGGCCCGGCGTTTGGCGACTTGGTAGTGGGGGAATTTGACCGTCACCGCACCACCGCCCTGAGGGCAATCTTGCCAATTCAGCTCCGCCGACAAGGCCGCCGCGATCATTGGTAGCTTGCAGGCTCGTTGATCCACCGCAGCACCGCTGTCAGCGAGTTCGATCTCGATGCCGGTGTTGGTTTGGCAGCCGGTGATGGTGAGTTCGCCACCCTCGGGCATTTCGATCAGGGCTTGCCGAATCAAACTTTCCATCAGTTGGCAAAAAGACGCTTGGTCGGCGGGCAAACGCAGGGTTTCGTCCATGTCGACCTCCAAGCAAACTGGTGCTGGGTGGGCGACCAACATGGGCGATGCGAGCGTTTCCACCAAAATGGCTAAAGGTGGATCGTTGTCCTGGCCGATGAAATGATGTGACATGATAGGTTTCCGATGACGTTCATTTTTGGACGCGTCCGTGCGTTCCCGTTTGCTGTTAGCGTTCGGAAGGCGTTCGCTGCAAGATCAATCTGTTCCGGCACCCGGTTTTCATGTCCGTTTGTTCTCCATCCCAAGCTGCAGAAATCGCTTCGCGGATTTCTCGCCGTCGCCTGCTGGCAGGAGCGGGAGCAATTGGTGTGGCTGGGTGTGAAACCCGTCGTGAAACAACGACTGCGTTTCAGGTGGCCGGCCCGTCAATGGCTCCGACTGTTTGGGGGCCTTCCGTGGAGTTTCCCTGTGAGGCGTGCGCGATCCCTCTTCGCGTGGACGCGGAAATCTGGCGATCGATCCGTCAAAGATTGCTTCCGGCAGGGAGCCAGCATGGTTCCAAGCCTCGATGTTGGCACTGCGGGACTCCCGTGAGTGGTGAATCGATCGATTCATTGAGCGTCCTTGCGGCCGATGTGGTCACCGTTCGTCCAGCAACGGTTGCTCAACTTCAACACCGGTTGGATGCGGGGAAAAAGCCGGTGGTCGTGCTGGAGCACGAGGGGCAGACTCATCTCAAAAGAATTCTTGCCGGTCCCGGGCAACAGGTGACTTCCGATGACCGCGGGCGCTTGCTCGTTGATGGCAAACTCATCGAGGCATCTGATTTGCCTGATTTACCGATCGACATCGACCGGCGACGGACGGGCGAGATCGCCAGTCGCTGGAGTTGCTCCCATTCGCTGGCATGGCAACGTGATCCAGAAGGGAATGGGTTCCATGCAGCCGGGACGCCCGAACCAACGCCGGGTCTGGTTTGGTTGGTCTACGAACACCGCAATGTCTATCGTGGCGATGTGGTCAGCCGGGTGTTCGATGATTGCCCTGCGAACATGGGACTGGATCGACGACTCCACCCGGTCGATCAGGTTGGACTGACGGTTCACCTGCAGTTGCGGGCAGCGGGAAGCAGCGAGGAAAGCAACCATGCCGCCAGGGATTCAGCCAGCGGACAAATCCACGCCGTGGCTTGGACCGATCAGGGAGTGCGTGTTGTCTCGCAGCAGCTGCCAAGGAGATCGAATCAGCAGAGCGGGCTGATCGAGTTTGAACCGCAGGCGTTCAGAAAGGGGCGTCGGCTCGATCAGAGTGGGCTGAGTCTGACAAATGCTCCCGCTGTTTCTGCCACGTCGCCGGTGGCGATTGCATGGAGCACCGATTCGGTCGCCAGCGTGGGGGATTTGCGATTGTGGCGTCCGATTCAGTGGCGAATGGAAACCCTGTCGCGATGGTCCCTGCAGGCCGAGGAATGGTTTGTGGCGGGCGACAACGCGCCCGTTTCAGTCGACAGTCGACGTTGGGGGCCGATTCACACCGACCAAATCATTGGGATTTGTGACCCGATTGTTCGCGGGGAGACCCTCCGTCGCGACTCGAAAGCGCTGCTTGGTTGAGCAGCAGTCTGCTGAACTGCGGACGCCGGGCTACAGCGTGGTGCGGACGGTTGCGACTGCGACGCCCACCACCTTGGGGTTCACAACCGTGACGGGGGACAGGTCTCGATCGCCGTTGCGTAGTTCCACGTGCCCGTTGATCGGATGCCAATAACGAAGCGAAACATTCCCGGGAGTGGTCTCGATCGCGGCGAGCTGCCCCGGTTGGACGCTGTCCTGTTTGTTGATCACGATGTAATCACCATCATGGATCCCGCGACTGGCCAGCGAGTCGCCTGATATTTGAACAACAAATCGATCGCCGTCGGCAAGAATCTTGCCTAAATCAACCACATCGGTCGCGTTCATATCGATGTCAGTGGGCTGGCTTCGGACAATGCCTGCCATCGGCAAACCCGTGGGTGAACGAGCGTTTTCGCCCGTCAATTCGATGGCTCGTGACTTGTTGGCTTTCCTGGTGATCAATCCTTTGCGCTCAAGCGCGCGGAGGTGACACATGACACCATTGGGACTTCGGATGCCGAAATGTTCGCCGATTTCACGAACGGTGGGGCCATAACCGCGTTCTTGGATCAGGGAGCGAACAAGCTCGTAGACCTCTCTTTGTCTTTCGGTCAGTTGAACTTTGGCCATGGATTTCGCGGAGGGAGGTGGGGTGGGGGCAAAGGAGCGATCCCATCGCTCTGAAAGAAGCCTAGCATGCGAATCACTTTGATGACGTGCTTTTTCTGACCAGATTTCACATCGACGACGTTGCTGTTTCCTGTGCGGAATTGCGCGTGTTTGTCGAAGATTGGCATCAGGAACACGGTGAATCACCCTGTGGGGTGGTTCGTTCTCCCCAGTGGATCTTCCGGTGAGCGTGGGGGGAAGGGACACTGAGTGCCATAGCGACCGGCGGAGCATAGCTAAAACTGAACGACTTGTGTTGGTCGTCCATAGCAAAAATTAGCCTCGCAGGGGATGGTTGAGAGCCCCCCTGTTTCCCTGGCAAGCTATCGAAGATGGAGAGCGACCACCGCCAAACCTGCTGGGATGCACCAGTAGGCGAACCAGTGCAGGCGATCTTCCCGGCTCCAGCGAATCAGCCATTTCAGCGCGACGATGCCCACAGCGAAGGCCACGGCGGCTCCGATCAGAAGGGTTTCGATGGAGGCAGCACCGGAGGGTCCGTCGTCCAGGAGGTCTTTGATTGCCAGGACCGTTGCACCCAGAATCGCCGGGATAGCCAGAAGAAACGAAAACGTCACCGAGTCATCTCGATCGAGGCCCATCAACCGGCCGCCGAGGATCGTGGAACCGCTGCGGCTAATTCCTGGGAGGATCGCAAAGGCTTGGAAGCAGCCCACTAGAAACGCAGCACCGAATCCCAGGCGGTCATAGGTTCCTGATTGGGGCGTGAGCCTGCCCAGCACAATCAGCATGATTCCAGTCACGATCAACATTGCTCCGGCCAGAAGCGGGCTGCGAAGTATTTCGGGGAATTGCGTTTTGATCGTCAGTCCGATCACGACGGCCGGGAGCGTTCCGATCACCAACAATCCGATGACTCGGCGGTCTTTCTTCAGCAGAGCCCAGATTCGCTGCCAGAAAACGACCAGGATCGATCCCAGCGTTCCGGCGTGCAAGATGATCTCGAGAGTCACCGATTCACCGAGTTCCCCCAGCATCGATCCGAGGATCACCAAGTGCCCCGACGAGCTGATGGGGAGGAACTCGGCGATCCCTTGCACGACAGCCAAAATGATGACGCGAATGAGTTCCTGCACGATTCGAGGTCTCAACTAAAGTGTGTGGGGAGTGCGTCTGGACGGAAGATGTCCTAGGTTACTTTGTCGAGACGAATGTCGGCATCCGTCATTTCAAATCCAGTTCTTTTCCTCCGCCTGAATGACTCTTGTGAACGCATCCACCGGCTCGGACAGTTCTTCCGAAGGTATCAGTTTTGACGGTGAGCAAGCTCGGCGTCCTGATGGCATCGGCATGATGTTGCTGAACGTCTTTCGAGGGTTCTGCATGGGAGCCGCTGACACGGTGCCTGGGGTCAGTGGCGGGACGGTGGCATTGATTCTGGGGCATTACGACCGTTTGATCGCGGCGATCAGTCATGTGGACACGACCTCGCTTGGATTGCTTCGATCAGGGCAATGGGCGGGACTCGCCCGGCGAATGGACCTGCGGTTCTTGATCGCTCTGGGGATTGGGATCGTGGTCGGAATCGGCGCCTTGGCCGGACTGATGCATTGGTTGCTGCAACACCGAGTCAACGAAACCATGGCGGTGTTCTTTGGTCTGGTGCTGGCAAGTGTTTGGGTGGTCCGGCGCAACGTCACTCAGTGGACGCTTCCCCGATGCGTTCTGTTGGTGGTCGGTGTGCTGGTGGCGTTGGGGATCTCGCAGATACCTGCGACGACAGGTGACGCCAGTCATGTCTTTTTGTTCTTCAGTGCCTCGATCGCGATTTGTGCGATGATCCTGCCGGGGATCAGCGGCGCGTTCATTTTGTTGTTGCTGGGCGTTTACGAACCGGTGATCGGCATGATCAAAGGCGTTGTCAAAGGCCAGATCGACCTGGATATCTTGGGCCGGTTGGCCGTGTTCGCGGCCGGGTGCCTGTTTGGTTTGCTGGCGTTCAGTCGATTGCTGAATTACCTGCTCGAACACTTCCGAGACGCAACGATGGCGGTGTTGATCGGATTGATGATTGGTTCGGTTGGCCGACTGTGGCCGCTGCAACGGGTGACCCCGGAGACTGCTGAGCTGGAACTGAAGCACCAGGAGTTTGATTGGGTTTCGCCACTTCAATACGAAGGCAGTTTGGTGGTGTTGCTCGCGCTCGCCATCACTGCCGCCATCGTGGTGATGGCTGCCGATCACTTCACTCGGCGGATGCAGTCTTCATCGATCGCCACTTGAGGGTTGGCTGCGCCGCACCGCTCGACCGACGAGTTTGACAAATCCTTTGTCGATCAATTTCCAACTGGCTTGGACGTCTTTCTTGGGCCGGATGACGTAATCAAAACCGGTCGGAAGTTCCATCTGATGCAGTCGGTACGCTTCGCGTATCAGGCGTTTCCAGCGATTGCGAACGACCGCGTTGCCGGTCTTCTTGGGGATCGTCACCCCCAGGCGACATTGGGTTTTGGCGGCGTCCTCTGGTGACGTTTGATCGCGTGGCAACGCGAAGACGACCAAGCAATCGTTGGCGGCGACACCGCCACGTCGGAGTGCTTGGGTGAAGTCTCCGCTGCGGACGACCCGCGATGACTTGGGGAATCCCAGCGGGTGTTTTCCAAGCGTGCGCGACATCAGGAGACGGTGTTCGCAGCGGCGGGATTCAGTTCGAATTTCAAACGTCCACCGACAAGCGTGTGAGTGACTCGGGCGGCAAGCGTGCGTCCGGTCATGGGGCTCGAATGACATCGTGACCGAAAGTGCTTGGCCTCGACCGCCCAAGCCTGGTTGGGATCGATCACAGTCACGTCTGCGTTGGCACCCACCGACAAAGTGCCACCGTCCACGCCCGCGATTTTGGCGGGTGAAGTCGAGAGGCATTCGATCGCTCGAGACCAACCCAGGATCTTGGTTTCCACCAAGTCGGTCGCGATGGCGGCGAGGGTGGTTTCCAAAGCCGACGCACCAAACGGAGCCAGATCCAGGTCGTTGGCTTTTTTTTCCTGAGCCCGTGGCATGTGCCCGGATTCAATGGCATCGATCACACCTTCCGCAACGGCATTGCGAAGTGCTTCGACATGCGATGGGCTTCGCATTGGCGGGTGAACTTTGTACCGCGAATCGTAGGACCGCAGCAGCTCATCACTGCCAAACAAGTTGTGGGGACAGACCGATGCGGAGATGTGGATGCCTCGGGATTTCACACGGCCAATCATGTCGATCGCACCCATCGTGCTGACCGGGCCCACATGCAATCGACCCTGGGTGGCTTCTGCCAAACGAACATCCCGGGCAACCGCCAGGTCTTCCGCTTCGGTTGGCAAACCCTTCAGTCCCAGGACCAATCCGATCCGGCCATCGTGCATCACCCCACCGTCAGCCAGTTCCGGGACTTCCGGCCGATCAAAGATGGGCAAGTCAAACATGCGGCAGTAGTCGAGTGCCCGTTTCAGCAAGGCGTCGTTGGGCATCGGTCGCGGCGTGTCACTGAAACCGGCCGCTCCGGCTGCTGCCAGGATTCCTAGTTCGGCCATCTGTTCGCCTTGCCGCCCTTTGCTCAGGCAAGCGATGGGCAGCACCCGAACCCCGTCGATGCGTTGGGCAATCTGGCGAACCAATTGCACGGACGCGGCGGAGTCCATCAACGGTTTGGTGCTGCTGCAGCACAGCACCGTTGTGTAACCGCCCGCCAAGGCAGCGTCGCTGCCCGTTTGAATGGTCTCGTCTTCTTCACTGCCTGGTTCACGCAGTTCGGTCGCCAGATCGACCAGGCCTGGAGCGACGATCTTGCCGCTGACGTCCAAGCGGCTCGCGTCGGGCGGCAAATCACCATCGGGCGTGTCGAGCGAATGAATTTTTCCCTCGTGCAGAACGAGGCGTGCAATCCGGTCCACACCATTGGCGGGATCGATCACTCGGCCGCCATCGAGAACCCAGGTGGAATCGTTCATGCGAGGGTCTCCGTGGAGGCGTCGGTGTTGTCTTTCGCGTTGGCGAGCAGCCACAGCGAGGCCATGCGGACCGCGATTCCGTTGGTGACTTGTTCGAGAATCACGGAATGCGGGCCGTCAGCGACTTCCGGCGTGATTTCAACGCCACGATTGATGGGGCCGGGAGCCATGATCAGGATGTCAGGTTTGGCGAGTCGCAGGCGTTGACCGTTCATGGCATACAACGCGGCGTATTCGTAGACGCTGGGGAACGGGCGTGCTTTTTGACGTTCGAATTGGATGCGAAGGAGGTTCAAGACATCGCAGCGGTGAACAATTTCATCGAGTCGGTGAGCGACTTCGAACCCAAGTTCTTCCCAGCGCGGGCTGACCAGGGTCGGTGGTCCACAGATGATGACGTGGGCCCCCAGCTTGCGGAGGCCCCACAGGTTGCTGCGTGCGGTGCGACTGTGGGCGATGTCGCCGACCAAAGCCACCGTCATGCCAGCGAACACTTTTTCAGGATCGGCGGCTTCGTTTTTCCAGTTCGATCCGATGCGGTGCTGCAGGATCGTCAGCATGTCCAGCAAACCCTGGGTGGGATGCTCGTGCGGTCCATCGCCAGCGTTGAGCACGCTGCATTTCAATTCTCGGGCCAGCAAGTGAGGCGTTCCCGGCGTGGAGTGACGGGTCACGACCCAGTCGACACCCATCGCTTCGATCGTCTTGGCCGTGTCGACGAACGTTTCGCCTTTGGCGACGCTGCTGCCACTGCTGCTGAATTCAACGGTGTCAGCACCCAAGCGTTTGGCGGCCAGCGAAAAACTGTTTCGCGTCCGCGTGCTGTTTTCGAAGAACAAATTGGCACAGGTTTTCCCGGTCAGCAGCGGGACTTTGCGGCGACAACCTTCGGTCATCGCCTTCAGCTCGTCCGCGGTGCGTAAGATCGCGAGGATCTCAGCGGCGGAAAGCCGTTCCAAATCCAATAGGTGACGATGCCGCCAAACGGCCGGGAATGACAATTGATCGGGTGAGAGCGATGCGTCCATGGTCGGGAGTTTAAAGCATCATTGACTTTTCGACGAGTCACGACAGCCCACAAACATCAACCAACCCACCATCCAGCAAACGCCGCCGATTGGCGTGATCGCCCCCAGCACGGGCGTGTTGGTCAAAACCAGCAGGTACAAACTGCCGGAAAAGAAAATCAATCCCGCCACCATCAAAGCACGAATCGTTCGCAGCCACTTGGTGGACCGCAGCGGAGCCACCGCCAAGGCCAACAAAACAATGGCGTGAGCCAAGTGGTAACGGGCTCCCGTGTCGAATTGCGCGACCCGGCGAGCAATCGTTTCGGGATCCATTCCGGATTGCTCAAGAAAGTTGGGCAACCCGTGAGCCCCAAAGGCTCCGATCCCGACGGCGGATGCTCCGGCCAAACCAGCCAAAACCATGTTCCAACGCGAAGGAGCAACCGGATCGGTGTGCACTTCACTGGGGTTGGTTTTTGACGGTGAGTAGGGAGATGTCATTTCACCGCCAACATGCGTTCCAACGCGATCAAGCTCCACTTGGTGGTCTCTTCGTCCACGCGAATTTGGTTGACCAACCGGCCGTCACGCAAGTTTTCCAGGGTCCAACAGAGGTGTGTCAGATCGATCCGGTACATCGTCGCGCACATGCAAACGACGGGACTCAAAAAGTGGATCTCTTGTTCGGGGTGCTCGTCCTTCAGGCGGTTGACCAAGTGCAGTTCGGTCCCGATCGCCCACTTCGTTCCCGGGGGGGCATTCTGGACCGTTTGAATGATCTTGCCCGTGCTGCCACTGACATCGGCGATGTCGTTGACCTCGCGGGGGCATTCGGGGTGCACGAGGATCTGGATGCCCTCGTGCTCTTTGCGAAAACGAGCCACGTGCTCGGCGCGAAACATTTGGTGGACGCTGCAGTGACCCTTCCAAAGGATCACGCGACTGGCTTCGATTTGTTCGTCGGTGTTGCCACCCATCTCCAACGCGTAGGGATCCCAGACCGGCATTTGCTCTTCCGTGATTCCCATCGTCAGCGCGGTGTTGCGGCCGAGGTGTTGATCGGGAAAGAAGAAGACTCGCTGGCCGCGTTCAAACGCCCATTCCAAAACCGCTTTCGCGTTGCTGCTGGTGCAGACAATTCCACCATGACGACCGCAGAACGCTTTCAAGCTGGCGGCGCTGTTGATGTAGGTGACCGGGATGACTTGTTCGGTGTCAATCACTTCGGACATGTCCGCCCAAGCCGCTTCGACCTGAGCGATCGCGGCCATGTCGGCCATCGAGCATCCCGCCGCCATGTCAGGCAGCAGCACGTCGACTCGGCGACCATCGCGGGCTTCGATTCGGTCCGGACGGTTGGCCAGAATGTCAGCCGTTTCTGCCATGAAGTGAACGCCGCAGAACACGATGGTTCGGCACGCTTGGCTCTTGGCCGCCATCTCGGACAACTGGTAGCTGTCGCCTCGCAAGTCGGTGTGCTCGATCACCTCGTCCTGCTGATAGTGGTGGCCCAAAATCAGCAGTTCTTCCCCGAGTTCTTTCCGCACCGCTTCAATTCGTTGCTGAAGAACCTCGTTTTCCAGCGATCGGTACGGTTTCAAAGGATGCAGCGCATCCATTTCATCGTTTCCGCTGGTGGGTTGTTTGGGAGGCGTGGTGGTTGGCAAATCGACCATGGGGATTTCAATCAAAGAGGATCGGCGGCGCATCGCTGGGCGACACGTCATTATTGAAACCGATCCATCCCTTTGTTTCCATGCCTGCCGCTTTGGGCTCGACCCCATAATCGCCCAAAGACCCTCTTTTCCTGTCTTTTCAGGAGAGAACCCGAAGAGGGGAAGCGTCAGGCCAAGGCCGTGATTTGAGCGGCAATTTCAGCCACCGCCTGGATCGCCGCGTCAATCTCATCGGGTGTGGTGCCGTGTCCCCCGCTGATGCGAAGGGTGCCGGCCTGTTCCGTCCCGAGATGGCGGTGAATTCGTGCGGCACAGTGATGTCCGGATCGAACCTCCATTCCAAATTCCCCATCCAAGATTGCGGCGGCATCATCCGGCGGAAGATCTGGCCCAAAGTCGAGGCTGGCGATCGGAAGTGGGCCTGGGCGACCAAAAACTTGAACCCCTGCGATCGCATTCAATCCAGCATGAAGTTGCTGAGAAAGACCAGCCAGTTGCCGAGCGGAGTCCTCCCCCGGTGGCATCGAATCCATCGCCGCCAACCATCCCGCGATGGCCGGCAGGTTCATCGTGCCCGGTTCCAGTCTTTCGGGCATGGATTTGGGCATGCTATCCGACCGACCGTCGTGCCCCGTTCCGCCCTGCATCCAAGGCACGATCCAATCGTGCCACTCGGGTGACAGGCAAAGCATTCCGATCCCCGGTGGACCGCCGCATCCCTTGTGAGCGGGTGCCGCCAAGGCATGCACGCCGAATCTCTGGACATCAACCGGCAAGTAGCCCAAGGACTGGGCCGCATCGCAAAGGAACAGAATTTGATGCGACTCGTTTCGCGATTGGTTGTGTTCCGCGATGGCCGCTCCGATCTCTGCAATCGGTTGGACTGCCCCGGTCACGTTGGACGCATGCGACAGAGCCACCAAGCGAGTGGTGTCATGGATCTTTTCGATGACATCGCTTGCGGAAAGCAGACCGTTGACGTCCGGTGAGACTTCTTCGATCGTCGCGCCGGCCGCTTTTGCAGCAACGAGCAGTGGTCGCACGACGGCGTTGTGTTCGACCGCAGAAGTCAGCAGGTGCGAGCCGGTTCCGATCGCATGCGACGGACCGACCAGCCCATGAATGACGGCGTTCAGCGCGGAGGTGCAGCCCGAGTGAAAGCTGATGCAGTGGTCCGATTCTGCATTCACGAAACGAGCCAGTCTCGATCGCAACGAACGAGTGAGTTCGCTGGCCTTCATCGCCGACGCGTAGTTGCCTCGCGAAGCCGATGAGCCAACGTTGGTCAGAAACTCAACCATCGCTTCGGTGACGCCCGCCGCTTTCGGCCACGACGTCGCAGCGTGATCCAAGTAGATGCGGGGTTGGGTGGCAGGCACGGTTGGGGCAGACGGTTCAGTCGGGAGAGGGCGTTGATTCAGCGGTGAAGGTGGCGCCGGACGGCATCACAAACCTTCGGCGGTGTACCGCCAGCGTTTCAGATAGCCAATCAGATCCGACATTTGATCAACCGACAAGGTTTGTTCCATCCCGCTGGGCATCAACGAAGCGTCGACGGCGCGAAAGGTTTCGATGTCATCGCGATTGACTCGCCGTTGTTGGTTTCCCGCTTCCAGCAAAGTGACCGAGTCAGAATCTTCTTTGTGCAGCAACCCCGAGACGACCTCGCCATCCACGGTCAAGATTTGATAGCGAGTGAATGAAGCGTCGATCGCTGCATCGGGATTCAGGACCGCGACCAGCAAAGCTTCCGCGGTTTTGGTGCGGCTGTCACTGATGTCAGGTCCCACGGCATGTCCCACGCCTTCCATGCGGTGACAATTGGAACAGTGTTGTGCGAACAGCTTTCGACCGGTGGAAACATCAGCGGTCGAAAACCGGTTTGCGACTTCGGCGTACTGCTCCAGCACCTTGGCTCGGTCTTCGGGCGGTGCAAACGTTTGATTGGCAAGTTCACGAATGGTTTTGTCGCGATGAGAACGCAACGCATTCGCGGTGGTCGCATCCACAAACGAGCGAGGCAGATGCTCTTGCTTGACCGCCAACAACAACCACTTGGCGGTGTCGGAATCCGAACGAGCGCGCCGGCAAACCACACCGCGTTCCTCGGGACGCCATGGATCCTGATGTGAAACCAGGATCGAACGCGTCCATTCAGGATCCGTTTTCAACAATCCGTCCAAGATTCGCGAACGAAGTTCGGCGTCCGTGGAATCCGTCAATCGATCACGAAGTGCGGACGAGTGGGGGGCGAGTGCAAGCAACACCTCCACCGCATCTTTGCGTCGGTCATGATCCTGGTCGGGATCCACCAAGGTCGCTTTCGCGGTCTCCGCGACACGAGCAAAGAAATCCGCTTTCGAACCCTCGATCGCGGCCTTGATCTTGGCGGTCGATCTCACACCCGTGATCCAGTTTGCGACGAATTGGAGCGAATCATTCTTGGCATCGACGCTTGAAATCAGATCCAGTGTTGTTTCGGAATCGGTTGCGGCTGAACGCCGGATCCAGCGCAGAAGATTGGATCGATGGTCGGCAGTGAGTTGGGTTTCGTCCGCTTCAATCGATCGGCGAACGAGTTCATGCAGCATCGGTGGCGGAACAGAGGGGAGCAGTTTTGCGATCAATTTCGAATCCGCTTGTTCCACCGCAAGCTTGTTCAGTGAGTCCATGACGGAATGGAATTCCGCGGTTTGCGGATGATCGGCGATCGCTTCACAACCGTCCGACGCGAGGAAGTTTTCCAAGGCAACGCGGCGAACCAATGCGCTGTCGTCACTGGCGAAGGAACGGAACGTTTTCGCGTCCCATTGGGGTGTGAGCCGCGCGGCGATGGCTCGCAGGCGAGGTTCCGATTCGGTGGTGAGCTTGGATTGTTGTTCGGGAGTGAGGTTTCCGAGTTGAGCCAGCAATGCCGCCGCACGGGCTTGGGTGGGTGAGTTGGTTGAAGGTGATTGCAGCAGTTCGGAGAGTTTCTTCTCGACAAGTGACTTGGAGGTTGGGTCAGCCAAATGCTGCGTCAGATGCAGGGTCGCCAAGGATCGACGGACGGGATCGTCGGAACGCAGCGCTTCGATGGCGTCTTGGTTGTTTTGGATCGACTGAAAGCCCGATTCGACACCCGGTGGAACCAAACGCCAGATGCGGCCCAGGTCGTTGCCGTGCCATGTGTCCGGCCGGTTTTTCAGTTCCTCTGGCGCCCAATCGGGATGCTCAATCACAGCGCGAGCCATGTCGAGCACCAGCACGGCGTCAGCTTGATCGGCGACCAAGTCCACCGGGCGAAACCAGGTGTGTTCATTGGCGAGCCACTCCGTTTCAACGGGCTCTCGAGTTGCTCGCCAGTTTTCACCGTCCAATCGCATTCGCTGTCTTTGGACCAGCGATCCGGTCGGTTCACAGACCAGCAACCACTTGTCATTGACCGCCAACACACCGCAAGCGGCGCTGAACTGACCGGCATGAAGATGGCTGGTCGTCCAGGCGTCGCTGATCGGATGAACCTCGGAGTGTTCACCTGCAGCGGCGATGTCCAGCAAGGCATCGACCGGTGCCAATTCGCGGTCTCGTTGAATGGTGTCGGCGTCCAAGACAGCCTGGATTGCTGGGTTGCGGTTGCTGCAACCGATTCGACGACCGAAATCATCGATCGTCAAACCGTGTTGGCTGTTGCCGGAGACTCTTCCCCAGTGACCACCGCGAGGGTCGAAGCAAAAGTCATTTTGTGAAAGCGTGAGGGGGCCAGCCTTGGAATCGAACTGAGGGGCGATGGCTTCGATCTTTCCGCCACGCAATCCGTTGGCGACGTAGACCAGTCCATCCGGGCCGAGAGTGGGGTGATTCGCTCGCAGTTGTTCGTTGCCCGTCGTGAAGCCACGGAACCAAGTTTGGTGATCGTCCGCCAATCCGTCGCCGTCGGTGTCTCTCAGCCAAGCGATCTCCCCCGCCAGCGTCACGATCGCTCCATCGAGCCAGGCACCTGGTGAATTGGAATCGGGTTCGCTTGCATTTCGCGAGGGCCACGGCAACACGCCGGTTGCGAAATTCAAACCATCTGCGAACGTGGTGGCTTGGTCCATCACTCCATCGCCGTTCGTGTCACTGAGGACACGGATTCTGCCCTTCGTCGGTTTGGCATCTTCAGCAGGTTGCGGGTAGTCAGGCATTTCCACGACCCACAATCGACCCTGCGGATCCCATGCGGCTGAGACCGGATCGATGGTCATCGGTTCAGCGGCGACCAGTTGCAATTTCCATCCATCCCGGACTCGCATCGTGTCGGCGATGTCGGATGGACTGGGGGACGCGTTGGATTGTGCCGCTGCGTGTTCGAATGGAGAACTGCACAGGATGAGAACCAGCAACGCAGAGGCCCACAGACGCAATCGTCTTCGAAGGGTTTTCCAAAACGTTTCAAAACCGCTGAGCATCACCGCGGTGACCATCAAAGCAAGTGCGAGTGGGATCGGTGCCAAAATCATTGCGATGCATCCAAGTCCAAAAATCCAGGTCGCGGGGTGGGCCATCAAGTCCTGAATGTTCGTCACCCAGTTTGCTTGTGGGGCGTCGCGTCGAGTTCGACTGGGTTGCAAACGCAAGACGATCAACAGACAGGCACTGGTCAATAATAGCAGGAACCGCATGCCATGCTGGGCCCACTGCATCGTCATGGGCGATGAGGATGGCGTCGACCATTGCGGGGGCAACGATTGTTCACTCGACTGATATTGGCTGTCCACGATCCAGCGGTCTGGTTTTTGACTTGTGAGCACAAACGACCACTGACCGTCACCCAGTTTGGAGGCCTCGTTGCGTTGCCACCAATCATCGGTTTCGTTGGCCGAGTAACGTTGGATTTGCAACGCCAGGAAAGACTCCATTTCACTCCATGAAAACAAGGATTCCGGCGGGCGGTTGGTCAGTTCAGCGGAAACTCGCTCCAGCGAAACCGAGTCTTCGATGGAAGCATTGGTCGGGTCGAATCGGAGACCGGCGGATTGGCTGATCGACGCGTACCTTTGAAGCCAACTTTTCATCCAGGCGGCAACTTCTTCATCGCGACGATCGGCCAACGAATCGGAAGCGGCGGCAATCGAGCGAACAGTGTTCGTCGCCAAAATTTGCCATCGTTGATCCGAGGTGATCGCTTCCCAGCGACTTGCATTCGTCTCCAGACTTTCTTGGTTCGAACCGTTGGAGTCTGGTTGGATTGAATCGGAGTTTCCTTCGTCCGGGGTGCCCGTGCCCGTGCTGGCGTCAGCCGAAGAGCGATTGGAAAGTGACAGCAAATTCGCTGGGTTGCTTCGCCGCGACAGCAGTCGGGTGTAGGTGCATTGAGGCGGCGTTTGAATCTCATCCCACGACGGTGTGCTTGATTCTGGCTGGATGGTGTTTCCAGGTCCCTCATCCATTTTCAGCAGAACCTCGATTCCCTGGCTGAGGCGGCTCAACGGCAACAGGAATTGGAGCTTCCCGGCTGGCAAAGAGATCACGTCTGCAGGCAGCCCATTTGTCCAACCCGCCACAAAACGAGTGTGCTCTGGCAGATTCAGCGTTAGGTGAGAGGCATCGCCGGGAACGATGTCAAACCGGCTGACTAAAAAACGATCGTTCAGCAATTGGTGGTCCGCGTGCATGATGGCGGCGACGTTGTTGGTCTTCCGCAACGGTTCCAGTTCCACCGACCAGTTCTCGCTCGCGACGCGAAAGTAGCTGTGTTCTTCGTTGCTGTCGGTGGTCCGTTGAGTGGGGGCTTGGTCCGTGCCTTCATTGTTCGAACGGTTGGTCTGTTCCTGGTCGGCCTGTTCCTGGTCGGTCGGGGCCTGGTCGGTCGGGGCCTGGTCGGTCGCGACGCCCTTGGCGAGGGCCTGCTGGGCCGGCAGATTCCACCTTGGTTGCGGCATGGGTTCGACCCCGTTGGTTTCCCAGCGGATCGGAGCGTTCGTCAAGCGGTTGGGAACCACGATGTCGGTTCGTGAACGCTGGGCTTGCAAGACCCGGATCTTAGGGACACTGACACGCAACAAATCACCCGCCGCGAGGCGACTGGTCAGACGAATGGAGCGGATGCCCTGGTCGGCCAAACGAATGCGAATGACCTGTCGAGCGGGGCTGAGAGTGGGTTGCCGCGTGGATGCACACAGCGGATGGATTTGAAGAGCGTCGCACCAACGCGATGGCATTTCAACATCGAGGAAGTCCGGTGATTGCTTGGAATTCAACTGAATGTCTGTTTGAGCGATCCAGCGTCCTTCTTCCCAACGCAAGGAAACCCGGACATCGGTTTGAAAGGGATGACGAATGGGAGTCACTCGAAATCGAGCGTCTCCCAGAACGTCCAAGGCGGAGTCACGAATCAACCATTGATCCATCAGGATTTTTCCCGCAGCGAGCATGGACGCTGGGCCCGCGTCTCCTGACTTTTCGCCTTCGAACGGAGGGGGCGTCTTCCACTGGATGTTGGCGTTGGCCGAACGTGAGACAACCACTTCGTTCACGGAGGAAATGTCGCCGATGGAATGCACCGGTTCGATGTGCATCAACGCCAAGGCATTGTCGTTTGACTTTCGTTGTTCCACTTGAGCTTCGACCATCACCTCCATTCCTCGGCCTTCGTAGCGGATCAAAAGACAATCGCGGTTGTGTTCTCGAACTAATTTCCACTGCGTGCCTGAGGGGTCTGATCCCGAGTCCGCAGGAAGGGTGGTTGGATCGGCGATTGCATCCGCTTCATCGTCGTCGAGAGTGGCCGTCTCGGGGGCCTCGGAAGTGGAAGCCAAACCACCGGCAGCGGCCGGGGATGTGTCGGGCAGGCCAGGTTGTTGAATCCGCCAGTTGAAAATTTGTGCTTGGGGCGGAATCGCAATTTTGATCATCTGTGGACGAAAGTTCTCCTGCAGCGTCGGTGTGCTGTCCTCGCCATTGGGATCGATCGTTCCAACCACCGAATTGGCGGTGGCGGAATCTGCGGTGACAGGATTCGGGTCAAAGGTGGCCTCGAGCCGGATGGATTGGTGCGACGAATCCAGGTGGATCTCTTGCTTCGCATGAAAGACCAAGCGGCTCCGGTCCACGATCCCGATGCGGACGATCGGGGTGGTTCCAGAACTCTTGGCGGCTCGGTCGAGGCGGCTGATGGAGCCCAACCATTGGGCGTAAAATTGTTCAGATGGAACTCGTTCGGTACCCAGTGACGCGGGCCACAGTGGCTGCAGTTCGCTCGACAGCGTCCAGGCCACCAAGGTTTCCGCAAAAACGGTGCGTGAATTCGCGAGCGGTGATTCGTCGTCGTCCGGTTCTTGCCAATGATCGTGCAATGAGAGACCGGGACAACTCAGGACCCGTTCGTCATCGACCGGCGACTCGGGTGGATTGGCAGAGTCATTCGGTTCCGTGATGGTCGCTTCGGACACGGGGGCCCCGGATTCTGCTGACCAAGCCGAGCTGAGATCCCAGACCAATCGAAGGGGTTCAGCCGATGAGCTGACTCGAGTCAGCATCCATTGGTTGGGAGTCTGCCGAAGCAACTTCCAATCGCGAGAAAGCAAACGTGGGATCGAGGTGGTCTCGCGATGGAACCGAAGGATGACTTCCCCGCCGGGAGGAGGTGGTTGCAAAGGCTCCAGCTCACATTCGATGGAACAATGGTTGGTGGTGGCGTTCAACCAATAGCGGCGTTTCCATTGGGATGCGGTGTTCCAAGCTTCCGGCAGTTGTGCGTCGCCGTCGGCGTTGTTGGGAGCGTCCGCTTCGTTTTCGGAGGCGGGGGCAATGTCGCTGGCAAGAGCATCGACGGTGGCTTTGCTTTGCAAATGAATGTGCAGTTGACTGCATGGTCCAATGGAGAACTGATTGGACGAGATGACGCCAAAACCAACCGGGCGATCCACCGCCGGCCACGCAATGTTGTCGGTCACCACGCGGTAGTTGTGGATGCGGTAGTCGCGACGCACCACCAAACGAGCTTGTGGAAGACTGGGCAACTCCGTTGTGATTTGCGTTCCCGTTGCGTGATGCGAGGTTTCGCATCGCAGCCGAAGTTGCAGGTCAAATCGATTGCCCGATGGAACCACGATCAGTGTCCCCGGCTGATCATCGGTGGTGGTCGTCAAGACACGCGTGCTTTCGTCCGGACGAATCAGCACCAATTCTTCGATGGACTCAGGTGAGAACGGAAGTCGAAGTCGACTGCTGGGGATGGACGTTTCGACGGTGAATCGTGCCAGCAATTCGATCGGGAATTCTTCGCGAGCCAAACTGATGGCTCGTTTCGAACGTTCGGAGGTCAAATCCAATTCGTAGTTCGTGTTCAGGAACGAAACCTGGCGAACACGCTCATCCGACCGGATGAGGAACAGGTCCTCATACAGCGACTCGGGAATGTACGCTTTGTTGCCCATGGGTTGGTTGTTGGAATCCAATGGCACCAACACGTCCCTCGTTTGTGCCGATGCCACGCCACCGCTGATCACGAAGGTTCCGATGATTGCCCAACCGATCCAGTTGCGTAGCAACGCGGAACTGGAAAAATCGCTGGGCGGATCTCCACCCGCCGAATGGGATGGGGACACGGAACGATTCGATGGAGCGGGACCGGCGGGCGGTTGCCGCAAGGAAGGTTCGGAACGGTGGGAGGATTGCCAGTGTTGAGTCGTCATACGCAACAAACTGATCGTCAACGGCAACGCGACCCACGCGGTCAGCGAAACAAACGTTTCCGGCCACAGAAGCATCGCGAAAAGGCTCAAAGCCAAACCGCAGGCCACTCCCCAACGCGCGGCCCAACCCGCGATGAGACTGATTGCGAGGATCACCAATGCACCGACCCAGCCGATTCCAATCACGATCTGGGAGAAAATCAAATGCGGCGCCTCGGAAGAACCTAGCAGTGGGATTTGCAGGCTGTCTTCGGCTGGGGTGATGCGAAGTTGCGAACTCAATGTCAGGCCGACGACACGCAAATCCGAAACCTGTGTTTGTCGCAACCACGACGTTTCAAACGACGTGGTCGTCCATACCATCTCCAAGACCGCTTCGGATTGGAGGGGCGCTGCAAACCGAAGGTGATGTTGAGGGGTCATTTCGGGTTGCACTTCGACCCCATTGATTCGGGCCTCAATCAGGTGAGCGTCCCAAGGAAATTCGACGTCGATGGGTTGTGTCGCAACGATCTCAAAACGGGTTCGAACTCGATCGGCGCCACTGGCCGAAGCAATCACATGGGTGAGTTGCTGACGCACCAGGTTCGACGGCGGCATTTGGTTTTTGCGACGAACCTGGATGACCACGTGGGGAGAGGTTTCGTAGCGGTAACGAAAAGGCTCCGTTTCAGCAGTGGTGTTGGCCGTTGGGATACCCACCAAGTTCGCCACTGGGCGAGCCAATTGCAGTTCCGAGTCGATCGACAGTTCGCAGGTTTGGGAGGTCGCATCTGCCAAGCGGAACAAACCGATTGGATGTGACTCCGACCTTGCATGCTTGTGAGACGGGACGTCGCTGATCGGATGAATGCAAGTCCCGATCAAGGAGGATTGATCACCGAAGTTTCGGGGCACCGGAATACTCCACTCAAACCATCCACCGATTCCACCCGGTGCTGGCGTGGGCTGGGTGACGTTGGTGGCGAGTGGGGTTTCGCCCGCCGGTTCCGGTTGCGGTTTCATGGATTGACGCGGCACCCACCGCAGCACGATTCCTTCGTCCTCCACGGAATTGAATGCCGAGGAAGGCGAAAGGCGAGTTTGCCATTTCATGTCTTCCGGGGGAGATTGTTCCGATCTCGCAGCCAAGCGAACTTTGACGGACCGCGATGTCTGTGGCAAACCTTCCACTTGTACCTGCACCCGTTGTTGAATGCCGTTGCGAACCATCGTCAAGCTGGTTTGGCACGAGCCGACAATGGTGCTGTCAGGGGTCTCCAGCGTGAGGGAAGGTGTTTGGCGAATGGATTGACTCAGGACGATCGCGTCACCAGGAAGGGGTGCAAAGAAACGTCGCTGCTCAGTGGACAGTTCCGAGAATTCAATTCGCGAAGGTGTGATCGCGGTTTCTGCTGTCCAGCCCATGTCCGCCGGTGGAATCACTGCCGCTGTCATTTGGCCTGGGCAATTGATGACTCGAATCATCCACAGCGCATTGACGCGAGGGTTGTTGGGATCTCGCCGGGTTTGTCCCGTGGCGCGGATCTCCAGCGTTCCCTCTCCGCTGGATCGTGTTTGGATTTCATCGGGACTCGGCCAAACCGTGATGCGACGACCGCGGCGATTGGGAGCGTTGATTGTCAGGGTTCGGCGTGTCTCGCCCACCGTGATCGAATCGAACGAGAAACCATCTTGGATCTCCAATTGAATGGGCGCCAATCGATCGGAGGCCATTGTCAATTGAATCGTGCAACGCGCTTGAATGGCGTTGTCTTCGAGCAGGAATCGAGTTTGATGATCCGCGTAGAGGAGCGGTTCGGATTGGGCCAATTGGATTCCCCATGAGTTCGCCAGCGAAGGAACCGGCAACGCATCGGGTTTTTCTGCGTCGCCTGTCGCTTCTTTCAGCAGCCTTGCCTCCCAAGGGGCTCGCGAAACAGGCGGGCCAATTGCGTTCCAGATCGAAGTGGATTCGGACGACGAGGCAGCCTCCTTCGGGGGCGGAAGGAGTTGCCAATCATCCGGCAATTGCCAACCTGTCGCGAACAGGTGCGCGGGCATCGTCCACTGCAACTGCCACGGCGCGGCGGAGACCACAAATGAAGTTGGGAAGATCGGTTCCGGCAGCGAGATGGAATCGGCGTTTGGATTCAGCGGAGCGGTTCCCTCCACCAGGATGATGCGTGAATCGGCGGCGGAAGGGACGTCGGCTTCCTCGATGGCAGCCAATTGAATGATTGACGCAGGGGATGGTTGGGAACTCGCGTTTTTGAGATTGGTGACCAAGGGGCGAGAGGTGAACGGGACTTCACGCTCGTCCACCTCGATCCGGGTCACATCGCCTCGCAGCCAAACCCAAGGTGGGATGGAGGCGATGGGTTGAGGATCGATGACCAAACGACATTGCCAATTCAGAATCGAGCCATCGTGATCCAACGTCATCCGGCAACCGCGAACGATGGTTGCTGTTTGAACTTCAGCGGCGGCTTCATTCAACGTTTGCAGTTCCAAATCCAATCGTTGTGAACCAGCTGATTCGACGAAGATCCAACGACTGCCGTCCAACGAGGAGCCACCGGTGTTGCTGTCAGCGATGTCTTCGTACCAACTGGGCAACGCTCCTGGCGGAACTTCTCGTAGCACCGCTTGCTCGCAATGCAGCGTTTGGTTGGGGGGGACTTGGATCCATAAACGCGAAATCAAAGCCCGTGGCAAGCTGAGTTCCCAGCGGCTGCCGTTCCAGGTGGGCATCGCCTGTTGTCGCCAATCCCATGCCAGCGTTCGATTGGCCAACGGCCGATCGGAACCACTGGTGGCGATGCTGAGCAATCCAGAATTGCTGGACTCAAAGAGAGCGGTGGGCGAGTCCGTTTCCAGTCCCGATTCATCGTCCATTTCACGCAGTCGGGAGACGGCGAAGCTGACTTTGCCAAACGGTTGTTTGTTGCCGGCTTGTGACGAAAACAGCATCCGACTGGCCTTGCTGATCAAGGCTCCGTCTTGGATCGTCGCTACCATTTCGCATTGCAGGATGTCGTCGGTCGATGACTCGGCATCCGCTTCGGCTGCTTCGCCCAATGCTTGGCTCAGTTCGTCGGCTGCAACGGGGCGAAAGTCATCCGGCACGAGTCTTGCAATCTGGGACCCAAACAGTGAGATCCAACGCAAGGATTCATCGCTGCGCACCTGTTGCGCGAGCCCTGACCACTGAGCCAGACTCTCGGACGTTTCCCGGGAACTCGCTTCGGTCTCAACCGTGCTGGCCGCAGGCGGCTCCTTTTCGGCGGGGGCTTTTGGACCCGGTTCCTGTGGTTCTGAAGTTTCCTCTGCCGATTGTTCTTCGGCGACTGTTTTCGCGACAGTTTCGCGCTCGAGGGCCTCGGTCGGTGGGTCGTCCGCGAGGGCCAGTGAGGTCAGCGTCATCCAGGTTGCCAGGATCATCATCCCGATCGATTGACTCGATCCGTACCGCGTCATGATGAAGTTCCTGGGGAGTGGCTTGCCGTGGCTCCTTCTTCATCAATGCCTTCATCCAACGAATTGGGAAGCGAGTCCAAGCCTTCGTTGGAACGCTGGCCTGAGTCGACGCGGCGGCGTGACGATCCGCTGGGGGCATGCGGGTCCGCTGATTCATGGGTGACGGATCGTGAGCCCGGTGAGGAACCCTGTCCCTTTCGGTTCAAGTGAGTGGAGCCATAAGGCGGGATCTTCTCGGAAGCACGCGATGCACCAGATGACTGCAAAACACGCTCGGAGGTTGGGGGCGAAATCAATGCGGAGATGGCGTAGAAAACCGCAACAAGAACCAACGAGATCATGATCAGTTGCGCCGTCACGATCACTCCATCAGGAGCAGCGACCAACACACCAGCCAACACCACCGCCAGCAAGATGATTGCAAAGGGATGCCGGCTCTTGGGGAACAACTGAGTCGAGGCTGCAAGCAACAACGACAAACTGCCCACTGCCAACCACATCAAGGTCCGGGACACGGTCAACGCTGAAAAAGAGTACGGATCGCTGGAGTAGAAAAGATATTGGTTGCTAGGAACCGTGAACGCGGCATTGGCCGTCGATTCTTTGAGTGAACTGAGCAGCGAGGTGTTGTCTTGGAAGGGGAACGTGACCCATTCCAACAACTCGGTGTCGTCGACGATCGGCTGCCGCGACAATCGCAACTGCTCGCGTTCCCAACGCATCAAGCGGCCACAGGACGACGAAGCCCAGAACAGGTGGGAGTCGGTGGGAACCGACAATTGCCAATCGATTTGGGCGGATCCAATCGGTAACTGCATCAGCGGTTCGATGCTGGTCCACCACGGACTGGCTTCGGTTTCCGTCCACAACCGAATGTCCAGGAGGTGTCGAGAGGGTGGGGCGGATTCGTTCGTCTGCGTGGGGTTCGCACTTGCGATCGCCGGTATGTCGATTCGCAATCCGCTGCGTCCTCTCGAAGTCGCGATGAGGTTTCCATTCAATCGAGTTTCAATCCGAATGGTTTTGAGTTGTTCCGACAAACCAATCGAAATTTGCTGCCCGCCTTCGACAACCGCGATCAATTGTTCATGGCGTGTGCGTTGACCAACCAAACTTCGGAGCACCGCTCGAGTGACTCGAACAGGGGATTCTTCCAGTGATTCCTGTTGGAATCGCAACGAAAATGGAGCGTCCGGAATCGAAGTCAGCGACCATTCATTGGTGAGGATTGGAGCGGCACCGTTTTCAGGCGACGCCAGCTGTCGAGTGCCAGCAAGCAAACGTTCGTCGCCGACCGTGGCGATCCAAATCTGTCCCACACCATCAGTGACTGAATTGGGAAGGTTCAGGCGATAGTCCTTTTCCAATGTGACTTGGTCAGCGATCGGGGTTGGAATGGCGACGAGGATTTGGTCAACGATGGGCGGGGGATCCGTGTTCGACGGATGGTCCGTGGCACTGCCCAGTGCACCGTCCTGCGAGTTCTCCGACACACCATCTTGCTCGGATGCATCGCTGGGCGAGTTCTCGCCATTGGCCAGCGTTGGTTGGTCGCTGGTTTCAGCTGAGCCATTGGCAATCGTGTTGGCATCCCCCGTGTCGTCAACGACCGCGCTCGGCTCGATGCCGTTGACGGCCTCGGACTCAGGGCGGATCAACGTTTTGGAAATCTTGGGGGCATGCAGAAGGTCACGCAACAATGATCGCGAAACCAGTTCAATTTCATGGGTTCCGACCGACAGACGAGGCGTGACGATTTCATATTTGACCCAGCCATCAGAATGGGAATCGGATTCCGATTCCCGAACCATCGCTGGCACGCCATCGACCACGGAGGTCCACTGCACGTTTTGCTCGTAGGGCGTCGGGATTTCAAACGGCAAGATGCCTTCGAGATCGATGGTGCTGGTGAGCGTCCAACGGGTTTGGCTGATCCACTGGTTGCCTTGCGTGCCCATCGAGGTGCCGCCAGCGAGGCTCAGACGCAATGGGCGTTCCGTGAAATTACCGGTCACATTCCACGGTCCGTCCACCGACAGCAACCGAAAACGGCTGGAGGAATCGTTGTTGATCCGCTGGAGGTTTTCGCTTTGCGAAAGGTCCACGGACCATTGCAGACGTTTCGCATCGGTGACGTGAAGCGAGGCTTCCGTGACGGCACTGGAGGATTCGTTCGTTTGCAGTTTGGGGAGTGTCAGCGTGAGAGGATCCGAGACCATCTGCTCGGTGACGACGCGTTCGCACGTGATCACGTATTGGCGAGGCCATTTGCCATCGGACGCATCGGCTTGCCACTGAACCAAACCTTCTGAGATGGAAACATCGAGTTCCGTCTCTGCGTCATCCGCCGTCAGGTGGGTCAAGTGCCATCCCGACAAATCCAACTGCATGTCTTGCGGATCGATCCCAGCACCACTGGATTGGACCGTCATCACGGACCGAGCCAAGCGGTTGGTCATGCTCAGGTCGATCGCAATTTTCAGGCGTTGTTGTCGTTGCTTTCCTGACAACCAAACGGGCAGCTGAAACGCGTCGCGGAGAAACCGAAACGTTTGAGCGCGTTCGCCAACGTTGACTGTGGCGGCATCCGATGCGATCGCTTCCACACCCAACCGCGGACGCCACCGAAGTCGGTGGTCTTCTGCGGTGACCACGGTCACGGTTCCGCGATGACCGATCGCATCCGGGACGCGGGGCAACTGCATGATCCAAGGGGTGGTCGCGGAAGCTTCGGGAACCGGCAAACGCAGTTGCAATCGAACCTCGACCAGCGACGTCGACGTCATCGCGTCAGCGCGGTCGGTCGAAAAACGAACGCGACGGGTGGGCGCAGAACTGGATTCTGGCAGTGGATTGGTCTTGGGTTGAGTTTGCGAGGTTGCACTGTTCGGTGGATCATCCCCCAACAAGGTCATCGTCCAGCCCGAATCGGAGACATCCATGGCGGTGCCCGTTTCAAACGCCGTGTCGCTGACTTCGTCGCCGCCATTGGTGTCAGGCGACAGTCCGTTTTCACGGTTGTCCTCGTTGATGGCCACTTCAGGACTGCCCAGCAGGACGGCTCGTTCGGGCAACTCAATTTCAAAGTCGTCCAGTTGCCCTCGCAGATTGCGAACGATCATCTGAACTTGCATGGTGGGAGGGTCGGCTGGCGATTCCCAACGCAAGGTCGCGTTGGATTCGGTTTCCAACAGGCGAGCGGCCTGAGTGGCCGAAGGCAGCCATTGCCACTTGAAGGCGAATTCGCCGCCTTGGCTGTCGATCTCAAAACGCGAACGTCGTTTTGACTCATCCTCGGAGTCGGATTCTCGTCGCGCCAATTGACGCAGGACTTCACGTCCATTGCCGACAATCTCAGCGGTGATCAGAGGAGGCGAACTTTTGTTGGGATCCCATTGAAGAGGATCGACAGAGATTTCGACCCGCGTTGGCACGGTCGGCAGTGACAGCGGCAGGAAACTGGTCAGCGGTCCCAAGCGACGCACTCGCGTGGACATCTTCAGTTTGCAAATGCAGTCGATGGGGTTGTTGGGCGAGGCGGCTTCGGCCGGCAGGACAAGTTCATAGCTCAACCCGGCATTGGCTCGTGAAGAGTTTCCCAGGGCGGTGTTGCCGTTGGTGGTGGCGGAGGAGGCCGCATCCAGCAGCTCGTCGCGAGCAGCGGCTTTGCTCTGGGCCACACGAACGAATGCTCGCGCCAGTTCCCGCTCCGGTCCGGCATCCGAAGATGCCTCGTCTGACTCGGTGTCCAGATCGGAGTCGCGCTCGCCGGATCCCTTGTTGTGACTGGCGTCATCGTCGTTGGGGACCATCTGAACCATGGCTGGTTCCAATAAATGGAAGCCGTTCAGGCCCAGGTCCAGGACAATCGGAGTCGACGTGCCCTCTCGAGTGCTTCGAGGGTCGATGACGAAGTGGCAGTCCAGTTCGAATTCGGCACGCTGATCATGGGCCGAACCGACCAAGTTGATGCGTTGCAACGTGGCGCGGCGGTCTTGAACCTGAATGCCTTGTTCCAATCGACGCAAGCGATCGATTTCCTCGAATGACATTCGAGGCATGACCACGGGCGTTCCCGATTCGTCCAGAAACAAAAACGCATCCGGAGTGATTCCGCCCGATTCGCCACGAATGATTTCGGGGAGGGGCGTGGTGCCAGGAGGCTGCGCCGTGGCGTGGGTGGCAAAAACGATTGCGAAGAGAAGGCACGCTGCCAGCCTGACGCAGCCTCGCCATCCGGAGAAGATCGTTGCGATCTTGGACGGAAAGCGGGGGGAGCGATCGTTCGCATCCAGGTGGCGTTGGGATGCTGGCGCATGAATTTGGCCCGAGTACCGATCCATCGGCATCAGGAAGTGGAGAGTCGAGAAAGACGTTGGTCCGGTCAACGGGGCACCGTCACAGAAGAGTGGCGCGGCGATCAATCAGAAGAGGCCTCCCAGTTTACGCAAATCACGTGACCGGTAACAGCTTTTCCTGTCGAACCGGGCAACATCCAGTCAACTCAAAACCCCTTCCACCGCTACGATCTGACCAGACCGACCAATCTGACACGAAAAAGTGAGTTCGGCCCCCCCGAAAAGCGATGCCGATCGGTTGCAGGGAATTATCCCGCGTGGCGTCGTCGCCACAGGAACCGGAGGTAGTCGAGCATCATCCACTGGACGATCAGCAGCGCGACCGGCCCTCCGAACAGGAAAAATTGGCTGACCTTTTCGTTTTCAAACCAATTCACTCCCGCGGCCCCCAACGCTGACAAACTTGCCATCACAAAGGCACCGTTGATCAGCAGCAGGCCACAGGACAACACCACTGAACTGACCGAGGTCAGGCAGCCACCGGCGAAATCGGCCAATGGCATCGAAGACGCACCAATCCGCTCGGTTTCTTCGGGGGGCGAATCGGTCCGGTCGATCCCCATTCGCGAACCACGCTGCCCCTCAGGAACCTTCATCAAATCTTCTATGTTGCGAGATGCTGTGGAAAACACCAAACGTTAGACTGGGACGGTTTGGTGGCCACTGAATGGTAAGCGAGACATCGAGCATGCGTCTCGGATTAGCATGGCCGTTATCGGTGGATGAAACAACCTACCAGTGATCTCACGTTTGCCTTCGTCGAATCGAATGACGGTATGAGCCCAGACGCCCGACCAAGACCTTCTCCGATCTGCTTTTCCCAACCACCATTGAGGTCGTTCGGTCCTGCGATCGTCGGGATGGTTCTGATTCTGAGTTTGGTCATCGCCGGGGCATCCGCCTGGTTCGTCGGGGTGGTTAGTCTGGCCACCATCGGATTGTTGCTGATGTTCCGCCATTGGCACGACACGCAACAGGACGATGCGGTTTCCGCTTACGTTCGCGAGAGCACCGAAGACATTCAAAAGTGGCAAGAACGGCTTCGTTGCCTGCACGCGGAAACCAAACAAAATGCCTCGGCGCTGTTGCAGCTCAGCGACGGGGTGATCGTGTTGGCAAAGGATTTCTCCGTCCTGCTGATCAACCCCTCCGCCGTTCGATTGTTGGGGCTGAAAAAGCGAGACGCTTTGCTCGGACGTTGCTTCACCGAGTTGGTGCGGGTGCCTCAATTGTTGGCGTCGATTCGTTCGGCGGTCAAAGAGCAGCAACCGCAGGAGTTCGCGGTGGAAGTGCATGACCAGGGTGTCATCCGTCCCTTGCGGGTGCGGGTGGATTTGATCGACACCGGCGAAGAGTCGAACTTGCAGTTGTCGCTGCGTGATGAAACGGAATCTCGCCGCGTGGAGGACATGCGTCGGGAATTCATCGCCAATGTATCGCATGAGCTGAAAACCCCCTTGGCCGCCATCAAGGGATACGCCGAAACCGTCGAGTTGGCGGTCCAAGATGATCCCGATGCAGCCCTGCACTTCATGCAGCAGATCACCGCGCAGTGTTTGCGGTTGGAACGGTTGGTGCACGAAATGATGCAGTTGGCCAGGGCTCAGGCGGGGCCGGCAAACCTGCACCTGTCCAGCGTTTCGCTGGCGGAAATTGTCGGTGACGCGATTCGGACTTACGAACCCGTTGCGGTCGCCAATGGATTGGATTTGATTCAGGAAATCCCACCCGGCAAGGCCAAAATCATTGCCGATCGAGAAGCGACGCTGACCATCGCCAACAACTTGATCGGCAACGCCATTCGTTATACCCCCACGGGAGGAGAGGTGCGGGTTTCGATCGAAGAACAGCCCGAGCATTGGGCGTTGATTGTGAAAGACACCGGGGTGGGGATTCCATCGGCCGAGCAAAATCGAATCTTTGAACGCTTCTATCGCGGCAGTCGAAACGAAGAATCCAGCACCAGTGGCACCGGGTTGGGATTGGCGATCGTCAAGCACCTGACACAGGCTCAGGACGGCAATGTTTCGGTCACCAGCACGCCCGGCGAAGGCTCTCGTTTTTGTGTTTGCTTGCCTGCCGTGCAATCTTCGACGGAACTGAACCGGGTTTAGCGGGTCGGGGTTTCGTCGGACGGGGGTTGGCGTGATACGATGGGCGGGTTCTCGCTCATCTCCGTTTTCTGACGTCACCATGCTCCCACGAAACTTGACGCTGCTTTGTTCCGTGCTGGTCATCTCGTTCGCGTGTTATGTGATCCACCAGCGAACGAGAACCGCGATGATGGTGGGCGAAGCCTTGGAGATGATCGATCGATTCTACGTCGAGCCGGTCGACCGACGGACTCTTCTGACGTCTGCGATGGCGGGCATGACATCGACGCTGGATCAGCACAGCGAATACATTCCGCCGGTCAGCTATCAAGCGTTCCAGGACACGATTCACCAGGAATTTGCCGGCATCGGGATCTATGTCGATCAACCGGTCGAAAACGAACCGGTCCGGGTGATCACCCCGTTGGTGGGCTCTCCTGCGCTTCTTGCCGGGCTGATGCCGGGCGACGCCATCCTCGAAGTGGACCACGAATACGTGGGGGATTTGGACATCCGGTCCGTCAGTGAACGCTTGCGAGGCCCCATCGCAACAACGGTCGAGTTGTTGGTCCAACGTGGCGATGAAAAAGTCAAGTTGAGCGTGAAGCGGGACACCATCCAGTTGGAATCGGTCATCGGTGATCACCGCGATGAAAACAACGACTGGGTGTTTCGTGTGAGGCAGCAACCGGACATCGTTTACGTGCGAATGACCAGCTTTGGTGACAAGACGGTCAGCGAACTCCGAAATGTGCTGAGCCGTTTGGTGCCGAAATCAGATGTGTCGGGGTTGGTGTTGGACCTGCGAGGAAACGGCGGCGGGTTGCTCCATGCGGCAGTGGAAGTCTGCGATATGTTTTTGAGCTCCGGGAAAATTGTCAGCACCAAGACTCGCGGCGGCGTGGTCGAAGACGAGGTGTCCGCAACGGCGGGGACTTTGGTTCCACCTCGCATGCCGGTCGCGATCTTGATCGATGAGCATTCCGCCAGCGCCAGCGAAATTGTGGCGGCGGCGCTGCAGGACCATGGCCGAGCGACGATCGTCGGCACGCGAAGCTATGGCAAAGGAACCGTTCAAAATATCTTGCCCTTGGAATATGGACGCAGTGCTCTGCGACTGACCGTTGCCAAGTACTATCGGCCCAGCGACAAAAACATTCACCGTGGAATCGATGACACGGAAGAAGACGTGTGGGGAGTGAGCCCTGATCCGGGCATGAATGTGAAAGTCCCCGAAGAGGACCTGAGGCAATTGGCTCGTTTCTGGGAAGAGGCCTCTTACCCTTCTCTGAAAAATCGAGATTTGGCGGATGCTCATTTGAAGCTGGTCGATCCTGATCGGCAGGTTGAGTCGGCTGCCGACGAGGGGACCTCGCAGCCGCAGAAGGAATCGTCCGAGCAGGAGCCACCTTCGCCGGAGAACAAGACGGCCCCCGAGACCGCTGATTCTGCTCCGGACGCAGACACCCCCGAAAACGAAAATTCGCAAACCGAGCGACCGCACCCCAAATCGGCTTGGGATTTGGACGCACCCTTGCGAACAGCCGTGGAAGCCATTCGATCGACAAACGGAGCGGCGTCGAGGGCCGCTGCGGCGTGACCAGACTGGAGGTCACATTGTCGCACATTGCCGACCGTTCGCCGCCATTTGTCCCGGAAAACGCTTGGTATTCGGGCGTGAAATCCATCTCAGTGGTTTGGCGGTTGTGATTCTGGATTCCGCATTGGTAAGCTAGATGCTGGGCTGAAACGGCGATGACGCTGTGATATTGCCACTGTCAGACCCTCCAAATTCACTTCCATTCAAGATGAGTTCCCCGATGAAATCGATCGTTTACGTTGTTGCCGCCCTGGCCGCCGTCGGAATCATGGTCGCCATTTCTGCGACCCCTGATCAGGCACCCGAAGTTGAAACGGCCGCTGCGGCGGCCGTCGTTGCAACGCCGGAAGTCATGGCCGAAGCCGGCACGATGACTTTGGAAGTGCCTGAAATGCACTGCCAATTCGCTTGCTTCCCTCGCGTTCAGGAAACCTTGGAAAAGAACGATGCGGTCAGCGAAGTCGCTTTGGTCGACCAACCTGATCCCAACACTTTGACCGTCAAGAAAGTCGTGGTGAAGTACAACGCTGGGTTCGACGTTTCGTCCGCTCTGGCTGCTTTGCAAAAAGAAGGTTTCAGCTCTGCCCAAAAGGTGCAGTGATCGGCCTTGCCGGTGAGAGTGGCTCAATGGAAGGTCGATCCCCTGCAAACGAAGCCACCTCCAATCGGAACACAGGCGTTGATCCGCAGTCTTTGTCCCCGGAGCATCCGCGTCGGGGAATCCTGCTGATCGGCCACGGGACTCGCGATCAGCGTGGGACCGATGAATTCTTTGAGTTGGGCGAGCGTCTGGCTTCGCGTCTGGCTGGACGAGCGATCGTTCAGCCTTGTTTGTTGGAGTTTCAGTCGCCCACAATTGATGAAGGTTGGCGCCGGTTGCTGGACGCGGGAGCGGATCAAATCACCGTTTCGCCGCTGCTGTTGTTCGCCGCAGGGCATGCGAAGTCCGACATCCCCGATGCGGTGGAAAACGTCGCTCGCCAGACTCAAACGCTGGACCGGATCGCTGGCTACAGTCGTCCGATATCGCGGCAGCCGCACATGATCGATCTGGTTCGGGAGCGGTTGTTCGAATCGCTGGAATCTGCCGCGCTGGAAGCCGGAGATGAAACGTCCCCGTCGATCGCCGTGGTGATGGTGGGCCGCGGAAGCTTGGACCCCTGTGCTTCGTCGGACATGCGATTGCTGACCGAGGTCACGCTGCGTGGTCGCGTGAACGAGTGGGGACGCTCGGGATCCGCTTCGCAGTCGATTGCGGATCATTGTGGGCTCAACGCGGGTGGATGGTGCACCACGTTTTACGCAATGGCTCAGCCACGATTGCCGGACACGCTGGATCAATTGGCGGCAAGCGGTCGGTTCGGGCGTGTCATTGTTCAGCCGCACTTGTTGTTTTCAGGGCGACTCTATGATGCGATCGTTCGTCAGACAAACGAGGTCGCGGCGAAGTTCAGTGAGATCGATTTCGTTGTCTCACGATACTTGGGGCCGGATTCCAAGGTGGCCGCGGCAATCGCCGATCGAATCGATTCCCTGCGATCCGAAGACATCAGCGGTTGAGCCCCATTCCGTGGGAGAGATTGATCTGCATGGGGCGCCCGTCTCGAAGGCAATCGGGCCGGGCGGACGATTTTCAGTCTGGAAGTTTGCGGCGAAAGTTCGGCCGTTTGGCTTTGGGTAACTCGGCCTGATGTTCTTCCTGGTGTCGACGTCGTTCAACAGCAGAGGCGTAGTAAGTCAGGTAGGTGTCACTGTCATCCACACACCGCCATTCCAGGCACTTGCCCGGTGCATCGACTTTCTTCTCGCAAGCGGGAAGGATATCGCGGTAGATCACTCGATACAGTTGGCGGTCGGACAGATGATCGGTGTAGGTGAGTTTGATGTTTTGAGAATGCAGTTGCTGGATCGTTCGTTGCAGTTCCACCGACAGGGCGGCATCGTCCAGCGATTCAGGGGCGGGGATTTGCAGCGGTGGGTCAAACCACTGGGCAATCGCGAGTGCCGGTGCTCGTTCCCAGGCGAGGATTGACGCCAGGTATTCGTTTTCCTTCTGAAGCGGCATGCTTCGCGTGGTCGGATCGTCGATGGAATCATCACGATATGGTTCTAGCTCGTCTCGCAGTCGAGCGTTGGTGAGAATCAAATCCACCTCGTCGATCATCGGCTGACTCGTTTCACTCATGTTCTGATTACCCTTCGTCCTTTAGCTGTATCGCGTGACCGGGGCCCGTACCCCGCACTCCGTTTGATTGGCGTCGAAGCAACTCGCGGCGACACTCCCAAGCTATCCAGGCCAGCTCATGACTCAATCTGGAATTGAGTCAAAACAGCGAAGTCGAGAGATTTTTGCCCAAACGTGTGTGTCTTGATCGCTACGAACGTCACGATTTACCACGTTTCACGCCGTTCGGGGCTTGTCGGTTCAGCCTGCGAGCAGTCCCGAGCGGCACGGCAGCATCTTGGGCATGAATGGCTCCGGAGGAGTCGGCGTTCCTAGCTCAGGGTGGAAGCCCCGAGAGACCTCGAGTTCACAACCCGACGCGTGAGCGAGGGACCCACAGGCTTGTTGCAATGGCACGCGTTCCCTCGCTCACGCCTTTTGAAGTTGCACTTTTCCTCTAATGGCCAACGGCCTTTTTCAACCTAGCCAGGGGCATCGCCCCTGGAGCAGAAATACACGGCACCATTTTGGCCAACGGCCAAATTCATTTCAAAACGTGTGGGTTGATGTTGGCCGTTGGCCAACCAATTCCGGTTCATTCTCGATCCCTGGGGCGATGCCCCAGGCTACGATGACGAAGGCCGTTGGCCAAGAAAACCGAATGCAAAAACGCAACTTTAAAACTCACGCTTCGGTTTAGGATTCAATCAACAAGCCGTCACCATTTGGCGCTTTGATTGCGAATGATGGAGGCCGCTCGCACGTTGCGTGACAAACTGCTTCTCACCGTGTTGTATGCAACCGGTTTGCGAGTCGCGGAGGTCGCCCGTTTGCAGTGGTCGGATTTTGATTTCGATCGCCAACAAATCCGAGTTCAACTTGGCAAAGGCAAAAAGGATCGCTACGTCATGCTGGCCGACGATCTGTTGCCGCTGATGAGGCAGTTGTGGCGGCACACCAAAGGAGTTGGCTACCTGTTTCCTTCCGAAGGCAGGCGTGTCGACCGGCATCTTTCTCCGAGGACGATCCAACGTGCGGTCAAGCAGGCTCGGATTCTGTCGGGAATTGGCAAGGCGGTCACGCCGCACAGTTTCCGCCACAGCTTTGCCACGCATCTGATCGAATCCGGTACCGACATTCGGTTCATTCAAAAGCTGCTCGGGCACACCAATTTGGAAACCACCTCGCTGTACACCAACGTCGCACGAATGAAAGCGACGGCGGTTGCCAGCCCACTGGATCGGTTGAGGGACGAACCCGGTTCGTCGTCGGAGTCTTCCGGTCGGCAACCGAAGCCTCGGCCTTCCGTGGGCCGGATGCGGCTTGAGCTGGATCCGAATCCCGATTCAAACGGCGCGTATGCGGTGACGTTGGGCGTCTGGAAGGATGGTCAATTGCTTCCCCTGCCGGGAATGCGAGCGACGATGCCGCGCCAAGATTGGGTTTCTTTGCAAATCCCACTGCAAGACATCTGGGAACCGACGCTGCGTTGTCTCCCCGCGGCACAACGAGAGCGATTGGAGTCGCCCGAGTTCTTCTCGCAGGTGCAGCGAGAGGTTGCCAAGCGAATCCTGCGAATCAGAGACGCGGAACCTTCTCAGGCGATCAAAACCTAGCCCCCTCGCAACTGCGAGTTGGATTCTGCCCCGCAGGACGTTCGTCTTGTCTGCCAGCGGGGAAGGTGTGATTGCCACCTGATTTCAGTGTGAAAAACACCGCTTTTCACACTCGTGCCTCTGTAGCAGCGAACGCAACATCGCGTCCCCGCACCCTCGCCCGGGCGCACGGTGCTGCAGACCGAGCCCCCTTCAGCTAAAATCAACACCCGTTCTCCCCCATTTCCAAGCATGTACGACACCCTGTCGTCCAGAAACCCGTTGTCCGACCGAGTCTTCCCAGATGCCAACCGTTGATCCAACAATCGCTGCTTGGCAAACCGACCGTCACGAAATTGGCATGCTCGAATTCGCGCCAACGGAGTCCGCCGCGGAACGATTTCCGCATTGGCAGCTTCCGGATACTTCGACCTTCCTTGGAATGCTTGAATCTGACGCACTCTGCTTGCTCGCGGACGGGACTCTCTGCGTTTACGACCACGAGGTTGCTGACCGCGTGCTATGTGTAGCTGCGCCCGACCAATCTTCGCTGATTTCGGCCTTATCCGACATGGACGCGTTCTTCGAGCGTTGCGGCGATGACGACGATCTGGCCGATGACGAATCGGCCAACGTCCAGACACGCGAGAAATGCACAACGTTGGTTGGTGGCTCTGACTACGCGGGATTCGTGCAACTGTTCTTTTGGGCATAGCGGCTTGGCAAATCACGGTCGTGCAACATGGTTTTTACGCAAGGCCGCGGCTTCGTCGTTGGAGTACCATTTGGTTTGCCGTATTGTCCACTTCGTTGCACGGTCTGGTTTGCCACGCCGCGGACACCGCCTCTTTGGCAAAGTGGTTTCTTTTTGGTAAACTGTTTTGTGTTGCGACGCTTGTTGACTTCGGTGAGAAGCGGTGTCGTAAAAACCTTCCGTTAGGCGACCTACCGTTTTGGCCAAGTATCCGTGCATTTTCGTTGCTGGCGAACTTGGTTCTTGGCCAACGATGCATGAAATGGCTGAGCTCTTGCGATCCGGCGGTCTCGCAGTGTCCGAAGGGCGCTATTCGCTTCGGTTAACTGACTTCGACCATTTCGTGTTCCAAGAATACGGCGGTGACCTTGGCGATCCTCATATCGAATTTGAACACTATTCGCTGGACGACATGTTGCGGGACGCCGGTCGCGTTTCGCAGATCCTAGCTGACGCCAATCTTCAACATTGCTTCGAGATATACAACGACTCTGAAGAGAAGATAGGATACATACACCATGATTGGCCCGAAGAGCCGGTCGCCTAACATGGTTTTTACGCTAGGCCTTCGGCACACCTTCCTTGGTTGGTCACGTGGGCTCGCATTGGTAGAATCTTTCGTAGTTCAGGCATCGTTCGCTACGTTTAGGGCGGTGTCGTAAAAACCTTCCGTTGTCCGCCGCAGGTTTCCCTTGACGCAACGTCTCAAAGCTCACAAATCTGGCGCTCGCTACCTGCTTCGACCCGAAAACGTGGCAATTGCCGCATACTTCCCTATTAGCCGCAACGTGCACCAAGTTCGTTGCATTATCTCGCGGAACGGCGACGCTGAACGTGGCGAATGGATCACGACGCAACCATTTATCCACTCGATTCGCCATACGACACCCGAGCAAATCCACGAACTAGACACAAACCTTCAACTGTTGGCCGAGCTTCAACCGTGGGGCAATGCTGACCAGCACGACGAGGATGCCATCGAACCAATTCGTCGTTCCATACGTTTCTGGCATAACGAACGTGAAATCATGGCGTACTTACCACGCCGTTCCCTCTGGACTCCACTTGGTACGACCGTCTCTGGGGTTGCGGCTTTCGATGGCGCGTGGCGTAGCGTTTGGGCCTGCGCTGGTTCGCAGTCCGACCATGATCTTTCTGACCCGAATGGCCAACCTGATTGACGCTTCAGCGGCGGACAACTATTTAGGATTTGGGGTCAGCGAGGTACGAGCCTGAACCCAAATCCTTGTTCAAGGCGAGTCGCTTTGTGGTGGGGACACTCCGGCGATGGTTCCCTAGTGGTTTTGTCCGCTGCGGCGTGCTCTGGCGGAGGGCTTCGTGCGAGGTTCGGTTTGGCGCGGTGGTTTGGGCAGCCGCTCTGGAAACTCAGAACGGTGTTTTGAATCGGGCAAGGGCGTTGATCGGCTGTTGGAATCGTGTGCCGGTATGCTTTTCGGGTCAGGTGATTGTGACGGGCGCGCAGGGGCAGCGGAGTCACCGATCAGATGACTTTGAAAGCGACGTGTTATTGGAGCGACGATCTGGATCATGGCGGCGCTCTGGCTGGTTGCGGCAAAGTTGTCGTGGCGGGGATGTAGCCCAGGTTGATCATCGGGCCGCCGCAGCTGGGGCATTGCATCGCGACCGGTTCCGCCATCACGATCTGCTGGCTGCAAGCCAGTTCGTATTGACGCTCCAGTGAGACAGCGACCAACCAGCGAACCTCCTCGAGGGATCGCTTGCTGCGCGCGTTGACGAATCCGTCGTGACGCACACGATGAAAGCCAGCCGGCAACACGTGCTGGAGCCAACGGCGAATGAACTCTTCCACACGCATCGGCATCGGCTTGTACTGACGCGTTCCGCTGCGTTTGACTTGCAGCGTCAAGTTGGCTTCTTCGAGCGACGTCAATTCGTCGCACTGCGTAACGCGTCGATTGGCCACCGCACCGTAACCGTTCACCGGGACCATTCGACCTAGTGCGTTGACGGCTATTTTTTGAGACGTCGACGGCGGGCGCGTCGGACTCGCTTGCGGTCGGCTGCTTGTCGACGTTCGTCTTGCCGGTAGTCGCAGATGGATTCCGGGTGCGAGTCTCTCCAGGCAGGTGGGCTCAGCGCTGACCAGTCGGTTTCGCCAGCCAGGGCTCGGCGTAGCACATCATCCAGATAGGCGTGAACGTCCAATTCATTGCGAATCGCTGTCCCGATAATCGTCATCAAGTTCGCCGCTCGCTCACCTGCCGACAGCGAGCCTTTGAACAACCAGTTCTTGCGGCCTGTCGCCACTCGCTTCATCAACTGTTCGCAGTCGTTGTTGTCGATCGGAACGCGAGCGTCTTCGGTGAACCGATTCAGCGCCGCCCAGTGTCGACGCACGTACGCTGCCGCTTGGCCAAGATTGCTTTTGGGAAGCACCTTGGGTGAACTCATCGTTTCGCTTTGCAGGTATTCGTCGATCAAGCCCAGCACGTGACGCGAGAGGCTTTGCCGCCGCGACAGTCGCTCCGCGTCATCGAGAGCCTTGATTTGATCCTCAATGTCGTAGAGCATCCGGATCCGCGATTCCAGCTTCGCCACTTGGATCGGGAATGCACTGCGGCACTCATCAATCTTGCGACGCGCATGCGCCCAGCACGCTGCGAACGTGATTCGCGAGTCGCTGCGCACATCGATCTTTTGAAAGCCTGACCAGCAGTCGCCGATCAGCGTTCCTTCATAGTCCGCCAGCACATCATCGGGGCCGTCACGGTGACGACTGACCGTGAAGTCGAACCCGACCACCGGAAGACGCGATGCGTAGTAGCCCCAGAAGTTCGCTTGGATGCTTGGCTTGCCAGAGGCGATGGCCTTTTCAAGCACTTCGACAACTCGGTCTGCGCGTGGATGATTCGATAAGTCGGGCATCACTTTGGGCGTGATCAGCACCACGCCTGTGTCATCACAGCCCACGCAAGCATCTGTCTTGAGAAACGACCGCAAGTGTTCGGCCAGTGGGCGTAGCGCGAACTCGACGGAGGTTTCGATATTCGCCAGCGTGCTACGACTGGGCGTCCAACCGCTGCCGGCGAACAAGTCTTGCTGACGGTAAAACGGCAGGTGATAGAAGTACTTCCAAGCGATGACTTCGACACCGATCGATGCGTCGAAGCGATCCCCTGCGACCAGTCCGGTAGGACGCTCGGGGCTGATGATGGCCGGCCCTTCTTCGGCACGATTCTTTTCAATCGGCTGAACGTATTTGGCGTACTTGTTAACGCGAACACGAAGTTCGGGCCGAATCCACTCGAGCGTTTCGACCTCGTCATAGCCGATCAGCTTCAATCCCTCACGTCGAGCTTCGGGAAGGTCAACGATCCGCTCAATTCGCGGCAAGTGCTCGGGGAACTTACGGTCATTTTTGGCAGGCTGCTTGCGACGTCGTTTCTGTTTTTCTTCCTCAGCGTCTTGGGCGACCTGCTCCGCTTCCCGGACGGCTTCTTCCAGTGCACTGACCACTTCGGGAGTCGCTTCATCGCCGAGGTCCAGAAACAGCTGGCCGTCGCCGTCGACGCGGCGTTCACTCCGTCTGCCAAAGAGTTGCTGAAGCAGCTTGTCGACCTTCAGCTGGAGGTCGATGTTCTTTTCCTCGAGCTTGTCATTGTGGCTCTTCAGCTCGAGTACCGAGTGGGCTTGCTCTTCGACTTGTGATTTTAGGCTTGCGATTATGCGGTGACACGACTCGATGTCATTGGGCGGTTGAACGTTCGTTGATCGCTTCGCATCCATGGTGCGCAATTATACGAAACGCACCCTGGATGCAAAGTGTTCCCATCAAGCAACTTTCATTCGCTTGCGTCTTGTCTTGGCCGATTTCAGTGACACGCCAGCGATCCACATCGCGAGCTCGACCGAATCGATCGTGATATGCGATTGATCGCATGGAGACGTTGGCAGCTCAACGGTGCCTTGCTCGAGCCGTCTGTACCACAAGGTCAATCCACCAGTCTCCCACCAGAGGGCTTTGATGCGGTCTCGCTTTCGATTGACAAACAGAAACAGCGAACCGTCGGTGACGCTCTTGCCCAGCGACGTGGTGACGATTCCGGTCAGACCATCAAAGCCTTTTCGAAAGTCGACTGGATCGGTGCACAGATAGATCGGCGTGCCCCCTGAAACTTTATTGCCGGGCAATCCGATCATGGCTGATCCTTCCGCAATGGATTCGGCGGAGAATCAGTCGGTACTTCGACACGAATGCGGACGCCACCGGGAAGTTCAATCGTCGCGCTGGCGTGATTCGCAGCAGGAGTGGGGCGATCCGGTGTGGCTTGAAACGAGACGGGCACAAACTTGGCCACGGCGGAGGCTTTCGGATCCCGTGCCGAACGCAGCTTGCGTTTCCAATTGTAGAAAGAAGGCTGCGAAACACCTTCGGCGGTACAGAACTCAGCGACCGTCATCTGAGCCTGTTCAAATCGTTGCAGACGCTCCGTCCAAAGCTTCACGGTTTCGACTCGAGTCATGGGGGGCTCCATTGGGAAGCAAAGTAAACCCAATACCCTAAAGCCCGCGCCTACAATGGTTCTGGTGAACGGTTACACCGCACCTCGCATCACGTAGGGGGCCAAGTACGCGACCGCGAATTCGCCGCTGCCGACCGCTTCGCTGTCGACGACGAAGCGTCCCTTCCAGACATCATCGGGGATCGAATCAAAGAACGATTCGGATCGCAGTTTGTCTTTCAGCTTTCCGCGAAACAACCTCTCCAGAATCTGCTCGGGCACGAACACACTGGCGCGACTGCTTTGCCAAACGCCGCCAGCGTCGATGCCGCCGGCGGGAACCACGACGTGAACGTGCGGGTGGTAAACCAGGTCACGTCCCCACGTGTGCAGCACGCTGGTGAATCCCGTTTCGTTCACACCGACATGTCGCGGGTTGGTCGCTGCTTGCTGAAGTGCCTGAGCTGCCGCACTCATCATGGCGGCGTACAGGACCTTCTTCTGTTGGGCGGTCATTCGTGTTCCATGCTTCGCGATGTACTGGTCGCCATAGCGTTTCAAGACCATTGAAACGCCTTTCGTGAAAGGCCTTGCTCGGCGACGTCCCCGTTCATGATCTGAGCGACGATCTGCCTGCCTCTTTCGTCACCCAGGCGTGTCAGGTGGAGGTAGACCTCGGTTGCTTGCAAGTTCTTGTGTCCGAGGTAGCCTTGCAGAACCTTGAGGTTGACTCCGGCGTCCAGCATCGCGGTGGCGTAGGAATGCCTCAGTGTGTGCGGAGTCAATCCGGAGTCTTGCCAGCCCAGCGACTCGGTGACTTTCGTGAACCCACGCTGGATCGTCCTGGCACTGATGGGTTGGTCAGCCTTCGACGCCGGAGTGTTTCTCTGCGTCGCCGGAAGCAACCAGTTTGGATTGCGATGGGTTGCCCAGTGAGCACGAAACGCATCGAGGGTAGCTTGAGGCAGTGGGACTTCGCGTTGCCGGTGTCCTTTGGTGGTGCAAACGCGGAGCATCATTCGATCGGCGTCCACGTCTTGGGGTCTCAAGTGGCGAACGTCGACGCCACGGAGTCCGCAGGAGTACATGGCTCGAAAGATGACTTGCAGATGGGACGCCACGGTGGCGTCAATGAGTTGCCAGCATCGCTCGGGTACCAAGACCATTGGGAGCGTGTTGGACTTGGGTAAGCGGACTGCTTGCAGAGTGGGCCAGTCGCGAGGAACGGTCACACGAAAGAAGAATTTCAATGCTCCGACGATTGGCCGCATCGAACCGATCTGCAGTTGCTGTCTTCGCAGCAAGACATACTGCCGGACCTGTGCTTCGGAGAGTTTTTCCGGGGAGCAAGCGAAGTGCTCAGCCAAGTGGGCGATCGCATTGCGGTAGCACGCGATGGTGCTGGGTTGCTTTCCGCTGAGCAGCAAGTCTTCTCGAAACCGCTTGGCGAGGTCAGAGTGAAAGCGAGTGAGCGTGGCCTTTTTTTGAAGTCATCGTCGAGTTCCTGACGAGGGAGTGAAGTGAAAGACAGGGGACACCATAATCACCGAAGCAGTCTCCACCCCAACCCCGCCGCAAAGCGGCTCACTTGAACATGGTGTTTACGCAAAGCCGCGGCTTCGTCGTTGGAGCGTCTTTCGGTTTGCAACGTCATTTGCTTCGGTGAAGCGTTTGGGTTTGCCACGCCGCGGACACCGCCTCTATGGCAACGTGGCAATCCTTTGGTAAACTGTTTTGTGTTGCGACGCTTTCTGGCTTCAGGGAGAAGCGGTGTCGTAAAAACCTTCCGTTATCCGCTCCAAGTTTAGTGGTGTCCACCCGAATACAATCGTATGCCCCGCATCGTCTATTCTCGACACTACAACATTGGTTTCTACGGCCTCGAACGTCTTCACCCGTTTGACTCGCGTAAATACGGCCGCGTTTGGGGATTGCTTCGTCGCCACTTTGGCTCATCGCTCTCCGGGCTTCATGTGAGACCGCGACGTGCAGCCTCCCGCGATGAACTGATGCTGGTTCACTCGAACGACTATCTCACTCGATTGCGCGATCCAAAATACGTCGCTGGTGCACTTGAGGTTCCGCCGGTTCGGCGTCTTCCAAGTTGGGCGATTGACTGGCACGTGCTCCGGCCGATGCGGTGGGCAACGCGGGGCACGATACTCGCCGCAGCCAACGCGCTGGAACACGGCTTTGCTGTCAATCTTAGCGGTGGATACCACCACGCCAAACCTAACCACGGTGAGGGGTTCTCAATCTACGCGGATATTGGCATCGCCGTCGCTGCGATGCGTGCCCAACAATTGATTGCTGATGACTCACGAATCGCGTACATCGACACCGACGCGCATCAAGGCAACGGCGTCTGCCACACGTTCATGTCCGACAATCGCGTTTTCATTTTTGATATTTTCAACTGTCGCATCTATCCGATTTTCGATGTTGATGCGCGGAAGCGGGTCGATTGTGATGTTGGTATCAACAGTTCGATCACGGATTCCGAATACATGGGCGAACTCCATAATCGGCTGCCGGGGTTTCTTGATTCCGTGGGGCGGTCGCCCATCGGTTTGGCCATCTACAATGCGGGCACCGATGTTTTCGCGGGCGACCCACTCGGAGGCCTCAGTATATCGGCGGACACTATCCGCGAACGCGACCTATTTGTTGTTCGCGAGCTACGCAAACGCAACATTCCTACAATCATGGTTCTTAGCGGTGGCTACACCAAGCAGAGTTACCAGCTTGTTGCTGATTCTGTTATCGAACTGATTGAGATGGAGACCGCAGAGGGCGGATAGCATGGTTTTTACGCTAGGCCCCTTCGGGGACATCTTCGGCGTGGTTTTGGCCGCGGCTCCATGATACAATCAAATCAGATTCAGAACATCTTCGCTTCGATTGCGGCGATGTCGTAAAAACCTTCCGTTGTGTGACCCTAGAGTGAACGGATGTCACGATCACCAGCGATGACGCTTGCGACTTCGATACCGTTCTCGATCGGCCTGAAGAATATCACGTAGCGACCAACCACATTGCTGCGAATGTCGGCACCGTACTCAGGCCGCCGTTCTCCAAATTCGGGCGTTGTCGCGATAAGCTTGCACTTCCCTTCGATTTTCTCGACCCAATTAGCCGCCGCAATGGGTTTGTCTCGCGCGATGTAATCGTAAATGTCTGACAAATCCCGCCGTGCGGACGGTGCAATTATCAACCTTGGCATTACTCGGCTGACTCCATCGCCTTCTTAGCGCGTTCTCGTAATTCGCTGAACACGACATCTCCGTCGATTCCTTGCCCCGCGTCTAGCTCATCAATTCCCTTTTGAATTTCCGCTCGCAACTGCTGCTGGCTTTTCAATAGCTGCACGCCAGCGGCAATTGCGGCTTCTGCAGATTCAAACTGCCCAGACGCCACCAAACCCTCTACAAATTGCATGGAATCGGGGCTAAGCTGTACATTCATGGATACCTCCAACCGGGGCTGCCGGGTCACACAACATGGTTTTTACGCAGAGGCCTTGCGGGCACACCTTCGATGTGGTGCAGACCTCGCTTCCATTGTACACCTAATCCAAGTTCAAACCATCTACACTTTGGTGGCGGCGGTGTCGTAAAAGCCGTCCGTTGGCCGACCTAGCGTTTACAAATGGAACACTACAAGGTCATGCTCGTTTCGGACACTCGCTCGCCGCAGATCGGTGCTGTCCGCCTTCACGACGATTCTGACGACTCACTCATCGAACTGTCCTTTGACGGCAACGCCTTCACTGGGACTGGTGATGACTTCTTTGACGCGTTCTGCCAAATCCGCGAGCAACTCGAACCGCTTGGTTTGCTCCCGCAATGCTACGCCGCTCATCGTCTCGCATTTCCGGCCGGCATGTCTCGCAGCATGGGCGGTGGCGTCAAACTTTACCGTCTAACGCTCGGCAAACAGGCTCTGATGGGCGACCTGATACACATGTTCGACACTGGCGATGATAATGAACCTGTTTCGGTGGCTGACCAGCGTGCATTCTTTGACAAATGGATCGGTTCACTCGGCAGATCATAGGTCGGCCAACATGGTTTTTACGCTAGTCGCTCCGCGATCACCTTCGCTCTTTGGAAATGGGCGTTCGCCTTGGTGCAATTTTACCTACTCAAAGTCGCTCGCTTCGTTTTAGGCGGTGTCGTAAAGACCTTCCGTTAGCCGCCGTTAGTGTTCCCTGACTTCAAACCGTTTCACGATTCGCTGCCCGATGGCGGGTTCGTCACCACTGATGAACGCGCCGCATTGCTCGCCGCCGAGTTCCAACGCGAATTGCCGCCCGGACACCTGCTCGACACTATCGCCGTGAACGTGGTCGCACATCGCGAAGGGACTGACGACATACTCTGCTGGTATCGTGATTCCCAAATGCGTTTCACTGTCGTCCATCTCTCTTGGCTTGGCCGCACGGAGATCAATGCTGAACATCCGACGGTCGAATCCGATGGTACGTTTGACGACTTCCTTGCCTACGAGCGTCGTTTCTCTGCTTGACCGCGGCAGCTAACATGGTTTTTACGATAGTCGCTCCCCGATCACCTTCGCTCTTTGGCAGCGGGCGTTCGCATTGGTACAATCTCTCTTAACACAGAGTCAACCGCTTCGTTCATGGCGGTGACGTAAAAACCTCCCGTTATGTGCCCCTAGATTTTCGGGTCGTCAACTTCGCCTCGAATGACGCGGACGATCTCCAAGAATCCTTCGACTCGCCGAAAGAATATCACGTAGCTGCCAATGTACGTGGAGCGAATGCCATCGCCGAATTCCGGACGCGTGTCGCCCACATCAGGATGCTTGACCACCAAGCGACATTTCTCCCGCAGCTTCTGCACCCATTGTCGAGCGGCGACCGGTTTGTCGCGTGCGATGTATCGAGCGATCTGCTTGAGGTCTTCTTTCGATTTCGCAGAATACCGAAGTCTCGGCATGTTTTCAGCTTCCTTGCTGTTCGGCTTCTGCCTTATCAATCTCGGCTTCGACCTCATTGAACACGGTTTCTTCGTCGCAGAATTCACCGGCATCCAATTGACTGACACCCTTTTGAATCTCACCGCGCAATTGTTCGCGTCCCATCAACAGCTTTACGCCCTCGACAATGGCATCCTCCTCAGAGGTGAATCTTCCTTGGGCGACAAGACCTTTCACGAAATCGTTGACTTCGCTCGGCAGGTTGAGATTCATGGCTTCACTCCAATGGGCCGGGGCACATCACATGGGTTTTACGCTGAGGCCCTTCGGGCACACCTTCGACTTGGTTCAGGACTCGATCTCATTGTACAATGAAATCTAAATCAAACCACCTTCGCTTCGGTTGCGACGGTGTCGTAAAAACCGTCCGTTGTGCGACTCAATCAAACGAATATGGATGTTCTTGCTGACATCGCGTTGACCTACTTTCGCACATTCCTCTTTTGCTCTAGCGAATCGGACATTGACCCCGACTTCGCCTGCAAGCAAATGGAGAGCTTTCCGTAGTACGTCGCCACCCTCTCCGGCGTCGAGCGTGTGGCTCTGTCGACAGCGTCTCAACGTGCTTTGGACTTCGCACTTCGGCCACCAGACGAATAGCCGCTCCGAGATCATGTCGATTCATGCTTTATCTCTGCATCCGGCTGACCCTGCGTTCAGACCGCCACCCGATTTCGCCGACCAACTGCGTCTCCTTGATTTTCTCGGCGATGAGTTCGACTATTTCGGCGATGTCCGCTTTCGTCCCGGAACTTCGTTCTTCGACCTTATCCGTTTTGAGCGCACTCACAACGTCATCGAACTCAAACCCTCTGCTGACGGCCTAACAGAGCTGCCTCCGCAGGGCAGCAGAAACTTTGTGCAAATCGAGCTGTCTTCGTCGGATGAAACGGGCGTGACGTGCGGTTGTAATATCCGCGATCCGTTGTGTCCCGTCTGTGCAAATCCGCTTGGAGATTGGGGTGATTTGATTGGCGCTTGGCACGATACAAATGCACAATCTAACTGCCCTGATTGCGGCCACGGATGCACAATCCCGAATCTCAACTGGCAACATGTCGCCGGGTTTGCCCGTTACTGGATCACGATTCAGCAAATCTACGAAGGCGAGGCTGCACCTACCGATCAATTTCTCGACTTACTCGCCGGTGCCACTGGCTGCGAATGGCGATATCTTTGGTGCCATCTCTAACCCTGTCGCGGCGGGCGGCTAACAGGGTTTTTGCGCTAGGCCTTCGGCACACCTTCCATTTTTGTCAACGCGGGCTGGCGTTGGTACAATTTCTGGTAGTTCAGATATCGTTCGCTTCGTTCAGGGCGGTGTCGTAAAAAACTTCCGTTGGGCGGCACCGCTCGAATGGCTATCCGCTATGTCACTTCAAGAACTTGAAAACACGATCGCGAAATTGCCCCCAGATGAACTTGCGAAATTCCGCGAGTGGTTTCTGGACTTTGATTCCGCACAGTTTGACAAACGCATCGAAACCGACGCTCGCGACGGGCGATTGGATTCGCTTGCTGACGCGGCGCTTCGCGACCACAAAGCTGGCAGATCGTCGCCGCTATGAGTCATTTTGCAAGCCCCGCATTCTGGGATTGCTACAAGCAACTTCCGGATACCATTCGATCGCTGGCCGACAAGAACTTTTGCACTCCTCAAAGCTGACCCGAAGCATCCGTCCCTTCACTTCAAAAAGGTCGGCCGTTTTCGGTCTGCTCGCGTTGGGCGAGACTTCCGTGCACTCGCTGTCGAGACCGACGACGGTCTTCTATGGTTTTGGATCGGCAATCACGCTGAGTACGATCGCTTGATCGGCGCGTAGGTTCCGCCCAACATGGTTTGTACGCTAGGCCTGCGGCACGCCTTCCTTGGTTGGTCACGTGGGATGGCATTGGTACAATCTCTCTTAACACAGAGTCAACTGCTTCGTTCAGGGCGGTGTCGTAAAAACCTTCCGTCCGACGGAAGGGTGCGCCCGAGGTTTTCAAGGCATGCACCGATGTCCGAATGTTCAATGCTGGACGGCGTCCGTGTTGAAAACAACCCACCGGCATGCCGGTGGGCCGCGAAGCACCTTCGGCGCATCGGAGACCAAGCTATTCCTGGGCAAGTTGCTCCTCAGCAGAGCTTGCTTCCGCTTCATTTGGCAACTCAATTCGAACGCCTCGAAATGGTCCGTTCAAACTTCGGGCATCGGAGAAATCCCTCCAAAAACCTGAAGTCAGGGTACCGCGCACGCTTCCGTCGGATGAGCCAAAACCTTCCGTTGTGCGACCTATATGTTTCGCATGTCACGACTGCCGTGAATGACGCGAGACACCTCGATGCCACGTTCGGTCGCGCGGAAGAAAATCACGTAGTTGCCGACGCTGAATGAACGGGCACCTGGCACTCCAAGTCCTGGCCGCAATTCGCCCATTTCAGGCTGGGTCGCAATCGTTTCGCACGTCTCCCGAATCTTGCGTGACCATTCACGTGCCGCCTCCGGCTTGTCCCTCGCAATGTATTCAACCATGCCGAATAAGTCGTCATCCGCCTCCGGTGCATAGATGACGTTCGCCATTAGCCTTTCCCATTCTCAATTTCTCGAATACGCTCTTCCGCACGTCGGTAGACATCTTCGGCCGGGATACCTTTCCCGGCGTCCAACTGATCGAATCCCTTTCGTACTTCAGCGTGAAGCGTTTCCCTTGCCTGCAACAAACGCAACGCTTCCGCAAGCACATCGGATTCGTTTAGGAATCTCTTTTCGGAGACCATTCGTTGAACAAAGGGGACTAAATCGCTAGGGATCTCTGTTGTCATGACTGTCTCAATTTTGACTGGCTTGGCAGCGATGTTGGTCGTAGAACATGTTTTTTACGCAAGGCCCCTTCGGGGACAACTTCAGCGTGTTTTTGGCCGCGGCTCCATCGTACAATCAAATCAGATTCAGAACATCTTCGCTTCGGTGGTGGCGATGTTGAGAAAAGCCTTCGGTTGAGCAGTTTGGGGGGGCGGAAGCCTCGAGGTGACTGCCGGCCTGAACCCACTGGCATTTTCCGTCGTAGCAACCGGGTATCACTCTCTTTTTTGACCGAGACGGTCGTGGATCGTTTCGCTTTGATTTTGTCTTCCTAAGATCGGTTGGTTTCCAGTTATGTCCGCTGAAGTTCAGTTTTCAGGGGCCGCAGACGCTGCTGAGTTTCCCTACAAAGCCATCAACCGCGGCGCGATTGCGTCGTTGGTTTTCTTGCTGCTGTCGTTGCCCGGGTTGATGCCGACGTTCTCGCCAATGCTGATTCTGGCGGTGCCGGGCGTTTTGGCGGGGGTGATTGCGCTCCGGGCGATCAGCCGTTTTCCTGATGAATACAGCGGCGCGGGTGTCGCGAAATTAGGTGTGGCCGGTTGTGCCCTGCTGTTTCTGGGCGGCGTTGGTTTCCACACCTACACGTATTTGACCGAGGTTCCCGAGGGCTACGAACGCGTTGCGTTTTACAAATTGCAGGGAGAGCCCAATGGGCCAGATCAGCCCACGGCAGATGCGTTGTCGATCGACGGGGAAGCCATTTTCCTGAAGGGGTACATCCACCCCAGCAGTGGCAGTGGGATGCTTCGTCAGTTTGTGCTGGTGCCCGACCTTGGAACCTGTTGCTTTGGCGGGGATCCCCGCAGCAGTGACATGATTGAAGTGACCTTGCCGCCGGGCGAAGCGGTTCGAGCGGGGCTGACCAAACGCAAGCTGGCGGGAACCTTCAAGGTCAATCGTGTTCCACAGAGCAAAGATGACTTTGAAAACGCGATGTTCTACAAGATGCGCGTCGACCAGTACAAATAGCCAGTACGAATCGGACTGGCTCGCGATCGCGAATTGCTGTTGTGGGATCTGCGGCACAGGTTGGTACGATGGGGCGCGGCATTGCAGGCGACCGGCACCGCAATTTTCTTCCACGAACGATGGATGCTTGTCAGATGAAACTCAATTCAAGAATTTGGTCGATGGGGATGGTGGGATGCCTCGCCATCGGAGGCGTGTTTTCAACCGTTTCTGCCGCGGATGATTCCACGACGCAAAAGGAACGCTCCGCGACAGCTCGATCGATCATTGAACAACGCCGCGCTGCGATGCGAGGGGATGCCGCCGGGCGTGAGAAAGTGGAGGTTCGCAAGAGCAGCCTGGCGGACCTAGCGAAAGGAGACATTTCGTTTGACGATTTGACGTTCGACATCGAAAAGGGCCAGGTCTTCGACGAGAAGCAATTGACCAAGGAGCTCAAGTTTCTGAACGGTCGCAAGGTGCGGTTGCGGGGCTACATGTTGCCAAGCACGTTGTACAAAGAAACTGACATCGACCAATTTGTCTTGGTGCGTGACAACCTGGAATGCTGTTTCGGTCCTGGTGCAGCCTTGTTTGACTGCGTGATGATTGAAATGCAGCCAGGCCGAACAACCGACTTCGTGCCGCGCCCTGTCATGGTGGAAGGCAAGTTTGTGCTGGACACTGAGAAGTATCGCTACCCCGGCGGCAAAGGCCCCGACGGAGCCTCCCACATGGCCGTGTTTCGAATTGAGGGACTTCGCGTCCGATGATCAACCAAGACCGATTGCTGCAACGTTTTCTTCGCTACGTCCGACTCGACACCGCCGCTGATCCGCAGTCGCAAGCCTACCCCAGCACCGAAAGCCAGCGTGAATTGGCGACGATGTTGGCCGATGAACTGACCAAGATGGGATTGACTGACGTGGTCCTGGACGAGCACGCGGTTGTGACCGCAACGGTGCCGGCCACCATTGAGGGTCAGGCACCCACCGTGGCGTTGGTGGCGCACATGGATACCTCGCCGGAGGCGCCCAGTGAGGCGGTCAATCCTCAGGTCATCTCTTCCTACTCAGGCGGTGACATTCCGCTGTCCAGCGGCAATGCCATCACGGTCGCTGGCTGCCCCGATCTCGAGAAAATGGTCGGTCACACGTTGATCACCACGGATGGTTCGACGTTGCTGGGTGGCGACGACAAAGCCGGCGTGGCGATCATCATGGAACTGGCTGAGACGTTGGTGGAGAATCCGCATCTGCCGCATGGACCAGTTCGCGTTGTGATGACGTGCGACGAAGAAATCGGCCGTGGCACAGACAAGCTGGATCTGCAGAAACTGGATGCCACCGTGGCTTACACGGTCGATGGTGGCGGCCAAGGCATCATTGATGTGGAAACGTTTTCTGCCGATGCAATGACGTTGATTTTTCGGGGCCACAACATTCATCCTGCGATCGCGAAAGATCGGATGGTGAATTCACTGCGGGCGGCATCCGATTTTGCGGCCTCCCTGCCCCGCGAATCGGAAACTCCCGAGACCACAGATGGCCGCGACGGTTTCATTCATTTGCACGACATCGTTGGCGGTGTCGGTCAAACTCGCGTGGAATTGATCCTGCGATCCTTCGATAGCGAGCAATTGACCGTTTACGCCGACAAGGTTCGGGGGTTGGCCGAGCAGGCTGCCGCGGCCTGGCCGGGGATTGAGCTGCAGTGTGACGTGCGACGACAATATCGAAACCTAGCCGATGGATTGGCCAAGCTGCCCGAGTCGGTCACTTTGGCTGAGCAAGCGTTCGAAAATTTGGGCCTGCCATGTCAGACGGCGATCGTGCGTGGCGGCACCGACGGCAGTCAACTGACGGAGAAAGGTTTGCCGACACCGAACCTGTCCAGTGGTCAGCACAACATCCACAGCGTGCTTGAATTCGCAAGCCTGGATGAGATGGTTGTCTCCGCCAATCACCTCGTCGAATTGCTGAAACTCTGGGGCGAGAAACGGATCTGATGCGATCGGTTGTCGGCCGGTGAATCAGTGGTTCTTGAGGAACTCGATTGTCCAGTCCTGCACCGCAGGTTCTTCCATCAGGAAGGAGTGCAGCACAGGCACTTGGTGCACCGTCTGGGCTCCTTTGAGCTGAGCTTCTTCGAGGCTGACAACAAAGTCACCTTCGCCGTCCACCAGGGGATTTGCGATCGGCGTTGCGACCTTTCCTGCCACGATCGCAAAGGGAAACGATGGTGTCGCGAGTTTGGATTCCACCTCGGACCAACGAGTGCCAAGTTCCATCGCACCGGGGCCAGCGACCAATCCAAACACGCCGGTCGGAGCCAGGCGTCGAGCAATCGCGGCGCCTTGATTGGGCGGTCCCAGCATGACCATCGATCGCATTCGCGGCAGCAAGTTGCCGGGGTCACCGTCGGCTTGCAGGTCACCGATCAGATGCCGGGTGATGATGTTGCCCATGCTATGGCCGACGAAAGCGAACTGGGCATCAGGCGATTGGTGTTCGAGGACTTCTCGCAGTGCGGTGGCTGATTCGGCCAGTGAGCCGCGGGTGCTGGCGTAGCCAAACCGGATCGTTTGATCAAATCCTTCGGCGTGAAGTTTGGTTTCCAGTGGCTTCATGCATTTGTCCGTTCGCATCAAACCGTGCAACAGAACCACAATCGGTCGCTCGCCGGGCGGTACGACATCAGGCTGCAGTTCGTGGAGGGCTTCGTCGACATCGGCTCGACTGCCCCAAGCTCGGCGAATGTTATTGGGATCCAGAAGCCGCCAGTGTTTGGTCACCGCGTTTTGCTGAATCCGGTAGCCGCTTCTGTAGTCATGATCCGTCCACAGTTGAGCTCCGCCCAATGTTGGCAAGGGAACGTTGAGGTTCTGGGCCATCGTTGTGCTCGCGGAATTTCCCGACCAAGTGTGAAGACCCCAGACTGGAGCCAGTGAAACGGCGGCAATCAAGGCGAATTGCCGAGTCGATTTGAGCCGGCGACTGATTGTTCGAGTGAAGTTCATGGGACTGTTTCAGCGTTTGCAAACTGGCGGATCGTTTGGAGCTTTCTCTGGTTTCGGGGGACATTCAACCAGAGCCCAACGGGCGGACCAATTTGCGCGCAATCTGGTCTTCAGTCATCTTTTTCGTCGCTCACATCGTAAGCAGCGATCGGGTCCATTGCAGGCACAGGTCACGGTTGAGCGTGAGTGTGGTTTGCAACGGGCACCCGATTCGTCGAAGCGTGGCGGCCCAGAAGGGCATCTCGGAGTTTGGCGGACTGGGGATCAGGACTCGAAGCAATCGCGGGGGCCCGTCCTTTCGAATTCGGATCGCGGGCGGTTCGGTCTCGTTCGAGATGGCCACCCCTGAAAACACATTTTCCGTCGAGAGCGATGCGCCCAACGCCATGGAGTCAGCGGGGTTGGCTTTCTCGCCCATCGTGAACGCACCGCCGCCGATCAAGGAAACGGCGGACGGTGATGCACCGGATTGCTTCAGCGAGGCCGCGGTCAGTTTGGTGATCGCGTCGATCTCATTGGGACGCCATTGGTCGTCGGCATCACTGCAGATCACGCACACCGCGACGCGGTGCTGGCGAGCCAGGTCTTTCCAGGGATCGAGCATGGTGGAAGGATCGCGGTCCTTGGGGGGAGCCAACACAATTGCCAGCGCCAACGGTGTCGACGGGGTTTCATCCGAAGCGGTTGCTGCGTCGGCTGCTGGTTGGGGGAACCAAATCGCTGCGGTGTTGGTGATGTCCGGCAACTGCAACGTTTCCACATTCCAATCGTCTGCAGCTGAATTGTCCGACGTTTGGTGGGCTTGGATGCGGTCGAGTGGACCGTCCAACGTCAGCGGATCGATCGAGACCGTTTGTGTTTTGCCTTCACGCTCGATGGTCAGTTCCATTGCGGTTTCAGGTTCGGATGCCCAGAGACGTTGTCGCAGGGCGTTGGTGTTCAAGATTGGCGAACCATCCAGTTGAATCAGTCGGTCGTTTGGTTTCAGAACGCCATCGGCGGGCGACTGATCCCAGACGCTTTGGACGACGACGGAATCCGCTTCGTTGGATTCCGGCATGACTTCATCGGTTGCAATCAGGCCAATGAATTGGGGCTGAAGTGGTGGGATGGTGGCGACCATGGTCGCGATGGTTGAAAGTGATTTGCCATCTCGCTGATAGGTGATTTCAACGTCATCACCGGCATCGAATTGGCCCAGGGCAAGTTTGATTTCCTGCCGCCGGGTGACCTTTTGGCCGCCAATTGTTTGGACTTGGTCGCCGACTTTCAGGCCGGCTTTGTCTGCGGGCGAACGTTTGCGAACGACACTCAGTTCGGTTCCTTCGGCATACGGATCGCTGCCTGCAACGACGAAGCCCAGCAAGCCTTGTTGGATGTTGTTTCCGCGACGCAGTTGGTCCAGTTTCTCGGCAATGATCGAACTGGGGATTGCGAACGCGATTCCGGAGTCGTACCAGGCGGTTGATTCTTCGGCGCCACCCTCGCCCACCGCTGGGATCACGATCCCGCGGAAGTGGCCTTTCAAATCGATCAAAGGACCGCCGTAGAATGCAGGCGAAATGCGGGCATCGGTCTGGATCGCGGTACCATCGAGACGACCGACTGCGGAGAGGATTCCTGTGCTGACCATTGGCGTGTTGGCTTCGCCGTAGCGAGCCACCGCGACCATCGTTTCCCCGACTTGGTCGATGGTTTGATCGGTGGCTGGGAATTCAATCGGTTGCCAGGTTTCGTCGCTGGAGGACACTTTCAACAGCACCAGGTCACGGTGTTCGTCTTGGGCGACCACTGTCGCGGGGTATCGTTTTCCACTGGGTGTGTTGACGATGATGCTGGCCGAGTCGCCACCGGTGACCCAGGAAGAGGTCAGGACGTGCCCCATCTCGTCGATCACCACACCTGATGTCGGTGCATCTTGTCGGACTTCTCCATCGGCTTGCATGACGCCAATGACTTCGATGGTCACGACGGCAGGCAAGGCGTCTTGAGCGACCCCACGGACGGCTTTGGCCAAGACGTTTTGATAACGTGCCGACGAGGGAGCCTGCGCATGGCAGACGCCTGCGATGCAGAACGACAACGCGACCAGCACGAGCGATCGCGCCGTTGCAAACGAACGAAGGAAAACGGTTGGACGAAGCGGGGGGGCCAAGGGAATCTCGCGAATCATGGGCGCAGTACCAAGTCAAGGATTTCGTTGTCTCGTTGAACCACCAAGGCGACTTGGTCACGTCGGTCGATCCGTCTCAGCAAATCGCGAAACGCACGTTGGTGGGAAACCCGGCGCCCGTTGACCAGCACGATCAGGTCATCGGGGCGAAGGTCCACACGAGCGGCAGCGGATTCTTTGTCAACGAAGTCGATGTAGGCGGGGGTGTTTTCAAGCACGTCTGGAATCAAGCCGATGCCGAGGCTGCGCGGCGAATGCGATTTTTCGCGGGGCAGCACGGGATCGGAATCATCGGGCAGGGTTGTCTTTCGACCGGCCAGGATGTCACCGATGGGCTGGCGCAGGACGTTGGCGGGAATGGCGTAGTTCAACCAGACACCGGTTTTGCGATCACGAAGTTCTTTGCCAAGCATTCCCAGGAATTCGCCCTCGGGATTGATCAGGGCTCCGCCGGCCGCGCCCGGGTTGTTGGCAACCAAATCGAGCAGCAGGACTTCACCGCGATAAGGGGTTTGGAAGGTCCCACGGCGGGCATCCAATTTGGTTTTGGCGGCGACGCGGCCCTGCATCACGCTGGCGGGTTCGTTGCCGGTTGCGATCCCAAACAAATTGCTGACGGCGAGCACGGGATCGCCCCAGGAGACTTGGTTGGATTCTGGGATTGGAAAGAACGAGAGGTCATCGGCTTCGATCTTCAGCACCGCCAATTCGAGAGCCGGTTCGAAGCCCACAATTTTAGATTCAAATCGTCGACCGTCGTGAAGAATGACGACGGGATCCACGTCCAACACATAGCTCCATGCTGTCGCGATGTGGCCTGCTGGCGAAACGAGAAAACCGCTTTGATAGGCTTCCAATCCAGACAGCCCACCGGCTCCGTAGATCTTGACCATTTTCGGTTGGACTTGATCGGAAGGCCTGGCCATCGAGGGCTGGGCGAACGCGTTGGCGGGGGCGACGCAAGTGGTGAATGACCAGGTGATGCACCCGAGGAGGATCAGCGTCCAACTTGAACGGCGAGTGACGCGTTGTGCTCGAGTGACGTGTCGTACGGATTCAGGAACACAGTTCATGATGCATCTCCATTGATGGGAGCAGCCTGGGGCTTGTCGGCTTGCTCGACGGACCAATCTTCGATTTGCAAGTTCAGCACGGTCATCAATCCGTAGCGAAGTTGCATGGTGGTAGGCAGCCCGTCGTCATCCACGCCGAACCAAAGCTCAGCGGGATCGGTGTCCGTGCCAGCGATGGATTCGATCACTTCCAAGCGTTCGGATTCGGGGTGATGCAAGAAACGGGTTTCCAAATCGGAATGGATGCCAATCACGGTGTCGCGAAGCGGGCGTTGTCCCGCCAGCGGCATGGTTCCCCAGTAATAGGTTTCACCGAACTGTTGGGGGCCAAGACGCAGCATGCGTTGGAGTGCGCTAAGGCAGGCCAAAATGCCTGCGTCGCGTTGTTCATCGACCACGCGAAGGAGTTCATCACCGCGAGACAATTGCTGAACATCGTCGCCGATTTTCAATTGAAATTGTCCGTCACCAATTGTCAGTTGAAAGTCGCTTGGTGGCTGATCAACGGCCACGGGAATGGTTTTGCCACGGATCTGCCACACGGATTCTTCTGCGGATGCCTTGGCAAACTGTCGGCGAAGACGCTCGATGAATTTCGTTTGCTGAAGTTCGTTGTAGAAGTAATTTGCATAGCCTTCCCGCACCTCGATTCGTTTGGTCGCGATATCCGGGATGGGTTCTCCTGCCGCGTCCTTGAGTGTTTCCTTTGACTGATCGGGGTGAGGTTGCGGCGGAGTTTCCTGCGGATCACTGTCATCGGTGCCCTCGGGTGCTTCGTCGCCCGGTTCTGGGGGCGTCGGAGGTTTGGGAGGGGCTGGGGGTGGTGGTGGCAATGCCGACTTCATTTTCTCCAGCAGTTCCGATCCACGGTGAACGCTGGCCAATCGAACCAGAGTTTCAACGCTGGCGCCGTCTTGCCGATACGTGATCGGAATTCGCCACGTTGCCGGGAACGTCGCCAGGATGTTTTGAACATCGTTTGCGGTTTGAATGACTTGCCCGTCGATTTCCAGGATCTCGTCCCCGTACCTGAGGCCGCGACGGTAAGCGTCGCTGGAGCTGAGGATGTTGGTGACGCGAACGCTGCCGTCGTCGTCCGTCCCGACGGTGGCACCCAGCGTGGCGTGATCGACGATGCGACCGCTGTGTAGGCAGCCGAGGAAGTTTTGGGCTTGGTCACCAGAGATCGCATAGCCAACACCGACGTTGACGCGGCCGCGCTTCTCAAACGAGGCTCGCCCGATGATTCCAATCAGGTCCCCTTGGTTGTCGTACAGCGGGCCGCCGGAGTTGCCGGGGTTGATGGAGGCATCTGTTTGAAAGCAGTTGCCGTATTCCAGCAGCGTTCCGGAAGGGTATTGATAGCGTCGCACGCCGCTGATGATTCCCGCGGTGACAGTCGGTTGCAGGTTGGTCGCCAGCAAAAAGGGATTGCCAATTGCAAAGCACCAATCGCCCACTTGGACGGAGCGACTGGGGACAAATTCGGCGGTCGAAAAGTCATCTCGCCCCAGCAATTGAATCAGGGCCAAGTCGCCCACGGGATCGATGCCAACGACCACAGCATCGTAGACGTTGCCGTCACTGAGGCCACATCGCATGTACGTGCCCGCTGGGCTGCTGACGTGAAAGTTCGTCAATGCGTAGCCGTCTGGGGTGATCAAAACACCGCTTCCGCCACCACCGCCTCCTGGAACAAACACCATGACGGTGGAGGGAGTCGCTTTGGCAATGCCCGCAATCCGCGCGGTTTCGAATTCCTCGATCCACTGTTGCTCATCGGGCAAAAGAGAAGACTCTTCCGCACGAGCGGTGGAGGCGAACAAAGCAAGGGTCAAACAACCGATTCGCACCCAGGCGGAACCGAGACATCGAGATGGCATGGCGAATCGTATTTCTCAGTGTGAAAACGTCAGTGCGGAAAGCTTCGTGGCAGCAGAGTGCTTTATTTTAACAAGCGGGCACCCAACCACTCGACGCGATGTCCCAATGCATCTGCAATGGTTTGAGGCGACGTGGTCGAGTCCGCATCAGGTTGGGTGATGCGGAGTGTGAGTCGGCGAGCATCTTCCAGGGGCAAGATCAGACCGTGTGGTTTGCGGTCTTGGATGTCCAAGGACCAGACCGTGCGGTCGTCCATCAGCACCGACACTTTCAATGGGGCGAACTGGTCAACATCGGATGCGACGCGGACGGCGGCAACCAATTTTTGATAGCCCTCCGGAATGCGAACGACGTGATCCGATGACAGGACCGTTGTCAGATTCTTCGAGTGGGTTTCTGTCGCGAACCAAGTTGACGCCAGGTCTTCTCCCACGAGTGCGTTCAGTGATTCGAGCTGGCTTTGCTGGGCAACCTCAGCGTCGCTGAGGTAGAGGATTCCACCCGACAACCGAATGTCCAGCAACTGTTCGACAGGAATCGAATGTGTGATCCCTTCCCCCAGGTCCAACTGCAACGACCGCTCGGTGGGATTCCAGTTGGCTTGTTCGGCCATCCAAAGTGATCCCCATTGGTCGCGGACTCGGAGTGGTTTCTCGGATTCCCGATCGCTGGTCGTGGAGAAGATCACGCCTTCCAATTTGTTCAGGGGGGCGTCGACAACATTGCCGCTGAGGTCAAACGACACGGAGTCGCGTTTGATCTCCAGGATCGTGCCTTCAATGGCGTCCAAGGCGTCGCCGTCGCGGCGAATGACCAAGCGGTCGCGTCGCTGGGGTTCTTCGACCAGAGCGAGCCAGTTGACGTCGGTCGTGGCGGAAGGGGCTCGGAATCGAACGGACTGCACCGCTCGAATGGAAACGTTGAACGATGGCTGCCCGACCGAGCGAATCAGCAGGTCTTCCTCTTTCATGGAGGTTGCGGCGGAGGCGATCTCGGATCCGCCACGAAGCACGACGCGGGTGGGCGGGCTGGTTCGAGCGGAGCCTTCCAATTGGATCTGTGAAACCTCGGTCAACTCCCACTGCTTGGATTGGCCGTCGGACAAAGTCACCGACAGGGTGGAACCCGTCAGGTTGCTCAGGTGTCCTGAGTACGAGTCGCTCTCGAGGGTTTCGAGCTGGATCAGGGGGCCGGAATCGGTCCCGGCGGAGGTGTCCTGGCTGAATCCTGCCGTTTTTGGCAACACAACGACCAGAATCGCGAAGAGTGCGGCAGGGGAGATCAGATTGCGGATCGAGCGTGTCATAGGAACCGGCTTGGGCGTAAAAATCCATTCTTCGATCGTCGGTGTGACGTCTCTACAGGATAACCGTCTTCCCAGAGGCGAAGCAGGGGAAACCGTTACTTTCACGTCGCAGGTGTGTTCGTATGTCCACTGGCTGGGGCGAGTTGAGCGGTCGTTCTTCTCGAAAACTTGGTCCATTTCGATCCTTGTCCGATCGAGTGGGCAGCGCTAGGATGGTTGCAGCTTGAGCAGTCGTGTGAAGCTTGCGTGAAATGAGTTTGCGTTGCAGCGGAGTTGTGGTTACTATTCCCCCTATCAAACGGATTTAACCAGCCCAGTGGCTGGAAGTAGAAAGGTTAACCATGTCCATTCGATTCAACCAATCTTGCCCGACCTGCGGCCGGCGAATTGACATTCGCGCATCGTTACTCGGATGTACCGTTGCCTGTCAGCATTGCGGTGCTGAGTTCACGGCTTGCATCAGCGATACGGCTCAGAATCACGAGTGCTCCGACGAGCTGCTTGATCGTGTGGAGGCTGCGCTTCGGCGTGCGGAGTCCGCCGCAACGAAGAGCGGACTGACGCCTCCGCCGATCGTCTATCCCTCCGGGCACAACTGACAATCAGAGTTGCTGGGCGGTTGCCTGGTGAACCTGCCTCGGTGCTCGTGATTTCGGGACCCTGGTCACGATTGCTTGGGGGTCACTTCGTCCTGGATACCGATTTGTTCACCGGTTTGCTGCCGGGCCTGGGTTTGGGCGGCACGGCGGGGTTGCTGGGTGCCACTTCCAAAGCCTCTTCAGCTTCTGCCTCGGGGGTTTCAGCTTCGGAAGTCAATGGCGAGTCGTCGTCCAGTTCCTGTTCAGGATCGATTTCGTCGGCTTCCCGAGATTTGGGTTCGATCGTGGCTTGGATCTGGGCCGCCTTCTTGCCTTTGTAGGCACCCGCGATGGCGGAAAACTTAGGGACGTCTTGGACGGACAGTTCCAACGGGGAGTTGGCGGCTTGTTCGGTCGTGATGATGTCGCCAACGGACAAATCCAGGAGGTCGCTGGTGCGAATTTTGGACCTTGCCAGGGTGACCACCACATCCACCGGAGCCGCATCGATGCTGTCTGCAATTTTTCGGCGGGATTGGGGGGTCGGGTTGGTTTTTCCGTAGCCCACCCAGCCGTTCCGCGACAGTTTCGCGTTGTACTTTTCGATCGAATTGAAGGGAATGCAGAGGTTCATCATCCCTCGGTTTTTACCAAGCAACACTTCAAATCCGACCAAGATGGCGACTTCATTGGGAGGCACGATTTGTGCCAGTTGCGGGTTGCTTTCGGTGGTGTGGATCGAGGGTTCGAGGTGAATCACATTTTGCCAGGCGGGGACAATTTGTTCCAAGAACAAATCGACGACGCGGCACATCAAGCGAGTTTCGATTTCGGTCAGTGGTCGACGGATGGTTTCCCCCGGAACGGGGTCGCCACCGAGCATCCGGTCAATGATCGAGTAGGCGAGTCCAGGCGCAATGTCGAGAACCCAGTGGCCTTCCAGTGGCAGCGGCTTGATCACGTTGAAGCAGCTTGGATTGTCGAGACTGAAGACAAATTCGCTGTAGGTCAGTTGGTCAACGCTCAGCAATTTGACCTCAATCATGGTCCGAAGCAGACCGGAGATGGAGGCTCCAAAATTACGAGCAATCGACTCGTGAAGCGAATGCATCGCCCGCATCTGGTCTTTGCCGACGCGTTCGGGGCGTTTGAAGTCGTAGGCCGTCACTCGCGAGCCGGTTGGCACCCCGGGTGAGTAGGGCTTGGAATCGGCGGGATGGGCGGCACCGACGGTGGGAGCGGAGGAACCAACGCTGGTCTCGTCGCCTGCCTGGGTTTGAGCCGACGGATCAGCTGAGTCCTTCTTTTCGGTGGGTGCGCCGGAACCTTCCTCGTCCAAATTGGCCGTTTCCATGGCCTTCAGAAGATTCTCGACTTGATTTTGACTCAGTGATTCGTTGGACATCGTGTCCTCAGCCTCTTATGTGACCGTTCCCACGTACGATGTACTTGTAGCTGGTCAGTTCCCGCAACCCGCATGGGCCCCTGGCGTGAAACTTATCGGTAGAAATTCCGATTTCCGCACCCAAGCCGAACATTCCGCCGTCATTGAACCGAGTGCTGGCGTTGACCATCACAGCGGAACTGTCCACCAAGGCGGTGAATCGCTCGGCGGCGGCCAGTTGATTGGTGACAATCGCGTCGGTGTGTCCCGACCCGTAGTGGTTGATATGTTCGGCGGCTTGGTCGACCGAATCGACGACGGCGATGCTGATTTGAGGGCCCAGGAATTCGGCACCGAAGTCAGCTTCGGTCGCGGGAATTCCCCCGGGCACGTAGGGGGCTGCACGTTCGTCGACGCGCATTTCGATTCCACGCCCGGCCAGGCGTTTTGCGATTGCCGGGAGTGCTTTGGCGGCAATCGATGGATGAATCAGGAGTGATTCGCAGGCGTTGCAGACGCCCATTCGTTGACACTTTGCGTTCTCAATGATGTCGACGGCCATCTCGACGTCTGCGGATTCATCGACGTAGACGTGGCAATTTCCGTCGTAGTGCTTGATCACCGGCATGGTGGCTTCGGCGGCGACACGACGAATCAAATTTTCGCCCCCACGCGGGATCGTGACATCGATGAAATCGGCTTGCTGAAGAAAATGCCCGACAGCAGCTCGGTCGGTGGTTCCAACCAACTGGACCGCATCGTCTGGAATGCCGACTCGGCGTCCCACTTCGTGCAGCACGTCCATGATCGCACGGCTGCTGTGCGCGGCTTCTTTGCCCCCGCGAAGGATCACCGCATTGCCGCTTTTGACACAGATTCCTGCGGCATCGGCGGTCACGTTGGGGCGACTTTCATAAATGAAGAACACGACGCCCAAGGGCACGCGACGTTTTTCGATTCGCATTCCGCCTGGCCGTGCAAAGCCCTCCAGGACTTCGCCAATCGGGTCGTTCAGAGCTGCGATTTCACGCAGGCCGGTGGCGATCCCGGCGATTCGTTCCGCGTCCAACCGCAAACGATCGATGCCCGCGTCGGTCAGCCCGTACTGGGACGCGTTTCCGAGATCCAACTGGTTGGCCGCGATGATCGCATCGGTGGCGTCCACCAGGGCGTCCGCGGACTCGAGGAGCCATTGATCCTTGATGTTGGTGTCCAGAGTCCCAAGCAAGCGGGAGGCCGCTTTGGCGCGACGGGCAATGTCAACGCACTGCGCCTCAAGATCGTCGGAGTGGGGGGCATCGGGTTGGGTGTCGGTCGTGGAAGCGGTCGACATGGGAACCTATGGATTCAGGTGGCGATCATGAGAATCGTGATACGAAAACCGGCTGAGATCAGGGGAATCCCAATCTCAGCCGGTCGTTTTGATTGTCTGGCATTGGCTCGTCGAGGTCAACGTCAACGAGTTTGCCGAGGTCTTCGAGACGCTGTCTTACAACAGCTTTGCCATTGCGGCGTCGATCGCGGATTGCAGCGATTTGCTGCGATCATCGCTGTCCGAGGAGCCCTCTTCCGCCTCGGTGGTGGCGGAGGCCAGGCTGTCGAGAACGTCGTCGCCCAGGTTCACGGAACGTTGCCCGACGAGCTTGTCACTTTCGGACAACACTTCGATCAGTGGTTCACCGGCCGCCATCGAGGACAAGTCATTGGCCCCCACATCGGAGCTGGAAACCGCAGCGGCAACACCATTTCCGGTGGCTCCCAGGTTGGTCGATGCCGTGATGGATTCACCCAGCGGTTCGCTGTCGTTCCCACTTGCATCCCGGCGGTTGAGTTCATTGATGACCTGCAACGCATCGAGCGAGCTGATGCGAAGGTCACCGCTGACGTCGTAGTAGCGTCCAGGTTGCGAAGCGTTGGGTCGGCCGTTGTCACCTTGCGTCACGACCAAGTCTTCATCGACCGTCGGCGTGTAGTCCGCTGGGAAGGACGAGAAGCGATTGAGGTGGTTGATGATCAACAGAGCATCCAAAGCCGAGACCTCACCGTCGTCGTTGACGTCGGTGTTGAGATCGGGGTTTTGCAGACGACTGATGACCACTTGCAGTGACACGGTGGCCAATCCACTGCGACGACCTTCCGAGTCAGCGATTGAGTAATCGAACGAGTCGCGACCGGTGTAGCCGGCGGCAGGAATGTACCGCAGCGTTCCGTCGCCGACGTTCTGGACTTCGCCCGCCAAAGGTTGGCGTTCGATTTGAATCGAGCTGAAGTCCAGTCCATCCGCATCGGTGAAGTTGTTGCTGATGTCGATCGTGATGGCTTCGTTGAGGAAGCCGGAGCGAACCGAATCGCGTCCCACAGGAGCCGCGTTCGGGCTGATCGTGACCGTTTCTTCCGTGCTGAAGGCTCCGTCATCGTCTGCGACGATGTAGCGGAACTCGTCGTTGCCGGGGAAGTTCGTGAACGGTGTGTAAGTGATCGTTCCTTCGACGGGATCGATGGAAACACTACCGAACGCGGGCTGCTTGGTCACGGTCAACGAGCTTGGATCAATCACGCCATCGACATCGACATCGTTGTCCAAGACCCGAATCACTGTGCTGCCGGGGCTTTGCAACGTGGGGACATCAGGTTCCGTCACGGGACCGTCGTTGACACCCGTGACACTGACGCTGACCAACACCGAGTTGCTGGTTCGGATCGGCGTTGCGTTGGCACCTGCTCGGTCAGCCACGGCGTAGCTGAACGAATCGTTCAGTGGTGCCGAACTTGGTTTGAGGGCTTGCAGTTCACGCGAAACGGTCGGGTCGTAAGTGATCGTTTGCGTGACCGGGTCGAAGGTCACCAGAGCACCCCGCAGTGAAAGTTGCGGCGAGCTCATCACGATTTGCAATTCATCCGGATTGGTGTCGTTCAGGTCGACATCAATGTCGTTGGCCAACAACTCAGCCGCACTGATCACACGGATCGTGTCTTCATTGGTGGTGAAGTTGTCCGGCGCCGGTGTTGGGAAATCGTTGACAGGTTGAATGTTCACTCGCAGCGTGACCGGGGTTCCGGCCAAGCCTTCGCTGTCGCGGGCGACGACTTGCAAGTCGACCGCACCGTTGGCGTTGAGGGCTGGAGTGAAGGTCAGGATGCCTTCTGGTGAAATCGCAGGCTGTCCATTCTGAGTGAACAGAGCCGAGTCGGCCGTGTTGACGGTCGAGACTTCGAATGCAACGGATTGGTTCGACTCGTCGATCGGGCCGGGCGAGATGTTCGTTGCCCACTGAGTGGTGTAGGGGCCGCGATCTTCTTGGACTCGAACGGTTGGCCCGGCAGTGAACGTCGGAGCATCGTTGACCGGGTCCACCGTGATGGTGAACGTTCGGATCGTGGAGGCATTGATGTCACCGTTGCCGGCATCGTTTGGTCCCTCGTCGAACAATTGCACCGTGAAGGTGGCGGAACCATTGAGGTCTTCCGCGGTCACGTACGACAGGGTCGCGTTGCCAGCGGCGTCAATGGATACCGAAGGCGGTGTATCAAACAACTCGGGGTTGTTCGACGTTTGGATGATCTCGAATCGGAGTGGCTGACCATCTGTGCCGGTGCCAATTTCATCGTTCGCTCCGGGAGGTCCGGCTTGAACGTTGGTGGCCCAGTTTTCGATCACAACACTGCCGCGACCGCCACCATCATTTTGGTCTTCGTTGCTGGTCACATCACCGGCACCACTGAATTGAGGTGCATCGTTGACGGCAAAGACTTCGAACGTGACCGTTCCCGAGGCGATGCGAGGTTCGGCAATCGGTTGGCCGTTGTTGCCAACGGGGACGGTGACTCCGTCGTCGGTGACGGTGTAGATGAAGCTATCCGTTCCGACGAAGTTGGCTCGAGGCGTGTAGATGAATCGAGTGATGACACCGTTTTCTGTCACGCTTTGCAGCGTGCCGCCTTCTGCGGTGGTGACTGGAATCGGGGTGGTCAACGACAGCGATTGGTTGCCGCCAGGGGTGGTGTTGGCCGCCTCGTTGGCGGGTCCAACAGCGAACACATCCAGCAATCCAGGCGAGGTGCCGTCGCCGTTGACCAACACATCGAATGTGCCGTCTTCTGACAACGAGAAGTCCAGTGGGTTCGTGCCAGGGGTGCTGAATTCCGGTTTGATGAACGGACGGTCGTTGACCGGTTGTACATCGATGGTCAGCGTGACCGGCAAGGAGGAACGCAAGTCACCTCGCGTGCTATTTTCTTGTTGGTTCGAACCAGGCAGGATTTCGGTCAGCACGACTTCGAATTCGAACGTGCCGTAGACATTCTCTTGTGGTTGGAAGGTCAGCACGCCGTTTTCGCTGATCTGAGGTCCTTGGATGAAGAAGTCTTGCAACTCATCGTCCAGGAAGGACAGCGTTTTCACGGTGAATCGAACGTCTTGGCCGTTGATGAAATCAACTTCGTCAAACGCACTCAATGGCGGACCAGCGGCGATGCCGACGGCGAAGTTGTTGATCCGTTGGGGACCTCCATCTTCTGCCACTTCGTACGACAAGTCATTGGCGACGAACTGAGGTCGGTCGTTGACCGGATTCAGGTTCAACTGAACGATCGATGTCGAACGACGACGGTCTTGGACCAGTGTTCCGGTGTCGGTGGAATAGGTTTCGCCGTCACCTGGGAAGTCATCACGAACTTCGAATTCGAACGAGTCAAACGGCGTGCTCGGGTCGATCGCGTTGTTGAAGTCGACGGGAGGCGTGTACTCCAAACCGATCAGCAGGTTGCCTTCGAACTTGGGTGTCAGCGTTCCACCCAAGACCGTGCGGTCGGGGAAGTCGAACAATTCCAGTTGTTGAGGGCCACCGGTTGGGAAGCCAACGCTGAGCGATTGATCTTCGTTGTCTGCACCAACGGTGTAGATGTCCAGCAGACCGATTCGCTGATACGAGCCGACTTGCACCAAGGCTTCGGGAATCGCACGGCTGAGGGGGATGAAGTAGTTGCCCGTCGTCACGGCGTTGGCTGGATCGCTGCTGCCGGTCGGTTGGGTGTTGTCTTCACGCAAGGTGTACTGAATCACAGCTTGGTCGTCGAAGCCGTCACCATCGGTGTCGGTGATTCCGGTGATCGAGTAAGCCTCGTCCGGATCGTTTGGCACCGCGTCGCCGGTCAGGCCGGGACGAATGCGTGGTGCATCGTTGACCGGACGAACGTTGACGGTGAACGTGGTAGCCGGGATTTGAGAAGGAGCAATTCCGCTTTCAACGGGATACAACTCAAACGTGGCTTGGCCGACTTTGTCAGGATTCGGTGCAACGGTCAGCGAAGCTTCTGTGTCACCGCCGACGTAGTTGACAACCGGGAGACTGGCCAGCACGCCATTGGGGTCAGCGATCAAACGGACATCAAATCCGGTGACGATCTGCGAGAGCAATTCGTCCGACGCGGTCGAAGTAGCCGAGAAGATTTCGGTCAAGAAGTCTGGCACCGTGGTCACTGACAGGTCGTCTCGTTCCAAAACATCGACCGTGCTCAGGTCGTTGTTGAAGACGGGAGCGTCGTTGACCGCATCGACGGTGATCGTGATCGTTCCTGCGTTCACCGAGCGACGGATCGCGTTGATGTCTTGTCGCGTCTGGGCAGGAGACGTGATGCGGGTGAAGGCATCGTCTTCCACCGTGTACAACAACAATTCACGAGCAGCGAATGGCAGTTGACTGTTGTAGTTTTCAGCCGGAGTGAACGTTACACCGCTGAAGTAGCGACGTGCTTGGCCTGCGACTTGAACGCTGTCGACGGTGAACGTGTACGTTCCGCCCGCGTCGCTGTCGATGGTCGCCGTCGTGGCCCCGGCGGGAACCGAGTTGATCTCGATGGCGTTTCCGCCTGGCGTCGAGAACGACACGATTCGAAGGCTCTGTTCGTTCTCGTTGAACGGAGCACCGAGTCGGTTGTCAAACATCCCGCTGGCGTCAGTCAGTTCGCCCATGCGGATCGCAGAAACGAGTTGTAGCGAAACAAGCGATTGCCCCGCTGGAACGCCGAGTGCCGAAGCGTCGGCCAAGGCACCAATGCCCGCGGCACGCAGTTGTTCTTGCAAGGTCGTGGCAACAATGTCGGCAGAATCAGCGACGGTGAACGGCACGATGACATCGGCACCGGCGGTTGGTTGGCCGGACAGGTTGAACTCAACCACGTGGACGGTTCCCACGTTGTCGGTGATCGTGAATCGTTCGCCGTCGATCAATCGGTCACCGGCGGGGACCAAGATGTTGGTGCCGCTGAAGGTGAGGCCGGTTGGGGACAACGATCGTGTGATCGCGTTGGATGTCAGCAACGTGACGCTGTTGCCATTGGCAGTCGCACCGATGTCCAGAGTTCGAAGGGCACCCGCCAGCGAGGTGGCAACATCGTCGATCGAGCCCGCGGGATCGTACTGGACGACCGCATCGTTGCCCGATGAGAGTGTTCCGGTGGTGTTGAGTTCAATGCGACGCACCACACCATTTTCGTCGGTCAACGAGAAGGTTTGGCCGCTGACCAAATCACCGATGACCGGCAGGACGATGTCCGTTCCGTTGAACGTGATCGCGGTTCCTGTTGGATCCACGGAAACGATGTCGACGGTGTCGATCTGCCAGGAGGTCAGGGTGACCGATTGAGCGTTCACACTTTGGCTGACCAAAGCCGCTTCCAACGCAGCAGAGACTTCCGCACGTGTGTCGGTCATCGAGTATTGAACGAGGACCGCATTGGGGTCGATCAAAGTCGTGCCCGTTTGGAACTCAGCAACGACCAACGTCCCATCGAGGAGTTCGACGATCAGGGCGTCGCCGGCTTGAATGCCGGTTCCTGCGGGAACGATCACGTCAGATCCGTCAGGAACCAAGCCGGCTCCGGCACGGTTGATGCTGATCGATGCCACGCTGTCCATTCGGACGCGGAATTCTTGCTGCGTGCCAGCGGTTTCGACGGCACCAAAGCCGGCCAGCAACATCGCATCAGCCAAAGCGGTGGCGGCTTCTTCGGCGGTGCTGGAATCGCTGATCGACACTGGGATCGCATCTGAGACCAGAACGGATCCGGTCTTGGTGAAAGCGAATCGGGTCGGTGTGCCGGCGTTGTCCGTGACGGTCACAATCTCACCGTCGGAGATCAAGCCGCCTTCCGGAACCGTGATTCGGCCCGCAGCGGAATCGACCACCACAGCGTTCTGCCCGGGGACCAACGCGAGTTGACCAGAGGCGTCGAAGTTGACGGTCGCACCCGTGACGGTTCCGCCAAATCCAAGTGAACGAAGCGTCAGTTCAAGGCGTGTTGCCAGGACATCCGCGGTTTCACCATCGGCGAACTGAACCACTCGATTGGAGCCGATGGAAGCGATGCCGGTGGTGTTGAATTCCACCACAACGCGGCGGCCGTTGCCGGCGGTGACAATCAGTGTCTCGCCGTCTCGCAGTTGATCTGCGTCGGCCATGGTGACTGCGGAAGTGGTGGCCACGATCGCCGAGGGAGTTGCATTCACGCCGTCGAGCAACATCACGTCGCTGATGGTCAGCGGTGTGTCTTCGACGGTGTTGGCGTAGCGATCGTAAGCGACGGGAGCATCGTTGACCGGTTCGACAAAAATCGTCGCCGACTGCGTGACCGAGATCCCTGCAGGATTGCGGTTGCCTCGATCCGTGTCGTCACTGACATTGCCAACGGAGGTGTCTTCGTTGACGCCGTTGTCGGTGGCGGTGTAGGTGAATTCAATTTCCCCGTACACGTTGGGAGCCGGCAAGAACGTGATCTCGTTCGTGTTCGGATCCAACGTCAATGTGCCTTGCGTTGGGTCGACCAAGGCAACGGCAGTGACAACCACAGGGGCGTCGTTGCTGTTCGTGCCCGAGTTCTCATCGGCGGCCCCGGTTGGGCCAGCCATGTCGTTGCGGGTCAGGTAAGCCGTTGGGAAGACCAACACCGTGTCTTCGGTTGGCGTTGGGACGGCACCGGCGAAGAAGCCGGTGTAGTCCGTGTTCGCGTTGCCATTGGCATCGGTCAGGCCCACGTAATCGGCGGCCAAAACAGGAGCGTCGTTCTGAGGCGTGACTCGAATTCGAGCGATTGCGGGGGCCGAGATCGGTCCGATCGCATCGAACTGGTCACGGACACCGTTGCCGATTCCAAGCACGTCACGTTCCGCTTGGCTGAGCGAAGCGTTCAGGTTGGTTTCCAAATCGGAAGGCAATTCGGAGATGCCGTTGTCAATCAATGTGAAGGTGAACGCGTCGACGGACAGGCCTCCAGCAACAGTTCCGTTGTCGCTGTTGAAGTCAGCGGCCGGTGTGTAAGTGATCTCCGTGATCCACTCGTTCGTTGGATTGAACGTCGCGGTCAGTTTGCCACCTTCGGGCGTGCTGGCTTCTGCGAAACGGTTGTCTTTGTTGATCGTGGTCCCACCGGCCGTGATCGAATGCACGAAGACGGTTTGGTTGGGCTCGTCCTGCACATCGGTGCTGGATCCCAAGTTGAACTGGGCATCTGCGTCAGGGGTTGATCCTGCGATCAGTTCCGCAGCGGTGATCGTCAACGGTGCACCACCGTTTGTAGCGGTCGCTTCGACCATCACAAAGGATTGGTCCGTTGCACCGGGAGCATCGTTTTCAGGGACCACGTTGACGGTCACGGTTCCGCAAACTGGCGGGGCGCCAGCATCCACTTCGCAGTCGATGTTGCCCAGGTTTTGCTGGGTCGACAAACGGTAGGTGAACGTGTCGATCCCGTAGAAATCAGGGGCGGGAACGTAGCGGAAACTGCCGTTCAAATCGTCACCGGCATCGGTGTCGATTTCAAGCGTTCCGTTGGTGGGCTCATCCACGACGAAGTAACGCACAGGCAACAGTTGACCGGCGCGGTTGGCCGCACTGATCAGGCCCTGAGACGCGTCCACGTCGAGCGTTGCGTCTTCGAACGCGGTGTAGGAACGTGGTTCCGGTTCTGGCAATGGAATTGGCAGGACCGAGACGAGGTAATCTTCCACTTCGCCGCCGATCGCCACTCCATCGGGGCCAATGTTGCCAGCGTCGTTGACGCGGAAACGAGCCCAGGTGTCAAACGGCAAGCCGCCAACCGTCAATGGCGTGGTGACGTTCACGATGTTTGTGCCCGTGGTCACGGGGACGTTCGACAACACGTGTTCGTCGTCATCAAAGGTGCCGCTGCGGTCGAAGTCAATCCAGCCGTTCAGCAAACCACCGCCCACGACGTCGACTGCGATGTCCGTGCCGGCTTCATCGAAGGGGTTCAAGAAGCCGAGGACCTGATCCGCGTTCAGCGAGGTGAGGACTTGTCCGCCGGCTCCGGGTTCGCCGAAGACACGGAAGAAGTTCAGTCCATCATCGAAGCGAACGATCGAGACCCCGTCTTCATCGTCGATGGCACGGACTCGAATGCCCGACGCGTTGGTCGGATGAGTCAATGCATCCACGCCGCCACCGGTGAAGTCCAGTTGCGGACGGATGGCCGTCAGCAACGCGATTTCGATTTCTCGGAGCGTGTTGCCCGAGTTGAACAGAACCGGAATGTTGCCCGGCGATGGGTTGGTTGCGGCGTCGAGGAATTCAAACGTGAACGATTGCGAACCAATCACCAACGTGATCGTTTCACGAACGGTCGGCATCGCTGTGATTTCGATGTCGATGATGTCAGTCGCGGTCGTCAGTGACACCGACACGGCCGCACTGCTGGCCGAGATTGGAATCGTGACGTCGTCGCCGACGACATCGTTGGTGGCCGAGTTGGAAGGCGTGCCGTCCACTTCGGTGTCGATGCTGTTGCCCAAGCGAACGGAAGTGCCGTCACTGACGACCGCGTGACGAGCACCGTTGCCGGGGATCGAGCTGTTCAGTGGGCTTTCCAGCAATGTTGAGTAGCTGGCAGGAGCATCACCAAAGTCGAAGCGGACTTCGGGCATGATGATGGTGAATCGCGTCTCGTCATTGACTCGCGTTTCACGGACAGGATTGCCTGCGAGGTCCGAGACGGCAGGGATGCTCAGCCCGGTGACGTCGACGACGCCATTGCGGGTGAATTGGGCGGAGACGGCATTGGCACCGTCGATCAACAACGTGCCGCCGCCAGGAGCGAAGATTTCGAGGCCCAGGTTGGCGTTGAGAATCGTTCGCTGCAGCGTGGCGGCAACCGATGCTTCGCTGAATGTTGCCGAAGGCAGGAACTCGACCGGCACGGCACCGCCGCTGATGCCGCTTTGTACCAGTCCGCTGGATTCAAGGCTGATCGTGGTGACCGTGCGAACTTCACCGGCAGGAACGATCGAAGAAGCTTCGTTCAGCTTGATCGAGTTTGCGGTGGTCACGGGAGCCAATTCGTCGGGGTACACCGCACCGATGACGGCAGCCGTCTTCGCTGCCAGGGTGGATGCGTCGTCGCCACCGCCAACCAAGATCAGACGATCAGGGCTGGTCAGAGAGGCATTGGTTGTGAATCGGAACGTGGTGGCAACACCGCCGACGTCCAAGGTGAACGTCGTGCCATCGACGTCGGTGCCGGTTCGTCCTGCGGGGACAGTCAGTGACAACGACTCCGTGACGCCCGGCATGCCCGAACGTGACAGTTGCGAGTTGGTGATGTCCAAGACATCCGCTGCCAATCCACCCAGCAGCACGCTGCCGTCGCCAGTGGCTTGGGCGGAATCCAGTCCAAGTGAAACGCCACCAACCGCTGCGACAATCGCTTGTGCAATCTGATCAGGGGTGCTGGTGCGAGAGATCGCAACCTGTCGCATGGTGTCCGTTTCAACGAACGAATTGCTGTCGTCGAAGACGAATTCAACCGTGGTTCCATTGGCGGTGTACAGGAAGCTTTGACCGGACTCGACACCATTGGTGGTGCCGTTGAGTTCCATTCCGGCGACAGTGGACCCACCGCTTCCCAAGGTCACTGTGTGACCGGAAAGGGTTCCAAGCTGGATCGAATCGAATCCGATTGCGACGGGGGCCAAGTCCAAACGCTGAGCGTAGGTCTGACCGGAACCGGCGTGGACGGAGTTGATGGCGGCCAGGATCTGATCGCGGATATCGGCGATGTTGCCAACGCCGGCCAAGTTGATCGCAACGTTGCCCGCTGCGGTCGACCCGGTGAGGTTGATCTCAAACGATTGACTGGTTCCGTCCGGAGCGGTGATCGTGAACACATCGCGATCGCGGAATCCGCTGGTGACATCCAAGATTCGAAGCGTGGATGTCTGTGGAACCGTGACGGAAATGCCACTTTCAAATTCGAAGACGGTTGGTCGACCGGCCGAATCCAAAACGGTGACTTGATCACCATCGGAAATTTGATCGCCACTGACCGTGTCAAACGCAATTCGCGATTGGTTGTTCAGCGTGATTTCGTAGACCGCGTCTTGACGCCACAGACCCGCCAGAGGCGTCAAGCGAATCGTGCGACTGTTGGCGCTGTAGCCGAACGTGAAGTCGCGATCCGGTAACAGGCGACGGCCGTTTTCAGTCAGCAGGACGGAATCAACCGTGATGGTGTCAGGGTCGGGGCCGGTGCCCGAAGGATCGACCAGTTGAATTTCAAAGAACTCAACGGTTTGCTCTGTGTTCGTCAGGCGAACGAATGAACTGCCGGGGTCGGTATCGCCCGAGGTAACGTTTTGAGCCGCTGCTTCGACGCCATCCGCGTCGAAGGGGTTGATCAGCAATGCGACCGGACGTCCATCATCGGCACGGTCCAAAGCACCGCGGTCGATGAAGACATTGGCACCAGCACCGCCGGAGCCACTGGATTGTCCATCGACACGTGGTTGACCGTAGGCGTCAAACGCGGGGGCGATGATTGGCGAGGCGGAGATGCCAACTGGATTCTTGACCGTGTTGAAGAAGCTGTTGCGGTCGGGCAACGAAGCAAACGAACTGTCAATGATCGGGCTGTTCTCAACCGGGATGTACAGCGACCGCGATGGGGCTTGGAACAACGCTGTTCCGTCCGGGATGATGATCGACGAGCTGGCGATGGGCAGCGTCGAGTCGGTGCCGTTTTCGTGGAAGGCATTGCCGCCAACGACGGTGTTGCCGGAGGTTGCCGTGTCGACTTGGATGCCAACGTTGAATCCAGAGATGACATTGTTGAGCAGCGTTGGGTTGGCACGGCCATCGACCGTGATGCCGTCTCCGCTGCCGGTGTTGACGACCGTGTTGTTGACGATCCGACCGAACAGGTTCGGGGCGGGGCTTTCGCCATCATCGAACGTCCCGCCACCGAACAAGATGCCGCCTGTGCCCGAGTTCGACACGACGTTGTTGATGATGACCGCGCCCGGAATCAATCCGGTTTGGTTCTCGTTGCGGAGCAAACGGGCAGAACCTGGAAGCGTGTCCTGCGTCGCGCCGGATGTGGTGTTGCCTTGACCGCGATCACCCAGCGTCGCCGAGATGCCGTAGTTGGCCGAATCGGAGATGAAGTTGCTGCTGATGATGATCTGGCCTTGGTCATCGGTTCGGTTCACATCGGTGATGCCGAACTGATAATCCACCATCAAAACGTCGCGATCAGGAACCCGTGCCGAGGATTCCGCGTTCGGACGAATGGTCAGTTGGTATTCACCAAACTGCTGATCCGTTCCGCTGATTGGACCACGCCCGAAGTAAGCGCTGTTGCTGACAACGACGTCATAGAAACCATTCGTCGTTGCGGTGAAGTTCAGGAATGCCCCGCCAACCGTTTCACCAGGGGCCATGGTTGGGGTGAAGCCGGACAAGCCAAGGAGATTCGCGTTGAAATCAAAGTTGTCGCCCGCTTTCAGAACGGAGATCACCGGCAATTCGAGCGCGTCGCCAGCCTTCGTGAATCCAAGCGAATCCACATCGATGTCAACCGATTGACCCGCCGAAAGATAAATTCGAACCGAGTCCAGGTCGTTCAGCGGGTTGGATCCCAGGACGATCAAGTCGTCGACCACATTGAATGGCGAAACACCCAAGTTGACGGCATCGCCGATTTTTCCGACACCGACGAAGGTGTCGACATCGCCGTTGACAAAGCCGGAAACGGAAGACTGAGCAAGTTGGTCAAGGAAGTTGATGTATTCGACGGTGTCTTCGTCGTGATCGACGATCGCGATCCGGCGACTGGTTGCATTGCCAGCAGCGGTTTCTTCTGCGACCAAATCCATCTTGATGAATCGACCACCGCTGGGGTTGACCGTGATGGCCTGGCCAAACAATTCGACTCGTGTCGAGTTGGAGGCACCCTGTTCAGCACTGTCGGACGTCGCCGCGGTGATCGCGAGAACATTCTGGACTTGGGGTGAGTTGATTGCGTTGCGAATCGCTCTGGCCACGTCGGCAGGATCTGTTCCGCTGGGGTCAAATGGAACACGAACGTTTCCGGTTTCGACACCGTTGCTGTCAAGAATGCTATCGAATTCAAAGGTCAGCTGACGGGTGCCATCATCCAACACAAACGTGTCGCTGGCGGTGACGGTCGAGTCCAAGCTGGTGCCGACATCGATCAACGTCGAACCAGCGGGAGCGATCAGAGTGACGGCTCCGTCGGCCAAACGATCGTTGGAATCGAAGGATCGACCGGAGCTGATTTCCTCGTTCAGCACCAGGTTGATTGGATCGTAGTCTTGCGGCACGCCATATTCGTCGGCGGTGCGGATTTCTAGCGAGTAAGGGCCAACCAGAGTCTCGTTTTGGCGTTCCGGCTGGACGGCTTGCGGGTGCGAGTCCGGCAAGACCGATGGGTCGAAGACATAATTGGTGTTGTTTTCCGGAGCATTGATGACCATTTCACCACGTTCGGCCAAGCCGATGATGATGTCATCGATGTAGACACCCTCGACTTGGTTGTCACCCGCACCAGCGGTTGCGATTTGGCTGGTTGCATAGCTCGACGATGCCCCCACGCCGAACTCATCCCCGGGCATCGAAGTGCCAAAGAAGTCGGATTGCGAGAGTCCATAAGACCCAATGTCCAGAGCGGTGGCATTGTACAAGCGAAGCGTGTCGCCACCGTAGATTGGGTATTGGTCAGCCGACGCGATTTGATTGTATCCCGTCGCTGCCGATGCCAGGCGACCGAAGCCCTCTGCAAATGCATTCCGCATTTGCTCCGTGACTTCATTGCCCGTTTGAGTCAATGTCACCTGAATCGGTGTCGGTCGAGTGTTAGCGAAGAAATTGACGTCTGGATTCACGATGGATTCGAACGAGACCACCAATGAATCGCTATTGGACAATTCAACGGACGCCGCATTGAGAAGATGAACTTCCCGGTTGTTGATCACCACACCCTGCAACTCGGCGCTGATCGATTCGGCCACGCGTTCCGCCAAGACATCGGCGGTGTCATTGACATCGTAGAAGATTTCAAATGCGTTTGCCGGTGGCGTCGTGACAAACGTGTAGGTCTCCGGAAGCGACCCGCTCGGGTCGTCTTTGCGGAAGACGGAGAACGACTCGCCAGGAACAATTTCACTGCCCTTTGGAAGCGTGATTGGAACGGCGTAGGTGTTGATCTGCGACTCGGCAAGTGTCGTCACCGTCGTCGTGGAACTGATCGTCGCCCCGTTGATGTTGCCGGCCAAGCGGAAACCGTCGCCGTCTTGATCGAGGTAGGCCTGGAAGTTGTCATCGAACTCATTGAGTGCCAACACGATGTCGCTGCCGATTTCTTCGGCTGTGGTCGTGCTGTTGAAGTAGACACTGATGTCGCCAGCGTTGGGGACGCTCAGTCCTTCACGGACCAAGGTGATCGTCGTGGACTGGAAGTTTCGGAACAGCGTGATTCGTTCACCGTGGTGAACCAAGTCACCCGATGGAATGTCGAAGTCCCAAATGTCATCGGTGCTGGTGACGGGATTGAATGCGAAGGACGTGGTTCCGTTGCTCGAGACCACACTGTTGGCCGCGACTGAGAGGACGTTTCCATTGACAATGGCAGAGAAACGCGTTGGCAGGTCTCGGAGGACTCGGTCGGCCAGGGTGGACCCTGCCGTGCCAGCGTTGTCATCCGAGAACGGGATGATTTGATCTCCCGCCACATCCGGAAGGGCACTGTCTGAAAAGCGGACGACGTAGTCGAAACCATCGGTGTCCACGAAGGTGATGCTTTCGTTGTTGGCGATCGAAGCACCGTTTGGAATCGTGATCTCGATTCGGTCTTCGTTGGCCACCTCTTCCGAGATGACGATCCCCGTTGGCGCGGGGATGAAGTTCGCTGTCGTGTTGGGATTCAGGAGGACAACGTCACCGGATCCGTCTACATAGGCCTGCGTGTTGTTCGGCAATTGCTGCACAATCTTCTGCGCAATGGCACGCTTGCTGTCGAATGGAGCGACATAGATCTCGCCGGGGAAGAACGTGTCCGGTGGGATCGAATTGTCAACGTTGGTGTACGTGAGCGTCGTCACCACCCCGTCAGGGCCCACGACCTCAATCTGTTCACCAACCTCAAATGTCAATGCGGTCGGAATCAGCATCCGCTGAGCGGACTGTTCGACTTCAGTCGGATTGGACTGGCCAGCCGCAATGTTGGCGTCAACGAGAACATCGCTGGCGGCACGGAAGCTGACGCGACCGTTGCCTTCGAAGTACGGAGCAAGCGACGTGTCGACGGAGGCGACGACCGTCCGAGCAACGTCATCCGCGGTCATGCCGACGTTGAAGACAACTTCGTTGAGTGGCTTCGGTGTGGCAGACGGCGCGGTGACGAAGGTGATGTCGGTGGGGCCATTCGGACCGGTGATGGTCAGTTGATCGCCAATTTCGAGATCGGCTCCGGTTGGGAACACGACGTCGCGTCCCAAAATGGTTTGGAATAAAACGGTATTGAAGAGGTCGTCTTGGAACGAAATGACTTCGTTGTCGACCAGGTTTTTACCCGCTGTTCCGGAAACATTGATGGACCCGAAGTGCGTTCGCATGGATCCCGAGGTTGAAAAATCAAATCGGATTTGAACATTCTCGTTGCCGGCGAGTGGCGAAACATCGATTCGAGCCTGACGCCAGTCGTTCCCGTCGTCGAAGATTTCCTGGACAATGATGCCCGTTTCGTTGAAATAGTCGTACTCGTCGCTGAATGCCAGTTCGCGGTAGTTGTTGTTGGTGGCCAACAACTTCCATTCGCCATCGTCGCCCGCACCAAAGACGCGGAAGGAATCGTTTTGTCGTCGCGGAATCTCGGCGTCGTAGTCGTCGTTGGCTTCGACGTCGATGAAGTAGCTGAAGTACAACGTCGGTTTGTCAGCGGAATTGATTTCGCTCAGATCGAATGGACGGGAGACAACCGAGCCTTGGCTGCCGCCGGGAGCGATTTGTCCCAGGGCGTCGTTGTCAGCTCGCGCAATGGTGTTGTCTGCCGCGTCGGAGGTGACCTCAAAACCGTAGTACAGTGAACTTCCACCGAAGGTGCGGATTCGCGTTTGGTCTTCGTCAGGGTAGATGCCCTGCCCTTCGTCCAAGTTGCGGTCCGGGGTGGTGTGCCACGGGTTGATCTGCAAATTACTGAACGCAATCCCGTTGACCGTTCGCGCGCCGTCGCCGACGGACAACCCACTGTCGAATTGCATCTCAATCGCCGAGCGACCGTTGTAGAACACATTCGCGGGCTTGATCGTTTGTCCGTCCAACTGCAATGCGTAGAGCCAGCCGTCTTGTGTGGCAGCGAAGATGACTTGCTGCAGGCGGCCGTCTTCCACCGTTTGCGGGCCAAACGACATGCTCTCGAAGACGGGGTGTCGTTGGCCAGTGGTGAAGTCAAAGGGAGCCGTGAAGTGGTTCGCGTCAGCAACCACACGACCATAGTAAGTCGTCGGAATGACGCGGTTGTAGGCTTCCAATTCCGGGTTGTCTTGCGGGGCCGGAATGGTGTTGTTGGGATCAAATCCGTGAATCCCACCGAGGTCGGTCGTTGCCAGGAAAGTTTCAATTCCAAGGCCCGATGGCGTGTACGCCAAACCAGTGATGTCACCTCCGTCGGCACCGGTGTCATAAATGAATCCGGTGTCGATCACACCATGCTCAACATCGGGGGATGTTGTGCCGTAGAACGATTGGTAGGGAATCGTGCCGTCGAAGCCACGGTGGGTGTTCGCGTTGGTGCTACCCAGGGAAGTGATCTGACCATTCGATGCAACCGCTTGATACAAAATGTTGCGGGTCAGTTCATCCGGGATTTCGCCTCGGCGACCGGTGTTGTCACGTTCCCCCACCAAGAAGAATCGTTCGTTGTCACTGACGGCGGACGTGTTGATGCTGGTGCCGGACGGGCCAGGCTGGAATGCCATGGCGTGAATGTCCAGTTGAGCGTTGTCATCGCCTTCCAAATCGGTGCCGGCTTGGTTGTCACGTTGGAAAGAGATTCCATCGTCACCAGCGCTGTTGGCTGCGGCATTGAATGGGCTGATGTTCAGGAAGTTCCCGACGTTCCCATTGTTCTCTGGTCCACTTTGCGGCCCCAGACTGTAGGAGAACAGCTCGCCGTCGCGACGGATGGCAAGGTCACCTGTTGGTTGGCCCGATTGACCGATCAAACGATCGACTTGTCCGGTGAACGGATTCACGCTGACCAGCACGCTGTTGTTGTTGCCTGAAATCGCTCCGTCCAGCGAAACAAACAATCGAATGTCGTCAAACGAATAGGGGACGATGGAGACGTCGTCGAAAATGGGTTCGACGATGGGAGCTTCGGCGGCGTACTCAAGGGACCGAGTTTCAAAATCACGGAACTCGTCCGAGTCGATGACTGTGCTGCTTCCACCGAGAGTGTCCTCGGCGATCCGACGCACCGAATTGATCGGCATCAAACGGGTCAATGGGTTGGCCGAGTTCGGGTTGAAGAACTGGTCCAATGCCTGTGGGACGGCAACCTCACCGGAGACGGCGACGTAGTACGTTCCTTCGGGCAGTTCGACAGGTCCGATGTAGGCATCCAGGACGCCGGCCGAGCCGCCATCCAAGTTGGCCATGTCAACTCCCTCGAGCGGACGGCCTTGGTCGTCGGCGATGTTGGAGTCACGGCTGTGCAGGATCAATTGCCCTGCTGCGTTGTAGACCGAGATGGATGAGTTGACTCGGCCCAACGCATCGGCGTAATCGATGTCGAATGTCGTGGTGACAAAACGGTTTTCGCTGTCAAAAACGTCCGGTGAAATTTGTTGAGCGAACAAATCCACTCGGTAAACGTCGACGTCTTCGATGCGCACATCCAAGTTGGTCGAATCAATGTTTCCAATTTCACCTGAGATGACCAGTGACCCACGGTCGGAGGTCAGCAGGTTGCCGACCGTCTGAGCATTCCCTGTGGTGAATCCAAGCCGATTGTTCTCGGTTTCAAGTGTTCGTTCATCGCCACTGTTGCGATTCGCTGGGGTTGGGTCGATGTACCGAACCTCTTCACCCACGTCACCCACCAATGGCGAGTGCAGCGGAGCGCCGGTGACGGCAATCGCGTCGGTGGCGTAGCGAATGTCGGCCAACTGGACCGTTGAGCCGGCAGTTTCATCAGTTTCACGCAAACGCAAAGACAGCTGGTATTGGCCATCGGTCTTTTGGTTCAGGGTGCGAACACGAACGTAGTACGTGTTGTCACGCTGGGTGTCGCCCGGCAAGACGACTCGGAATCCGGCGTCCAAGGCATTGGGGGACTCGACGGAGCCTGTTCCCAATTGATAGAGCGGTCGGACGTCGTCGACCGAAACACCATTGGGCAGATTGGGGTTGGCGTACAGTTTCGATTGATCGGTGGTCGAGACCGACGCGTCGGTGAGTTCAGAGAAGCTGTTGTTGCTGCTGGCAACCACGTCTTCGTTGACGTTGATCAGTTCCACCACGGTGTCCAGGCCGAAGGATGTTTCATCGATATCGATGAACAGTTCGGTGCCACCGGTTGCCGTGAACCGATAGACGTCTTGGTCCTGAGGGGTCGCCAAGGTTCCTCGAACGTTGAATCCGAGTCGCTCGTTTTCGTCGCCTGCGTATTCGTGTTGCGCCAGGTCACCAATGACTTGCGCGTCATCCGGGGTAGCATTGATCGTGATGTCCGATGCCAAGGCACGCTCGTTTTCGAGCACGTAGGCAACGTTGCGATCGTTGACATAGGCCTGCAACTGCAGTCCCTGCCAATCGCCTGCGGCTGGATCGGTGGCGTTGGCCGCGGTTTGCAGCAGCGCGCGTCCGTCGGGTGTGTACCCCGCGCCCACGGTCTCATCGTTGAGGCTGGTCAAGACAACCGGGTTGCCTGGCGTTCCGATGACTTGCAGTGTGCCACCGATGCGATCGGTGATGTCCAGCGGACGTCCGCTGCCGATCAAGGTTCCGTTGGGGCCGAACTTGACGACCAGGCTTTGACCCACGTCGCTTTTCAGTCGCAAGGCACCGTAGAAGTGGTTGGTCATCGAGACCACCGAACCTTCGACGATGTGGACGATGTCGGTGTCGTCCCAGACGCTGTCGGTGGTGATGATTTCACTACGGACACGCAGTCCGTTGAGCGTGTTGAGGTCCAACATGTTGCCCGCAATCAACGGGCCTTGGTTGTCCAGATCGGTCCCGATGATGCTGCTTGGGCCGGTCGAGCGGCCGGTGTCCAACACGTCATCGAAGTTCAGGGCATCGGGGTTGATGCTGATTGCGGCGCCTTCGTTGTTCGCAATCACGTTGTTCAAAATGACGGGCTGGCTGCCGCGAACAAAGATGACGGATTCGTCGTTGAAACCGCGACCTTCGCGGGTGCTGGTGCTGGCAAATCCATCGGCATTGCGAGTGAACGTTGAGTTGGCAACACGCACGTCGGCTTGGAGGATCTCCAAAGCATTGAATTCGGTGAATCCACCTTCGACGGGGCTGGTACCACCACCAAAACGAACTTCCGCAAAATCAAGGCTGGCCGTGGTGTCCTGACGGAAAATCAATCCGCCCCAATCACCAGGCGTGCCCGTGCTGGCACCATTGTTATTGCTGTCAAACGTTCCGCCGGCACCGTAGGTGTCGTCCGATCGCGAGGTGAAGATGACTTTGTTCCCATCGTCTCCTTCGGCGTAGAAGTCGGCACCAAAGGTGGCTTCGATTCGAGCCGATTCGGATTTCACGATGATGCCCGGATCGATTGTCAATCGAGCATCGTATCGAGGCAGCAACTTGGTGCCGCCATCCACATCATTGCCAAGGGTTTCTCCGAGCAGCAAGTCTGCACGGAAGGTTGTCAGCCCGTTGTCCATGAAGCTGGTCTCATCCAGCATCAATCGAGCGACTAGCACGTATTCGCCCGTGATGGGTGTGGAGCGATACAGGTTGCGCCCCACGAAACCTTCGGCGGTTGGCGGCAAGTTGTTGAGGAAGATCCCATCGTTGCGAGCGACGACCTGCATCGCGCTTGCGGCGCTGGCACGGGATTCACCACCATAAGGGTCCACATAAGTCATGCGGTAATCGTAAGCCTGGTTCTCCATCAGTTGGCTGGTTCCGACCAATCCCGGAACCGTGTTGGTTGAGATGCCGCTGAGGTCAGGACTTTGTTCGCTGGTGAGAATTCCGCCTCGAGTCGTTCCGTCATCGAGATAGAACGTTGCGCGACGATCCAGTTGGGTCACTAGTTCATAGCGGATGACACCAACGGGAGCGGACAGATCGCGACGATAGAGATTACGACCGGCAAATTCACTTGGGGCCGACGGCAAATTGCTCAGACGCACTGCGCCGGTGGTGGAGGAAACCGATCGAGTCGGCAGGCTTGCCAGCGACTCATTTCCTTCGGTGGTGACATAGGTCATCACATAGTCGTACAGGCCGTCCGCCAGCGAACCGCCAGCGGTCGATGTTTGAGCGGTGACGCTGAGGACATCCGGACGATCTTCCAGCAGCAACGGACCGCCGGGGTTGCCTTGGATGGTCAACACTTCGCTGATGGCGTGGACGATGTCATGGTCGTCGAAGCGACCGCTGACCGTCATCGGTTGCAGTTGGCCCGCAGCGGGGGTGTCCACGCGAACGAACAACGCATTGATGGTGTTGTTGACCAACGTGTTGCCGGCGATTTCAGGACCGACGCGGCCGTAGTCGCTGGTGAACGAAGCGACCGACTGATAACGCGGCGAGTGAAAGTTGGTTTCGCGGAAACTGTCAGGGTCCGCACTGATGGCAGCATCGGCGCTGTTCATGATCGTGTTGTAGATCAACGTCGGCCGACTCTCGTGCATTTGCAGAGGTGTCACGACGGGCGCGTTGGTGTCGATCTTGCCGCCACCATATTGCATGTTGGCGTGCGAGACGTAGTCCAAGAAGATGCCCTCGGTTTCCCAAACGGGGCGACCTTCGGCAAAGTCGAAGTCGTTGCGGAATTCAACACCAGCCCAGTGTCCGGTCGATGGGACGGTTGGCAGCGGGTTGTTGTCGATGCCAATGGTGGGATCGTCAAAGCTGGTGAAGAAGACTTCCCCGCCGTTGGTGGTGACTCCGTTGGAGTCAACCAAGACTGGCGTTCCCAACACTTGAAGGGCTGCCAAGGAGCGATCTTCATCGACCGATTCGCTGCCGACGCTGATCTTTGCGGTCCGCAATTTCAGGATCGCACCCGCGTCGACCATCACGGTGACGCCCTTGGGGACTTCAAAGACATCGCCGTCTGCCAAGGCCCGGTCACCCGTGCCGCCACGACCGATTTCGTAAGCCGGGTTGTCCTCGACGGTGGAGATCAGATTGTCGGCACCCGCACTTGGGAGCAAGCGAACGATGTCACCAGGCTCAGCCAATTCGAAGGCACGGCTGATCGTTTTCAGAGGCGTGGCAAAGCTACCGTCGTTGGTGTCGTCACCATCGGCGTCTTTGACCACGTACAGCACGCGTGGTTCGTCGGCGGCGGAAACTTCGCGAGCCGTTCGGAACCAGAAGTTGAATTCGCCACCTTCGACGCCGTCGGCATCGCCGTCCAAACGTGAACCGGCGGTGTCGGTGATCGTGTTGTTGCTGTCAGGTTTGAACGTGACACGCAATTGGTAGGTGCCTTCGGTGCGTCCACCCAGTGCGCTGCCTTCGACTTCACCGTTGTAGGCATCGTTGCCTGTGCTGCTGACACCCAGAACGTAATCGCCGGCGCTGACATCGACCGATACCAGCGAGTCGTTGCTGAAGAAGTCGTCATTCGATGCGACCAATTCGTACGTGATCGGGTTGGAACCGGAGGCCGGAACAACTCGGTACAGTTGAACGAGTGTGTCCAGCAGGCTGCTGTCTTCCAGACGCTGTGCAAACGTTTCGGCAGTGATGCGACCGGTTTCGGCAACGCTGAACGAGTAGAAATCAACGTCGTCGCTTTCCGGGCGATGCAGCGCTTGGCCCAGCGTGATGTCGCTTTGGCTGAGGAATTCAGGTTCGGTCGGCAAGTTGGGGAAGGCGTTGCCGGCAAAGTCGCTGAAGAATTCCGAATTGGGTTCATCGGGGCTGGAGCCACCCGCCGCGACACCATCGGGTTGTTCGAACAAATCTCCGATGCCGATGACATTGCCGACGCCGCGGAGGGCTTCCACAAACCAGCTGGGACGATTGTCGGGCGACAAACCGTACCCATCGAACCATGGCTCGCCGGCATCCATGACCAAGATGCCGCGAGACGGATCTTTTTCGTTGACGCGGTACAGGCTGAAAGGCGTGCCTTCGCCGGCACCGGTATCGGCGGTCAAGACAACCGCTTGCAAATCACCGGTGACGAACTGCAACCCGCTGTCTTCTGTTTCAACGAACTGAACGCCCATCCGCTTGGAATACAGGTCCAGCACTTCGCGAACGCGTTGTTTCTGTGCTTCGGTGATCGCGTTGGAAAGCTTTTGCCCTTGGGTACCTGTGCCGTAGAGTTCGGCAAAGTTGTAGGGGTAGATGTTGATACCAGTGGTGGTATCGATCTGCTGGGTCAGTTGAGACTCACGGCGGTAATCACGCAGACCAGCGGCATCGAAAGCGCCTGGCCAATTCGGAATCACATCGGTGGTCGATTGAATCAGTCCGCCATCGACCAGGACGCTTTGTGAGCCGCCACCAAAGTTGGTCCCCAATGCTTGCGCATTGCTAAACGTGTCAGGCAGTTCCAGAGCGGTGACGTCCGAAGGAGAAGTCGGAAGCGCATCGCCACGTCCAATTCGCAAGCGGAACGTTCCGCTGCCGCTGTTGGATTGGGGACCCAGCAAGGTGTCGCCACCCACCACCACATCGGGCAATTCCGAGAGGTCGGAATCGAAGGTCAGCGTGGCACGATTGAGCGCCGGGTCGTATTCCACCAACGTTGGTGCGTAGACCGGGTCGTCAGTGTTCTCGACGGTGTCGTTGGTGAAGATCAGTTTGTAGAAGTCAGGGTTGACGACCGGCAGCAACACCGCATCGGTTGATCGAACCACACCCGCATTGAGGTTGGACAACGGATCGTCGTTGAAGTACACGTGCACTTGGTCACGAGCCTGAACACGCGAGGTGCCATTGAGCGTGATCGGTTGCGGAACCACTGCGACGACCTTGGGGCCAACTTCGATTTCAAAGTCGATGTTCACCGCAGGACGTTGGGGATCATCCGGTTGAGCGGGGGTGACCGCCTGCCCGGATGCATTCCGCAACGCGACCACACCGGTCGTGGTGTCGTCGTAACCCGAGATCACAATCCGATAGCGATCATCCGCGAGTGTCTCGGCGAATCGAGCCACCACGACTCGGCCGTTCGTTTGATCGCCTTCGAAACCCAAGAATCCAGGTTGGATTGGGGCGTTGAAGTCTTCGCTGTCAAACGTGCCGTCTCCGCCCGCAGCAACGAAGCGAATCCCGTCCAGCGTGCTGCCATCGACTTCCGATCCGCCATCGAAGCGGAACGTCAATTCGGAAGGAGCCACTGACAGGACGTTGTTGTCGTTCAGGTCGAACTGCGAACCCGTGTTCGCGGCCACACTGACCAACCGGGGCCCGCTGATAATTTCCGCTGCGAGCAATTCACGCCGCTCGAGAGTTTGGTGGTGCAAACGGCGAGGTTGCGTCGAAGAACTGCCGCGTCGGCGAAGATTTCGTCGTTGGGTCATGGTTGACCGAAGCCTTGCAGAGATGATTCAAAAACGGGAGAGAATAAGGGGGGGCTGTTTGAGGGGCCCCGTTTGGGCCCCCTCAGGTCAGCAAATTCTAGTTGTGATCAATTTCTTCGGAGAAAAGATCAATCAAAGCGGAGTCAATTGCCCCATCCAATCCGATGCCGGATTCGGATTGAGACGATTCTAAGTCGTCCGCCAGTGCATTGGCCAATAATTCGGTGCGGTGCGATTGGGCCGATTCAATGTCGAAACCAACCGAGAGCACGTTGTCCAACGATGTTTCTGCGGAAACCGTCAATTCACCGGCCGGGGTTCGGTCACTGGTGATGGCCGAGGAGACCGGCACCGCGTTGGCCGCTGTGGCATTGGTGGCCGACTGCGATGCCAACGCTTGCGTCGAGGCAAAACGACTCATTTCAGTCGAATCCAACGATCCGGAGACAATGGTCGTGTTGTCGCCAAGCAGCGACTCACCGGCTGGATTGTTGCCGTCGACCGAGCGAGCGTTGAGCTCGTTGATCACCTGCAGTGCATCCAACGCCGAGACACGGCCGTCACCGTTGACGTCGTAATAGTCCGGCGGTGAAGTCGGAATGCGGTCGATCGTCAAGTCCGCGTTGGGATCATTCGGATCACGAAGCTCATCGCGGTTGAGCAAGTTGATGACTCGCAACGCGTCGATGGCCGTGACAAATCCATCCGCGGTCACATCGAATCGATCCGATGGGTTTTGGTAAGCGGATTGGCCGAAGGTGATCGTGACCGTCACTGGCGGGCTCAATCGACCCGTGTTGTCCTGCACGCGGTAGGTGAAACTGTCGCCGGTTGGCAACGGGTTCAGCGAGCTGGACTCAGGATTGAACGTGTAGGTGAACGTGCCATCATCGTTGCCGCTGAGCGAAACCGTTCCGTAAGTCGGTTGCGTGACCGAACCCGATGCGATGCTCAAGGTCGAGCTGAAATCGGGATCGAAGTCATTTCGCAACAGCCCAAACGCAGGGTCGTTGACTTCCAAACGTCCACCCAGTGATACCGAGTAAGCGTCTTCCACACCGGTGGGTGCGTCTTCGGCCGACAACACCTGAAGTTCAAATTGGTGGGTCGCTTGGAACTGGGAATCACGAGCGGAAAGTTCAATCGTCACCTGGCCGAACTGGTTCGGTTTCGGCGTGATCCGCATCGAGTTGCCAAAGAACTCAATCGATTGGACCAACGGATGAGCCGCGATTTGGGCTGCCGTTGGGTTCACGATCGTTCCCAGGCGAGTGACGGTGTAGGTCAACGTGTCACCATCGGGATCAAAGAAGACTTGGGTCAGGTCTTCGACCGAGACGTTGTCTTCGATGATCTGCAACGGATTCAGGCTGCCCTGAACGATCGGTGCATCCGGTGAACCGGTGACCGTTACCAAGATCGTTTGATCCGTCGTCAAACCCGAAGGATCGCGAGCGGTGATCAAGACTGGGATGCTGTCGCCGTTTTGGAACGGGACGAAATCAATGGTCAGTTCGTTGCCGTCAATCGTTGGATTGATCACGGACGTGCCACCCGATGCGGTGACTTGGTAGGTCATCGCTTCGTTGTCTGGATCGCGGAACCAAGCATTCAAGTCAAAGGTGACTTCTTCACCCGGTTGTTTGCGTTCGTCGAAACGAAGGGTGGTTTCGCCCGGAATGCCATTGACGCCAATGAATTCAGGTTGGTTGTTGACGCTGCCAACATCGATTGTCACCGTCGCGGTTGAAACGCCACCTTCCGAGTCTTGGACTTGGTAGGTGAAGCGATCCGTGCCGCTGAACTGCGAACGTGGCGTGTAGACCAGTTGATTGCCGTCCAAGCGAATCGTGCCACCCGCTTCGGTGAAGCGGTTGTTGATGATTTGGCCATTGACCACGCGTTGGAACTGATTGGGAACAAGGAAGATCTGTTGACCGTCGTTTTGCTCGTCAATCGGACCCGCGGTGTCGTTGTTCAAGATTCCGTTGGGGCCATCCACATCAATGTTGAGTGGCGTGTCTTCGTCGGTGCTGTACGAGTCATCCACCAAGCGAGGATTGTCGTTGATCGCATTGATCACGATGCTGACACGACCCACCGTGGCGGCGGTTGCACTGACGATTGCGCCCTCGCCGGGAGCTTCGCGGTCCGCGACCCGATAGATGAACGTGTCGGGAGTTGCACCGTTGTAGTCTTGCGGTGGTGTGTAAAGAATCGTTCGGCCACTGTCGGTGATCGTCAGTGATCCGCCCTGCGTTGTTTGGAACGCGGTCGTGCCGGTGCCAGCGAACTGGAAGAACAATTCTTGCTCACGCGGTTCGGAACCCGGTCCCGCGATGAAGTAAGGGTCGATCAGATCGGTCGCGGAGAAGACGACAGGTCCGAGCGAGGTTTGATCTTGTTGACTGACCACGTTGTCTTCGAAGATCGTTTCGGTCGTCAACACATCACTTGGCTGAACGCCAGATTGCAAGGTCGGTGCATCGTTGACCGGAGTGACCGTGATGGTCGCGGTGATTGCACGCGAGCTGACGAGTTGTCCACCAGGGTTGCCGGGCGAGACATCCGTTGCACGCACCACGAAGGTCGCGTTTCCGGAGAAGTCTGCGTCGGCGTCGAAGGTGAAGGTGCCGTCGGCAGCGATGTTCACCACACCAGCGACACGTGTGGCGTCGTTGACGTCGTAAATCGTCTTGGAGCCGACATCGTCGGCGAAGATCGCAACGTCTTGTCCATCGGGATCGGTCACTGCACTGAGCAGGCCATTGTCGTTGGCAATGGTCGGCGTCAGCGTTCCGGTTGCGTCAATCGCTTGCAGTGTCGCACCCTCCGCAACGCTGTAGGTGCGGTTCGCTGCGACATCATCAATGGTTGGTGGCAGGCCTGGCAGCAAGGTCACCAAGTAATCTTCCACTTCGCCAGAAAGGGCCAAGCCACTGGGCGACAAACCGCCTTCGGTGGAGACTCGGAATCGAGCGTACGTCGAGCTCACTCCGCTGGTCGGTGCTGGCGATGTGTCAGGGAACTGAATCACAAATTGTCGCGTGATTTGACCGGGAGTGTCCGGGTTGCTTTCGAACTGGATGTCTTGCAACACGTACTCGCCGGCATCATCCCAGTCGCCATCCGCGTTGAAGTCAATCCAAGCCTGCAGCACGCTGCCAGGCGAAGCGGTGACCTCAATCGGCGTGATCACACCTGGGTTGATGATGCCACCCGGGTTGGTCGAACTGGAGAAGTTGACGCCGTCTTCATCGTTGCCGGTGAAGTTGACGACGAACACCCCGTTCTCTTCCGAGATCGAGCGTTCTGCTGGACGCAGGGGGCTTTGATCAATGGCTCGAACAATCGCGTTGGCGATGTCCTCTTCCTTGATCAACGAGTTATTGATGTTGCCGTTGTCGTCGAGGGCGTCGATCGAGATCGCGTAGTTGTCTTCTTCGAATCGACCATCGATGTCAAATTCCAACGTCGCTTGAACACCGCCCACGGTCAGTGTGATGGTTTCTCCATCAAACAGATCCAAGGAAGAGAAGTCCAAGGGGTTCACGGCGATGCGAACATCCCCGGCAACGATCGTGTTGGAGAACAACGTCGCGGGCAGGGGAGCACCGGTTGCTGTCAGCGGCGAGACGTCGATGGTGAGGTCATCACCGTCAGCCGTGCGAACCGCCAAGGCATCCGTTTCCGCATCCACGCGGCTTCCCAGGATGGGATTGTTGGCTCCGCCGATCACGTGGCGAGGTCCGTCTTGGGCCAAGGTCGTTGGGTAACGACCTGGAACACCTGCGACGGGATCGGGTGCATCGCCAAAGTCCAATGCGATACCCGGCATCAAAATCGTGAACTGAGTCGAGCGATCTTCGCGGTTCGGTGCCAGCGGGTTGCCAGCCAAATCCTTGATGGCGGGCAAGTAGTAGTTGCTAACGGGACCATCGATGATCGATGCGTTCTCAATGAACAAGCTGGACCCACCGCGATTCTCAGCCAGCAACGTGGTCGTTTCTGGTTGCCCGGGTTGGTTGACACCTTGCAAGGCTCGCAGAATGCTTCGTTTGACGTCTTCGGAGTTGTTGTCCGGCGAGATCGGAATCGCGATCGCTCCACCGGGAACACCCACCACGTTCAATGTGGTCGCTCCAGAGATGTCCACTTGCGTGCCTGGCAGATCGTTCAAGCGAACGGTGCCCGCTTCAACGTCGGCAACCGGCATCAATTCTTGACCCGTCGCAGGGTCCACTGCGAATCGCAGACCACCCCGGTTGTTGCTGATCGTCGCTGCCAAGCTTTGTGCGATCTCACCGATCGAACTGCTGGAATTGAACGTGACCGGGATGTTGCCTGCACGAACTCCGCCACCACCATCGCTGAGTTCAAACTCAAACGAGATGTCGACATCGCCCTGACGCAGACGCAACACTTCACCGTCGGCCACGATGCCGCGGTCGACCGAGATGCCTGGGGTGCCCGGAACGAGCAAGCCTGGCAAACCATTGTTGTCGACGCGATCGCGATCGATCCGACCCAGTGAAATCTGGTTGTTGGCATTGACCGTCGCGGTCATGTCAGCAGGCGAGTTGTTGATGACAATCGCCAAGTTCGCTGCGAGTGTCGCACCGTTTTGGTTGGAGTCGTAAGCGACAAAGATGGCACCCGGAACGGGCGTGACATTGTTCAGCCCGGTTGGCAACACAAATTGCAAGACCACATCGTTGCCGGCATCGTCTCGCAGAATCAGCACGCTGCCGTTGGTGATGCTGAATCCGCCCAAGGTGGGCATCGTCAGCAACAACGGGCCGAAGACCTGGACGGTGCTGCTTTCGGTCACACCAGGTTCGCCACGAACTTCCAGCGAACTTCCCGCGGTGACCGTGATGATCGCCGGTTGAGGAATGATGTCCTGACCGTTGACGTTGACCGTCTCGGACGATTCGACCTGCACCTGACCAGAAGCAACCACTCGCGAACCCGGAGCCAATCCGTTGATCAGATCAGCGGAGTTGTTCAGGGCATCACGAACAGCATCTGCCAGGTCGCTGGCCGTGTCGGTCAAACGGAATGGCATGCGGAAGTGACCCGGTTCGACACCGTCGAAGGTTTCCTGGCCGTTCTCATCTTGCGTGATCAAGTCGAATTCCAACGTGCGTCGGACTTCGAACTCGGATGTTTCACTGAACGACAGCCCGCCGTAATCCGATTGGAAGGAAGCCGTCACACCGGTTGGCAGATTCAAGAACACGTATTGGTCTTGAGCCACGGGATCCGCGTTCAATTCTGCGGTGCGGAGCAACCCAGCCAAGCGGCGGGAGAACTCTTCACGCGAAACGAGGACCAGTGTTTCGTTTCCAACGTCGTCGGTGACCGTTTCCGTGATGTCCAGGACGAAGCTGCCCGGGGTCGGGATCAGATCGGCCTCGGATGCATCGATTTGCACTCGGACGCGTTCACCCGCACTGGTTTGCAGAACGAAGACGTTGTTGTCCAGCGTGGCGCCGAAGTCAGCCACGGCGAGGCCAGCTGGGTAAGCCGTTCCCAATTCGATTGCAGGCGAAACGGTGGCGGGGCTTTCAGTGACACGAATGATGTCACCGTCGCTGACCGGACGACTGAGTCCAATGACGGACAATTGGCCGCCGTTGATGTTGACCAAACCAGAGGAAGGCAAGTTCAAATACACCGTGTCCTCGATCACTGTCGGAACCAATCCGAGTGCAGAGTTCGACAACGTGTCGGCGATGACCTGTGACAATTCCAAGACGGTCAAATCGTTTGGAGCAACCGTGATGACCACAGGGACGAAGGAGGGGTCGCTCAGCGTGCCATCTTCGGTGAATTCGAAGGTGCGAGTCACGTCGCCATTGCTGACGATGAACGTGTCGCCGACCACAACGCCACCAAATGCGGTGCCGGCACGCGGCACTTGCAACGCCAACGTTCGGGCGTCTTGTTCCATTCCGCCGGCGGAGGTGTCGACGGTGTAACCCGCGGGAGCACCGAGGATGACTCGTTCGCCTTCGACCACCACTTCGACTTCGAAGTTCGGGTTGGCGGCCAAGGCTGTGTTGATGGCCGTTTCGATGTCGCGAGCGATTCGTTCGCGAACCTCTTGACGTCCTTCCGGTGTGTCGACTTGAGAATCGGGGAGGATGATTGGAGTCGCGTCACCCAACACGGTTCCGTCGCGATCAAATTCGAACACCAGGGTGGCGTTTTCACCATCACCAATTCGGAACGAGTCGCCATCGCTCAGGCCACCGGCGTCGATGCCAACTTCAGGAACCACCAGGGTCAGCGTTTCAGGCAAGAACAGTTGATAGCCTGATTCGAATTCGAAGACGACGGTGCCGCCATCGGAATCCGTGATGCTGACCTGTTGTCCGTCACGCACTTCGCTTGGATCGGGAGCAACGATGACGCTGCGATCACGATTGTTGAGCGAGATGCTGTAGGCGTTGCCTTCACGCCAAATGCCAGCCGATGGAGTCAGCGTGATCAGGTTGCTGGTTTCATCGTAGTCAAAGGTGTAATCGAAGCCTTCGGTCAACAACCTTCCGTTTTCGAACACAGCGACATTGGCACCCTTGGGACGCAGCCCATTGATCGGTGCCACAACCACGGTGTCGTCATCGATGCCAATTCCGGAGAATGGGTTGGACGAGTCACCCGTGTCACGCAGTTGGATGGTGAACTTTTGCTGGTTGCCACCGGTCAGTTGCAAGAAGTTCTCAGCGGAGTCGCTGTCGCGACCTTCCGCATCGTTGTCGAGTGGGTCTTGCAATGTCGCAATCGGCCCGTTGAAGTCCGCCAGTTCGTTTGCACCGCGGTCGATGAACAAGCTTCCGCCGACACCGGATGGAGGAGCGGCCAAGTCATTGTCGGCTCGCAGCACACCATTTCCGTCCCGGGTTGGGGCCAGGATGTTGCTGGTTCCCAAACCAACGCTTTCTTTGACGCCACCGAATGCATCCCGCTCGGTCACCGAGCTGGCACCGCTGTCAATCGCGAGTGAGAACAAGGCGGGGATGAAGTTGTCACCATCCGCGTTGACAAACAACACATCGTTGTTGCCCAGCGTGATGTTGAAGTCATCGGTGCCGCCATTGACGTTGCTGGGGCCAGTGCGTCCATCCGTCGTCAGTCCCACGCCACCATTGTTCAGGCCATTGATGTTCTGGCGGAACAGCGTGGTCGCAGGTTGATCGTGTTGGAAAAGGTTGCTGGTGACAACTACTTCGGAGGGCTTGATATGTTCATCCGGGTCGGTCGGGTGACTGAAGCCCCGGAACTGGGTCTCTTCGACCACGACGCTTTGATTCAAGTTCGCTAGGACGTTGTTGATCAAAGTGGCACTGCTACCGCCGGTCAACATGACACCTGTTTCTGGCAACAGTTGGTCCAGTTCCACGCCCGCTTGTGGATCCATTCGCAATGGAGTGGTTCCACCCTCTGGCGGAATGATCTCGATCTTGGCTGCGTTTTGGATCAGCAGGTAGAGTTCTGTCGTTCCCAGTCCTGATGTTGTCGTGCCAGCAAATCCGAGGCTATCCACTTCGCTCGTGCGATCGTGGCCAAAGCCGTATTGGAAGTCGCTGCCGAATCCGAATGGGAAAGGAATCGAGAAGTCGAAGCGATCCAGTCCGGCGGCACTGCCAGCGAGACCGCCAAGCGCGGTTGCGTTGACACGTTGGATCGGTCCGGAGACGGAGCCGATGTCATTGTCATCCGGTCCATTCTCGAATTCATTGTTCGGCAGCGGTGGGCTGGTCAACGTGGGGTTGTCGGCAATGCCAGCCCCGTTGATTGCATTCTGCAAGGCCGAAAGGATTTCCGGTGTTCGGAAACCGTCACCTGTTTGCAATGGAACGTTGACAACCGTCTCGCCGTTGTCATTCGTCCGGATGCCGCCGACACCGTCGGTGAACAGGAACCGCATCGAGTTCGTGCTGTCGGGAGCGACGAATCCGTCCTGGCGGTCAGGGATTTGGGTGATCACGACCGAGGTGCCGATCAAATCATCGCCGGTCGATCCCAAGTTGCCTGAGTTTCGAGCCAAGTTTTGGTTGTCGATGCTCAAGACGAAATCGCGTGCCGCATAGGATTCGATCGCGATCGTGTAGTCGCCAACGATGTCCGCACTTTTGGTGCGACCAGACAATGCATTGGGGTCGTACTCGTCATTGGACTGCAGCGAAACGGCGACGTAGTACGTGCCCTTTTTCGTGGCTGTGAAATCCACGAAGGGATCGACGGCGCGAAGGTTGGGTTGGGTGTCGTCGGCCGGGTCGACGGGATCGTCTCCCAGGTCGAGATAGGTGTCTTCCTGTGTCGGATCCGTCGTCGTTTCCAAGTGAGTGGGAGCAGCAGCCGAATCATTCGAAGCCACCATCACGCCGTTGGCGTCGAACAACCGCAGGACCAAGTCAGGTCCTTCGGGGATGCCGAGGTCGAGGTCGGCCGCGAGGGTGTCAATGTCGATCGTCAAGCGATCGCCCACCAGCAATTCAACTTCGTAGAAGTCGACGTCTTGTTGAGCGGTCAGCAAGGCATCGCCGTTGCCGATCGTTCCGTTGGTGATGTACGCGCCATTGTGAGCTTGGCCGACTTTTGTGTCGCGGGCACCACTGATGGTGTCGTCGCCATCGACTCCGTTGACAATCGCCGCCTGCGAGAACTGTGACTCGGTGCCGTCTTGTCCATAAATCGTGTTGTTGACGATTCGTGAGAATGGCTGAGGTGATTCGGCCACCGCTGCTGGACTGGCAAAGAACGGGTTGCCGCCACCCTTCGCGAACGAAGTGTCGAAGTAGATTCCCGAAACGCCTTCGAGGAACACCGTTGCGGTTGGGAACGAGATGTCGCTGAGATAGCGATTTTCTTCGAGCTCATCGCCGAAAGCGATTGAAGGGCCAATCGTTGGATGAACCAACTGGACCATGTCATTGGTCATCAGGATGCTGCCCTGGATGGCCTGGTAGATGGCCATCATGGCTTCATGCCGCGTGTGAGCGTAGTCACGACGCGCTGTCTGAGGAATGTTTGGCGGGTTGTAGTTGGGCCCCGTGTGCCGAATGTAAATCGGCACGTGACCGTCGACGTAGCCGTCACCACCAATCACGCCGCTGCCGCCGGCCGGCACTACGCCACCACCGATGTCTTCAAATTCGAATGTGACCCGGGTGCCGGCCGCATCGATGGTCATGGTCAGACCGTCCGCAATGAAGTCGCCAAAGCCAATGTCGCCGAGGAAGTCACCGCTGAAGAACGAATCGATTTGCCAAGGTCGGGTTTCCCCGTCCACTTTGATTGCCGAGTAACCGGCACTATCAATCGTGTTGTTGACGATGCTGACTGAAGGTGCCAAACCGCCAATCACCGAATTGTTCAAGGTTGGCAGATTGCGAACCCCGCCCGGAGTGGTGTTGCCGATCGGTGGCTGTTGCAGGTACGGATTCTCTTCGCCTGCAAAGAAATCTTCGTTGTTGAAACCGAAGAAGTTTCCGAGATCCAATGCGAATTGTGATCGAGTCTTGATGTCTTGAGGGTCGACACCCCGATCGCCAGGTTCGCTCCAAATACCGATGGCATGCACATCGCTGATTTTGTTCGAGTCGATGAACACCTGGTCTTGTCGGCGTTGGACGTTTTGGTCACCGACGTATTCGGTGTAGATCGCGGGCAACCGGAAGGATGTTCCCGCTGGCACGATGGGGTCGGCAGCATCGGGCACGTCGTCCACGCTGTCGACCTTGTAGAAGTCACCCACCACGGCTGCCGACAGGGCAATGCGAACATCGTTGTTGCCACCAGCGGTGTTGCCGGATGAGTCCGTCGCCTGAATCGGAACCAAGGCTTGGACGGCAGGCAGGTTGAACGCCGTTCGCATCCGTTCGGCGATTTCGACTTGAGTGGTCACTCCACTGATGTTGATCGGGATATTGCCAGCGATCACGGAACCAGTGCTGTTGAACTCGAACGTCACGCTGCGGACATTGTCCGACACAGAGAACGTGTCGCCATCGTTCAATTGCGAGGGGTGAGGGGCAACAATCGTCATCGTTTGGGCGAGACGATCGTTGGTGTCGAACGTGGCCGTTGGAGTCTGAGTCGTTGCCGATGTCGTCGTGGTGTATTCCTGGCCAGGACGGATCTCAAGTTGGTACTCACCGAGGACCGTTTGCGATTGACCGACGAATCCGGTTCGTCCTGAAGCAGCACCCACCACCATCTCACCACGTTCAGCAAAGCCGATGATGAAGTTGTCCAGGTACAGTCCTTCGCCACCAAAGACGGGGCCGGTGCCCGCAGCAAGGTCGGTGTCGTATTCGAAGCGAATGATGACGTTGGTGTCGCCAGCAAACTGCCCCAGGTCCAAGCGGGCTTGGTACCAGTTTTCCAGGGTGTCCTGCTGCAACAAGGTTGCGTCGGTGCCTGCCGTCCCAGCGGCGTTGCCAGCCAAGATGGTCTCACCCTGTTGATCGCTGCGAGCGATCACTCGAACTTCGTCGTTGCCGATGTCGCTCAGCAAGTAATCGAAGTACAGGTACGGTTGGTCGGCATCACTGTAGCCCGAAAGGTCAAACGCAACACTGTCCAGGTCGCCGCGGATTTCCGAGCGATCGAAGTGCAGCGATTGGTTGTTGGGGTCCCCGCCGTCGACCACATGGTCTTCGACCGAAACATTCAGTTCATAGGTGCCTTGTTGGGGACGGTCGCCGACGTCCAGGGAGAACACCTGCGTGGCGGGGTCGTACGAGGTGGGTTCCGGCGAAACGGCAATGTAATACACGCCGGCTTGCAAGAACGTTTCAATGTAAGGGTCGTCGGTGAAGATGCTCAGTGCATCGCCGATGCTACCTTCCGCACCCGCATTGGTGGACGAGAACGAGTTCGTCGCAATCACGACACCAAACGCATCGAGCAACTGCAGTTTCAGGTCGACGCTGTCGCTTTGGAAGTCTTCGATGTCTGGATCGATGTCAATGCCACCGAAGCCAGGGTTGGTGTTGTACGCAAACGGAATGACACCGTTGTCAACGTCCAGGATGACGCGTGAACCATCCACTGGCACGACGAATTGATAGACGTCGACCACTTCATTGATGGTCGTTCCCAACACCTTGGTGTGAGGAAGTTGCTGCGAAGTGTTGGTGCCGAACGAGTTCCCGATATTGGGGTCATCGTTCAAGCTCCAGCCAAGGTTGGCTTCCAGGTCGTCAGCCGAAAACAAGGAATTGTTCGATTCCGACTCAACCTGGATGCTGTCGGGGAACAAATTCACGTTCCGCGAACCGTTGAAGGTTTGCTTGGAATTGTGACCGACATCGGTTGCTCGATCGAGCGTCGTCGACCAACCAAACGGCAACACACTGGTGTCGATGAAGAACGGTTCAATCGGCGCGTCAGCGGTGGTTTGAATGTTGTTCGCGATTTGGTCGTCAACGATCCGCAGAATCGAATCAATGGGTTCCAGTCGTACCAACGGGTCAGACAGCACGTCGGGGGTGGTGCCTTCGCCGGTGACAGCCACGTAGTACGTGCCTGATCCGCCGGGCAATGCTAGCGGGCCGATGTAAGCGTCACCGGTGTCGATACTTCCGCGTTGCAACAGATCGATCGGCGAATCGCCATCGATGGACTGATCTTCCAAGATGTTGCTGTCGTTGCCAATTGCAACCAGTCGTGGTTGCGCGTCCCCGGATTCGCCATCGGGATCATAGAAGATCGACAGCATGGTGTCGGGACGGTTGAAACCATCGGCGTAGTCAATGTCAAAGATCAAGGTGTCACGGCTCACCGCACCCTGTGATCCAAGCACATCGATTTGATAGTGATCGATGTCGGCCACGGTGTCCAAGGAACCACCGACGCTGATCACGCCGTTGCGGCTCGCCAACGTGTTGCCCAAGTATTGGGCTCGTTGGCCAGGTGAACTCAAGTCCGAGACAGCGACGTCATTGCTCGATGTGTTCCCGAATTGTTCGTTTTCTTGTGCTTCACCCAAGAGGGGTGAGTTGGCCATCGCACCACGCACGTGGATGCCGTTGTTGGCGTAGCGAATGTCCGCGAAGCGAACCATGCTGCCACTGAATTCTTGCTCTTCACGCAAGCGAACTTGGAAGCGATAGCCACCTCGCGTCAAGCCACCTGCGGTGTCGTCCGGATTGACCGCTGCACTGCGGACTCGAACGAAGTAATTCGACTCAATGCCGATTGGTCCTGGCAACGTGATTCGTAAACCGGCATCGCGAGGATTGACCGTGTCGTAATCCATGAAGCCGTCGAAGTTGCTGTTGGCTTGCAGCGAACCTGCCAAACCTTCGGCACTGGGGTCCAGGATCGCGACTTCTGCATCGCCATTGACTTCATCGAATGAATTGTCGCTGCGGGCGATGACGTTTCCGTCTGGATCAAGAATTTCGAGGACAGTGTCCAGAGTGAACGAGGTGTGGTCCAGGTCGACCCAGATCTGTGTGCCCGCTTCACCGGTGAAGGCATAGGTGTCGATGTCGTTGGATTGTTCCAGGAAACCTTCGACTTCAAATCCCAGACGGTTGGCGTCGTCGCTGAACAGTTCGTTTGGCGCCAGGATGCCCAATGTTTGAGCGGTGACCACCGAATCGTTCAAGCCAACACCAATTTCCGACTTCAGTTCTCGTTCGAGAATGAATTCGATGTTGGTGAAGTTGGAGTTTTCATCCAGCAGGACGCTGCGCCAATCGTTGGTGTCGGGCCGGCTTGCGAAGGAGTCACCATTGGTGTCCAAGAACGCGGTGCCGTTTGGCATCAAGCCCGCACCAACCGTGTCGTCCGCCAAACTGGTCAGGATCACAGGGGAGCCTGGCATCCCGATGATTTGAACGGTGCCGCCGATGCGACCATCGATGTCTCCCACGGTTCCCGTTGCGGTCAAGCCTGTGCCGCTGGTGGGACTGAAGGCGGTTCCGCCTCCGGACAATTTGACGACCAAGCTTTCTTCCGCCCGACTGAACAATCGCAGTCCGCCGGTCGAGTGCAAGTTGCCGACTTCGATGCTGTCAAACAGCATGTGCACGATGTCGGTGTCATCCCAGATGCTCTCGGTTGTCAGTTCGCCACCACGGATTTCCAAACCACTGAGTTGCCGTTGGGCAGCGGCGGCATTGGCGATCACTTCGTAGCGGTTCAGTCGAATCAGCGGGCCATAGTTGTCGTCCAGTTCCGAGAAGGTCTCCACTGAACCGGTTTGACGACCCAGGTCAATGATTCGCTCGGCGGTCATCGAATTGCTGTCGATGTCGATGATGCTGCCGCGGTTGTCGACGAAGTCGTTGCCAACGATGATCGGTTGGCTGCCGCGAACATGGATGGTCGAAGGCGTGACACCAGGGAGGCCGAATCGACCAACGTCACCCGCACCATCTTGACCGTCTTCGTTGAATTCAAATCGGGAGTTCACAACCCGTGCCGAGGCTTGTTGCAATTGCAATGGCACGAAGCCACGGCTTTCGCCACCAGGAATCAAGCTCACGCCACCGGCGTAGGCGATGGTGGCGGAATCGAGACTGACGTGCGAATTCGGACCGGCATAGATGCCCGACCAGTCGCCGCGGTCCGGGGCAAAGACGGTGCCAGTTGCGGCATCGTTGCTGGTGTCAAATGTCCCACCGGCTCCAAATCGATCGTCGAGCAAACTGGTGAAAATCACAGGTCGCTGGGCCGTGCCTTCGGCCAGCAACTGAGTGCCGTGACCAAGTTCGATGCGTGCCCCATTCAGCTTGATGATCATGCCTGGGTCGATCGTCAGCGAAGCGTCCAAGCGGCCCCGAACGCCGTTCAAGGCTGGATCAAGCAGCGTGCTGTTGGCCGCAGTCTGTTCGCCATTGTCAACGAACGTTTGACGCGTCGAGTCCAATTGAGCGACGAAGACGTAATCGTTGGTGCCGGGAATGCTGCGGTACAAGCGACGCGCGACGAAGTTGCTGACGCCGCCAATGGCCGGCAAGTTGCGTAGCTCGATCGACGAGCCGCTGAGGGTCGAAGGCACACTGAAGTCGCCGCTGGCGTCGCTCGGAGCGGATTCGAATCCAAAGACGTCGACAAACGTCATTTTGTAATTGAACGTGCCTTGTTCCAGGTTCCCGCCCATGTTCACGTTGCCAGCGGAGCTGGTCAGGTCAGGACGAATGCCGTCTTCAATGCTGCCGCCAGGAGTGCCGACGACCGAAAGGTTTTCCGCCAAGTAGTGAACCACATCGATGTCGTCGAAACGACCTGTGACCGTCAACTCTCGAGGGGGTTGATTGGCAGTGGTTTGAACGCGAATGAACAACCCATTGATACTGTTGTCGATCAATTGGTTCGAATAGATCTCTGGACCCACACGGTCGTAATCCGCGATGAAACGCCCAGCCACTTGAAACTGAGGGCCTTGGAACGTGGTTTCGTCGAAGGTGTCCGGCGAAGCGCTGATTGCGGCATCCGCACTGCGGGTGATGTCGTTGAAAGAGATGGTGGGACGACGCCCAATCATCGTGATTGGGTTGACCAACTGTTGAATCGAATCAATCAGCAAGTTACTGCCACCACCGAAACGAATTTCAGCGTGGTTGACTCGGTCGATGAAGATGCCCTCATCTTCCAGTGAACTTCGGCCTTGAACGGAGTCAAAGTCGCTGCGGAAGACAATCCCACCCCAGTCGCCAGGACCGGCTGCCGGCGCGATTCCAGACGCCACCGAATCGACGCCACGGTCTCGCATGCTGGTCAAGATCACGCTGCCGTTTTCATAGGCGGCGGTCGCGTCCGAGGGGTCCGTCAGCAAAGTGGTGATCGGATCAAAGGCTGGGTCGTTGACGTCATTGCCGGTTGACAGTTCGACCAGACGTGGCGTGCCCAGGACTTGTAGCAACGAGCCGCTGCGGTCGATTTGCAGACTGCTGCTGCCGACGCCGATACGAGCACTACGGAATTTCAATGCGGCCCCCGCGTCGATGACCGTGGTCACGCCGCGCGGGATTTCCATGTTGCGGCCGTCTTCGAGCACTCGGCCACCGGTTTCAGTGATGCCGAATTGATAGCTGAAGTTGTCCGCTTCGGTTTCCAGGTCCCCATCGACACCGCCGTTTCCGACGATGCGAACTTGGTCCCCGAAACGAGCCACGGAGAACGCGCTGAGAACTTGGTCGCTGGCAATGTTGTTGATCGGCGAGTCGATGCTGCCGTCGGCTTGGGCGGCGCCCATTTTGTCAACGAAGATCGTGCGGCCGTGGATCGTCATGCCACGGAAATCAGTCGAAGTGTTCACGGACCGCTCGCCCGACAACTGCACCAGTTCACCCGAGCCGATCAATTCAGCCGAGACGCCCGTGATACCAGTCAGGAGGTTGATGCTGGTCGCCAATTCATTGGCCAGACCGGCAGCGGGAGATCCCGCACCGACGGTCGCGTTGTACTGAACGGTGACGCTGCCGGGAACAGTTGCGTTTTGTCCGATTGGCACGAACTCGTAGATGCGGCGAACGCCGGTCCCGCTGATGACTTCAATCGTTTGGTTGGGCGTGATCGAGTTGCCGGTCAGTTCGAATTCCAGGATTCGTTCTTCGGGGCGAGTTTGGAACCAAAACTGATACAAACCGCCGGGGCTCCCATCGCCATCGCCGTCCAGCGGCGTGCCGGGAACGCCGATGCGATCACCAGCATTGTTGCCTTCGAGGTCCATGTCACGAAGCACGTTGACTTCATCGACATTGGGGTCGAATTTGACAAGCAGTTCGTATTCGCCTTGCGTGCGACCACCGAAGCCACTGTCAGGAATCAGCGGGTTGTATTCATCGTTGCCGCTGGCGGCGACCCCGATGTAATACGTTCCAGCGCCCAGCGATGCTGTCAGGAAGGAATCTTCGCTGAAGTAATCGTCGTTGCGGCTGAGTTGTTCCAGGCCACCGCCACGGAGGCTGATCGGTGAGAAGTCCAGGACTTCATTGGGGCGTGAAATGTCCGTTGTTGCGACGCCTTCGACCAAGCGAGCTTGGACCAAGGAGGATGCAAACGGGTCGTTGTTGATGGCGTCGATCAACGCGGAGACGGGGACCGCCCCGACACTGCTGCGTCGCGGAACGTCCAGCAGAATCACATTGTCGAGCAGTTGGCCGTTGTCACCGGTTTGTCGCAGCACACGCACGGCACTGTCATTGGCCGCCCGGTCGCTTTGCACAAACTCGATCCGAGTTTGGTTGCCTTCTGCACCAGCTGCGACGGCAACGAATTCAACTTGCAATGATGGACCAAGGTCGAAGTCCGAGGTCGCAGACGCGGCGACTTCTTCGAACAGCGTCAGGGTCGTGTCGAGCAAGCTGGACTGAGCCAGTCGCTCGGCGAAGGTCTCGACGGTCAACGTTCCGAGACGATCGCTGTCGTTCAGGTTGACCTCGAACCGGTACATGTCGATGTCGACACTGTCGGGGCGATACAGGTACTGACCGTGCAACACGTCCGCGTTGCCTGGAAAGACCGGTTCCAAGTTGTTGAGGGCAGCTTCCGTTGTCGGGTTGATTGTGTCATTCAAGAAGGCAAACGAACCGCTGAGCAAGGTCTCAGGAGGCAGTTCAGGGGCAAATTCCAAACCGAGCAGCAAGCCCACACCGGCAGCAGCCTTGCGAGTGAAGTCTTCGCCATAAGCGGTGCCGAAGGTGATTTGGTTGCTGAACACGATCGCCGGATCGACGAACGTTTCATCCACGCGAACGTTGGCGTTGATCACATTGAAGTTGACCGAATTCCCCAAACGAGCGTTGTCGCCAACGGCAAACGTGATGCCATCGGAAACCGTTTCGCGGAACTGCACACCAATCTTGGCGGACCATAGGTCGAGCACCTCACGAACACGTTCCCGTTGGCGTTCGGTGATCTGATTGCTGAAGGTTGTGCCACCCGTCGAAGCGACGATGGACTCGAAGTTGTAGGCAATCTCTGTGATGCCATCGACGGAATCGGCACCAAACAAGGGGTTGATGTGGCCTTGGAATGCCGTGTCGATGTTGCGGTGACCAGGGTCGTCATTCCCACCGGGAAGATCCAAGTCAAACGGCATCGATGAAATTGATTCGTGAATCAAGACGCTCGACAGTTCGCCGGTGGATCCGAGTTCACCGAGGTTGTAAGCCGTGGTCAGAGTGCCGCCCAAACCGACCAAGTTGAAGTCGCTTTTGTTGGTCAAGCTCAACGGCAAGGCGAGCGAACCGAAGCTGTTGGGATCGACTTCAATCAAGCCGGCGACGGAAGGCGTGCTCGCCACCGCGACCCGCAAATCGTTGACGGTGGGCGTGGATCCACCAAAGTCGACCACGACACGACCGTTGGCGTCCAGGCTGACGGCCAAGCCACCTGCTGCCGAGTTGACGAAGGTGACCGCTCGCTCGGGTTGGTCTTCACCAAGCAACAACGAACGAACCAAGAACTCGCTGCCATTGCTGTCCAATCCGATGCTGGTGAACGGACGGGGAATGACTTCGGCAGGCTGCAGTTGCAGTTCCGCCGAGCTGCTGATGGCGTTTCCGATTCGCAGACGGAACGTGCCGCCACCGACTGGAACGGCAAAGCTTGCTTTGAATGCGTCGAGGTTGGCTTGAGCTTCGGCCACCGACGGTGTGCCCGCGACCAAGGCGGCCTCCAGCTGTGCCAGTTGCGATGAGTCCTGTGCGGTGAGGACCGCCTGTTCGAACTTCAGATCGTTGATGTCATCGGTGTCGAAGAACAGACGAGCGGTGAAGGTCTCGGTGTCGTAAACCACTTTCGTGGGTTGGTAAACCACATCGTCGGTGGTGCGGACCGTGTCTTGGGTCAGCAACAACTGATAGAAGCGTGGGTTTTCTGCGGACCGTGTGGTCGGGTTTCCGTTGGCGTCGTTTTCGACGAACAAGGGATCTTCGTTGAAGTAGACGACGATCTCATTGCGGTTCTGCGTCAAGCTGCCATCCGCGTTGCGAACGACTGGTTGAGGCACGACCGATTCGATCAACGCACCGAGGTCCAGATCGAAGTCGATGGTCTGGACGCGTTCGCCGGCTTCGTTGGGAACGAACAGTTCGCCATTCAGGTTGCGAATCCCGACAATGTCTTCGTCGGGGTTGTCGTAACCAAACACCTTGATTTGGTAGTCATCGTCCGGAAGGTTTTCGGCAAAGCGAACGATGATTTCGTTTTCGTTGGGATCCCCCAAGGTGATCGAACCGGGTTCGACCACGATCTTCTCATTGAAGTCACCGTCACCGCCGGCGCGAGTGATTTCGATGCCGCCCAGCGTTGCCGGGTCGATCTGTTGAGTTTCGTCGAAACGGAATGTCAACACACGCGGGGCCGTTTGACGGACCGCGCCATCGTCGATCAGGTCGCCCTCGTTGGGTTGGATCCCAATGAGTTGCGGCCCGGCCAGCAACTGGCGAGCTTCGAGCGTTTCGACCAAATGACGTCGACGCTGTTGGCGACTTTCGCCGCCACGCTTGGACGTTTTGGACCGACGACGAGCTGGCACCGCTGGCGCACGATCGTGGGAGGAGGCATTTTCCGTGGACGGAGACACTGTGTTTCGCTGACGCGAGGTCATAGACCGAACCTTCTAGGCAGACCAGAGATTGGGTCTTGGTTGGCTTCCGAAACAGCCAATTTCCAACCCAATCCGCCGAACTTGATGTGAATCTCGGAGCTCCAATTGGCCGCGGAATTGCGGACAATCAAAGATCAGTCGTGGATGACAAGGGCGATCTCACGGCGTTGCTTGGAATCGCTCAGACAGCAATGTCCGGCAATTCAGGCGCAGCTCGCGCGATCAGTCCGCCGAGTATAGTTGGGGTAAATAACGTCGCAAATTTTTGCGCCATCGCTACTTACCGCAGCGTTCACTCGTCGGACAAATGTGCCAATTGCACCGGTTCTGATGACGAAATCGACCCGAGCGGTTCACCCACAAGAGGGGGCGGGAACGTTGGGTTAGAGGTCTCGCTGCTCACAGCCGTCACAATCGACACATTCTTGCGTCAGGTTGGACGTTGGACTTGCGAAAAAGTTCCCTGGGAAGAATCAGCGCCGGCGAGGGCGCTTTCGTGTCATAGGATTGAGGGTGCGCCGCAATTCTTTCTCTGGTTCGGGCGCAGCTGCCGCAACTGCGGCTGCTTTCTCAGCAGGCGATTCAAAGCCATCCATTTGATCTCGAATCAGCAATTTGTTGATCCGTTGCTCAATGCTGGTCAGAATGTCACCTTCGCCTGGCACGACGAAGGTGTACGCAACGCCATCTCGGCCCATGCGACCGGTTCGGCCAACGCGGTGGACATAGTCGTCGCAATCCTGCGGGACATCGAAATTGACGATGTGTGAGATTGTGCTGATGTCAATTCCGCGGCCAACGACATCCGTCGCCACCAAAAACTTCAGATTTCCATCGCGAAGCTTTTGAAGCACCCGATCGCGTTCCCGTTGTTGCAAATCGCCGTGAATTGCTCCGCAAGCGCCACCGTATTCCTGCGAAAGCTTCCGGTGCAGTCGGTCGGTCCCCCGCTTGGTGCGGCAGAAGATGATCGCCTGTTCAGGTTTTTCGCGTTTCAGCAACGACTCCAGCAACCTGACTTTGTCGTCTTGAGCGATGGTGAAGTATCGCTGTTCAATTGTGTCGACCGACATTTCGTCGCGGCAGCAATCGATCACGATTGGTTCTTGCATGTAGCTTTCGGCCAGTCGTCGAACGACCGGTGGCAGAGTGGCCGAAAGCAGCAAGGTCTGCCGATTTCGGGGGCACTTTCGCATGATCCGCTCAATTTGAGGCCGGAAGCCGATGTCCAGCATCCGGTCGGCTTCATCCAGGACCACACACCAGACTTTGTCGGTGCGGAGGGTGCCTCGTTGAAGGTGGTCATGCACTCGGCCGGGAGTCCCGACGACGAGCTGCGTGCCGTTTTCCAGCTGCCGAAGCTGGCGGTTCATGTTTTTTCCGCCGGAGAGCACGGCTATTTCGGTCGGAACCCCGCGGGCCAGCCTTTCGGCCTCGGCGGCGACTTGATCGGCCAATTCGCGAGTCGGGACGATCACAATTGCTTGCGGGTCGCGACAATCTTCCAGCGAATCGAGCTGCTCAAGGATTGGAATGCTGAAGGCCGCGGTTTTACCGGTGCCTGTGCGAGCCTGGCCAATCACGTCTCTGCCATTGAGGGCATGCGGGATCAAGGCGGCTTGGATGGGCGATGGCGCTGTGAATCCAGCTGCTTTCACCGATTCACGCATGATCGGAGACAAATCCAGCTCATCAAAGGAGTCCATTTCCGGCGGTGTTTCCACCGGTCCAACGGATTCCAGCAGAGCGATCGTGTCGATCGGTTCTTCGAAGCGGGCGGGGCGTGCTCCGCGTCCTGCACGCGGTTGGTGTTGATTTCTCATTCTGTTCATTCCGGGAAGTCTATCCGCTGCCTGTCGTTTGCAACACTGATCAGATGCGGCAGGAACGCAATTTTATTGGGTTGCGACCCGCACGCGGTCATCCGTCGCTCAGTCTCACTCGCTCGCGACGGCCGGGCGGAGCAGTCGAGAGATGGTTTCGTCGTCTTGATTCTCTGCCGTGGCAACAAAAACACCAGTGTCGAGGAACGGTTCGGTCGTCTCGCCACGGAGGTGAGCTGCCATCGTTTTGACCGCTTGATAACCCATTGCGACGGGATCTTGCAGCACAATGGCGTGCGTTTCACCAGCTGACAGTGATTCTCGCAGTGAGTCACTGCTGTCAAAAGTGACCAATTTGACTTTGCCTGCCAGTTGGCGTTCGCGAAGTGCTCGCAATGCGCCCTCGGCTGTCGGCTCGCAAACGGTGCAAATTCCATCCACCGTGTCACCGAAACGATTCAGCAACGCTTGGGCTTTGTCGATGGCTGATTCCGTCGTCGTGCCGGCGTACTGGTCACTGCTGATCACGCGAATCTTCTCATGTTTTGCGATTGCAGCCAAGAATCCCTCTTCGCGTTGGTGTGTGCTTTCGCTGCCTTGCTGGTATCTCAGCAAGATCACATCGCCGCCGTCGGTCCCCAACGCGTTGACCATCGCCTGGGCCGCCAATTTGCCGCCTTCGAAATTGTCGGTGGCCACATACGAAACGTAGTCGCCCGGGTCGGTGTTCAGTCCGCTGTCGAAGATCACCACGGGAACACCCGCTCGGCTGGCCTCCTTCACCGGTCGAACCAACGCATCAGCATCCAGCGGAGCGAGCAAAATGCCATCGACCCGAGCGTTCAGGAATCCTTGGACGACATTGATCTGCTCATCACGATCGTTTTCTTTCGAGGGGCCCCGAAATGTGATCTTTGCACCGATTTCGTCACCCGCTTGTTCCGCTCCCAGTTTGACCGATTGCCAGAAAATATGGGTCGTGCCTTTGGGGATGACTGCGAAGTGAAGCGGCTTGTCGGCGGAGTCCGCTTGATCGCCAGTCGGAGGCTGGCAGCCGACGCAAACCAACAACACGATGATTGTCGCGAACCCAGTCAAACAACGAAACTGCTTTGCTAGCAATTGACCATGCGATGCTCTTGGGGAGACAGCGTTGGTGAGGGACGGGCTGAACAGCATCGCGACCGTGGAAGGTTGGCTGGTCGAAGCCTGAGACGTTGTTTGGGTTTGACGACGTGGAATGAACGGCATGGAAGGAGGGGGCTTTGGCGGGGATGAAAAGAATGTTGAGAAAGTTTTCACGCTGATTCTAAACGATTTCGGGGACCAAAATGGACAGGAGTGAAATGAGCTTCCAGAACCTGAAAGACTTTTTGCGAACTCGGCTTGACCCACGAAAGCGGCCCCCGCTAAGTTGCCCCCATCGTCGCAAACGGACCTCCAACCCGGTCCGATTGCGACGTGCGAAGTTTCGAAATCGCATCTCGCACGGGTCGTCTTTTGATTTCTATTGAAAGGCTGACTGCGAGATTTTCAAGATGTTTTTGATGGTCACGGATCGACCTGGAAACCCTTGTTAGGATTTTGAGATGACGGACGTTCGGTTGGTGATCACAAGGATGTGCTCACTCGATCGGACAAACCGACCACCGGCTCCCGGAACAGAAGCGCGTTGTCCTCCGCCCCCCTAGGACCTCGTACTTTCCGGGAGCTTTTTTTATGCGCCGACAGAACCTGTGGGCAAATGGGATTCTCGTGTCGGACGTCTTGTCTTCCGTCTTCGAAGACGTCCGACCAGCGTTTCAAAAACGTCTCTTGGGGTCATGCGCCGAAAACGAGTATGCTCCGCCATGCCGCACCACGATGGATGAGGTTGCGAGCTCTACTTTTCACGGATTGGATCGACGGCGATGCGACGCAAAGCGGCCCGGGATTACGACCTCGATGCCAAATTAGGCGTCATGGAACGTTCGCAAGAAGTTCGCACTCGCAGTCGTCGACAAGGCCGACTGCAGCGCAAGCGAACGCTCGTTCTGGTCTTGCTTGCCTTTGTCATTCTTGGTGTCGGGGCTCTTCCGAGCCTCGTCAGTCATTCGCCGATGGGGCGTTCCTTTTTGGTGCGAACGCTGGAATCGTATGACCTCGATGCCAGTGCGGACTCGCTACAAATTGGTTGGCTGACCCCACTGCAAATTCAAGGGCTGCACGTCGTGGGGCGATTCGGGAAATCCGAAATCATCGTTGATGAATTGCAGACCTCGATTTCATTGAGCGATCTTTGGTCGGGTGAGCCTCAGGCGGGGCAATTCGGTGAAGTTCTTGTTCGAGGCGTGCAGATTTCATGCACGGTGAAGAATGGAACGACGTCGCTCGAAGACGATTTGGCGACGCTTCTTGCTCCCTCCAACGAACCGTCTGCCTTTGTTCCGCAAGGGATTGTCAAATTGCAAGACGTGGCGGTTCTGGCCACTGATGCGGAGACCAACCAAACGTGGACGCTGAGTCAGTCCCATGCCGAAGCGATTCTCGACGCTGCTTGGCTAGATGTCACCTTTGATGGTGTCTTGAGCCAGCCTGGAGGTGGCGATGGATCCGTGGCCGGTCGCGTCAAGGTGGCGATGGATGCTTCCGCTGGATCCACTGCAACGGAGCAGTTGTCGGTCGAGATCGATGCTGATTCGCTGCCGTTGTCGGTGCTGGCGTTGGCCCAGCGTCGTTTCCCCGGCAGTGAACTGCCGACGGCGATCACCGGTGATTTGTCAGGGCAAACACAATTGACGCTGACAGGAACCGGCGAGCCCAATGTTTCTCTGCGTCAATTGAATGTTCGTAATTTGGTTGCGAGCGATTCCAAGACGGGACGAAAGCTGTGGGACAACGAGTTGGCCACCTTCGACGGTGACTTGCAGATTCGCGGAGGACGGGTCAGCGCCCGACAGATCAACGCGAAGACCGATTTCGCCAGTGTGCAAATGAATGGATCGTTCCCGGATTCCGTTTCCCTGGCTGGCAACACGACGAATCCGCTGGCTTGGCTGAATCAAGTGGATGCGACCGTCACGGTGCAGGTCGACTTGCCGCGTTTGCGTCGGGCACTTCCTGAGTTGCTGCCTCTGCGAAACGGGGTCACGTTGGTCGATGGAATCGTCGAAGCACGGATCGAACCCATCGCGGGCGGAGGTGCATCCGCGATTGGCGGTGGAAATGCACGTCGCCGTCGGTTGATGATTCGCAGCGGGATCATCCAAGCTCAATCCCAAGGGGGTGAGATTCGTGTGGCACCCATTGACGTGCTCGCCGTCGTTGCCAGCGACACCCAACGACTCTTCGCCGAACAATTTGAACTCGACAGCCCCTTTGCGGTTGTCAATGGCCAAGGTGATCTGCGCAGCGGTTCTGCCAATGTGGACATCAATTTTGGCAAGCTTGCCCGCATCCTTCGTCCTTTGATCGATCTGGATGACCGCCGTTTGGAAGGAAACGTTCAAGGTGGACTGCAGTGGAACGCACAAAACGACGGGACATGGCGACTGCGTGGTGACGGACGGATGACCGGGTTGGCGATCGAGTTGACGCCTGGTCAGAGTTTTCAACCTTCTTCGTTGCAGTCGCAATTGGACATCACCGGCCGTTGGCAATCGAGCGGCGGTGGGCAGTTGGCGGAGTTGATCAGTGGGAAACTGAATGTCCTGGGCAACGGGTTGGAAGCCGATGTTGAGTTGGTTCAGTCCATTTCAGCTCTGGATGCCGACCGGTTGATTCCTTTGCGAATGAGTGGCCAGGGGCAACTCAACGCGATCGCACAGACATTGGCCCCGTGGATGCCCGCCGGCTACGAATCACTGCAGGGCGGTTTTCGCTTCAATGCCCGTGGGGGACTGAGTCAGTCCGGCGCGGCCTTGTTGGAATCCATGGATGCCCAGATCACTCAGCTCGAAGTCCCCATGTCAGATCAAATTTGGGAACAACAGCTGGTCAAGCTGCACTTCGATGGCAAAGCCAGTTACCCGCAGCAGGACGTCATCATTCGCTCGTTGACGGTTGCCGGTGATGCGGCCTCTGCAGCGATCCAAGGCGAATGGATCGGCGGCATGACCGACATCGAAATCGCGTGGCAAGCGGAATTGGAAAGGTTGCAGACCAGCATGCGAGAACGGCTCGCCAATCGTTCGCAAGACCCACGGTTGTCGCAGTCCAATTCCCAAACACGATCGGTTCAGCAAGTCGCCTATCGAAACACAGCGTCCAGTGACGCAGCCGCCAACAACGCCGCGTCCAGCGAATGGTTGCTGCGAGGGAAAATGGAAGGCAGCGTCGTGGCGACCGGCGACCCCGCGGTTTTGTTCTTGGACTCGCACCTGACCGGGCAACAGTTTGAATTGGTCGAAACGGTTCCACCGACGTCGGTCAATTTCAAAACCACCAAACGAGTCGTCTGGTCGGAACCCAACCTTCGTGTCGATGGCCGCGCCGAATGGAATCTGAACGAATCGTCCTTGCAGGCCAAGGCGATGCAGATCGCCGGCGACTGGTTCGCGACCACGCTGTCGGGCACCGTCGACTGGAAAGGCGAGCAGCAATCGGTGCGTCTCGAAGGCCCCGCGAATTTCAAAATGGATGAGGTGGCCCGCCGGATCACTGAGTTGACTGGAACACCCATCATCGCCGAGGGAGTTCACCCCACGCCTTTGAAATTGCAGTACGTGCAAGGTCCCCAAGATCAGTTCTCGTTCAAGATCGATGGAAGCTTGGGTTGGGAGAGCGTCGATGCGGCGGGCATGTGGTTTGGACCTGCTGAAGTGCCGTTCCAAATGACGGAATCGGTTGTCTCGATTGCTCCCAGTACGATCCCGGTGTTGGGAGCCAGTCGGTACGTGACTCAGCGATACGGCCCTCAGGTCGCGCCGCTGGATTACGACCCCAATGACCCGGCAACCTATCAAACGGGCAGCAACGCGGCGGCTGCCAATGGCAAGCTCTTGTTGGCTGGCGACGTGCACTACCGGCCCGCAATTTGGATTGAGCTCAAGCCGGGCCCAATCGCGAAAAACGTTCAGCTGACGCCAGAGATCACCGGTCAGTGGTTGAAATACATTGCCCCGATCGCGGCCGATGCAGCGCGCGTGGATGGCACTTTCAGTGCCACGCTTGAACAAGGCACGGTTTCAATCGACAACCCCAATCAATCGACCATTCGCGGGCGATTGGAAGTGGATCAAGTCCGGATGAATGCCGGCCCCTTGGCCGATCAGGTCATCGCAGGGGCTCGCCAACTGCAATCACTCGCTGCGATGGGATCCAGTTCCAATCCGCCTCGCAGCAATCGAACGTTGATCACCATGCCAGCGCAAACGATCGAATTCAATGTGGCCGGCGGAGTCGTCGACCACCGTGCTCTGTTATTGGAAATCGATCGGGCCAAGGTCACCACCAGTGGGCGAGTGACGATGGACGGCCAGTTGGATTTGATGGCTCAAATTCCGCTGGATGCTTCGTGGATCGGAAGCGACCTGAGTGTGCTCTCGGGGCAGACGATCACGATTCCAGTCAACGGGACCTTGGATCGCCCCCGGTTGGATTCCTCGGGGATTCAGCGGATCGTAGCGGACATGGGAACACGTGCTGCTCAAGAAGCCGGGGCCAACTTCTTGCAAGAACAACTTGGCCGTGGCCAACAGCAGCTCGAAGACAGCCTGAACAAAGGTTTCGAAAAGCTTCGAATCGATAAACTGTTCGGGCGCTAGTCCGAAAGCAACTGCGTCGACCCCGGTTCCTCACGCATTCACGTGATGACTGCTGGGGGCGACATGTCTGGCATGGTCGCCGGGGCGACCGCGATGCCCTTGGAAGTGGGGGCCTCTTGGTCGGTCTGACGTGGCAGGCACAATGTGAACAAGGTTCCTTCGCCAACTTCGCTCTGGAGGTCCACCGTTCCGCCATGCAGCTTGGTGATCACGTCGTAGGCAATCGACAATCCTTGGCCCGTGCCTTTGCCGACTTCTTTGGTCGTGAAAAAGGGCTCAAAGGCCTTCGCCTGGACTTCGTCTGACATCCCAGGGCCATTGTCACTGAGTTCGATGTAGATGTTGGCGTCATCGTATGTCGTGACGACTCGAATCTGACCAAGCTCGGTCGTGTCACTTGGCGGGGTATCGCCGATCGCATCCGCAGCGTTGATGATCAGATTGAGGAAGACCTGGCTGAGTTCAGCGGGGCGGGCATCGATCGTTGGCAATTCGGCGTCAAGCACGAGGTTGACCGTGGCTGCGTACTTCCAGCGGTTTCGGCTGAGGATACTGGCGTCTTGAATCAGAGCGTTGATATCCGTGGGACTCTTTGAGTGGGATCCCGGATGCGACATGACTCGCATGGCCCGGACGATTTCAACCACTCGCTTGGCAGCCGTCGATGTCTCTTCGATCGCCATTGGGAATTGAGACCGAATGAAGTCGAAACGATTCTTCTTCAGGAGTTCCGCAATCGTATCAATTCGATGCTCCCAGCTCTCCGGGCTCTTCTGCAACAGGCCTTGGAACGTATCCACGATTTGGAGCAAGCGATCCGAGTAGTTTTGCAGGAAATCAATGTTCCCACAGATGCACTGCATGGGCGTGTTGATTTCGTGAGCGATGCCCGCTGCCAATTGCCCAATCGATTCCAGTTTCTGAGCTTGCAGCAGTTTACTCTCCAGCTTTTTGTAAAGCGTCATGTCCGTGGCACAGGCAACGAACGCTTGCTCGGATTCATGCTCGATCGTGAGCGTGCGAACGTGAACGGGGTAACAGGTCCCGTCGGTTCGCAAATGCGTCAACTCGTATTCCACTTCGACTGCGTCTCCCTCGACGATGGGGCGCAAGAGTTCCACCAGATTCCCGGTCGCCGATTCTTTCAAGTAGTTTGAAATCGATTTGCCGCGGTAGTCCTCTTCGTCCACCATCAGGTTTTGGCAGGCGGCATGGTTGAGTTCCAGCAATTCAAGCGTGTGCATGTCAAACACGTAGATTTCGCTGGGACACTCGGATTGAATCTTCGCCAAACCATTCAGACGTTCCTCGGCGGTCTTGCGTTCGGTGATGTCGATGTAGGTGCCAACGAGGCCCACGCTGGCGTTTTGGTTGTTGTAAAGCGGCGTCTTGCTGGCGAGCACGACGTAAGGCTGGCCGTCTGCTCGGGTTTGCAGGATCTCTTGGTTTTTGATCGGAATCCCGTATCGCATGATCGACCGTTCAAGATCAATTTTGTGTTCTTGAGTGGCGTCGTCCCAGGGCAGGTCCGCATCGGTGTAGCCAACGATGTCCTCTTCGGTGCAAAATCCCGTCCATTCCGCGAACGATCGGCTGCAGCCTTGGTAGCGTCCGGTCTCGTCTTTCCAGTACAGAGGAATCGGCAAGTTGGACAGCACCGATTCCAGGAACAGTTGCTCGTTCGCCAGATCGGTGGCCGTCCGGTCGATGGCATCGACTTGCATCGCAATGTCTTGAGACACTTTGTGAGTGAGGAAGAGGAACAGCATTCCTAGGATGCATCCGGATCCGAGATTCGCCAGCCAGATCGTTTGAAGCGTATTGGCAAACTTTTCGATGCACTGGCTCTTCACTTGGTCGCCTGCCATCGCGAGCTTGTTGCGTTGATCATCGAGCAAGCGGGCTTGCTCGGCCGCGGATTCAGCGAGTCGTTGACGCTCCGATCGGCTTTCTGCGAGTGCGAATTGGAGCGCCAGGATCCCAGGAGGGATATCCGATCGGGCATCCTGCCAGTGGGAGTGGTCAAAGGTGGATTGATTGCCGGGGCTACCCGCGGGACCGAAGATGGCGTCGTTGACCTGCTCCACTTCGTGCGATTTCCCGAGCTCTTCACTTGATGTTTTCAGCCGCAGCAACACTGGGCGGATTTGATTCTGGCTGAGGTCTGCCAAGTGGTCGACATTGAAACTTGCGATCAATTGGTTGAGATACAGACGCAGTTGCTTGAGGTCTCCGCTGCGTTGATTGAGCAATGCCGAACCCGAGCAATCATTGAGGATTTCATCGATCGGTTTGGGACGCTTCGAAAGATGGCTACGCAGGCCCACTGCGATTTTGAGACGATGAATGCCTCGCTGTTCATCGGCGTCTTGCTGGAGGTGATCCAGTGCAACGTCGAGTTCAGTGAACTGCTTTTCTGCTGCGGCGTTCAGATCCGAGTGGCGGCGTCGCCAGTGTTCCGCTTGATCGTTCCATTTCTTCAGTGTCTCGGTGGCAATGCCCAGTTTCTGGTCGCCCTGAAGGTCGAGCGTGGCATTCAAGGAGTCGAAGGTGCTTTGAACCTGAGCCAGTTCTTGTTGCCAATTGTTGCTGGGGACGCCCGCTGAAACCTCGAGGGGCGAGGGCGATCCGGACAACAGTTCCGTCCATTCTTGATTCCGGATCACGCTCACGCGGTCCATGCCGGATTGTGCATCGTCGACCTGCTCGACGATTGCGTTGGCTTGCATGCGGCTGTCTCGATGCCAATCCAAAAGCGCAGTCGCGATGAAGAAAAACAGCATCCCGCTGCAGACGCCGGTGGCACTCAACCAACGCACTCTGCGCTGGGCAGCATGTGCGTGGGTGGACTTCTGGTTGGACGCATCGTCGGTGGTTGGGGTGGGGTCACTCACTGGACAACTCCTCCCATGACAGCGATTCGCTTCCGTCGGCCTTGAGCGCGATCGGCCACACCCTGTCGCTGGCTTGATGGTCGTTTGGTCCCAGCGTCAGGGGACTGCCCAGCCCAATGTCAAATTGCCCCAGTTGTTCGAACGCTTGCAAGATGGCGGAACGGCTGACTTCGACTCGAATGGATGCCACCGCCTTGATCAGGATCCGACCGACCGTGTATCCCTCCAGTGAAACAAACGACAGGGGGATCTCAGGATCGTATTTCTGCATCGCGTCGCGATATTCGTGGACCAACGGCAGGTCACAATTGAAATGAGGCACGACCTGCGTGGCAACAATCCCGTGGGCCATTTCGCCCAGCGATTGCTGCAGTGCATCGGAGCCAACAAACGAAATCGCTAGGAATTGGGGGGTGAAATCGTTCTGCTTCGCCAGGCGAATCAATTTCGAGCAGGGTTCATAGCTGCCGACCAGGATGACCGCTTTGGGCGTCGGGTGATGCATCAACAGGTCCGCCAGCCCGCCTTCGACCTGCGATGTGTTTCGGCGATAGCGACCATGTGGAACGCTCGATATTTTGATTGTTTGATGCCGCCTGAGCGCGGCCAACCCTCCGAAGAAACCGTCGTCGCCATAGCTGTCGTTCTGGGTGAAGAAGCCGATCTCTTCTGGGCGGATTCCTTTCGCCACCAATGCATCCACGATGGCTGCCGTCTCTTCTGCGTAACTGGCGCGGTAGTTGATGACGCAGTTGGGGAGAGGCTCTCTTCGGAGCAGACTGGCTCCGGTGAAAGCGCCAAAGAATGGGGTTTGCGTTTTCTGTGCAATGGGGATCGCTGTGATCGCGGTGGGAGTTCCAACATTGCCAATCACGGTCAACACCTGATGCACTTCGGTCAGTTGGTGCATGTTCAATGCGGTGCGAGCCGGTTCATACCCATCATCCAGCGCGATCAGCTCCAGGCGTGTGCCTGGGAGGATCTTTTGAGTCGTCGCTTCAGCGAACGCGGCAAGGATGCCATGCCGCATGTGGATGCCCAGTTCCGCAGCCGGTCCGCTCAATGCGGTCGACATGCCAAACTTCAGAGTTTGAACGTCAGTGCGTTCGGTGTCGTGTGATGCCGGATTGATACCCGACGCAGACTGCACGCCCGTGCCTGGAAGTGCGATGGCGATGGTCAGTGCGAGAACTCGCCATGGTGAACGTTCTCGCGCAATTGCCCCATTAGTCTTCATTAAAGTTGCCCCTTTTTAATTGAATGACTCAGCTGGAGCCTAGCTCCGTTTTTGACCGGATCGGTATCACGGTTTGTCAATCAAGGGAGGAATCGCCAGGCTTGCTTGCTCGTAGGGATCGTGCCGGTTGCAACTCGAATCGCCTGGCCGAGAGGCGAATCATGGTCCTGGAATTGCGCTCAGCCGCTGTTTTGGGAGACGCATTTCTTGTCTGATCGCGCTGGATGGCTGCTTGAATCTGACGTCCTTGGACCCGCCGATTGCCGTGTTGCTTCGGTCGTCGAACGATCGTTGACGAGGGGGCATCGGTGACACGCTTCTGAGGCGAGAATCCGTCAGAGAATCCGCCAGAGAAACGGGCAGAGAACCAGAGGCCTTTCGGCAACCAGAGTGCCGCCCGCGGATGGAATGTGCCGACCCGGGCCAGCCCCCATTTGTCGTTCATATGATACAACGGCGGCATGAATGCTAACTCGCCTTCCACGCCCGAATCACTTCCCCCCCGCTCTGCCACGGTCGACCCGGATCTCGATCGTGACACGCTGGCAGAGGAGTATTTTGAACTGCTCCCCTACGAGCCCTATCCGGTTCAGGAGGAGGCGCTGCTGGCGTACTTCACCGGCAACACCCGGGCGACCGAAGGTGGCCCAGCCGCTCAGCACGGTGTGTTGGTCTGTGCCCCAACCGGCACCGGGAAAACGTTGATTGCCGAAGCCGCGGTTTACGAGGCGCTGCGGACCGGCAAACGGATGTACTACACCACACCGCTGATTGCGCTGACCGATCAGAAACTCGATGAACTGCGAGAGTCTGCGGTGCGCTGGGGATTCTCGGCGGATCAAGTCGGCTTGGTGACCGGCAACCGCAGCGTCAACGCGGATGCGCCCGTGCTGGTGGTGGTCGCGGAGATCCTGCTCAACCGCTTGCTCAACCCCGATGCGTTTGAGTTCGACGACGTCACCTGTGTGGTGATGGATGAATTTCACTCGTTCAACGACTACGAACGGGGCGTGGTTTGGGAACTGACGCTTGGGTTGTTGCCCAAGCCTGTTCGCACGCTGCTGCTCAGCGCGACGGTGGGGAACTCCATGGCGTTCACCAGTTGGCTCCGCAACGCCCACGGCCGGAACCTGCAATTGGTGCAAGGCACCGAACGCAAGGTGCCGTTGCAATACGAGTGGGTTGAAGATGATTTGCTGAATGAGTTTTGTGAGAAAATCGCGGCGGGAAGTGTTGAAGAACGCCGAACTCCCGCGTTGCTGTTCTGCTTCAGTCGATCGATGTGCTGGACCAATGCCGAAATGCTCAAGGGCAAATCGCTGATCGACAAAGCCCACCAGAAAGAGTTGGCGGACATCCTCAATGCCGCTGACTTCACCAACGGCGTGGGTCCGAAGTTGAAACAGATTCTAATGCGAGGGGTCGGGGTCCACCACGCGGGGATCTTGCCACGCTACCGACGCATTGTCGAAGAGTTGTTCCAAAAGAAACTGCTCAGCATTTGTGTGTGCACCGAAACGCTTGCCGCAGGAATCAACCTGCCCGCTCGGAGTGTGGTGTTGCCCTGTTTGTTGAAGGGGCCCCGCGACAAAAAGAAACTGGTCGACATTGCTTCGGCGCAGCAGATTTTTGGCCGCGCAGGACGTCCCCAGTTCGATGATCGAGGCTACGTTTTTGCGTTGGCCCACGAGGACGATGTCAAAATCAATCGCTGGCGTGAGAAGTACGATTCCATTCCGGAGGACACCAAGGACCCCGGGTTGATGCGGGCGAAAAAACAGCTGAAGAAGAAAATGCCCAAGCGGCGAGCGGGGGAATCGTATTGGACTCAGACGCAATTCGAACAATTGCAGATTGCCAAATCGGCGGATCTTTCCAGTCGCGGCAAAGTCCCGTGGCGGTTGCTCGCGTACCTGTTGTCCAAGGATCCGAGCGTCCAGCCGATCCGCGAATTGGTGGGACGTCGGTTGATGACGCCCGCCCAAGTGGAAGTGGCCCAAAAGGATCTCAATCGGATGCTGATCACCCTGTGGTCAGGCGGTTACGTGGAACTGGAACCGCTGCCTCGCATCGCTCCCGAACGCAAACCGACGCCCAAGGGAACCAAGCCAGGGCAGCCCAAACCGGAAGCCGCTGAATCGAAACCGGCTGCCACCGGTGGTTTGTTCGGTGGGTTGCTGGATGAAATGCGGGCGGCGGAACCGGAGGCGCAACCGGAGCCATCCCCTGAAGAAACCACGCCGCTGGACGACGCCGAAGCGCTTGCCAAACGCGGCTACGAACTGGAGGAGTACCGCCCCGAAACGGCCAAGCCAACCGTCAGGCTGGAAAGATTGGTGCAGCTCAAAAGTGTCAATCCGTTGTTTGGCGTCTTCATGGCAGATCAGTTGGCGGATGCCGATGATCAAGAACGCATCGCCGCGATGGAAAGCATGTTGGAGGTGCCGGGTTCGGTGGCCAAATTCGCTCGCATGCCTTCGTACGACATGGTGCCGCCTGGCCAGTTGGCTCAAACCCGGTTGGATGCCTTGTTGCTGCAGCGTGGTTTGGCATCGGCGGAAGAACTGGGGGGCGGCCAGGAACAAGAAGAAGAAGAGGTGAAGGATCGTGGGTTTGGACGCGTGATGTTCGAAGAACCTCGCGTGTGGCCACTCACCATTGGTGAAAAACTCTTGCGACTGTTTCGCGATGAGTTCCCCAGAGTCGACGACGTGCGAGTTCGCCCGGTTTGGATTGTGGGTGAACTGTTGGAGTTTGGTGGGGATTTCAACAAGTACGTCACCGCCAGGAAGCTTCAGAAAGAAGAAGGCATTTTGTTTCGCCACTGTTTGCGAATGATTTTGTTGTGCGACGAAATGGCGAACGTGCCACCCAAAGGGACCACCGTTGAAACCTGGGAGGATTGGCTGGATGATATCGCCGAGGTTCTGACAGAAGCCTGCCGAAAGATTGACCCCCAAAGCACGGATGAAACCCTGAGTCAGTCCGAGTCACCGTTGACGGATGACTTGACCGGTGGTCGGCGAAACTCGGGCGGCAAGGAGTTGAAAAAAGTGACCGATCAATCGGCCGAGGATGAGGGGCAGACGAAACCATGAGTTGGGACTATCGACCACTGCTCAGTGGCCAATCTCGAAATCCAATTTCAGCCTTGGCACGCGGCGCATTGTGGTGCGCCAGTGGCTTTTACAACGTTGCAGCAAGGCATCGCCGCCGGCAATACGACAGTGGCAAACAGGAGACCTTCCACGCTGGAGTTCCCGTTTTCAGCGTGGGCAATTTGACCACCGGTGGAACGGGCAAGACGCCTGTCGTCGCGGACCTTTGCCGGCGTTTACGAGCCATGGATTTTCGCGTGGCGATCATCAGTCGTGGCTATGGCGCCAGCGACGGCGGGATGAACGACGAGGCCATGGAATTGCAAGAACGCTTGCCCGATGTGCCTCACGTGCAGCACCCTGACCGGGTCGAAGCCGCTCGCATTGCAGTGGAGGAATTGGCGGCCGAGGTTCTGGTGATGGACGATGGATTCCAACACCGACGCTTGCAGCGAGATCTTGACATTGTCGTGGTCGATGCGACCTGTCCGTTTGGCTATGGGCACGTGTTGCCGCGCGGGACGCTGCGAGAACCCCTGGACAGCCTCATTCGCGCGGATTGGATTTTGATCACCCGCGTGGACCAAGTCGATCCTGAAGAGGTGCTTGCGATTCGCTCGACCATCGCTCAGTACGCCCCGGATTGTCCCGTCTTAGAAACTGAGCACCGGCCGTCAACGATTCAGAACTCGGTTGGTGAGTGGGAAGCGATTGAGGTCTTGAACGACCAGCCCGTCGCGTTGGTGTCAGCGATCGGGAACCCCAACGCGTTCGAGCAAACGGTGCGTGACTGCGGCGCGATGGTCGTGGATCACTTGCGACTGCCCGACCATGACGCGTACGAACGAGCCACGCGTGAAAAGCTGCGAGCGTGGGTCACCAAGCTCAAAGCCAAGGATCCAACGCCTCAGCGATTGCTCTGCACGCACAAAGACGCGGTGAAGTTGGCAACGGATTCCATTGCCGGAGTGCCGCTCGGTTACGTGCCGATTGAGCTTGCCTATCGCACTTCCGACGAACCACTTCAGTTGCGTCTGGAGTTGTTGATGGGCGGTGCCGTCGAGGATCAATCGTCGCGAGAAGATTCGGCCTGAATGGTCGCGGCGGAATCGGGGAGGCGTTTGATTTTCGGCCGCCGTTGCTTGCGGACTTTCTCGGGAACCATGCCTCGCATCGCTTCCAATTTCCCGAAGCACAGCAAGCGGTCGTGGGGTTCGAGCGTGCGTTTCAGACGCGGGTTGGGGATCACCGTGGTGCCGCGATAAAGCGTCAGCACGTTGATGTCCAGTTCCGGCAAGCCGGACTCATCAATCGTCTTCCCGACGTAGTCCGATCCATCGCGAACATGGAGTTCCGTCACGCCATAGCCGCGGCTGACCGTCAGTCGTTGACGAACATCCACTTCGGGGAAGTCCACTTGGGCGGACATGTAATCAATGATCGCCCCGGCGATGTCCAGTTTGGTGGAGGACTCGATGCCTTCCAGGCCGGGTGACGAATTGACTTCCATCACTTGCGGGCCATTGGCTCCTTCCAGCATGTCCACACCGGCAACTCGCAATCCCATGATTTGGGCGGCGCGAACAGCGGTCTCCGCATAAGTTTCGTCCAGCACCACCGCTTCGGTTTGGCCGCCCCGGTGGACGTTGCTGCGGAATTCGGTTCCCACCGCGACGCGGCGCATGGCGGCCACGACTCGATCCCCGATCACGAACGCCCGAATGTCTTTGCCGCGACTTTCGGCCACGAACTGTTGAACTAGCACATTCTGCTTGGTGCTTTGCAGCGTCTCGATGATGGCTTCGGCCACCTTGACGTTTTCCGCCAAGATCACGCCGACACCTTGAGTGCCTTCCAGCAACTTGATGATCACTGGCGATCCGCCAACGCGTTCAATCGCGGGCAGGATGTCCTTGCGGTCGCGCACAAATGTGGTTTGAGGGATTCCAATCTGGTGCCGAGAAAGGATTTGCATGCTGCGAAGTTTGTCGCGGGAATTGCTGATCCCGGCGGAGGAGTTCGCGCAGAACACGTCCATCTGTTCGAACTGGCGGACCACGGCGGTGCCGAAGTACGTGATCGATGAGCCGATCCGGGGCAGCACGCCGTCGTAATCACTGAGCTGTTTGCTGCGGTAGTAAAGGTCGGGTTCACCCTCCGCCAAGTCGATCGCAAACTTCAGCGTGTTGAGAACTTTGGCTTTGATGCCGCGTTGTTCAGCTGCTTCCACCAAGCGTCGGGTGCTGTAGCAACGGGGTGAGCAGGACAGGATGGCAAGTTTCAAGGGTTTTCTCTCAGAGAGCTGGGAGTCGGGTGGGGTGGTCTGGAGCGTCGCGACAACGGATCAGGCCAAAGCCTGAGGCGTAGGACAAGATTTGATATTCGACCGGATGAGATGAGTCGGTTCGATGAGATCACTTCTGTGGTGGTTCGGTTCCACCGGAGCGTTTGCGTTTTCGACGCCCTGCCAAAAAGGAGGCGCCGCAGTCGACCAAGAATCGATTTCGAATGGCTTCGCGACCGACCAACATACGGAATCCCATCGAGTCACGATTCGCGAGTGTCAAATCGACCATCACGCGGCGTCGCAGAATTTCCAGCGGGGTTCGGATCACAATCCGCTCGCTGACATTGCCATTGCTGCTGCGAATGTGGCGTCGTTCCAAAATGGGCACATCCGCTTCGATGTGAAGGTCATCGCGTTGTTGGACAGGATGAATCGAGAACCGAACGCGTTCAACATCCTGGTCAAAATAAGTGTCAACATCGAACGCGTGCAGCGAACTGGACCGGGCGCCCGTGTCGATCTTGGCTTTGACGTGACGGACCTTCAACTCAGGCAAACCAACCCACTCACGCCAACCAATGACCACCAGAGGGTCGGTGGGAAGCAGTTTTGAACCCGTCGATTCCGTCGAAGGCTGGTTGCGGCTAGGATCGTTTGTCATGGGCCATCGCTGGTAGGGAAGGATCACAAATGGCTGGCCGAAGAGGCCACATTCAACAACCAAAACCGTCCGTGCAGTATCGGTGGCCGTCCCATCGCTCCGCAAGTCGCCAGGAGCCATGCGATCCGTGCAGATTGACGATTGGGGGTGTGCACCGTCAAGCGGATCAAAAAACTTTGCCGGGGACCGGGCTTCTGTATCCAACGGAAAGTCCTGGATTGGCTATACTGCCGAGGCGTTTTCTCTCTGTCTTGTTGTTGAGAAAGATTTCCGCCAACTGCCCTGCCCCTGGAGTTCCATGAATGTCCGCTGAATCATCCGATTCGATCCCTTCCGCTGCCCCCACGCGATCCCTGCAGGGCAAGCGTGCGCTGATCTCGGGAGCTTCGCGTGGGATTGGGCGCGGAATCGCTTTGGAAATGGCTCAGGCCGGCGCTTCGGTTACGATAAATTATCATTCCAACCCCGAGGAAGCCGAAGGCGTCGTCCAAGAGTGCGAGGCACTTGGCGTGTCCGCGTTTGCACTCGGAGCCGACATTTCAGATTCGGATCAGGTCCAGACGCTGGTCGACACGGCAACCGATCGGATGGGAGGGCTCGACATCATCGTCAGCAACGCTGCTTACAGCGATCGGCACCTGATGTTGGAATCGGACATGAACGAATTCCGACGCACCATCGATGTCAGCATGTGGGGGGCATTTTATCTCGTTCGAGCCGGTGCTCAGAAGCTGGTGGATGCCGGCAACGGGGGCAACATTGTCGTGATCAGCAGCCCGCATGCTCACATGCCAACGCCTGGTGCGATGGCCTACAACATGGCCAAGGCGGCGAACGATCAGATGGCCCGAACGGCCGCGGTGGAACTCGCCTCCCAGCGAATTCGTGTGAACCTCATTCATCCAGGCTGGATTGACACTCCTGGAGAACGAAAGTTCTTCCACGAGGAAACTTTGCGTTCCGAAGGTGCCAAGTTGCCCTGGGGACGCCTGGGCCAAATTCGCGAAATCGGTCGCGGTGCGGTTTTCTTGTGCGATCCCAAAAGTGAATACATCACCGGCAGCACCCTGACGATTGACGGTGGCATTCAATTGCCATGGCGTGAGATGTACCGAGTCGAAGAAGCCCGTCGTGAAACGAACGCGAGCTGATCATCGGGCTCGCAACCCTGCGAACTTGAGGCCCCCGTGCGATGCTCAACCGCCGTGCGACGCTCCCTTCCAGTGAACTGCGAGGCACAGCCAACTTTAAAACGCGACCCGCAACCCGTCCGTCGCAATTTCGATCGGGCACTGCAACGACGGAACTTCACCGTCCAGTTGCAATTCAGCGACTGGATTGATGTGCGTGAGCAGCAGACGTTTGGGCTGCGTTTGAACCGCGATTTGCAATGCCTTTTGAAGGTAGCAGTGCCCGGTCTTCTCGGCCCACTTCTGATTTTGATCGTCGAAGTTGCACTCGTGCATCAGCAGATCGGCACCCGACATCCACTGCAGCGTTTCAGCGTCTTCCGCGCCCAGCGTGTCGGTGGCGTAGACCAGGACGGCCGGCGAATCCGAGGAAGTGGAGTCGGGGCGTGCGGCCTCCAGCCGGTATGCCACCGATCCACCCGGGTGCTCTTGCAGTCGCCACGACATCTTCGTGCCCTGCAGGTCCCACTCCGATTGCTCGTCAATTGAATGCCAGGACACCGGAAGAGCCACCGGGAAAAGCGACTCGTGGAACAGGTGTTCTTGAATGGCGGCCAGTTTCTCCGCTTGGCCCCACACGCGGACCTCTTTCACAGGACGTTGATACAGAATGTCCAACAGGAACGTCAGACCCACGACATGATCCAGGTGAGCGTGGCTGAGCAGAATGTCCAGGTGATCGGTTTGGATCAATTCTGGCAAGCGGAAGATTCCGGTTCCTGCATCCAGCAGCACGCCGCTTTGCGGCAGAAAGTAACACGACGTGTGGCGAGTTTCGTTGGGGTGGTACCCTGCCGTCCCCAAACAATGCACTTCCAATGTCTTCATCGAATTTCCAATGCCTTCGCCAGTCTCGTCGTCTCGGAACGGTTGTCCTGGTGGGATGAGTCGTCGGTCATGCCGCCTTGGGAGATGCCATGACAGTTATCATCGCAGATGTCCTGTCAGAGTCCATTGTCAAATGATTAAACTCTGTTGGACATGAACGCCCCAACCGACAAGCTCGATGCTGGCACCGCAGTCGTTTGCCGCGATGCCACGGTAACCTATCCCGGCGGCGTGTGCGCCCTCGATCACATCAATCTGGCGGTCCGCCAGGGAGAAAGGCTGGCCCTGGTGGGACCCAGTGGATGCGGCAAGACCACCCTGCTGCGGGTCATCGCTGGATTGCAATCCCTGACCAATGGTGAGTGCCAGCGAAGCGATCGGGAAACCCAGCGAAGCGATCAGGAAGCCCATTGGAGCCAGGAGCAAGGCGGTGATCGACGATCGGTCGCCACTTCGTTTGTGTTCCAGCAACCCGCCTTGTTGCCCTGGGCCAATGTGCTTCAAAACGTGACGCTGCCGCTCACCCTGGGACGACGACGTGATCGACCGTCCGCCAAAGCGATGCAAGAGCGTGCTGTCGCCGCTATCCAAGAGGTGCAGTTGGCGGATGCGGTGGCACGTTACCCACACCAATTGTCAGGTGGAATGAAGATGCGAGCTTCGATCGCTCGGGCATTGGTGACACAACCTGAATTCCTGTTGCTCGATGAACCCTTTGCAGCACTGGATGACTTGCTGCGAAATCAACTTGGCCGTTTGCTGCTGCAATTGTGGCGGCACCACCGATTCACCAGCGTCTTGGTGACCCACAACATTGCCGAAGCGATCCAGCTCAGCGAACGGATTTGCGTGATGCATCAGGGACGCATCGTCCGCGAATTGGACAACCCGTTGGCGACGTCGGAACCGCATGCGGATCTGAGGCGAACCAACGCGTTCGCTGAATTCTTTGGCGAGGTCAGCGACACGCTGGAGGATGCTGCGTCGTCCACGTCGGAAGGATCGTGCGGATGAGCCATCCAACGTCGAGGCATTCGCAGCCGACACGCGACAGTGGTCGGGAGATGGCCTGGACCGTGTTCGCGGTGATCGCGGTCGCCGCGATTGGGATTGCGGTCTGGCATCTCATCGTGGTGCTGTTTGATTTGCCAAAGCTTCTCCTGCCCACGCCCTGGCAAGTCGCCGAAGCCGGCTGGCAGCACCGGGTCGTGTTGCTGAAGTCCGGTGGGACGACGCTGTGGACGGCGGCGGTCAGTTTGATCGTTGCCGTGATCGTAGGCAGCGGCGTGTCGGTTTTGTTCAGCCAGTCGCGATTGCTGCGTCGGGCATTGTTCCCCTATGTGGTGTTTTTGCAAACGGTGCCCATCGTCGCGATCGCTCCGTTGTTGGTGATCTGGTCGGGATACGAATTTCGGACGGCGGTCATTGCGACCGTGATCATCTGCCTGTTTCCGATCGTCAACAACGTGACCACCGGGCTGACGTCGGTTCGCCCAGAGCATGAAGATTTGCTTCGAATGTACGGGGCCACACGTTGGCAGAAGCTGTGCCGTGTGCAGTTGCCCACCGCGATTCCGTTTCTAGTGCTGGGGGCCCGTGTGAGCAGTGGGTTGGCGGTCATCGGTGCCATCGTCGCCGAGTTTTTCGTTAGCAACGGCGCGGACTACGAAGGGCTGGGTGCCGTGATGACGGGCTGGCAAGCGCGTACAATGACGGACGCTTTGATGGCTGCTTTGGCGGTCTCGACGTTGCTGGGTTTGATTCTTTTTGGCGGAGTGAATCTGCTGAGCCGAGTGTTCCTGAAACGATACCTCCTTGTGAAATGAGTTCACCGATGCGATCGCCAATCCATGTTGCCAGCGTCCGAGGAGAGCGTGCTGTTTCGATTGCGTCTTCTCAGCAAGCCGCGGTTCGTGTCAGGCCGGGGCGGACGGGGGCTGAACTTGGGCCCGTCCCTCCCCTCGCTTCGCTCGACCCTCCCAGAGGGAGGGTGAGTTGTGGTGGGCCTCCCCGCGCTTCAGGTGAGCCTTCCAGCGGGAGGGCGAAGTCGGATCGCACGGGATCGTTCATGGCGAGAAAACGGCACAACCTTGGTGTCTTCGGTTGGTTGACTGCCGGATGCTTGTTGTCGATCTTTGCCGGAGGGTGTTCGCAGCGAACCGAAATGGCATCGAGCGACGTGGCGGATGAATCGGCGACCCAGGTTTCGGTTCAATTGAACTGGTATCCCGAAGTGGAGCACGGCGGGGTCTACCAATCGGTCGTCGACGGCACCTACGAGTCACTGGGGCTGAACGTCGAGATCCAGTCCGGCGGACGTGCCACGCCCGTGGCATCGGAACTCGCGATGGGACGCAGCCAATTCGCGATCACCAACGCGGACGATGTGGTTTTGTTTCGGGCTCAAGGGGCCGATGTGGTCGCGGTCATGGCGGCGGTTCAAGACCACCCCCGATGCATCCTGGTGCGTGCCGACAGCGGCGTCGAAAGCCTGGACGATTTGTCTGGGATGACACTCCAACGCCAGGCCGGTCGAGCGTTTCTGGCGTTCCTCGAAAAAGGCGGCTATCTCAAAGATGTTCGTCAGGTGCCCTACCACAACAGCATCGCGGCCATGGTGACCGATCCTAAAATCGCGGTGCAGGCTTACAGTGTGGCGGAACCCTTGATCGCCGAGCAGCAAGGGTTGGAGGTCCGCACCTTGATGGTCAGCGACCTGGGCTGGAACCCATACTCGAGTGTCTTGGTGACAACGGGCGATCTGATTCGAGAATCACCCGAAGTCGTTCGAGAGATGGTGGCGGGCACCGTTGCGGGGTGGAAAACCTTTCTTGAAACTCCCGAGCAAGCCAATGCGGCGATTCTTCAAGCGAATCAACATGGCATGACGGAGGAAGCCTTGCGTTTCGGAGCCGAGCAGATGATCCCCTTGGCGATGCCGTCCGGCAATCGCAACGAAGTGGGAACGATGAGTGCAGATCGCTGGCAGACGTTGGTCAACCAAATGGTGGAGTTGGAACTGGTCGAGTCGGACTCCGTGAAAGCCGAGGATTGCTTCACGACTGAGTTCCTGCCACCGGTGAAATGAGTTCTTCGGCTCGTCTCCACACCGGAGGCCGATCAAGCGGCTTGCGATGTCGATGTTTTGGGCGGCAGTGCAGCCTGCAGGGCTTTCTCGCGTTTCTTTTCCAGTCGACGGGCGACTTTTTCCGGCGGGGTTCTCCAGCGGCGATGCAGCCACCAGTATTGCTCGGGAGCAAGGTCGATCATCGACTCCAGTTGCCCGTTGTACCATTCGGTCATCTGCCCGACTGATTGGCCGTTTTCGGAGTCGGTGGCAGGATCCACGACGCCCAGCAATCCAGATTCAAACTGCATGGGTTTGCCATTGATGCGGCGTGTGTAGACGCTCATCATCGGCGCGTTGGCGGTGAGCGAGAACAACGCCAAAGCTTTGTGGCAGGAGGCTGGCACGCCGCAGAAATCGGTCCAGAGCCCCTTTTCTCCAGCGTGCTGATCAGCCAACAAGGACAGCATGCCGCCTTCTTGGAGATGTTTTTCAACAATCGGGGCACAACCGATTTTGTCGACCACGTCTTGGCCCTTGGCGCTGCGAAAGTTCTCGACCCAATCGTGCAGGAAACGATTGTCCAGTCGGCGAGCGATGGCCAATGTCCGAACGCCCATCAAACCCATTGTGTAACCGCCGACTTCGAAGTTGCCGAAGTGACCGGTCACGTAAACCGAGGATCGATCGCCCAGCATCGATCGCAACATCGTTTGGCTGCCGCGGAAGCGAACGTGCCGGTACCAATTGCAGCGATGCAGTCGTCGCTGTGCCCATGCCACTTCGCAAACCATCAGCATCAAGTGATGCCACATCGCGAAAGTGAGTTCTTTTTGTTGGGTTTCAGGCAGGTCGGGGAAAATCTGTGACAGCGTTGACTGAATGACTCGTTTTCGAACCGGCAGCGGTCCGCTGAGAATTGCCGCGATGACACGGCAAAAGCGATCTCCCATGTCGAGCGGCATGATTTGGATCAGCGCAACGATGAAACGCACCATCGCGTAAGCAATTGCGTCGAGAGAACGTTGACGCATCAAATGCAGTCGCGATTTCACGGTTTCCATCCCGGATGCAGGACGTTGGTTGGGCTGAGGGGTGGCTTCTTGCCGAGCAGGGATTTTCACCGCCGGTCAGGGGGGAATCTGCCTGATTTTGACGCAATCCGGCGCGTGTCGCCAGATGAATTCAGCGTCGACCGAGAACCGGTCGGGAATTGGGCACCATGGGGGCACGAACCGAAGTTTCAATCACCAGGCGGTTTTCGTCCCGGAATTCGGTGACATAGCCGGTGATGGTCCAGCGATCGTCATTGGAATCCTCTTCGATCGCTCGCGAAATTCGGTCGAGCATCAGGTTTTCGGTGACCAGGGTCATTGGAACCGTGATCGCTGCCGGTGTGATCGGGAGGTCAGGGTCTTCCAGGTTGGAGGAATCAAACGTTCCAATTCCTCGGCCGATGGGCTGTTTCTGACCTAATAGCGTGCCCTCTTCCGGCGTCGGTTTGCGTGCCAAGCCATGCTGGACCAGCGCGTCGGAGTTGTCTTGGTGACCCGTTGGGGGATGCTCGGGCAGAAAACGCCAACGGTGGCCGCTGATCACGAACCTGCCTGTGACCGGCCCGACACGGGTTCCTTCACGCAGAATCAAACCCGCGGCCGGCATCCGCACCGCCGCGTTGGCTGTCCCACTGGCCATGGAAGGGATTCCCTGACGGCCAAAGTTCCTGGCTCCAACCCCAACCGGATCGGCTGCTGACAAGGAGGTTTCACCCACGCAAAATGAAAACGCTGCCACGAGCATCACACGTGAGAACCGGACGCGTCGCCTGAGCTGATTGGGTTGCATGAATCCGTCGTTTTGCGAGTGGTTCGAGGCAAACATCCGAGGAACAGGAGCCGCGAGTGGTTGGTTCGGCCAACAACACTCACTCGCGAGGCATGGCGACCGCGTGCAAACTGACCACCGTCCCCACGGCAATCATCGCCAATCCCAGCCAGCGTGGCGGGTGCACACGTTTGGTCGGTTTGGGGTGCACCTGCATCAGAAAATTGCTGAAGGAGTCTTGGGCGACCACATTGGACTTCTTTGACATCTTTGCCATCGATCGGGTCGTAGTCTCGTTGAGAACAAACGAGTCAACCATTCGAAATTGGACGCCCAGCAAAATCAGCAGGACTCCGATCATGAAGTACCGATTACGATTCATGTCCATTGCGATCATTCCCATCACGCGTGAAGCCTACGCTCTGAATTGAGCGCTGCTGGAAATCATCGACTCAGCGAGCCATCGGGCTCAAGCGTTCCGGTTCAGAGTCGCGTTGTCGTGAATGACAGGAATGAACCAAGCGAATTCAATGCATCGGTCGTGACGATTGCATCACTTCGAATCACTGCTTGGAAAACAGGCCGTCGACCAGCGTGTGAACGTTTTCGCGAAATCCGGTCAGCGTCGAGTCAGATAGCAACTCCGATTGGTTGCTCTTCATGATCGCGGCGGCCAATGGTTTGTGCTCTTTCCAATCATCCAGGGTGTAATCACGGATGTCGACGTAGACGTCTTGCAGGTTGTTGCTGATCTTCGGGACCAAGAAGAATCCTTCTTCACCACGAACCAAGTGGTAATGCATCGAACCGTACATCAGCACAGCACCGGTCAACATTCCAAACAAATAGCGAGACATCCAACCATTCCTTGACCAACGATTTCGGAAACTCGACCGCTTCCGCCTCGTTCATCGTTCGTCATCGCGACCTAAAAAGCAAGGGGATCAGATTGCCCACCTTCTCGGCAGTCAGTTGGAGCGGGCGAAATCGACGATCCGCTCGGCCACTCGATTGACGATCTTCTGACGGTCTTCGCAAAGAATCGCGACATGATCCAGTTGGGGAAAGTAATCGACGGTGGCAAGGTTTTTCCAGCGGACACCCGGCAGCATGTCGAAGAATTGCTCGGCGTAGTTGTAGGTGTCTGAAACGCCGCCGGTGTAGATCAGGTGCAAACGGCAGCCCTGATCCACCAATCGCTGGAACTCTTGTTTGGCAATTTCACGAGATGGATACTCACGCAAATCCGTGCCCATTGGCATGGTCGAGTATTCCGGTGCACTCGACTCGGGAAAGACGCGCAGCAGCCACCTGGTCAGGGGAGATTGATTGAGCACTCGCCGAGTCAAGCGTTTCCAGGCGTGGATCGATGCCAGGCGTGGAAGGTAGTGATGGAAAACACGGTTCCGATGAAAACGAGACGTCGGGTAACCGCAGGCATCCATCGCCACGATGCCGCACACTCGCTGGTCTTGTTGAGCGGCGTGCAAGGAGTCGTCGGCACCGGAGCACAATCCGAACAGGATCACTTGTTGGATGCCGTGTTGCTCTTGCAACCAATCGATCGCTTGGCTGATCTCAGCACTCGCTCGATCCAGCGAACGCCCGGCGGAACCAACAGGCAAACTTTCCCCGATTCCCGACAGGTCAAATCGCAAGGAAGCAACGCCGCGACTGCCCAGTGTGCTGGCGAGGTCGACGTGCAACCGGAAGGGGCCGGCGCTGTGCAACATTCCAGGGGTGATGAAAATCGCCGCGGTCTTCTGGACGCTGGGCTGAGATGTGGGGTGAAACACACCGACTAAATGGTGATGGCTTCCAAACACCACGGCTTGTTCACTCGTGGCCCGGTTGGCCGTTTTGCCTTGGGTGACAACCGCATGAGATTTCATCACCGGGGCGGCCACGGATGGGGCAGCGAACGGGACGCTGGGCATGGTGGAATGACTCATGACTTCACCTCGATGGCAGGGTGGACGTTCGATTCGTTTTGCAAGAGTCGCGTGATGTGCTGGATGGCTCCGGGGGACGAGAACGCGGACTCGGTCAATTCCGGACGGTCCCAGCCGATCTCGTCGTCCAACTGGATGACTGGGACATCCGAATTGGGGGAGAGATCGTTCCGTTCGGTCGAGTGGTAATCCCGACTGCATAGCAGCGATGTCACGCAATCGCTGCGCAACTCATCGGGAGTCCACTTGAGTTGATTCAGCTGTTGACGGACGACGTGGTTGAGCCGCGTGCCGTAGGCCTGGTCGATCGAACCGGGCCGGCGTGGTTTAGAGAACCGGGTGCCGTTGGACAATGTCATCGCGTGCAAATGATCCAGGTGTTGAAGGAACTCTTCCCCGCTGGCGATCGGATCCCACAGCAACAATTGCTCGACGTGGCTCGTTTCCGAGCAGGCGGCCAGGGTCGCTCCCAAGCGAATCCCGATCAGCGAAATGGCATCGAGGTCGTGCCGCTGACGCATCCAACGCGAGGCATCCCGAATGTTTTTCATCATCACATGCGGGGTGGCTTCCAACGCGTTGCCGTGCGAGTTGCCAGTGCCGGCGTAATCGAATCGCAGGACATCAAATCCCTGTTGTGCCAAGTGCACCGCGAGCTGTTGCAGGTTGCGGTAGCTGCGTGCGTATTCATGGCCATACGCGTGGCACAGAACCACCGCGCGGTCTTTGCGGGCTTGTCGCTTGGGAGGCGTGTAGTGAACGGCAAACAGTTCATGAGAACCGCTCGGCAAAAAGAACGCTTCCACTTCCGGCAAACGTTCACGCTGGGACTGAACGGCGGTAGCAGGCGATCCACCGCTCCGTTGACCCAGCATCGCTTCGATGTGATGCGACGCCAGTTCGATGGTTGGGTTGGCGAAAAAGTCGCGAACGGGAAGTTCCAGGCCCAGTTGATCCTTGAGACGAGCGACCACCTGCGTGACCAACAGAGAACTGCCGCCGAGCAAGAAGAAGTCGTCTTCAATGCCAATCTGAGGGATTTGCAGCACGGAACTCCAGATGTCGCAAAGCTGTTTTTGCAATTCTGTTCGCGGCGCAACGGCACTCTCGTCGCGAGCGATCACGGCCTGGTCGCCGCTCGGTAGCCCGGTTCGGTCGATCTTTCCATTGATCGTCTTGGGGAAGACTTCGGCAAACACGTACCGCTTCGGAACCATGTAAGGCGGCAGTTTCTCCCGAAGTTTCTGAGCCAATCGGGAAGCGATTGTCGGCAGTTCGTTCGGAAGGATTGAAGGAGTGCCATTGCTTGAAAGTGTGTCGGGCCCCATCCCGATGTACGCGAGCAGTGTGGTTTGGCCGTCCACCGCTTCGGCTGTCACCAGCGCCTCGTGGACGTCTGCGATGGACGTCAGTGCGGCTTCGATTTCACCCGGTTCAATGCGGTACGATCCCAGTTTGATCTGGTGGTCAACTCGACCGCCAAAGTCGATGTTGCCGTCGTCGAGCCAACGCGAAATGTCGCCCGTTCGGTACCAACGCTGCACTTCGCCGTCGGCATTTTTGCGATGAATGAAAGCGGCGGCGGTCAGTTCCGGTTGATTCAGGTACCCATCCGCGAGCGCAGGACCGCCGAGAAACAATTGCCCGGTTTCGCCAACCGGGACTTCAGCTAAATCAGAATCAAGGATCACAGCGGAGTAACCCGGCAACGGCTTGCCGATCGGCATGTTGGTGTCTGAAAAGTCGGCCTTCGGAAAGAAGACCGTTGCCGTGACGGTGGCTTCGGTCGGTCCGTAGGCGTTGCACCAGAGGACGTCGTGGTCACAAATGGTTTGCCAGCGATGGTAGTGATCCACGCTCACCTTTTCCCCCGTCACCACCATCAATCGGAGACTCGGTGGCACTCGCGATCCGGTGGCCAACATCAAGTCCACCCATTGATGCCAGTAGGCCGTTGCAAGGTGGACGGCGGTGATGCGTTGAGTCTCGATCAAATGGGACAGTTCGTTGACCGAGTCGGCGCGTTCCAGCGGACGGATGACAACACAACTTCCACACAACAACGGTGGGAAGATCTCTTCGATCGCAATGTCAAACGTCAGCGTTGAAAATTGCAGCGTCCGGTCGTCGGGATGCAATCGGTAGACATCCATGTCCGCTCGGCAATACGTCGTCAAAGCAGCGTGATTGATCAGCACGCCTTTGGGGGTTCCGGTCGATCCGGAGGTGTACATCACGTAGGCCAGCTGATCGCCTTGCAGCGTGGGATGATCTGCGCGTGCCAAGGAGGATGCCGGGACGTGCTTCCGAATCAGATCCGATGCTTCGATCCAGTTGAGATTCGAAGCGGAGGCAGTTGATTCGTGGTCGGTGTGCTTTTTGTCTTCAAACAACCCTCGGTATTTCCCGTGTCCGATCAACGTGTTGATCTGGGCATCGTCGAGCATGTAACGCAAACGATCCGCGGGGTAATCTGGATCCAGAGGCACGAACGCTGCCCCGGCCAAGTGGATTCCCAGCATGGATGCAATCGCGATGGGAGTGCGGTCCAGACACATGCCCACGCGGTCACCGGGAAGCACCCCTTCACGCCCCAGTGTCTGAGCGATGTGACATGATTGATCCAGCAGTTCTTGATAAGTCCACGATGTTTCTTCATGGACCACCGCCATCCGATCGGGGGCGGCGTCGCATTGTCGCCAGAAGAGATCGATGAACGCGGGAGTCGTTTTGATGGGCGTGTTGTTTGGCATCACGACATCACCACCGATGAAACGGCCGAGGTCGTGAGGTTCTGTGGAAAGGGAATCTTGGCCGAAGTCGAACCATTTGACTTGCACATCACCGCGTTCAGGCTTTCACGAAACAGCTGCAGGCCTTGTTGGAGTTGGTGATCAGGGATGTTCAAGGCGGGCATGAATTTCAGGACTTCGTCGTCGCTGCCGGATGATTCGAGCATCAGACCGTTTTCGAACGCACGGTCGATGATTTGGCGGGCCAATCCGCCCTCACGCACATCGAGTCCCCAGATCATTCCACGGCCTCGCAGTTCCCAGCTCTGATTGGCGTGTTCGTCCGCGATGGCGGACAGGGATTCACGCAGCGTTTTGCTGCGGTCCCCAATGCCGTCCACAAAGGAAGTTTCGTTCCAATGATTCAGCACCGCGTTCGCTGCCACGAATGCGAGATTGTTCCCTCGGAAAGTGCCAGTGTGCTGGCCTGGTTGCCACACATCGCACTCCGGTTGGATCAACAGCAGCGACAACGGCAATCCGCCACCGATGGATTTGGACAGACAAACCATGTCGGGGGTCAGGCCCGCTTTTTCAAAGCTGAAGAAGTCGCCTGATCGACCGTTGCCCACTTGGATGTCGTCCACGATCAACAGCACATCGTGTTGGCGGCACAGCGATTCGACTCGCTGCAGCCAGGCATCGCTGGCCACATGAATGCCGCCTTCCCCTTGGATGGTTTCCAGAACAATTGCTGCTGGGAGTGGCATGCCGCTGCTGGTGTCCGAGAGCATCTTTTCCAGCAGGATGGTCGTGTCGAAGTCGCCGAGGTACCCGTCGTAGGGAAGGAAGCTGACGTTGTTGTGCGACCCGTAGTGCTCGCTGTGGTAGTACTGATTGCCGGTCACGGCAAGCGAACCGAGGGAGTGCCCGTGGTAAGCGTTGGTGAACGTGACGATGTGCGATCGCTTGCGATGTTGCTTGGCCAGTTTCAAGGCCGCTTCGACAGCGTTGGTTCCGGTGGGGCCTGTGAACTGGATTTTGTAGTTCATCGATCGCGGTTGCAGGATCGTTCGTTCGAACGTCTCCAGGAACCGTGTCTTGGCTTCGGTCATCATGTCCAACGAGTGCTGAATCCCGTCTTGCGAGATGTACTCCAGCAACGCTTGTTTTGCCGCGGTGGGATTGTGGCCGTAGTTCAGCGATCCTGCACCGCAGAAAAAGTCGATCAGTTGCTGCCCGTCCGCCGTGGTCAGCGTGGAGCCACTCGCACTTTGAAAGACATGTGGGAAGAGGCGACTGTAGCCGCGGACCTCCGATTCCATCCGCTCCGTGGTGTCGGTTGCAGAACCTGAAATGGGCGTTGGCTGACTCAACTGAAAGACCTGCGATCAATGAAAGATTGCGAAAAACAAACTGGCATTGAAAGCTAGAACGCTCCAATTTCCCAAAGGCATCTCGTTCCGCCCACCGTGGAAGTTCTCCGGGGCGGCTGGATGCCTTTGACGATTGTTCGGGTTCTGCCGACGGTGCGATTGTGATCGTTCAGCGCGCGTCGGATTGTTGCTGACGGTAGTCCTGGCGGTCGCTCTGGTATTGTTCGGGTTCCGGCAACGATTCGGAATCCGGTTGGCTGGAATCGAACAAACGTTGGAGAAACGGACGACACCAACCACATCCTGTGCCAGCCCCAAAGCACTGGGACAGTTCGCTGGCACGTCGGGGCTGTTCCACCCGAAGGAACTGCTCAACTTTTCGTCGGGGGACGTGGAAGCACAGGCACAGATTGTCGTCGGGTTTCATGGGAGAAATCAATGTTGGGGGGGAAGGCAACAAGTGATGCTATGAAGCGTGCCTTCGGGAGGAAACCCGAGTCTCTCCGATTTCACCGCTCCGCGGCTTTTGACGGCATCGTCCCGACGGGAGAGTCGCGGAGCGACGGCATTGGACCAGCCTTGGGTTTCAACCCAAGGTTGACGCGTGCCAAACACACAGGCGAGTCGCGGAGCGACGGCAGTTGGCAGCGAGTTCGGAACCACCTGTCGCCGCTCCGCGGCTTTTGGGTTGGGGCGGGATCGACGGAGACCTCGGGTTGAAACCCGAGGCTGACGGATGTCACCGCTCCGCGGTTCGGTCGGGTGACAGCTCGTCCACACAGTCGCGGAGCGACGGCAGTTGACCAGCCTTGGGTTTCAACCCAAGGTTGAAGCGTGCCAAACGCACAGTTGAGTCGCGGAGCGACGACAGTTGGCAGCGAGTTCGGAACCACCTGTCGCCGCTCCGCGGCTTTTGGGTTGGGTCGGGATCGACCGTGACCTCGGGTTGAAACCCGAGGCTGACGGATGTCACCGCTCCGCGGTTTTTGACGGCATCGTCCCGACGGGCTAGTCGCGGAGCGACGGCATTGGACCAGCCTTGGGTTTCAACCCAAGGTTGACGCGTGCCAAACACACAGGCGAGTCGCGGAGCGACGACAGTTGGCAGGGAGTTTGGAACCACCTGTCGCCGCTCCGCGGCTTTTGGGTTGGGTCGGGATCGACCGTGACCTCGGGTTGAAACCCGAGGCTGACGGATGTCACCGCTCCGCGGTTTTTGACGGCATCGTCCCGACGGGCTAGTCGCGGAGCGACGGCATTGGACCAGCCTTGGGTTTCAACCCAAGGTTGACGCGTGCCAAACGCACAGGCGAGTCGCGGAGCGACGACAGTTGGCAACGAGTTTGGAATCACCGGTCGCCGCTCCGCGGCTTTTGAGTTGGGTCGGGATCGACGGAGACCTCGGGTTGAAACCCGAGGCTGACGGATGTCACCGCTCCGCGGTTTTTGACGGCATCGTCCCGACGGGAGAGTCGCGGAGCGACGGCATTGGACCAGCCTTGGGTTTCAACCCAAGGTTGACGCGTGCCAAACACACAGGTGAGTCGCGGAGCGACGGCAGTTGGCAGCGAGTTCGGAACCACCTGTCGCCGCTCCGCGGTTGGATGCGGAATGCGTCGTCGCGGGAAAACGTTGCGGTTTAGTTGGACGACCGGGCGTGCTCAGAACTTCCAGCGGTATTCCATCCGGGTCCCGTACACGTTGGGTAGATCGCTTCGCCAGCCGTGCATGACATCGAAGCGAAGCAGGGTGCGATTCGAAATGGGGAACTGATAACGGGAGCCGAGACCGAACTGGTCGCCTTGCACGGCCAGGTTTGAGTCGCCGTGTTCGGTGAGGTAAGAAGCCTCCACAAGCAACTGACGATCCAGTTGATTGCCGATCAAGTCCACTCCGATGGATCCGCCGGCAGTGTCGAATCCGGTGGGGTCGAGCGTCGCAAATCCATTCAGGCCGTCGGTGTCGAAGTTGATCCCGGTGTTCCGCAGGATGCCCCCGCTGCCTCCCGCGCGAGCGACTGATTGCGGACGTCCCCAGCCGTAAAAGAAGTTGGCGTAGGGGACCACGGTGAGCGGCGACGAGGTGATCAGACTGTTTTCCCACAGGAACAAACCACCGTCGGCGGTCACGTCGGCATCGGGAAGGTTTTGGCCCGTGTTGATGATCAACCGAAGCGAGTTGCTGATACGATCCAAGTAGCGTTTGGTGAAGCTGATCGTCATATTGTGATAGCTTCGCCGCGTGTCATCGCGGTCCCGCAAGTACGCGTAGCCCGCTTCGATGTACCCATCGTAGGCATCGATGAAGCACGCGGTTCCGAAGGCTTGCGCGGCGTGTTTGTCGGTTCCAAATGCGGGGCTGTTGATCTGGTCGATCGCGGCGAAGAACGTCCAGTCAAAGTTGGCCCAGTTGAGTGCTCGGCTGTGGCGGGCAGGGATTGCAAACGCGGCACCGGTCACCGCGTCCTCCATCCAAATCCCGTTTTGAAACAACAGGGGAATCAAACCGATCGTCACGGGCATTTCGGCGGGGGACGATTTGCCATGAAAGCCACCCCACATTGCACCGAGGTCACCTTCAAAGAAGGCGGTCACGAAGTTCGGATCAAAGACGCCTTGGTAGTCGAATTCACCGCCTTGAAAATCAATTCGGTTGAATTGATTGTTGCGATCAAGAGGGCCAATGAACCCATGGAAACGCTCGGAGTCGGTCAGACGCAGATCCATGTCCAGGTTGAGCCGGCTGGCCCAGTTGTCTGTCCGCCCGGCCGCATTGCGACCGGTGCTGATCCCCGAACGGAAATCACCGTACAAGTAGAATTCCGGACGCGCCAGGTTGGTGCTGCCGAACCAATTCTTGCCCCGGGGTGTGATTCCGTCACCGTAAAACGTGCGTCCCCATTCAATCCACGGGCTCTGCGTCGGGACCGCCGCTTTCGCGTCATACACCCACTGCTCCCGTGCTCCATCGTGCCAGTTGGATTGTTCTGGCAAGGGCGTTGGAGAAAAGTCATCCGCGAAGTGCGTGAGGTTCCCCAGCCCAGCGGAGGTTGCGAAATCAGCGGCGGATTCCTCTTGCAGGACCGATGGACCCGCCGCGGTTGGTGAACGGAGCGAATCCGCGGGGTGACTGGCGAAGTCGAAGTTCGGTTGCGGGAATCCGCTTGGCTCGAGTGTTTCAGCTGGGGTGTGAAATGGCGAAGTTGTGGGTGAGTCCGGGACTACAATTGGCAAGCGTGTCGGACGAGGTCGCCCGGTCTGCGCGAGTGCGCCGGCAGGCGTCAGCATCGTGAGCGAACAGGTGACGCACAACGCGACAAGGCATTGGATGAAGAGGCGGGATTGCAACATGATCAACGCACCATGAACGTGTGTGTGTCATGGCAGATGTCAATCATCCGCTCGTTCATTCGGCGAATCATGTCCGGTGTGCTGTGGATCTGACGCATGAAATACATGGGTTCGGTTCGACTCCGCATCCGGACACTCAATCGGTAGGGTCCTGGAACCCGGAACGCTTCCGCCGGGATGGTGTACTTGGCGATTCGATGGTCCAGCGGTGGGATGCTATGCGCTTCCATCCGGATCAGCGGCGGGTGATTGAGCACGCTGATGGGCAGCGCCCCGGGACGCAAGAACACCAGTTGGTCCAGGCTGAAGTTCAGCGGCAACGCGGCTTCGCGGTCGGTCCCACGAACGTTGTTGATCAAGAACTTGGTTTGCAAGTTGAATAGGTCCTTGTCGCGAGGGATCCGGCCTTTGGCAACTTCGACGCTGTGCATGTCACACAGGTCGGCGTTGGCATCCAGGTACCCGGTCTCCCAAACGCGTTGACCGTCGGGATTGATCAGTGCCGCGTTCAGCCACAGTTGGGGTTGAGCACCGAGCGAGCCGGTGGGCAGGTTGTGGCCGGAGCTGATGTTGTCGACTCGGTAGCCCAGCTTCAACGGCATGCCAACTTGAGGCGTGGTGTAGAACACCGGATCGCTGACTTGAGCACCGGCTTCCAGCGTCATCGCTGAGAAGCCGCGTTTCTGATCGAGCTTGGCGTTGTTGGCGTCGATGACTTTGCGAGCGTCACGTCGATCGTCGGCGTTGTCCCAAGGTTTCGGGAAATGCATTCCTTTCGTCACGTTGCGTTCAAATTCTTCGGTGCCCCAGCCGGCGCGGTCGTCAAAGGTCAGCCATTGACGCGGTGTGAAGGCTTTGGCCTTGGGGTTGTGCGGGAAGATCCCTGGGTGAGCAATCGAGTACCCGGGGCCCCAAAACGTGTGGTTGGAGTGTTTCTTGGGGTTCCCGTAGGGCTTGCCTGAGATCTCGGCGATATGGCATTCTTCGTAGCCTGCTGCTTTGCCGGGAACCGCACCCATGTGGCAGTCCTGGCAGGAGATGCCGCACTTCGCCGCGGGGCTGCTGCGGTACTGAGCGTGCACGACTTCCAGCGAAATGCCGGGATGCACCGCGACTTGGTGGCACGAGGCGCAAATGTCTGACTTGGTGAGCGGTTCGAAAAAGTAGGACCCGTTGTGGATCGCTTGGCCCGCGCCCTTTTGACCCGAATGTGTTTTCAGTTTGTTCTTTTCTGCGTTGGCCAGAGCCGTTGCCAAACCCATTCCGTCGCCACCACGACCGACCGGGGCATGGATGTTGCCTGGTTCGATTCGGCGATCGCCGTTGCTGCTACGCCCGTAGTGCTCATTGATACGGTGACAAGTGATGCATGTCACTCCTTCGCGAGCCACAGGCGGCTGATCCAGAATGCTGACCGTGCGAGGGATTTCCAGCTGTGTCGCAACCGGTGAGTGACACCGCATGCAGAAGTACCCCACGGTGCCTTCAGTCAGTTCCGTGATCGCTTGTTCAAAGCGTTGGAACATCGGCGAGACCGTCGCGTAGGCATGGCTGCTGACGCTCCACTCATCGTAGTGCTTGGGATGACAGGCACGGCAGGACTCGGCCGACGGATAACATTCCTCGGTCCACAGGCCTTCGTGTGGATCCTTCTTCTCTGGTGTTTTGGCAGCCGGTGGTTTGATCGGTTCGTGACTGCCAAGACCTGCCAACGGATCATCGCTGGCGAGTGGATCGGTCCCGGCGGAAGGATCGGCGAAGGCCGCCAGCGGATCGATCTCGGCAGCGACCAAGCGATCTGGCCGCCGTGAATTGTGTGGCTGGAGGGTCGCGACGGAGGCCTCTGGTTGGCGTCCGTACAATCGATTGCCAACACCCAACAGTTGCCCGACTTCGAGCAATTCTTCATCGCTCAAGGTTTGCTGGCCACGGAATGGCATCCCATCGTCAGCGGTTGCCCTGGATGGGATTGCGAGACCACTCCAGAGACCGAGCCAGAGTGTCAGAATCGCGAGCGTTTCACGACGAGGAGTGATGAGAATCATCGTGTGAACCTGAACAACCCAATGACACGTGAACAATCCGAACAACACCGACAACCACACTGGGTGCATCGACTGGTGATGTTCGGATCGTCCAGAATGATCAGCGGGATGCGATCAAATGCCTCAACCGGCAAAGCTTGCCAGAGAGAAGCATTTGCCAAGGGGGGTTGGCCCGCAGTCAGGACGTTGCGGTTTCATGCGGGCCGTTTCACGGGCGGTGGCGGGCAATCACCGGACTAGGAAGGTGTGGTGTCCAGTTCCCCGGCGTTGATGGAGGTCGTGCGGCTTTGAAGCTCCGATCCAGCAGTGACATGCAGAACCCCGCCTTTGAAAGAGGTCGTGGAGTTTTATTTCACCCTCCCTTGAGACGTTCGAATAATAAATGGTAGCTGGCGTCTGGGGTTCGCCCCGGATGGGGCCGTCATGCTTAGCTCGGGGCGGAAGCCCCGAGAGACCGATGCCGGAAAACAAACGGTCGCCCCGGATGGGGCCGTCGTGGGAGTTGGGGGGCGTCCCTCGCTCACGCTTCGGGTTGTGATGGGGTGGTCTTGGCCGACTCTGACGGGCAAGAGTGCCCATGCTACAACCGTTTCACGATGCGGTGGGTTCTTGCGAGGCGGCCATCATGCGGATGGCTTCGGGCAGCGTTTCGCATTCGAGTTGGAACACGCGTGAGGCGAGATCGTCGGGCGTGTCGGTGGGAAGGATCGGGCAGGCCTTCTGGTGGATGATCGGTCCGTTGTCGTACAGATTGTCGACGTAGTGAACCGTGCAACCGCTGATCTTCACGCCTCGCTTGATCGCCGCGGCATGCACATTGCGACCGTACATCCCTTTGCCTCCGAACGCAGGCAGCAAGGACGGGTGAATGTTGATCACGCGTTGTTCAAAGTCGCTGGGGATCAAAACGTGTTTCAAGAAACCCGCCATGATCACGTGCGTCGCCCCGGCCTCTCGGCAGGGACCAAACATGGCTTCGCTGTAGGCGTCGTCGTTGTCGAAGTCACCTTTCCGAACGACGCGTGTTTCGATGCCAGCCTCCTCCGCGATTTTGATTCCGCCCAAGCCCTCTCGACTGGCGATCACCAGTCGGAAATCGATGGGCAGACCATGTTCGTTTCGATGGCGAATCAAATTGGCCAGCGTGCGGCCGCCTCCACTGAGGAAGACGGCCACTTTCAGTGTGCTTGGATCGCTCACGCGTCGCTCACCTTGGCGACAAACAGTTCGCCGCCTTCGATGCTGACTTGCTGAGCGTTTTCCAAGGTGCCCGAAATCAGCTCCTTGGCCAAGGTTTCGCTGCAGATCATTTCACGGTGCGTTGCGATTGCGGATTGCAGTTCTGCATCCGACGTTTCCACGGCCACTCGAATTCGATCGGTGTACTGGCAATCGAGTTCTTTGCGTTGGCTTTGGATCCCGCGGATCAAGTCCTTGGCCAATCCTTCGCGACGCAGTTCGGGGGTGACTTCCGTGTTGAGCACAACGACACAGCCTGAACCTTGGGCGGCTGCCCAGCCCTCCCGAGCTTGCAAGCGAATCTCGATGTCTTCCCCGTCCAACTTCAATGGACCGGACGGAAGTTCGACTTCCACGTGACCGGCCGTTTGCAGCTGTGTCAGCAATTGGTTGCCGTCCGCTTCGCCCAGCATCTTTTTGACCAGCGGGATGTTCTTGCCAACTTTTGGGCCCAGCCGTTTGAAGTTGGGGACGATGGTGTACTGGACGTACTCGCCACCTTCGGTCGTGTAGTCGACCGCTTTGACATTCAGTTCTTCCCGCACCAACGCATCGTGGCTTTGCAGCCAATCGATTGCCGTGTCGTCGGTCAGGATCACTTCGACCTTGGACAGCGGCAGGCGGACCTTCAGTTTGGCATCGGCACGAGCCGAGCGTCCCAGCGATGCGATCTCTCGCAGCAACCGCATGGAATCCGAAAGCTTCTGGTCGACGCGTGAATCGTCTGGTTGAGGGAAGTCGCAGAGGTGAACGCTGGGCAGGACCTTGTCGCCAAACGGCGCGGTCAGCTCTCTCCACAGAGTGTCGGCCAAGAACGGAACGAAGGGAGCGATGACCTTGGTCAGTTCCAGCATCACTTCGTACAGCGTCCAGTAGGCATCGTGTTTGTCGGGGGAATCGGCATCGGAGGCCCAGAAACGATCGCGGCTGCGGCGGACGTACCAGTTGCTCAGGCCGTCCAGCAAGTTCGTGATCGCTTGGCATGCGTTGTAGTTGTCAAACGCATCCATGCGGTCGATGACCGTTGCCAGCGTGCGATGCAGTTCGGAATGGATCCATCGATCGATCTCGCTTCGTTCGCTGATCGGGCGATAGGTGGGCGCCGAAGCCAATGATTCGGGTGTCAGCTGATCATCCGCGGTGGTTGCCGAAGTGGGATCGAACCCATCGATTTCAGCGTAGATCGAGAAGAAGCTGTACGTGTTCCAAAGCCGCAGCAGGAACTCGGGGATCGAATCGCGGATCGCTTGATCGGAGTAGATGATCGAATTCCACGGTGCTTGGTTGGCGAAGAAATACCAACGCATCGCATCGGCACCGTACTTGTCAAAGATCTCCGAGGGGCTGCGATAATTCCGAAGACTCTTGGACATCTTGCCAGTCTTCTTGGTGAACTTGCCCTCGGCTTGTTCGACCTCGGCTTCGGACAGCAACACCGTCTTGGGTTGGCCGTCTTTGCCAGCCGCTTCGTACCACTGCGACAGCATCAATCCCAGCACGATGCAGTTGCGGAACGGATGCGGGTAATCCGCTTCACTGTCGCGAGACGGTGTGGATTCGCTGGCCTGCGTTCCGGCTTCACGGATCGAGGCCCCTTCGCCAAACAACATCGTGCTGATCGCCAGTTGGCTGTAGAACCAACCGCGAGTTTGGTCGATGGCTTCGCTGATGAAGTCCGCTGGGAATTGTTCTTGGAACTGCGCGTCGTTTTGGTGCGGCCATCCCCACTGGGCAAATGGCATTGCACCACTGTCGTACCAGCAGTCGATGACTTCGCTGACCCGCTGCATCCGAGCACCGGATTCGAACGGCGAATCGTAGGTGACCGAATCGATGTACGGTTTGTGAACGCGAAGATCGTCAGGCAGTTCAGGGTTGGCTGCTTTGGCATTGTCCCAAACCTGCGTGCCATCGACGCCAGGTTTGGCCAGCAGTTCTTCGTAGCATTCGATGGCTTCCATGCGACCGGTGGATTGGCAAACCCAGATCGGAAGCGGCGTGCCCCAATAACGTTCTCGCGACAACGCCCAGTCGACGTTGCTTTCCAGGAAGTTGCCGAAACGTCCATCGCGAATGTGTTCGGGTTGCCAACCGATCTTGCTGTTGTTCTTCAGCATCAAGTCACGGAACTTCGTCGTCCGGATGAACCAGCTTTCTCGCGGGTACTGGATCAACGGGTCATCGTCCGCTCGCCAGCAGAACGGATAATCGTGCAGGTACTGTTCCAGGTGCAGCAGGCGACCGGACTCACGCAACGTTCGCGTCAGGGTCTTGTCGGCTTCCTTGACCCAGACGCCCTTCATCGATGCGAACTCGTCGGTGAACTTGCCGTCGGGGCCGACTGCACACAGCAGATCGGGACGCTGGCCTTCGACGAATCGAGTTCTTTCAGTGACCAAAACTTCGTGATCGATTTCACCGAATGCAGGTGCCAAGTGAACCAGGCCGCTGCCCGATTCCGTGGTCACAAAATCAGCCGCAACGACGCGCCAGTACAGCGACTCTTGTTCACCGGTGACCAATTCGCCCACTGGGTCGCCGAGTCGGGAATGGTAGTCGTCAAACGGAGGTTGGTAGCGTTGACCGACCAGCGACTCGCCCGTGACTGTTTCGATCACCGTCAATTCGCGTTTCAATTTGCCGGCGAGTGACTCCACGAGTGCGGCGGCCAGAACCAATTCTTGACCGGTCTCGGAATCTTTGACGACGGCGTATTCCAGTTCGGGCTTCACCGCCGCGTACATGTTGCTGGGCAACGTCCAGGGGGTCGTGGTCCAGACCACCAAGGATCGTTCCGGTTGGTCGGCCAACGGGAACAACACGTAGACGCTTGGGTCAGCGACCTCGCGGTAGCCCTGCCCCACTTCGCCGGCGGAAAGTGCCGTGCCACCTTGAGCCCACCACCACACGATCTTGTGGCCTTGGTAGAGCAGCCCGCGGTCGAACAGGTTTTTCAGCGACCACCAGACGCTTTCCACGTAGGATTGGTGATAGGTCACATAGGCTTCTTCCAGGTTGACCCAGAACCCCAGGCGGCGGGTCAGGGTTTGCCATTCCTGCATGTAACGCCAGACGCTGGATTGGCATTTTTGGATGAAGGGTTCGACACCGTAGGCTTCGATCTCTTCTTTGCTGTGGATGCCGAGTTCTTTGCCGACTTCGACTTCAACGGGCAATCCGTGCGTGTCCCAGCCAGCTTTGCGCTCGCAGCGATAGCCCCGCATGGTTTTGTAGCGAGGGAAGACGTCTTTGATCGCACGTGTCAGGCAGTGGCCTGGGTGAGGCATCCCGTTGGCCGTGGGGGGGCCTTCGTAAAAAACGAATGTGGGAGCGTTGGCGCGGCGGGCGAGCGATTGCTCGTAGATCGAGTGCTGGTCCCAAAACGCTAGAACTTGTTCTTCGAGAGTCGGGAAGTGGGGGCTTGCGGCAGGGGCCCGAAAAGCAGCGGTCGAATTCGCGGACACGTGATAACCGAACGAATGAGATGGGAATGTCAAAACAACGCATAGTTTTATGCGTTGAAGGACATTTCCCCTACCCCCAACCAAGTTCTGCCGCTTTCGTTGTCATTTTCACCTTCTTCAATGACCGGCCGCCCCTCGCGCACGCCGTTTTTGCAGTCGGTTTCGTTGGCCAACGGCCATCATCATCGTAGCCGGGGGCATCGGCTGGGCTGACTGTTTCGCACTGGCAAAGCGAAACGCAATTTGCGCTCACGATTCGGAGAATCGAGCGACATTGTCGCACAACTCTCCGAGTTGTCAGCGTTCGCGTCGGATGGACTAAAACTCGACGAAGCACATTTTTATCAGCCCAGGCATCGCCCTTGGGATCGAGAACTTTCCGCCCCCTCCCGTTTCGGCCTGTTGATTCAGTCAGCCGGAACGCGATCGCGTCCGGTTCGTCAGCGGGAACTCAGGCGACCGCGGCTGAGTTGGCGCTTGCGGCGGCTCGTTTAGCGGCCACCATTTCCTGGTACTTCAGACGCAGGACGTTCAGCCAGTACATCAGGTAGAGGTTGGCGACAAAGGAGACCAGCAGCAACGCGTTGAAGAGCGTTTGGGTGGCCACTTTTTCTCGGTCCGCACGCGGGTCTTGGCTGATGGCGCCGAGGGCGTCTTTGTCATCCAAGGAACCTGCACCTCTGCCGGGCGGAGGCCCTGCATTGGATGTGCCCGGTTGCGAGCCGCCCAAGGGAGGGCTGTTGCTGGCGACACTTCCAGGGGTGTTGGCGTTGGGTGTGAAATTGACGTATTGGTAGGGATAACCCGTCGCCGGATTGATGTTGGGGTTGGCTGGATTGGAATTCGTTGGTGCGTAGGGAATCTGGGGTGGCGTGTAATTTTGGCCGTACGGGTACGGGGACTGAGGTTGCCCGGCATGGGGCATGGGGGCGGCGGGTTGTTGGCCGTTGGCGTAGAGCGATCCGGTGTTGGGATTGCCGGCATTGGGGGGAACCGTGTTTGAGTTCCCGGTGTTGGGGGCCGCGTAGTTTGGGAAGTTCGTTCCTGGATTGGCTTGGCCTTGGTCGGTTTGACCGGGATTGCTGCCCTGTTGGCTGGCGTAGGTTGCGTTGCCGCCGTAACCCGAGGTCCCGTTGGTCTGCGCGGCGTTGGACGGCATGCCACCGGACGGCATGCTACCGGACTGGGGTCGGTTGGGCGTGGGACTGCTAGCCAGGCTTGGGTTGGGACGGTTGCTGTCGTTGGCGTAGCTCGAGCTCGAAAGAGGCCGGCCATTTTGATCGACCCGTTCGCCGTAGGCATTCAGCAAATAGCCTTCCCGGTCAACGGGAACACCAGCCGTGTTGAATGACCAACCATTGGGTGGCAAACGGTCCGCTTCGGCTGGAGTCAGCTTGGGATCGTATTCGTAGCGTTGGATGGTGTTGGCGTTGCCTTGCGAGGAGGTCGCGTAGGTGGTGGCACGTCGAGACGAGGGGCTGGCGATGGAGTCCGAGGCCGTTTGGCCGAAGGAATTTTGTCCGCCCAAGCCGCCGGGCATTTGGTTGAAATTGCCAGTGCTGAAGCCTGAGTTGGGGCTGTTGCGGTTGCTTGGATCTGCGCCGTTGCGTGGCGCAGCGCCAGGATCCGATGCCACGGAGCCATTGGCAGGGTTGGTCGGCGGGGCGGTGGAGGGACGCGAAGCGGGACGGTTTCCCAGCGCGTACCAGTCGTCATCGTCGTTGGGCCAAGGCGGCGCATTCGCTCCGGTGGATGCGGAATTGGGGGCCGTCGAAGGGCCGCCGTTTCGCGCGGAGCGATCCATGGTGGCTGGATTGGATGTTCCAGAATTCGATGTGCCAGGGTTCGCCGTGTTGGGATTGGCGGTTCCGGAATAGGCGGTGTTGCCTCCGGTGAACGGGGGCGGAGCGACTGTCGTCGATGAAGCACGAGAGGCCGCCGCAGGATCATTGCCCGCTGTGCTGGGCGTTCCCAAACCGAGGTTGCGGCGAGTGGCTTCCGCGAAGGCCTCCGCTTCGGCGCGGAGTGTGTCATTGAGTGACGACGAGGTCGCCGCACCCGTGTTGGGGGCGCCTGTGCCTGGCGTCGATCCGAAGCCGCCTTGCGCCAGCGAGGGCGGCATGTTGAAACCGCTGGTCGAGGGTCCGGTGGATGGGGCGGGAGGTTCGTAGCCACCGGGAAGATTCATGCCTCCCGATTGAGGTTTCATCAACCGGGTGACGCTGGGTGAGTTGACGTTGCCAGGAATGATTCTTGGTCGCGTCGAGTTCGATGTCATCGGGATCGGAATCGGTCGACGATCATCCGAGGCGATTGGCAGACTTCGAAGCGCATTCTCATCCGAAACCACCTGCGAGACCCCGGAAGGATGCGACGCATTGGTCTGCCTCCAGTGAGCAGGTGTCTCGCGAGGGACGTTGCCGGTGCCGACCCGGATCACGATTTCGCTGACTCGGCCACGCACTTCGGGCGAGATCGTGCTGGTGATTTCACCCACACGCTCGAGTTGATCGAGTTGATCCGGTGGGACTTGGATGATGTATTTCACCCCATCGGCACCGTCCGGAGTCCATCCGAAGGTGATGCCCATCGTCGCGACCAACAATAACGTCACAGCGCCACCCATGGCACAATCCTTTGCTGTGTTCAGTTGTGGGCTTGGAAGCACATTCCGAGTGATTCACATCGCAGCCCATCGGGTTTCACGCCAAATCGTACCGGCGATTGGCGATCGAGGTAAAGCCCGATGTGGGGTGAAAACACAAGACACTTTGAGCTCCCTCTGAGGTGCTGAGTCTGGTGGTGGACGCCTCGCTGAACTGAAACCGGTTGCAGAGTCTTACTCGACTTCAGTGTACTTCTGTTGGGTGTGCAGTGGCTTTTCTTCAGGGGGTTCTAAGGGGGCAGAGTGTTCCGTTAGGATGACGCTCTGAGGGAATATCTCTCGAAAATCCTGTTTTGTGACAGAATGTTTGTGTACCCGTTGCCGACGGTATCCCTAAGATGGAGAGGCACGCACCCTGCTCGTTATGAGTGTGTGATTTTTCGTATTGTTCTTGGGAGATGTCGTTATGAAGCGTTTTCGTGTCCAGCCAAAGGGTTTCACTTTGGTGGAGCTTTTGGTGGTGATTGCCATCATTGGCGTTTTGGTGGGGCTGCTGCTGCCAGCCGTGCAAGCCGCCCGCGAGGCAGCCCGTCGGATGAGCTGCAGCAATAATTTCAAGCAACTGGGCTTGGCAATTCACAACTATCACTCGGCTTACAACCAACTGCCGATCCATGGGGTCGGGACGGGTGGGACAGATGGAGGTGCCGCCCCGTTTGGAAACACCGGTGTGACGACCAATTGGTGGACGAATTATGGCGATGCCAACGCTTGGCGTTTGAGCATGCTGGTTGGGCTGACACCTTTCGTCGAGCAGCAGGGGCTGTGGGAAGAAATCAGCAACCCCAGCCTGGTCAACGCGTTGGACTTGAACACACCGCTTACTGTGCCTTGGCCTGCGATGGGGCCCGCGGTTGAGTTCATCCAATATCGCCCCTGGATGACGAATATGCCAACGCTTCGTTGTCCGAGCGATCCTGGCCAAGGTTTGCCGGGCCAAGGACGCACAAACTACGGCGCCTGCCTGGGGGATTCGATGGAGTGGTCGGTTCGTGGGACCAAGTCACACGACGGGACCAGTGGCGAAAAGGTGAACAACAGCGGCTGGGCGCAGCGATCGCGTGCTGCTGACCGAGGCATGTTCGTTCCGCACACCAACGCGAAGTTCCGAGATATCTTGGATGGATTGTCCAACACGGTGGCGATGGCTGAGCTGATCACGGACATTGGCGATCGGGATACCCGTGGGATCCAGTCGATCAATGGGAACCCGCCCAATGAAGTTCGGTTGAACCCCAATTACTGCGTGGAGAACGGTCAAATCGATCCGGCGCGGCCTCAGTTCTGGTTGGGTGGGACTTCCATCCAAGGTGTGAATGGTGGTCGCGGTTACAAATGGGCCGATTTTCGGCCCAACTACAGCGGTGTTCACACCATCGCCCCTCCCAACGCTGCCATCTGTGGTGGCAACAACGCTGGGCAAACGGGAATGTTCCCGCCATCCAGTCGTCACCAAGGTGGCGCCCATATCTTGATGGGTGACGGAGCGATCAAGTTCATCACGGATTCGATCGACGCCGGGAACCAAAATCACGAAATGGTTTGGCAAAGCGCCACGATGGCAACCGCAAAGCCAGGCTCAAAGAGTCCCTACGGCGTCTGGGGAGCCATGGGAACCAAGGGTGGTCGTGAGATCATTGACCAAGAGTTTTGACCCTCACGAAGCAACCTTCGAACCAAGGTGCTGAAGAACAATGAAAGCCGGCTTCGCTCTTTTGAGTGAAGCCGGCTTTTTTTAGGAATCATTCGAAAGCAACTTCGGCATTCAGCGAACCCCCGGAGATGAAAGGCTCGCACCGACCCGGAACGGGACGCCGAATCTTCGACCCTTTCTGGGTCGGGGATTGTCGGGGACTTGAATCCGGTGGTGTTCACTGCGTTCCCACCACCGGCTACCCTCTGCCATCCCTACCGGGATGAAACCCCAAGCCGTTGGCTATGGCTTGGTTGTGAGGGAGCCGTCCATTGCCGCGAGGTCTTTCTCTTGTTCAGCCTGGTAGGCTTCGATCGCCGACTGGTCAGCGTCTTCCAACGCGGTGGTGGGTTGCGATGGGCAGCCAACTGCGGTGCCCAGCGTGAGGCAGCAAAGGACAGCGAGGGCTCGCCGAAGGTTCAAGAAGTTCATAAGGGCTCCAGTGAAAAACGTAAAAAGGACAAGCGTCAACAACGTGGACGCGGCGTTTTGTATTGTAACCGTTTGCAGCATGAGAAGTGTTGCTTTGAGCGAAAGCTGAGTGGCATGACGCCCGCTGTCGGCGCATAAAAAATGCCAAGTCACCTGGGTGACTCGGCATCGAGAGTTCGAGTGGATTCAAGTGTTACGACTGAAGTCGCTCACAATTGAATCGGCTCAGCAGCCTGGGCCGGGAACGTCGATCAGACGCCGGCAGGCACGTTGGCGGTCTTGACCGTTGCGATGATTGCACTGGCAACCATGTATGGGTCCGCGTTGGAGGCGGGGCGACGATCTTCTAACCAGCCCTTCCAGCCATTTTCAACGGTGGCGATTGGAATGCGGATCGATGCACCGCGGTCCGAGATGCCGTAGCTGAACTTGTCGATCGATTGCGTTTCGTGCAAACCGGTCAAACGTTGATCATTGTCAGCACCGTAGACATCGATGTGCTCGGTGATCCGAGGCTCGAAGGCTTGGCAGATCGCATCGTAAACTTCTTTGCTGCCACACGTCCGGAGGGTCGTGTTGCTGAAGTTGGCGTGCATCCCGCTGCCGTTCCAGTCGCCCTTGACTGGTTTGCAGTGGTAGTTGATTTCCATGCCGTATTTTTCACCGGTGCGATCCAGCAAGTAGCGGGCGAGCCAGATCTCGTCGCCCGCTTGGGCGGCGCCCTTGGCGAAGATTTGGAATTCCCACTGACCCATCATGACTTCGGCGTTGATGCCTTCGACGTTCAGGCCGGCTTCCAAGCACAGTTCCAGGTGCTCTTCCACAATTTCGCGACCGACTGCTTTGCCAGCACCGACCGAGCAGTAGTAAGGGCCTTGAGGGGCTGGGAAACCTTCCGATGGGAAACCGATTGGCTTTTTGGTTTCCGGATCGAAGATCGTGTACTCCTGTTCGAAGCCGAACCAGAAGTCATTGTCGTCGTCGCGGATGGTTGCGCGACCGTTGCTACGGTGAGGAGTGCCATCAGCGTTCATCACTTCGCACATCACCAAGAATCCGGTGCCCAAACGATCAGGATCGGGAACGCAGTAAACGGGTTTCAGCAAGCAATCGCTGGCACCGCCAGGAGCTTGTTCGGTGGATGAACCATCGAAGCACCAAACAGGTGCGTCTTCAACGTTGCCGCTGAAGTCGCTAACAACCTTGGTTTTGCTGCGCATGCTCTGGGTCGGTTGATAGCCGTCGAGCCAGATGTATTCCAACTTGCACTTGGTCATGGATGCGAGTCTCCTAAAGACTTTTTGGGCGCTCTTGGCAATCTCGCCAGAGCAAAGAATGAAACTGTCAGACAAACGGTTCTACCCAACCGCAGCAATTGAGAACAAACGTCGTGGTTTGTGCAGATGCAGCCAACAGTTGCCTAAAATACCCGAATTGAATCGTTTTACCAATGCTCAGAAATCCAAGTTTCCGGGGCGGTACCAAATCCGCCGGCATTTGGGTTTAATGTTCGCTCTGTCACGACGGGGATGATTGTGCCGAATTCGGTAAGACTGCGGAGGAGGTCTCTCGGTCACCGCGGGCACAGCGTTCGCCAGAGGCTTGTCAGGGAAGAATCTTCACCATCGCGTGGGCGAAAAGGGAATCATGTCCAGTACACCAAACGACCCATTTGACCCGAATCGGGCCTATCAAAATCCGCTGACTCCCGAAGTCGTGGGCGGTCCGGGCGTTCCACCGCCGGCCAAGAAAAAGTGGCCCATGATCCTGGCGATTGTGCTGGGACTTGGTTTTCTGTCGATGGCGGTTTGCTGTGGAGTCAGCTGGTACGCGATGTCAAAGGTTGGCGGTTTGGCAGTGGTTTTCGAACCCGTCAAAGAAGATCTGAATCGCATGCCCGAGGTCACCGAGGAAATCGGTTCGATCGAATCGATGTCCATGAACTTCAGCGAAACCGTCAACGAAGCCGAACAGAATCCCGATTTCATCGTGTTTGACTTGGAAGGCACCACGGGCAATGCCAAGGCCGCTGTCAAAGTGGGATCCGATGGCGGGGTGGAAAAAGCCGTCCTGATCCTGCCCGACGGGACTCGAAAAGAACTTGACCCATCGAATCAGTCTGCCAGTGTGCCCAGCATTCCCAATCTGGATGACGGGGTGACGGACGACACGACATTTGAAGACGAAACCGAGCGGGAGCTTCGTGAACTGGAATCTTCGCTCGATTTGTGATTTCGAGTTGCCGGAATGGAACTGGGGTCCAAATCAAAATCAACCAACGAACCGTTTTTACTACCTTGACGAAAGTGACCGATGAAAGTTGCCACATTTGATACCGATCGCGGAACGATTCGCATCGAATTGTTTGACGACAAAACTCCCAAGACCGTTGAAAACTTTGAAACGCTTTGCGAGAAGAAGTATTACGACGGGCTGGTTTTCCATCGCGTGATCCCCAACTTCATGGTTCAAGGCGGTTGCCCCGAAGGCAGCGGTCGCGGTGGCCCTGGTTACCAGTTCGAAGATGAATTTCATCCCGAACTCAAGCACGATGGACCCGGCGTTTTGTCGATGGCCAACGCGGGACCAAACACCAACGGGTCACAGTTCTTCATCACGCATGAAGCCCAGCCTCACCTCGACAACCGGCACAGCGTGTTCGGCAAGGTCATCGAAGGCCAGGATATCGTCGATGCCATTGAGCAGGGCGACAAGATGAAGACCGTTCGCGTCACCGAAGAGTGAACCGAGTTCATTCTCAGCGACTTGCGTGTCGTTGATGATCTCGAAGTCCAAGCAGCCCTGGTGAGTTCACCAGGGTTTTTTTGTGCTGTTTCGAAGTCGCGGGCGAGGTTGCCCAGCATCGCCCCGGATGGGGCCGCCGTCGTTAGCTCGGGGGGGAAGCCCCGAGACCGATGGCGGCCAACAGAACGCCGCCCCGGACGGGGCCGTCGTGGGGATTCCGTGGGGTCCCTCGCTGACGCGTTCGGGTTGTGATGGGGGGCGATCGACGGACTTGGTGGTCTGTCGTTTCGGGACGTTTTTCCTGGACTGCTAAATGTTTGCGATTGGCGCTCTGATAGCGGATGCAACTTTTCTTCCGGCTTGCTGTCTTTCTGTCATCCCGGTAGGATGAAAACTTGCGGAAACGAATACGCTCCACAACACCGTACTTTTCGCAGGCCCGCGTTGCCCTCCCCCGGACACCTCGTTTTCCGACCCCTCCCGCGTCTGAGGTCGTGCAGTATTTAACTGCTGTGTTGCCAAGCGTTTATCATCACCCTCCCCCTGGGAGGGTCGAGCGAAGCGAGGGGAGGGTCGAGCATCGGAACCAGCGCGTAACCCTCACCGACCCGAAGCGGGCCGACCCTCCCAAAGGGAGGGTGAAATAAAACGGCACAACCTCTTCTCAGAGGATCAGGGAAGCTGGATCGCGTTGGGTTGGCCCTGGACCAGCAGCCATTCCGAGTCGGTCGCGATTGTCCGGAAGGTTTGTTGCTGATCGTTCGGCCATCTGATTTCAACCGTGACGTCGTCGGCAGAATCCGGGCAACTCAGCGTCCAGGCAGCTTCGTCATTGCTGAAGTAACTGCCGCCGGCGATGACCCAGTGCGTCCGTTGCCAGTCGCCAGCGGTCACGGTGATCCGGGTGCCGATCGCATCGCGTGACGACTCCGTGCCGGTCACTCGGATCTTCAGTTTGGGAGACCGAGATGCAGTGTGATTGACGAGCAACGCAGTGGGTTCGGTTTGATGGGTCACCATCAGATCAGGTCGCAGATCGCGATTGACGTCGATCGTCCACAAACCGCGTCCAACGTGTGGTTGGGTGAGGTACTCGCCCGACACAGGTGCCGTTTCAAATCGGCCCTCGGAATCATGTCGAAAGATCTGCACCGGTTGCGCGTAGAGGCTGCGGCGAGCGGAGGGCTGAGAGGGTTCCTCCGACAAGTCATCTCGTTGGAAGATGTCCACGTGCCCGTTGGCAACGATCAGCTCGTTCTGCCCGTCTCCGTCCAGGTCGGTGGAGCTGGTTCCGAAGCCGACCAATGGCAGTGTGTCCGTCCCCAGGTTCACTGCCATGGTGGAGTCACGCCAACTGCCAGGGCCGGTTTGCAGGTGAAGCGTGTTGTATTCCTGGTCGAAGTTGGTGACGTAGAAGTCAACCTTTCCGTCGTGATTGAAGTCGTCGACCGCGATGCCCATCGAACCTTGAGCGACGGAGCGACCGTCCACAGCCAGTCCACGGGGCAAGGCGGATTCGGACCAGTGGCGGTTGGAATCGCCTGGAGAGCGGGACCAGTAGAAGTTGCTGGTCATGTCGTTGGCAATGAAGACTTGGTTGCCCGGGCGATCTTCGAAGCGACCGATCGCGACGCCAAGTCCCCGGCCGGCATCGGTGGCGAGGACGTTCCAGTCCTGCGTGACGTCTTGAATGCCCCCTCGTGGCTGAGTCCGGAAGAACTGGTCGTGGTCACCACTGAATCGCATCGGGGAACAGGACCGGGCGGGTTCGTCCGTTGCGTCACCACAGACAAACGTGACGGGTTCCAATCCTTGGCAGTAATTCAGGACGACCATGTCGGTCAATCCATCGGAATCGAGATCAGCGAACGCGGCTCCCGTTGACCACCGAGTTTCTTCGGGTTGGGCGATCCAGTTTGCCGTTTGATCAACGTAGGTACCGTCGCCTTGATTGATCAGTAACACATTGGGACCGTAGTTCGTGCACAGCAAATCAGGCCAGCCGTCTGCGTTGAGATCGCCGACCGCGATTCCCTGTGCAAACCCGCGGTCGTGGACGCCGGCTGATTCCGGTGCCGTTGCGAAGATCCCATTCTCGTTGCGAAGCAGCACGTTCGGCGGTGAGTCCTTGTGCGGCGGCGTGCCCCCGGCTGTCACCAGTGCTAAATCACTCCAGCCGTCTCGGTCAAAGTCCAGCGTTGCCCCGCCACAACCGAGTGTTTGATGCAGGCTGATTCCTGGCTGATCCAGGTTGGAGCCCGTCGCTGCCAAGAAAGAAACGCCTCGTCGCTGGGCTTCGTTGACCAGTTCAATCGGCAGGGTTGGATCGCGGGGATCCTGGTCGGTTTCGGCCGCCGGATTGGGACGCAGCAGCGGATCGATGCCTGCATCCTGGTCCGCGGTTTGGTGTTGAAGGAATCGTTCGAGGGAGGGTTGGAATGTGAAATCGGAAAGATCCAGTTTCAGCTCCGGGTGGTTTTGCACCTCTTGCCAAGGTGTGTCGCGACGAAGCTGAGCGATCAAGTCCTGCCGCAATTGTTTCAGGTCGACCGAATCATCTTCGGGGAGTTGCATGCCGATGGAGATCCACGCTTCGGCTTCCCAGGGGCGGCCCAGTTCTCGGACAGCGCCCACCATTTCAGAGATCACCGAGCGAGAAATGCGGCCGGATCGATGAAAGCGTCGGCGAAGTTGATTGAATCGATTGAGTTGTTTGGCTCGGCTGCCGATTGCTTCCAAAACGCTTGGTTCGATTCCCAATGACGGATCGGATTGCAAAACCCGTTGCAGGTCCAACCAGGATCGCGAAATATCCGGATCGGTTTGGGTCGCTTTCCAGTGGGCTTTGGCTGCCGCTTCCTGATTGCCGGTGGCTTCGGCCCACATGCCCATTGCAGTCCAAAAACGTCGCCGCTGGGTCACTTCCGCTGGCATTGATGCCAGTGATGATTCCAGTTCATTCCAGTCCGCTTGTTCGGCCAGCAAAAGCGAACGCATGGCCACGGCGGTCGCGAAATCGGGGTGACGCTGGACGATCTTGTCCAAGCTCTCACGGGCTTCATCGAATAGATTTTGGTCCAGCGCTGAGCGAGCCGCACCAATCAAGGGGCGAAGGTCGTCCGGATTGCGCTCCACCATTTCGTCCAGCGGCTTCGCATCCATCGACCGGATCTCGGTGTCGGTCATCGTCATCAGCAGTTCCAGGTCGAACTGACGATCACGGATCAAGCGTTGTCCGTTGAGCAGGCCTGCGTCGCGTTCTTCCGTGCCCATCTGGAGGTCGAACAGCATCCGTCGAGTGTCATGGCGATCCGGATGAGCTGTCACGACTCGTTCCAGAAACGCCATCGCATCGTGAGTTCGACCGGCTGAGATCATCGCGATCAGCGTCTCGTCGACGCGTTGAGGCGAAGCGTAGTTCTCGACTCGGCTGGCTTGCGCCAGGTAGTCGGCGGCTAGGTTGGCTCGTCCGGTTTGGTGTGCCACTCGAGCGACAAACGTGATCGCGTCGGGATCCTCGCTGTGTTTTTCCAACACCGCGTCACGCAAGTTCCAAGCCTCGTCCCATTTACCGGTGCGTCCCAACACTCGCATGCGGCCCAGCGGGCGTTTGACTGTGGCTTCCTGGCCAGAGTCCTGGGGCGGGGTGGAGTTGGGACAACCCACGCAGACACTCAGCAAGAAACCAACCGCAATGGATCGGTAAACACCGGTGGTGTGGCGACGGAGGGGATTCATCAATGGAAAACAAGGTGCGTTCATGAACGTCATTGTATCTCAGCAATTGCTTTGCGATCAGCGGCGGGGCTACACTGCCAGCAGGATTTCGTTGTCTCGGGATCCATATCCCGGTTCTGCCAAGGAGCACGCTGGGGAACTCTCGGCAGGGTCGTTTTCTACTCGTTTGAGGATCGTTTTTTTGTTTCGCGGCACGCCTCCGACACTCGTTCGTTTGTTTGGCATTGGGATCGCCCTCGGAGTGCTTTCGCTGGAGCTCGGCTGCCAGCCTCGATCCGATGCGCCGCCCGAGACGGGGAAGCTCACGGGCAGACCGGTAACCGACCAGACCAACGCTCCCGTTGAGACTGAGGTGGACGCAGCAAATTCAGCAGCAACGTCTGATACGCGACAGGTCGGGGACCGGTTGGTCGAACGGGTGCGGCCCCAGGTCGAAGTGTTTTGCACGGCGTGTCACGTCATGCCTTCACCCGCGGGAGCCCCGAAGCATGAATGGCCGCAATTGGTCGACCAGATGTACATGACCTACAAGGACTCGGGGCGGAGTGATTTGGTGGTTCCGGATCGGACCGAGGCGTTGAAGTTCTTTCAGATCCAGGCACCGGAGTCGAAGAATCTACCGTTTGCCAAGCAAGAGTTCGGGCCGAGCACCGTCAGTTGGGATCAGCGACCGGTGGATTTGCAAACGTCACGTCCGCCAGGGATCAGTCATTTGCAATGGATCTCATCTGGATTGGGGGATTCACCAGCCCTGGTCGCGTGCGACGTCAACACGGGGGCTTTGTTTGCAAGTTGGCCCAGTCAGTCACAGCGTCCGCCCAAGCGATTGGCGACCCTGTTCCAACCGGTTCATGTGGAACCGTGTGACCTCGATGGCGATGGGGTGTTGGATTTGATCGTGGCTGATGTGGGGGAGTTCAATGCGGCCGACAGCGACCTCGGTCAGGTCATCGCGCTGCGGCAAGAAGCACCGGGGGAAGCCAATGAAGTCGGGACGATGAAGAAGATCGTGTTGGCGGAAGGACTGGGGCGAGTCGCCGAAGTTCAGCCGGGTGATTTTGATTCCGACGGGGACCTCGACTTCATCGTGGCGGTGTTTGGGTGGAGAAAAACAGGCGGGCTGTATTTGTTGCGGCGGGACGGCGAAGTCGATATCGAGCTTGGTGCGGAAGCTTTCACGCTGGAAACCATTGATGAGCGATCCGGGCCGGTCAACGTTCCCACGATCGACTTGAACGGCGATGGGCACCTGGACTTTGTGGCGTTGATCAGCCAAGAGCACGAAGTGATCGAAGCGTTTTTCAACGATGGAACCGGGCACTTTCGAAACGTCGTGATGCATGCGGCTCCCGATCCGTCTTATGGATCGACCGGCATTGAACTGGTCGACCTGGATCAGGACGGTGATGTGGATGTGTTGTACAGCAACGGCGATTCGTTCGATCGAGGAGCCAAACGTCATCATCAAATTCAGTGGCTGGAAAATCCTTTCGAGGATCAACGCCAATGGAAGGAATCGCCACCAGCAAAACCAGGGCAAGCACCTCGGGCTGAGTTCCAGCATCATCGGCTGGCGAGCATGCCCGGTGTGTTGCGAGCCCAAGCAGGCGACTTTGACGGCGACGGTGATCTCGATGTGGTCGCGGGAGCATTGCTTGCCACACCAACCATCGTCGCGTGGCAAGGCAGTGGTTCCCCATCGCTGCTGTTGTTGCGACAGACCGAGGCGGGTGTGTTTGAGGGCGAGATCCTTGAGACGGATCTTCAACGGCACCTCACACTCGAGGTCGCCGACATGGACTCCGATGGCGTCGACGAATTCGCGATCGGCAACTTCTTCCGCGATGGCGAATCCGATGACCCGCACATCCTGTGGTGGAAAGAAGCAAACACGAAGAATTGAGGTTCTCCATCGAAACGTTGGGGCTCGCTTTGGTCACGGCCGGACCTTGGGTTGAAACCCAAGGCTGGCCAAACGCCGTCGCTCCGCGACTGTTCGTTTGAGATGTTGGTCAACCAACCGCGGAGCGGTGACATTTGATAGCGTCGGGGTTCAACCCGACGTCTCGGATGCCCGCCCCCAATCCAAAGCCGCGGAGCGGCGGCAGGTCGTTCCGAACTCGTTGCCGACTCTCGTCGCTCGGGATGAAACTTGCGGAACCCAATCATTCCTGCCTGTCTGCTTAGCGGAACGGGTCTTACCCCTTCACCGCTTTCGGACCCGCGGTGAGTTTCGCTTTTGCGTCCTGCAAAAACTGCCAGGCTTGAATCGGTGACAGCGAGTCGATGTCGACCGCTTCGATTTCTTGGATCAACGGGTGATCGGCGTAGCCAAACAAGGTCAGCTGATACGTGTCGCCGGATCCTTTGCCACCGCTCGGCGGAGCAATGGTAGGGCGGTCCAAGCTGTCGCGGTGATCGGCTTCGAGTTGGGCCAGCACATCCTTGGCACGCTCGTTGACTTCGACGGGAATCCCAGCCAGCCGAGCGACTTGGATGCCGTAGCTCTTGTCCGCACTTCCCGGCACGATGCGGTGCAAGAACACCACTTCGTCCTGCCATTCTTTCACCGCGACGCTGAGGTTGGCGACGCGTGGAAGTGTTTCCTGCAGCGCTGCCAGTTCGTGATAGTGGGTCGCAAACAGTGTTCGGGCGCCGATCTGTTCGTGCAGGTGTTCGGTGATCGCCCAAGCCAAAGACAGACCGTCGTAGGTGCTGGTTCCGCGACCGATTTCATCCAGGATGACCAAACTGCGTGACGTGGCGGTGTTCAGGATGCGAGCCGTCTCGACCATCTCCACCATGAACGTGCTTTGACCGCGACTGAGTTCATCGCTGGCGCCAACGCGTGCAAAGATGCGATCGGCGATGCCAATTTCAGCGGAAGTCGCGGGCACGAAGCTGCCCGTTTGTGCCAGCAACGTGATCAACGCGACTTGGCGGATGTACGTGCTCTTGCCGGCCATGTTGGGACCGGTGATCAACAGGATCATGCCTGTTTCGGGGCTCTGATGGCAATCGTTGGGAACGAATTCGCCTTGCGCCATGGTGACGTCGAGCACCGGGTGCCGACCGCCTTCGATCCGAAGCACGCTGTCGTCGGTCAATTTCGGGCGCACCCAGTGATGCTGGGCGGCGACTTCGGCGAGTGACGCGACCACATCGATCATCGCGATCGCGCTGGCGACTTCTTGCAAGATCCCCAAGTGCTTGTGCGTGTTTTCGCGAAGCATTGTGAACAGCATTTGTTCGCGACTGGACGCTTTGTCGTCTGCTGCCAGAACCTTCTCTTCGTATTCCTTCAGTTCCGGCGTGATGTACCGTTCACAATTCTTCAGCGTTTGTTTGCGAATGAAGTCCGCGGGGATTTTGTCTTTTTGAGCGTTGCTGACTTCGAGGAAGTAGCCAAACACGCGGTTGTAACCGACCTTCAAATTCGAGATGCCGGTTTCGTCCATCTGCCGCTGTTGGTATTCGGCGATCCACCGCTTGCCGCCGCGAGCCAATTCACGAAGTGTGTCGAGTTCGGAGTCAAAGCCCTCGCGAATGAAGTTGCCATCGGCCGCCGACAACGGGCAGTCATCGTTGAGCGCAGCTTCGAGTTGTTCACGTAGTTCGGGGCAGAGATGCAGTTCCGATTCCAAGCGGGTCAGGCAGGCGCTGTCGCGCTCGGTTAGACGAGCTTTCAGTGCCGGCAGCCCACTGAGTGTGACCGCGACTTGTCGCAGATCACGCGGGCCCGTGCGTCCGGTGGCGACGCGGGCGAGCAAGCGAGTCAGGTCGTAGGTGTCGCCAAGAATCGTTCGGACGTCGCTGCGTGAATTGTGATTGCGAACGAATTCGTCGACCGCGTCCGCTCGATACGCGATCGCATCGACGTCGATCAGCGGGGCCGCGAGGTGCTCGGCTAGCAAACGCGATCCCATCGGTGTGACCGTGCGATCGATGACGCCGAGCAGCGCTCCTTCGCGTGACCCGGTCCGCATGGTGCGAGTGATTTCGAGGCTGCGCCGGGTCGCCGCGTCGATTTGCAAAACCGGGCTGCGGTTGTGACACGTCAGGGATCGAAAGTGATCCAGTGAACCACGCTGGGTTTCCTTCAGGTAACACAGCACCGCGCCGGCAGCGCGAATCGCGACCTCGCCGTCCTCTTCAAATCCGAGGCCTTCCAGGTTGGCAACGGAAAGCTGTTTGCAGAGCGACTTTTCAGCGTCGGCGGCGGCGTAGCTCCAGGAGGGCCGAGCGGTCCAGGACCACGTCGCGGTCGGGTCGGGATGAACGGAGGCATCGTCTTCGCAGTGGATGACTTCGGCGGGGCCGATTCGGGCGAGTTCATCGTCCAAGCGGGCCCGGGGGAAAACGCCCGCTTCAAATCGTCCGCTGGAAAGTTCTGCCCAAGCGATCCCAACGACGTCGCCGCCGGTCGGGTCATTGTTCTTGGCCGCTTGCTTCTGAGCTTTTTCGCGAGCCTTCTGGCTGGGGGCAAAGACGGCCGCCAAGTAGTTGGGCTCTTTGGGGTCGAGCAGGCCTTCGTCGGTCAGCGTGCCGGCGCTAACCACCCGCGTGACTTCGCGGCGAACCAAGCCTTTGGCCGATTTGGGGTCCTCGACCTGCTCGCAGACGGCGGCTCGAAAGCCCGCTCGGATCAGCTTTTGCAGGTATTGATCCAACTGGTGATGGGGGAATCCCGCCATCGCCGTTGGGTTCTTGCTGTCTTTGTCACGGCTGGTCAGGGTCAGCCCCAAGATCCCCGCAGCGACCTTGGCGTCGTCCAAAAACAGCTCGTAGAAATCGCCCATGCGAAAGAAGAGCAATGCGTCGCCGCACGCCTCTTTCGCCTCGTGGTACTGTCGCATCATGGGAGTCATGCTGCGAATCGTACCGGCAGGCCGCCAACTGGGACAGCCTCGCTGGGGTCACATTTGCGAGTAAGGTTTCGCCGAGAGTACGAATTTATCGATCCGGCTGACCGTGCCACCGAAACGGGGGTTCTTGCTCAGCACTTTCCAGTCCGGGTGGGCTCGGAAGTCGTCCCAGGCTTTTTCACGAGCCGCGTCATTTTTGTACACCGTCAGGTAGGTCAGGCTTGGGGTTTGTGGCCCCACCAAGGCTTGTCCGATGAAAATGGGTTGGATGTCGCAGTCGAGGAAAATGGGGACTTCCCCCTGGTTAAACATCTCGACCTTGAGATCGCCGAGTCGCTCGTTGGCGCTCTCATACAGGCGGAGTTCGTAGACCCGTTCGTCGTTTTCCAGCGTTCCCGCGGGAACAACGGTCTTGGGCCAGCAATCCATGGCGGTCAACAATTCGCTGCTGATTCGTGAGTAGGGCGCCGTCTTGGTATCGCGACCCAAGTAGTCCGCGGCCGCTGTTTGGTATTCCGAGTCCTGCGCCAACGCCGCGCGGGAGGATTCCATTTGGCCGAGTTCGGCGTAGGGAATGATGACGAAAATGGTCGCGTTTTGAGCGTCAGGTTTGGTGTTGGGGGCAAAGACGCCCACCGGGCCAATCTCTTGGCGTTCCAAGGCGGGAATCAGGGCTTTTTCCAAGTACTGATCGATTGCTGCGGCGTCCCCTTTCTCTCCCACCACGATGGTGCGGACTTCGTAGTATTCGTCAGCGGAGCTCATGGCAGGTTGCAAGCAAGCGGTGAGGGAAAGGGCGGCGATCCAGCCGAACGTCAGCCATCGTTTCATGGTGTGGTCTTCAAAGTGGGAGGGAGGAAGGTTGCCCGAGCGATCAGGCGAAAAAGGGGCGGTGTGGAGGACCAATTTAACACAGCCAAACAGTCGCCACGCAAACCATGGCGTCGCTTGGGAGTTCATTCGTCGGATTTGCGTGATACGATTCTCAACCAGGGTTCAGGCTCCACCCATTGGACCCTGCCAAATCTTCACCTCCAACGCAGCGGGACAAAACTGTTGACGGATCCAAGTGGCACACCATCGTCTGACACAACTGCTCTGCTCGAACTGAGAGGCGTGAGCAAGCATTTCGCCGACGGTGACGTGGATGCACTGGTAGATGTCAACTTGTCGATTCTGTCCGCCGAATTCATTGCGATTGTTGGACCGAGCGGCGGTGGCAAGTCGACGTTGCTGAACATGTTGGGGGCGTTGGATGAGCCGACCCAAGGAGAAGTCTGGTTTGAAGGGAAACGCTTGGCGGAGTATCCCAGTTTGGATCAGTTTCGAGCCCACAAGATTGGCTTCATCTTCCAGTCGTACCGCTTGCTGCCGAATCTGACGGCGCAGGAAAATGTTCAGCTGACGATGTTTGACACGCATCCCCATGTGTCGCAGCGAAAGGCGGAAGCGATCCGGTTGCTCGAGCGAGTGGGGTTGGGCGACCGAGTGAACCACCGCGCTGACAAGCTCTCGATCGGCCAGCGGCAGCGAGTGGCCATCGCAAGAGCGATCGCGGGCAACCCGCCGTTGATCCTGGCGGATGAACCCACCGGGGCGCTCGACAGTGAACGCGGAAACGCGGTGATGGATCTGCTGGATGAACTTCGCAAGGAAGAAGGTGCCACCCTGGTGGTGGTGACGCATGATGAACGCGTGGCCGAGCGAGCCGACCGCGTAGTCTATATATGTGACGGGAGGTTGCGGACCGTCTAAGATGTGGTGTGGCTTTGACGAACCCACGTGGTCCGTCGTTTCGGTTGCTTTCCGAGATGCCTCTCTCTTGACTTCCCACCACTCAATCATCGCCTGCGATGCGTGATCCATTGATTTCAATCTCCACCCGCTCACGCGATAGCGACGTTGTGCTTTCAAAGCTTGTTGGTTGGACCTTGGTTGTTCCGTTGATCGGAACGGTCTTGTGGCTCCAGTCCGCTTCGGCAGACGATGTCGATAAAGCGGAAGACACGATTCAATTCAATCGTGACATTCGTCCGATCCTGTCGGAGAACTGTTTTCATTGTCACGGACCGGACGATGCAAACCGCGAAGCCGGTCTGCACTTGGACACCGAAGAAGGTGCCAAGGACTGGGCGATCGTCGAAGGCGATGCGGAAGAAAGTGAAGTGTGGTTGCGGATGGTTTCCGATGACCCGGACATGTTGATGCCGCCTCCGGATTCCGAACGCAAAGTCACGCCTGAGCAAACAGAGACGATCCGTCGCTGGATCGAACAAGGAGCTCGTTACCAAAGCCATTGGTCTTTCATCTCGCCTGCTGACGTGGACGTACCGGAGGTTGCATCGACGGCGACGGAAGAGTCTTTGGCTACCAACGAGATCGATCGGTTCATCAATCGCTCGCTGACCCAGGCTGGTTTGAACCCCGAGGGCGAGGCGGATCGCGAAACTTGGCTGCGGCGGGTCACGTTTGATTTGATTGGTTTGCCGCCAAGTCTTTCTGAACTCGATGCGTTCTTGGCGGATGAAACTCCGATGGCCAAAAAACGCGTCATCGATCGATTGCTCGCGCGACCGGAGTACGGCGAACGCATGGCAACCGACTGGCTGGATGTGGCACGCTACAGCGACACCTACGGCTATCAAGTCGATCGCGATCGATTCGTTTGGCCGTGGCGAGATTGGGTGATCCAGGCCTTCAACGAGAACATGCCCTACGACGAATTTGTCACCCAGCAATTGGCAGGTGACCTGTTGCCGGACGCGACTCAAGCTCAGACCTTGGCCACCACCTTCAACCGGCTGCACCCACAAAAGGTCGAAGGCGGCAGTGTGCCGGAAGAATTTCGAATTGAATACGTTGCCGACCGAGCCCAGACGGTTGCCACGGCGATGATGGGACTGACGTATGAGTGCTGTCGATGTCACAACCATAAATACGATCCGATCAGTCAAGAAAACTATTTTCAACTGAACGCGTTCTTTGACAACATCGATGAAGCCGGTCTGTATTCGTACTTCACGCCATCGGTTCCAACGCCGACGTTGCCCTTGCCAACCGAAGACGAAGAACGCCGATTGAAACAGTTGCAAAGCGACGTTGCCGTGGCGGAGAAGAAGCTTCGTGAGACGATTCAGCAGCGACGCGAACATTGGTCGCAGCAATGGAATGATTCGAAATCCATCCCGAATGATTCTTTGCCCGAGCAACAGCTGGCTCAGCCGATCGCGTCGTTGGATTTCGAAGACGATCCCAAGGCACCCAATCAATCGGTGGATGGGAAGGTCGGCAAAGCCTGGCAATTGACCGGTGATGACGCCGTTGCGACGGAGGTGGGCAACTTTGATCGGTCGCAACCATTCTCGGTCGCCTTGTGGATGAAGACGCCGGATGTCAAAGAACGAGCCGTCGTTTGGCATCGCTCACGAGCCTGGACCGACGCTGCCAGTCGCGGCTATGAGTTGCTGATTCTGGATGGCAAACTTCAATGGTCGCAGATTCATTTTTGGCCGGGCAACGCGATCAGTGTGATGACCACCGAAGCCATTCCCGTCGGTGAATGGGTGCACGTCACCGCTTCGACGGAGGGTTCCAGTTCCGCCTCCGGACTCACCATTCACATCAACGGCAAAGCGGTGGAAACCACCGTGGTTCGAGATGCATTGACCAAGCAAATCCAAGGCGGGGGCGGCGACAACATCACCCTTGGCGAACGAATGCGAGACCGTGGTTTCAAACACGGAGCTGTCGACCAATTTCGTGTCTTTGATGTTCGTTTGACCGACTTCGAAATTCAGCAGCTCGCTCACGATGACTACGAGTTTGATCCCGAAGCGGATTGGGAACGCGAACAACTGCTCGAACACGCTCTGCTGCGTTGGGACGCTGAGGTGGCTGCGGCTCGCCAGTCATTGCGAGATGTGCGACTGGCCAAGTGCAAGCTGGAAGACTCGATCGATGAAATCATGGTGATGCGGGAGACGCCCGAACCACGCCCCACTCACTTGCTGGCACGCGGTGTTTACGACAGCCCACAACAAGAGGTCCAACCGGGAACGCCTGACTTCTTGCCGCCGCTGCCGGAAGCCGATTCTGCCAGCCCCAACCGCTTGACGTTGGCTCAATGGTTGTGCGATCGCGAGCACCCGCTGACGTCACGTGTCGCTGTGAATCGGTTGTGGCAGATCAGCTTCGGGCAGGGTCTGGTGCGAACGCCCGAAGATTTCGGAAGCCAAGGCATGCCGCCAACGCATCCCGAGTTGCTGGATTGGTTGGCGTTGGATTTGGCCGACAACGGCTGGGACCTGAAACGGATGATGAAGCAGATCATGCTGTCCGATGCGTATGGTCGCAGCAGTGTTTCGACGCAAGACAATCTGGCGTTGGTCGATCCCACCAATCGTTTGCTCTCGCATTTCCCGACCTATCGATTGCCGGCTGAAATGCTGCGTGATCAAGCTCTCGCGTCGGGCGGACGTTTGGTTCACACAATGGGCGGGCCGCCGGCCAAACCGTACGAGGTGGAGGTGTCGTTCAAGCCCACTGATCGTGACCAAGGCGAGGGATTGTACCGCCGCAGTTTGTACACGTATTGGAAGCGAACCAGCCCCGCGCCGGTGATGACCACCTTGGACGCTGCCAAGCGAGACGTGTGCCGCGTGCAACGGGAACGAACCGCTTCGCCCCTGCAAGCCTTCGTGATGCTCAATGGGCCGCAAACGATCGAGGCCTCTCGCGGGTTAGCGGAGCAATTGGTGCGAGAGGCATCGCAGGATGACGCGAAAGACATGCTTCGCGATGCGTTCCGAATCACAACCAGTCGGCGTCCGACGGCGGAGCAACTCAGCGTGCTGGTTGAACTGTACGAAGAACAATGGAACTACTTTCAATCCCATGAAGCAGCAACGAGCGAGTTTCTCGCGATTGGCGATGCCGATCCGGACGCATCGCTGGATGCCAACCGTGTGGCGGCGATGACCGTCGTGGTGGGAACGTTGCTGAACTTTGATTTGTGCTTGGTGAAACGATGAGCTATCCCGATTTGAATCCGATCTCCATCAATCGTCGTGCCTTGCTGCAAAACTCCGCGTACGGGTTTGGCGGCATGGCGCTGGGGCAATTGCTCGCCAGCAGTCTGGGCGATTCCAACGCATTGGCCAGTTCGCCAGACGCGCTCGGGGCGGGCACGCCGGTTCCTGGTTCGATGGGGATGCTGCATCACGCCGCGAAAGCCAAGCGAGTGATCTTCTTGTTCCAGTCAGGGGCACCGTCGCAATTGGATTTGTTTGACTACAAACCGTTGCTCAACGAAAAGCACGGCACCGAACTGCCCGACGAAATTCGTGGCGGTCAACGCCTGACAGGGATGAGCGGAAACCAATCCAGTTTGCCGTTGGTGGGTTCCCCGTTTGAATTCCAGCAACACGGTGAATGTGGCACTTGGATGAGCGACCAACTGCCGTACACATCCAAGATCGCGGATGACATCTGCGTGGTTCGATCGATGTACACCGAGGCGATCAACCACGGGCCCGCGGTCACATTCATGCAGACCGGCAGCATGTTCCCCGGTCGGCCCAGCATGGGCGCTTGGGTGGACTATGGTTTGGGCAGCGAGAACGAAAACTTGCCCGCGTTTGTGGTGATGACCACCAAGAATCAAAGCAGCGGCCAGCCACTGGTTTCGCGATTTTGGGGCAACGGTTTTCTGCCCAGTGAGCACCAGGGTGTGCAGTTCCGAAGTGGAGCCGATCCGGTGTTGTATCTCAGCAATCCACAAGGCATCGACACGCAGAGTCGCCGCTCAGCCATGGACGCCCTGTCCAAATTGCACCAGATGCAATTGGCGAGCAACGCGGATCCATTGGTGGAAGCTCGCATCGCTCAGTACGAGATGGCGTTTGCCATGCAGTCGTCGATCCCTGAGGCCACCGATTTCGCAGACGAATCCGAGGAAGTTTTTGAGCTGTACGGCAAGGATTCCAAGAATCCTGGTTCCTTCGCTGCGAACTGTTTGATGGCTCGGCGATTGGCCCAGCGTGGCGTGCGTTTCATTCAGCTGTATCACAAAGGATGGGACCATCACGGCGGCCTGCCCAAGGGATTGCCGAACCAGTGCAAGGCAACGGACCAAGCCTCCGCGGCGTTGGTTCAGGATCTCAAGCGTTTGGGAATGCTTGAGGACACGTTGGTCATTTGGGGCGGCGAATTCGGACGGACCAATTATTGCCAAGGCAAGCTGACGGAAACCAGTTTTGGTCGAGATCACCACCCCAGATGCTTTAGTTTGTGGATGGCCGGTGGAGGGGTGAAGCCCGGCATCGTGCACGGTGCGACCGACGATTTTGGGTACAACTTGACGGAGGCTCCCGTTCATATCCATGATTTGCATGCCACGATCATGCACTTGTTGGGCGTCGATCACGAGCGTTTGACGTTCCGATACCAGGGGCGTCAATTCCGATTGACCGACGTGCACGGTGAAGTCGTGCATGACATTCTGGCTTGACCGGGTGAGCGCCAGCGACGCGATCGCCTCATCAACCTTTCCTCTTCTGTTGAGGCTGTATCGATGTTGCGTCCCGTTTGCTGGGTTGGCTGTTTGCTAGCCGCGTTGCCAATCACCGTCCCCGCACTCGGGGACGATCCGTCTGCGTCCAAGACGCTTCCGCCGCTGCAGGTTTATATCCTGGCCGGGCAGTCCAACATGGAAGGGCACGCCAAGGTCGAAACGATCGACTACATGAGCGATGATCCGCAAGCCAAGTCGTTGCTCCAACGCATGCGCGACGAAGGCGGCTCATTCCGCGAATGCGACCGGGTTTGGATTTCCTATTTGACGGGGCGAGGCGACGCCAACGGCGAAGGCTTGGGCAAGCTGACGACCGGTTACGGTTCGCGCCCCGATCCGAGTGAAGATGGTGGCAAGATTGGCCCCGAGTTCACGTTTGGTTTGACGCTCGAGGACAACACCGACGCCCCGGTTCTGCTGATCAAAACCGCCTGGGGAGGCAAGTCGCTGTTTTATGATTTTCGTCCGCCAAGTGCTGGAGTTTACCCGCGGACGGAAAACGACATCGAGCGAGATCGCAATCACGAGCAAGACTCGGGCAAGTACTACCGATTGATGATGACGCACGTGAAGTCCGTGCTGAGCGATCTCGACCGAGTGGTGCCTGCGTATCAAGAAGATCAAGGTTACGAGCTGGCTGGATTCGTCTGGTTCCAAGGTTGGAACGATGTTGTCAATCGAGATGTCTATCCTCGGTTGCCCGCCGATGCCGAGCAGAATCGTTTCGCCAAGTACTCGCAGTGGATGGCGGACTTCATTCGCGACGTGCGGTCGGATTTGAGCGATGTCGACTCGAGTGCGGCGGAGTTGCCGTTTGTGATCGGCGTGATGGGAGTCGACGGTGAAAATCCCAGTCCCGATCACCAGCAGTTCCGAGATGCGATGGCAGCTCCGGCAAAGATGGAGGCCTTTCGCGGCAACGTCGTGGCGGTTCCAACGGGACCTTACTGGGACCAGCGGCTCGGGGCCATTGCCACTCAATTCGCAGCAGTGCAACAGAAGTCATTTCAGCTGCGGACGAAGCAGCCTGGCCATGAAAACCAGGACGGATCCATGACCCCAGAGCAGCAAGCTGACTTCATGAAAGAATTTGAACGCGAGTTGATCTCAGAGGAAGAGCTCGCGCTGTGGAATCGCGGGGCGTCCAACGCCGGGTATCACTACCTGGGGTGTGGAAAGACCATGGCCCAGATCGGCGAAGCCTTCGCACTGGCGATGCTGGAGTTGCAAGGCAGTTCCGGTGAATCGTCCAACTAGCGCTGCGACAGTCCAACGTAGGAGCATTGAAGTTGCGCTTTTGCGTTAATGGCCAACGGCCTCGTTCAACATAGCCAGGGGCATCGCCTGGGCTGACGAGAATCACTTCGACTGGAAGGCTTGGGCTGTATTGCACTGGCAAAGCGAAACGCAATTTGCGCTCACGATTCGGAGAATCGAGCGACATTGTCGCACAACTCTCCGAGTTGTCAGCGTTCGCCTCGGATGGGCAAAACTCGACGAAGCACATTTTAATCAGCCCAGGCATCGCCCCTGGAGCAGAAAAACACGGCCCCATTTTGGCCAACGGCCAAATTCAATTCAACACGTCTGGGTTGATGATGGCCATTGGCCAACAAAAACGACTGCAAAAGCGCAACTTCAAAAAGCGTGCGTGAGGGATCGCGTGCCATTGCGACGAGCCTGTGGGTGCCTCACTCACCGTCGGGTTGTGAAATCGGATGAATCAACAAGCCGTCACGCCTGTCACCGCTCCGCGGTTGTTCGATCATCCGGATGCGCACAACCGGTCGCGGAGGGACGGGAGCCTTGGGGTTTCGACCCAAGGTCATGCTTCTTAGGTCAACGAAGGACGTGCTTCGCTGGTGCCGGTCGTTTCTTCGTGCTTGGCCAAGAAGCGTTCGGCATCCAGAGCGGCCATGCAACCAGTTCCCGCGGACGTGATCGCTTGACGGTAGTAGTCATCCGCGACATCGCCTGCGGCGAAGACGCCGTCAACCGACGTGTTGGTGCGGAACGCTTGGGTCCACTGGATGTAGCCTTCGCTGTTCATGTCGACGGCACCGTCCAAGAACGCTGTGTTGGGCGTGTGGCCGATGGCGACGAACATGCCGCCGACTTTCAGTTCACGAGTGGAGCCGTCGACGGTGTCTTTCAGACGCAGTCCGTTGACCAATTTTTCGTCACCGAGAACTTCTTCGACCACGGTGTTCCACAGGATTTCGATATGTGGGTGATTGATCGCCCGATCTTGCATCACTTTGCTGGCACGCATTTGGTCGCGACGCACGAGCAAGTAGATCTTGTCGGCACCTTTCAAGTTGGCCAGGTAGGTGGCTTCTTCAACGGCGGAGTCACCACCGCCGACCACGGCGAGGGGTTTGCCACGGTAGACGGGCAGTGCACCATCGCAAACGGCACAGGCACTGACACCTTTGTTCTTGTAGAGTTCTTCGCTGGGGAGGCCCAGGTAATTGGCCCGAGCACCCGTGGCGATGATCACGGTGCGAGCTTGGACGGGTTCGCCCGAGCCGGGATAGAGTGTGTGCAGTTTTCCGGAAAAGTCGACTCGTTCGATATCGTCGCCGACGACTCGGGTTCCGAAGTTGATCGCTTGCTGCTTCATCAGTTCCATCAACTCCACGCCTTGCACCGCGTAGTGGGGCTGGCCGTCTTTTTCGTGCCCTTCGGGAGCCATTGGCAGGTTCCAGTGGCGGTCCTTGTCAACGGCAGATTCCACGAACGCGCGGATGTTGCCAGCCGGGAACCCAGCGAAATTTTCGATTTCGGTGGTGTAGGCGAGTTGTCCCAACGGAATCATTTCAGGCTTGACGGTGCCTTCGTAGAGGACGGGATCGAGGTTTGCCCGCGCCGCGTAGATGGCCGCGGACCAACCGGCCGGCCCGCTGCCGATGATGATGGTCTTTTCTGTCTTGGGTTGGGCGTTTCCGTTGCTTGAAGCAGAGCTCATGGTTCAATCTTGATGAGTGAGTGGACGCGAATGCGAAATGGTCTCGATTGGGCCAGCGACATCGTTCGGAGCCCACGCGTTTCGCGTATTATAGGGGGCGAATGCGAATCGACGACCGGACAATGGCAGGAATTCCGCCGGGAACGGTTCAATTCGATCTCTCGGTTCTGTCGGCGTGAATCGCTTCACGTCGGCCGATTTGGCCCGTTTTCGCTTGTGACACCGAGTCCGCTTGGGAAAAACAGCGCCATCGTGCGAACCGAGGTCCCACCGATTCAATGGCGAGTGCAGGTTGCCGACCGCCTGCCGCTGGACTGCGGATGTCATTCGAGCCCCACCATCCTTTCCCCACTTTGCCTTTCCCCTCTTTGTCAGTCAGCTGATCTCCCCGCATGAGCACTCTTGTCATTGCGATCCTTTCGATGGTCGCGTTTGTCGTTGCGTATCACACCTATGGCCGTTATCTGGCGGACAAATTGTTCCGTCTCAGTGCGGATGAAACGATGCCCAGCGTGGCCCAGCGGGACGACGTTGATTTCGTGCCGACGGATCGGTCCATCGTCTTCGGCCACCATTTCACCAGCATTGCCGGGACCGGACCAATTGTTGGTCCAGCACTCGCGGTTTTTTGGGGGTGGTTGCCGGCTTTGCTGTGGGTTGTGTTTGGTTCGATCTTGGTCGGCGGCGTGCATGACCTGGCCGCTTTGGTGATTTCGATCCGCAGTCGAGGTGAATCGATCGGCCAGGCAGCGGGACGTTTGATTTCGCCACGAGCCAAGGTGTTGTTCCTGATCGTGTTGGCGATGGCCCTGTCGATTGTGTTGGCGGTGTTCGGGTTGGTGATCGCGAATATTTTCAAGTTGTATCCCGAGTCGGTGCTTTCCGTTTGGACGGCGATGCCAGTCGCTGCGTTCATCGGTTGGGCTGTGATCCGCCGCGGAGGCAACTTGGTGGTGCCGTGTTTGATCGGATTGGGAATCCTGTATCTGACGGTTTACCTGGGCGCGACCGCGTTGCCGCTGGATTTGGCGGAGGTGTTGCCTGCCGATTCGGTGTACATGACGCCGGTCGTCGTGTGGACGTTGTTGTTGCTGATCTACGCGTTCTTTGCGTCGGTGTTGCCGGTTTGGTTGCTGCTTCAGCCGCGGGATTTTTTGAACAGTTTGCAGTTGGGGGTGGCGTTGGTGTTGTTGGTCGCCGGGTTGGCGGTCGCGTCGCTGAACGGGCAAGCCAATCTGTCCACGGCGGCGCCCGCGATTGCCAAGCAGGTTCCTGCGGATGCACCCCCGATGCTGCCGTTTTTGTTCATCACGATTGCCTGTGGAGCCTGCAGCGGATTTCACTGCTTGGTCAGCAGCGGAACGACCAGCAAGCAGCTCAAGAATGCTCGTGACGCGCAAATGATTGGTTATGGATCGATGCTGGGCGAAGGGATGCTGGCCGTGCTGGTGATTTTGGCTTGTTGTGCAGGAGTTGGGATGGGGCGTTTGACTCGCGATGCATCTTCGGGGGCGATCGAAATCACCCGGCAAGAGCCGGTGGCGGTGGCGGAAGCTGCTGCAGGGGAAGCCGCTTTGGACGGTTCGGCCGCCTGGCGTTCCTATTATCGAACTGAACCATCGGCGGCGGAAGTTGAGGCTGGGACGGCAGCCGCCGGTGGTGGATGGAAGAGCCAGGGGCTCGACAAAAAACTCGCGGCGTTCATCGATGGAGGAGCCAACTTCATCTCCGCCATCGGCATCCCCTTGAAATACGGCGTTGCAATCATGGCCGTGATGGTGGCTTGCTTTGCGGCCACGACGTTGGACACCGCGACTCGGTTGCAGCGTTACGTGATCAGTGAACTGGCCTTGTCCGCGGGGTGGCAGATGGGAACCAACAAGTACGTGGCGACCACCATCGCGGTTGGCATCGGAATGGCGATCGCCGTTTTCGCGGGCGAGAGTCCCGGCAAGGGTGGTTTGATGTTGTGGCCGTTGTTTGGTGCGACCAATCAATTGCTGGCCGGTTTGGCATTGATGGTGGCCGTGTTCTATCTCGCCCGACGAAGTCGACCGGTGGCGGTGCTGGCGATCCCGATGGGAATGATGCTGTTGTTGCCTGCTTGGGCGATGGTCTTTGACTTGGTCAACAACTGGTGGCCACAGCGAGACTACGTGCTGATTGGGTTTGGCTCGTTCGTGTTGATTTTGCAGGCCTGGATGGTGGGAGAAGCGATCTCACTTTGGCGTCGTTTGCCGGAAGTGATGCAGCAAGCCGACACCAGCGACGAGTTCGGGAGCAGCGATCCCCTGACCGCGAACTAGCGAGTCAGATTGGGAGGCTGCTGAGGCATGGGGAGCCAGGGACGCGTTTGAACCGCCATCGCGATTGCGAAGAAGGTGGGCGCAGGTGCGACGTTGAACCGGGCCGTTGGGGGGGAGATGCGCGGTCGCGGGCACTTTGCGACTTCTGCCCGCCCATTTCTTAACAATATCTTCAAATCCGTTTATGACGCCAAATCGCCATCTTGGTGCGATCAAGGGCGGTCAGGACCGCTGAATCCATGGTTTTGTGGGGAGGATTGAGGTTGCGAGGGTCTCTTTGACGGTCTGTTTGTCAACCTTGAGAAGAGGATTACAATTCGTCCGCGCTGAAAATGAACTGCAACGGATCGGCAGCCAGCCGCAATGGAATGGACGCGACGGATTCTGTGTCTTCTTGAAACAGATGTGACCCCACCTTCCCACTCTATCGTCCCCCTTTATCAGGCGATCCGACAATGAAATTCACTTCGTTTGCCTTCTCGTGCTTGATCGCACTCGCGGTCGTTTCGACGGGCTGTGACAAGTCCAGTTCAAACTCCGGAGCCGGCAGTGATTCCTCGCCGCCCGCCACTGAATCGAACTTGGTCGGCACGATCAAAGTGGACGGCAGCAGCACGGTTCAGCCAATCAGCAACGCCATCCGGGAAGGGTTCATTCAAGAACATCCCAAGGTTGACATCATCGTCAGCGGCAACGGAACCGGAAACGGGTTCAAGAGCTTTTACGACAAGGGCACGGACATTTCGGATGCATCTCGCCCCATCAAATCGGGTGAATTTGAAAAGTGCAAAGAAAATGGTGTCAGCTTCGTCGAGCTTCCCGTCGCCTACGACGGATTGACCATCGTCGTGAACCCACAGAACGACTGGGTCAAAGAATTGACCGTCGATCAGCTGAAGTCCATGTTTGTCGGTGAGGAAGCGGTGAAAAAGTGGAGCGATGTTGATCCGAGTTGGCCAGAAGAAGCGATTCAGATCTATTCGCCTGGAACCGGATCGGGCACCTATGACTACTTCCACGAAGTGTTGGCGAAGAAGTCGAAGAAAGAACTTCGTGGCGACATGAATCTGAACGAAGACGACAACATCTTGGTCAAAGGTGTTTCGGACAACAAATTCGCGATCGGTTTCTTTGGGGTGGCTTACTACGAAGAAAACAAAGACAAGCTGCGTGCGGTTTCCGTCGTCAATCCCGAGGACGAAATCGCCTACCAGCCAACGACCGACAACATCGCGTCGAACCGGTACGCTCCGTTCAGCCGTCCGTTGTTCATCTATGTCAACACCGAGTCGCTCAACCGAGCCGAAGTTCAAGTGTTCATCGAGTACTTCTTGGCCAACACACCAGAGGTCAGCCAAAAGGTGGGTTACGTTCGTTTGCCCGAAGCCGTGATGACAAAAGTCCAAGCGAATTTGGACGCAATGAAAACAGGCACTCACTTCGTCGATGAAACTGGTGAGAGTCGCAGCGGTGCCTTGACGGATTTGTTCATCGACGAAAATCTCGTTCCCTAAGCAGACCGTTTCAGTTTCTTACAGACTGTTTCCTTTGTCGCTGCTTTGGCGGCGAAGGCAATTCATAGGGCCGCCTTGCTGATCCAGCTCGGTGGCTGATCGGGTAGATTGCCTTGAATCGTCCAGCCGCACTTGTCAACAAGAAGTTTCGTTCGACTGGCATGGGTGTGGTGCAAGAAAAAGCCATGGTGGCTTTGCTTGCACTGTGCGCATTGCTGACCGTTGGGATCACCGTCGGCATCGTTGTGATGTTGATTGGTGAAAGCTGGCATTTCTTTCAGAGCGAACATGTCAGCGTCCGGGGATTTCTCACCGGGACAGAATGGACAGCTCTTCAAAGCAAAGACATTGCAAAGGCTCAGTTTGGGATTTGGCCGCTTCTGTCGGGGACCCTGCGGGTCACGATGATCGCCATGTTGATTGCCTTGCCATGTGGTTTGATCACAGCGGTTTTTTTGTCTGAGTTCGCCTCCAACCGTGTGCGAGCCGTTCTGAAGCCGACCCTGGAAGTCATTGCGGGGATTCCCACAGTGGTTCTGGGTTACTTTGCGGTTTTGGTTGTCAGTCCTTCGTTGCAGTTTCTCTCTGCAGGCGGGTTTGACACGTTCAACGCGACCAGTGCTGGCATCGCCGTCGGGATCCTTTGTTTGCCAATGGTTTGCAGTTTATCCGAAGACGCTTTGCACGCTGTTCCGAGGGCGCTTCGCGAAGGCGCTTATGGTTTGGGATGCACCCCGTTTGAAACGTCCATCAAAGTGGTCGTGCCCGCGGCGCTCTCGGGGATCGTCTCCGCATTCTTGCTGGCCTTCAGCCGAGCGATTGGCGAGACGATGGTGGTGGCTCTGGCGGCGGGGACGCGAGCCACTTTCACCGCGGACCCTCGCGAGCAATCGCAAACGATGACGGGGTTCATCGTTGAAATGATCAAGAGTGAGAACGAGTACGGGACCGTTCAATACTTCAGCTTGTACGCGGTCGCCATCACTTTGTTTGCGATCACATTTGGGATGACTCTGGTCGGGCAACTGATCCGTCGCCGCTACCAAGAAGTTTATTCCTAAGGAACCGTTCATTGCTAAGTCATCCTGCGTTTTTCTCTCATGCGTAACCATTCCATGACGACTGCTTCTAACACACCGATCGATGACGGCAGCCCTCCCCCAGGTTCTGGGTTCACGGAGGGGGAGTTCTCGGTGTCGACGGACAACTCAAGTCGACGCAAACTCTACAGCCGTTTGTTTTATCTGCTTTGCGTTTTGATCTCCGGCTTGAGCGTGGTCGTGCTGGGGGTCTTGTTGGTCTCCATCGGATGGCAAGGTCATTCCCGGTTGACCGCCGATTTGCTGCAGAACTCGCACAGCGAGCTCAACCCTGAGTCCGCCGGCATGTGGCCATCGATTGTGGGCTCGATTTTCATTTGTGGCATCTGTGCCATCTCGGCGCTTCCGCTTGGCATCGGCACGGCAATCTTCTTGGAAGAATTCAAGCCGGTCAGCAAGTCGCTGAAGATGTTGCATGGCTTCATCCAGTTGAATATCTCCAATCTGGCCGGTGTGCCATCCATCGTTTACGGGTTGCTTGGCCTGAGTCTGTTCGTGTTCATGTTCAATGTCTTTGGCCGGATTCAAGTGAATGAATCCAGCGGGACGGAGTTGTTTGGCGTCGACCACTACTACCAAGTCCTTTCCTTGGCGGGTGGTGGTCACACCGTTCTGATTCCACAAGCAGAGGAAGCAGAGAAATCCATCACGATTGATGCCCCGATGCTGGCCGTCGATCGCCAGGGACAAGAATTTGAATTGGCGGTCTGGGACCCTGCGTCTGGGCAGCCCAAGCCGAGCGACCTCAAGGTTCGAGAGCGAACGGTTCGGAAAGGCCAAGGCGGTGGTTCTTACTCCGAGACCAAGTGGTATTACATGCGTCTCCCGTTTGGGAAAAGCTTCTTGGCGGCTGGGCTGACCCTTTCTTTGGTCATCCTTCCCATCGTGATCATCGCCTCTCAGGAGGCGCTCCGTGGGGTGCCCTCCAGTTTGCGAGAAGCCTCGTTTGGGCTGGGGGCCACCAAGTGGCAAACCGTCCGAAATGTTTCGCTCCCTGCAGCCATGCCGGGTATCATGACGGGCGCTATTTTGGCGATGGGCCGAGCGATTGGGGAGGCTGCACCCATCTTGGTGGTTCTAGGGGCGGCGGTGGCCAAAAACTCTGGCCCTCAGAATTTGATGGATAATGTGGTTACGATGCCGGTGCTGATTTTTAATTGGGCCGGTCGTCAGCAAGCAGCCTATCAAGAACTCGCTGCGGCGGCGATTATTGTGTTGCTTGCCGTGTTGTTGCTGATGAACTCAGTGGCGATTTATCTTCGACAAAAAATGCGGGTAGGATAACACGGTCCAATGAAAGCTCTAAACGCGAATACTTCCACGATGTCAGAAGTCTCTCGATCGGCGAATCTCCATTCGGACTCACCCGCGAAAGCGGAGGTGGCGTCGGAAACATGCATTCGAATTGCAGATTTCAGTGCGTGGTACGGGTCCTTCCAAGCGATACACAATCTCTCGCTGGAGGTGCCTCGCAACCAGGTGACAGCCTTCATCGGCCCCAGCGGTTGTGGCAAGAGCACGTTGCTGCGCTGGATCAACCGGATGAACGACATCGTTCCTTCGGCCAACAGTCGCGGGACGTTGATGATCGATGACTTGGACGTTCTGGCGCAGTCGACCGACGTGGTGAACCTTCGTCGTCGCATTGGAATGGTGTTTCAAAAGCCCAATCCGTTTCCCAAAACCATCTTTGAAAACGTTGCCTTCGGGCCACGCTTGCACCTCTACTTGAGTCGCAGCGAACTGAACGAGTTGGTGGAATGGTCGCTGCGAAAGGCGGCGGTTTGGGACGAGGTGAAGGACCGACTTCACGCTCCAGCGCTGGGGTTGTCCGGTGGGCAGCAGCAGCGATTGTGCATCGCTCGCGCGATCGCAGTCGGGCCGGAGGTGTTGTTGATGGATGAGCCCTGCAGTGCGCTGGATCCGTCCAGTACGTTGGCCATCGAAGACTTGATCTATGAGTTGCGTGAGCAATACACCATCGTCATGGTGACGCACAACATGCAGCAAGCGAGTCGCTGTAGCGATCGAACCGCTTTCTTCTACGAAGGAAAGTTGGTTGAATCGGGAGCCACTCAAGACGTCTTCACCAAGCCCCAGGAAAAGCGAACGGACGATTACGTTCGCGGTCGTTTCGGTTGATCACGGCTGTTCCTCGCTCCACCCCACCCCCACTCATTCTCAACTTTCAGCCCGCCTGGTTGGCTGAAAGGCCCATTCGGAATCACCTATGAGCAAGCACCTCAATCGAGCCGTCCAGGATCTTCGCACTGATTTGGTGGAGCAGTTCGGTGTGGTCGAACAAATGATCGAGATGTCCGTTCGGGCGCTCGTGGAACGACGTCCTGACATGGCAGTCCGAGTGATCGAAACGGACGTCAAGGTGGACGCCAACGATGTCCGGATTGAAGAGGAGTGCTTGAAGTTGCTGGCGCTCTACCAGCCCGTTGCGATTGATCTTCGCTGGATGGTTTCGGCGATCAAGCTGAATGCCGATTTGGAGCGGATGGCTGATTTGGCATGCAACATCGCTGAACGCAGCAAGTCCTTGGACTTGTTTCCCCTGTTCAACGTTCCTGACGATATCAACCAGATGGTGACTGTCACGTTGGAAATGGTTCGCTCGGCACTGGATTCCTTCATTGAGCAAGATGCAGAATTGGCTCACCAGGTGATCGCCCGTGACGATGAAGTGGATCGTTTGAACGTGGAGTTGATCGAAGAGTTGCAGGCGATGATGAAGACCGACACGGATTGGGTCGAACCTGCGGTTCACTGCTTTAGCGCCACTCGCCATCTGGAGCGAATCGCGGACATGGCGACCAATGTCGCCGAAGAGACCATCTACATGGTCAGCGGCGACATCGTCCGGCACCAACACCACATCGGAGAAGGCAAAGCCCACTGAGTGGGAGTGGGTCGATTGCAGATCCGAGTTTCGGAACCGTTGCGAAGCCAACTTCGGTCGTTCCGTTCGTAGCGGAAGACCGCGAAGCATCGCGTGAAGAACAACAGCCAAATTTCGAGTGGGCAAGTCGACAAGGCATCGATTGCCAACAAGTGAGAACCTTGTCCCGTGAGGGATTTGAGGCGGTAGCCGTCGGTCGCGTAGCGCACCGACGGATCATGGAAGGCACCATCGCGTTTCGACCCTGAAAGGGCGTCGCAGAATTCAACATGGCCGATGTGCGACCACCTTCGTGGTCGGTCTGGCAGTCCTTCAACGCGTCTCCGGTGATGCACTGAGCGGTTTGCTCTCTCCACCAAAGCCTGTCTCGTTCTCAAGCGGCTCCTTCGTGAGATGAGCGGCAGTGATCTGGTCAATGTGGATCCAGTTGTCGGATCGGATCGCCGGGTGGCGGTACATGCCAATCTTGAGGTAGTGCTGGTGGGCATTGTTCATGTTGGGGCCCGTCATCAACCGGTCGCTGTCTGCGACGTCTTGCAGGGAGATCCTGGCACTTCCTGTGGCCGTTGGCGACCAAAGAATGTCCGCGTGGACGGTGTACCAGTTGCCACGCTGGATAGGGATCGGGGCGGGATGGGCCTGTTCGTGGCCGCTGTGTGTGATTCCATAGCTGATCCCAAGCAACAGGTTTTGATCCACTTCTGCGATCGAAAGTGAGATCGGGGGACTGTAGGAAGGGTGCGTGTCCCAGGTTTCGTTCTTGGTGGTGTCAGGTTGGTCATGCCATTGTCCGATGACCCACCAGCGGTTTTGCGGGGCGTCCGAGACGAAGTCTTCCGGCAGTCGAAACCGCCAGGAGTACCGGACGACTTCTTCAGGCTGGAAGGGATAGTCCAGGCTGACCTCCGCTCGGATTCCACCGTGGGATTTGGGCTGGCCAGGAAAGATTCTTAGCCCGAGAGAGGTGCCATCCGGCGTTTCAAGCTTGGCGATGCAGTCGCGGCTAGGAATGTCCAGGTGCGAGTGCTCGAGCAGTTCAGCAGGGAGGACTGCACGCAAGTATGACAATTCTTCGTCACGGTCGCCTTGTTTCTGGCATCCGACCGCGCTCAAGAGCAGCAGCAACGCGAAGGGAATTCGAGTCATGGTCGGCCCAACTCTTTTGGGATTGCGATTCAAGTTCAAGCGGCCTGCAGCCTGCAGCGGGATCACGCGAGTCGCCAGCACGGCCTCGAACAGGATAGCATTCATTGGTTGATTCCGAACGGTTGGTTGTGTCTCGGGCGTGGCTGGCTGGTTCGTGAGCCAGAGGTCAGCCCGGTTCAGCGGTCGTGGTGCGGGCGCAAAAAAAGCCTCCGAACTGCGAGGCAGTTGGGAGGCTTTGAAGCGTGTCATCCGCAGAGCCGATGGCTGGCTGAGTCGATCAGGTTGTTGGGTCGATCAGGTTGTTGGAAGTCCAACCAGTTTCTTTTCCTTGGCCATTTGGCGGATGTCCTCGGTGATCTTCATCGAGCAGTACTTCGGTCCGCACATGCTGCAGAAGTGAGCGCTCTTGAAGGTATCTTGAGGAAGCGTTTCGTCGTGATAACGCTGGGCCGTTTCTGGGTCGAGCGACAACCGGAATTGCTCTTTCCAGTCGAAATCGAAGCGGGCTTTGGAAAGTGCGTCGTCGCGGTCTTGGGCGCCTTTGCGTTTGCGCGCGACATCGGCGGTGTGGGCGGCAATCTTGTAAGCGATCACGCCTTGTTTGACGTCTTCTTCGTTGGGGAGGCCCAGGTGTTCCTTCGGCGTGACGTAGCAGAGCATGGCAGCCCCGTGCATGCCGGCGTTGGCCGCACCGATGCAGCTGGTGATGTGGTCGTAGCCAGGGGCGATGTCGGTGACCAATGGGCCCAAGACGTAGAACGGAGCACCGTGGCAAACTTCGATTTGCCGTTCGATGTTCATTTGGATTTGGTCCAAAGGAATGTGTCCTGGTCCTTCGACCATCACCTGGGTGCCCTTTTCCCAGCCGCGTTTGGTGCATTCACCAAGCACATCCAGTTCAGCGAACTGAGCGTCGTCGGATGCGTCTGCGATCGAACCAGGGCGCAGTCCATCGCCGAGCGACCAGGTCACGTCGTACTCACGCATGATGTCACAAAGGTCATCGAACGCTTCGAGCAATGGGTTTTGCTTGTTGTGGGCCATCATCCATTTGGCGATCAGTGATCCACCACGGCTGACGATTCCAGTCACGCGGTTGACGGTCAGGTGCAGGTGTTCCAGTTTGACGCCGCAGTGAATCGTCATGTAGTCAACGCCCTGCTTAGCTTGGTGCTCGACCATGTCCAAGAAGTGTTGAGCGTTCATGTCCTCGATGTTGCCGCCGAGCTCTTCCAGCATTTGGTAGATCGGCACGGTCCCGATTGGCACGGGGCTCTTGTCGATGATTTGACGACGGATGTTGTCGATGTCTTTGCCGGTCGACAGATCCATCACCGTGTCGGCACCGAAGTGAACAGCGGTGTGGAGCTTTTCCAGTTCTTCACCGACGTTGCTCGTCACGGCACTGTTGCCGATGTTGGCGTTGATCTTGCACTTGGCAGCGATGCCAATGGCCATGGGTTCCAGGGCACCAGCCGCGTGAACTTTGTTGGCTGGGATCACCATGCGTCCCACGGCGACTTCATCGCGAATCAGCTCGACTGGCAAGTTTTCGCGTTTGGCGACGGATTCCATTTCGGAAGTGATTTCGCCCGCGCGGGCAGACAGCAGCTGGGTCATGCGATTAGAACTCAGGAATTCGGAGTGCGAATGGGTTGGTAGAAGTTATACGTCAGCACCGGTGCATCGAGTAGGCCGCAAAAACGCTACTCCGGCAGGTTGGGCCAGCGACGGAGGCGTCGGATCAACCGACGATGCCGCTTTCGATTTCGCGGCCAATTTGATCCCAGGACATGTCAGCAGCTTCCTCTGGAACGCCGCCGGACAATTGCAGCAGCCAGGTCAGTGCGTGCACGCGTTCGGCCACGACGCCGGGGTCCAGTCCGCCGGGGATTTCTCTTCCCGCCGCACCCTCCACAGCCAATTTCCACCACAAGCAAACATGCAAGTCGGCGGCTTGAAGCAGTTCTTCCACGGGCCGCAAGATAGCGTGCTCGATCAGGTCTTCGTGGGGCAGTGAGAGGATCAATCGCAGCACGCTGGCCAGGTCGCAGCGTTCATCGGCCCAGTCCAGGTCCGGTTGCATCTGCAACGCCCACTGCAGTGTGTGCAGTGATTCGTAGCGCCACGCGGCGGTGTCGACCATCTCAGCGGGAGGTGAAACCAGGTCGAAGAAATCTTTTTCAGCAGGCGTCAGTGCATCCGCCGCCAGCGGGGATCGCTCACGGACTCGATCCAGGTCGAGAGTCTGGCCGTTGGCCATTGCTTCAGCGCGAGCCGCGACGGCGAACAGTCCGAGCATTCGCTTGGCGGCGATCGCGGGTGCAAACGTTTCGGTCTCGCTGCTGCTGGGCAGAGGGGCGGTGCCCTCCACTGGATCCAGGTTTCGGTTGCGCAGGACCGTGGCGGACTCAATCCGTCGCTGCCGTGATTCCGGAAGGAAGGGGATCTGAGCTTTGGTGTCGAAGGAGCCTGGGCCGTGCAGTTGTCGCCCGGCGGGGTCGCTGAGTAACGCAGGCTTGCCATCCGAAGCAGAAGTCCACCACAGCGCGTTCACGCTCCATGCCCAATCCTGCCATTCGGATGAAAGGATCTCAGCCAATGAATGGTCGGAGGATTCAAAGCGGTAGATGTGCCGGGCACGTTGGAGGTGACGCTGCAGAGGCGCGGCCAACGGGTTGGGAGATTGATTCGCTGAATCAATCTGTTCCCAGCATTCTTCCAGCAGGTCTTCGGCTGCGTCGGGGGCCAGTTCAGTGACCCCGAGATTCGACTCTTTTTCGATGGGGTTCGCGGGAAAGCGAACCGTCGAAATGGCGAAGTGAACCGAAGAAGAGGGTGGCTCGGACAGGTTGCCCATCGGGCTCAGCCGAGGCCCCACTTTTCTTGGAACCAAGCCACGCGGTCAGCGCGGCGAGGGCTGTAGTTCGCAGTGGGTTTGAACTTTTCGCGTTTCAGGAAACTGATCATCGCAGCGGCCGGCACATAAGCGTGCTGGGTGATTGCGTCGGTCGTTTCGCTGTCAGCTTTCCAATTGTAGAGGATCGCTTTGTCGCGTTCGAACCATTCATCCAGGTAAGAAGCGTCGGTCGAGCTGCAGACAACGTGTTCGTAGTCTTTTTTGCACAAGAATCCGAGCATTCGTCCCGCCATGTCGCGGGTCCGCGCGGTGTCGCCGTCACAGGTGGCGGAGGCAACGTTCCAAACCGACGCAAAGCCATGCTCGTCGGTATCGTCTTTGTTGTAGCGCAGGACGATTTCGACGGGAGTTTCTTCTGGGGGCGTGTCTTCGGTTTGCTCGGTAGCCATAAAGCGTCAGGGCGCAGCTTGTGAGGGGTGAAAGGGAAGTCCGATATTGAACACGAAAACGCCTAGAAAGAGAAGTCCCCGCTGCGGGCTGGCGTCAAATTCAGCTTGGTGAACGGCCGCAAAGATGGAATACTCTGCATTGCCACGGCGATTCGGCCGCGAGCGAAAATCCCACGGATGGTGGCGAAAGAGATACGGTGGCAAAACGTAAAGGACGCAAAAGACGCGAGACGAGCGGAAATGACCTGCTCGCCGGGGTGTTGGTGAGCGACGCTGCTGCCGCAAATGGGCCCGGGAACCGTCCGAAAAAGAAGCCGGCCGCGGCGCCCCCCCCGTCGTTGTCCACCCGACTCGTCGATGGTTTTGGCAGCGACCCCTTGGATCCCTATGGCGATCGACCGTGCGACATGGTCGGTGCGGAGGACTCCGCAACGCTGCAAGCCAAGGTCAAAGGTCAGTGCCCCCCCGTTCCTGGGGTCTACGGGATGTTCGACCGGCACGGCGAATTGATCTACGTTGGCAAAAGTCGTTCGCTGCGGCATCGTTTGATGAGCTACTTTGGCGACGCAGCGTCCAAAGAGAAGAGCGGTCGAATCATCGAGAATTCGCGTGCGATTCAGTGGGAAACCCAACCGAGCGACTTCGCTGCCCAGCTCAGGGAACTCGATTTGATTCGTCGTTGGGCACCTCGATTCAATGTTCAAGGCGTGCCGCAGAGGCAACGAGCCGTTTACCTGTGCTTGGGGCGGAAGCCTGCCGAGACATTCTTCCTCGCCAGCACCCCACCGACTTCCGATTGCGTTGCCGTTGAGGGGCCGTTCTTTGGGCTGGCACGCATGCGAGATGTGATCGACGCGCTCAACAAAACGTTTCAACTTCGTGACTGCAGTCAACAAACGGTCTTTCAATTTCAAGACCAGCTTTCCTTGTTCGACCGGCAGCCCCGCCCGGGTTGTTTGCGTCTGGAAATTGGCACGTGTCTGGGACCGTGTGCGGCCGCCTGCACGCGCGAAGAATACTTGAATCGTGTCGTGGCAGCGGAGAGTTTTCTGGACGGCTTCAACGACGAGCCCTTGATCGCGATTCAGGAGTTGATGGAATCAGCGTCTGCCAATCAGCAGTACGAACTGGCCTCGCGGGCACGCGACACGATGAAGTCACTGGCGTACGCGACTCGCAAGTTGTCTTACCTGTCGCATGCCCGACGTGATTATTCGTTTGTTTACGCGGCGACGGGGTACGACGCTTGTTCGATCTGGTACTTGATTCGATCAGGTGAGATCATTGACGTGGTTGCGGCGCCCAAGGATCGCGACCAGTACCAGTGTTTGCGACCGACGATGCAGAAGTGGGCGTTGATGTTGAAGCGACGGCATGAACGCATCCGCGCCGATCACCCGCACAGCGTCGCGGTGGTTTCCAAGTGGTTTCGCAAGCACCGCGGCGAACTGAAGCAAACGTTCCAGCCGGAAGCTGCCGGCAGACGCTATCACCATCTTGCGCATCATCGTGCGGAGGCACTTTGAGCTGGATCGCGGCGTTCCTTGATTTGCTCTCTTGGTAGGAAATCAGGTCCGATGGGCGCGCGAGTTTCTCACTTGTTCAAAATGAAGCAGGTGTCTACGCTCCGCCTTGCCTCGCTTTCCTACACCCCCAGATTTGCCCCATGGACGGACATGATGACGCGAACAGGATGTTCCCTTTCTTTGCTTGGTCTTTCTCTTGCACTCCTTCTTTTCGGGATGGAGTCGCAGTCGCAAGGTGCGCTGGTGATTGACTTGCATCAAATTGAACAGCAAGCATCCATCACGACGGTGCACACGGGTGGCACTCTTGGTGAGACGCCTGGTGTGCTTCTCGACGGACGGGATTCGGCCGGGCCTGCGTTCATGAGCACCCTCGTGACGGAAGTTGACGAGGGCATGGATGCCACGCAGTACAGTCGCGCGACCGTCACCCAAGAATACAGCTCGTACTCGTATGACAAGAACAGCCATCTGCGATTCAGCTTCGCTGGTTCAACGATGGGGGAGGTGTCAAATCCTGGCTCCACGGATGACGAGGCCACGGTCTTCGACACCACTCACATGTCGTTCACTATCAACGAGACGGCCTTCCTGACGCTTGCGGCCAGTGTCAAAACGGAAGGGGCTCTAACACCTGTCAGCGGGCACGGAGACGACCTTTCTGGCGGAGAGAATATCCGCTACTCGACTGTGCAACTCGAAAAATCGGATGGCTCTTCGCCCTTCGATATTTTCAAGCTCTTTGACGATGGTATCTACAGCATTACGGCACTGGAACTCGCTCCTGGATCGTACAACTTGGTCACGAAGTCCCGATACAAGGTGAAGGGAGATCCTGGAGAGTCTGTCGAAGGATCGACCGTGACCAGCCTGAACTTTTCCCTCTCCAGCAGTCCTGTCACCGCAGTTCCAGAGCCGAGTGGCGCGTTGGCGTTCCTTGCTTTGGGGGGAGCGTTTGCGAAGTGGAGAACCAAGGGCCGTAAGAAATCTGGACCGATTGGAATGGCTGGGTAGCGAGAAGCCTTCCTGCGAATGCAGCGACGCTATTCTGCCAGTGCCCAAAGCAATCCCCTCCGACTCAGTGAGCAACATCCAATTGCAGGCAGACTCCAGCACCTTCTTCAGCTGCTGGCTCGCCTTCCAATCCTGAGGTCGTGCAGTTTTGAACCAGTGAAATCACAAGGGCTCACAAACTTCACCCTCCCGCGGCGAAGCCGTGGGAGGGTCGGTCGGCCCGAGGCGGCCTGCTCCGCTGACCAGGTCATCACATAGGCAATCAAATCCCAGTGAACCGGTCCTGCTGGATTCATCTGGCGCAACTCCCCACGAATCAATTCGATGTGTCGGTCCATGCCCACGAACGCTCCCGCAGCAATCATCCGGTCGTATTCTTCGAGTGACAATTGCAGTGCCGTGCTCATCTTGCTTGTTCTCCTTTGACACATCCGACAAAACCCTGCCTGCTATTGTAGCGTCGAGGATGAAGCCAAGGCGGGAGTGATGCCGGACGGACGTATGCGAGCTTTCCAAGGAGGGGTAACTCGCCTCACTTCTCATGCCCGGCCCTCACCCTCGCGTACGCCTGAACGGCGTCGCTCGACCTCTCCCCAAACTTCGTTTCGGGAGAGGTACACCATTTGGAAATCCGCCGAAATGCAGTGTCAAAAAACGGCATGGTCTCTGCCATGGGCAGGGTTTTGCAGAACATTGCCGGGTTGGCACTTTGGCGGGCGGATTCGAGTTCGCCGCTAATCCGCTAAGCTATTGGAAACGAACACACGCTTCTCTTTGAAGATCTTTGATGCTGCCGCACTCCGAATATGTCGAACAGGCGTACTTGTTTGATTTGCTACGACAACGCATCGCCGAGCAAACTCCGATGCAGGAGTTGCTTGAGCAATTGCGGCATGAACTGTTGGCGACAACTCGGTTGCCGATGGCGATCGAGTTCATGCTGACCGAACTGCGGCACACCGGTTTGATGGGCCCGGCGATGGAGCGACTGTCGCACTATTTCTCGCCCTTTCAAACCTATCTGATCAACGAATCCGAAGAGGAGGCCGGTCGCTTCACCATTCACTTGGCTCTGCAAATTTTGCAGGCGGATGCGAAGTTGCGGTCTCAGTTCAGTGAGCAGTTGGAAGCGGTGGAGTCGGACGCGTTGCCGGCTGTCCAGGCCAACTCCCACCATCGCGGGCCGGCCACTCCGGAAGCGATGTTGCAGCACAATCGTTGTGGCTTCTTTTTCTTTCAGTTCGAAACGCTTTCGCGAAACCGATTGGGCTATGACGCGGGTTTGTTGGCGATGAGCCAGGATCCGGTTTACGACCCGTCGTGGTCGCAGTGGTTGTTGAATCTGCGAGCCCAGGTGGGCCTGGTTGACTTGGCGGATCTGCTGTTTCTGGGCAGCGAAGAGTATCGGCGCCGATTGATCGAAGCTGATCAAGACGTCAGTCAGAAGGGGCCGTTTCTGTTTGGCGAGAAAGAAGGTCGCATCGCTTTGGCGAACCGTCGCAAAGATCCGGTGTACTTGTTTGGTGCGATGCAGCGGCACCTGGGTTACCCACCGGTGCCTCGCCCCGTTCGCGTGACTGAAGATCGCGACACGATCCCGCTGTTGCTCCGACGTATCGAACGAATGGAATCCCGTTTGAAATTGATGGAACAAGAGCAGAAGCAAGAACTGGATATCAGCAAGTTCTATGAAAAGCCGTCGTGAAACGGGCACAAGGTCAATCGGTTGCAGCCGACTGGCGACATTGGTCTCGGGAGATCGCTAGCCGGTCGGCAGGAGTCATTCGGCATTGGAACTGGTTGGGCGAACGCCACTGTGCCCACGTTCAACCGGTGCCCACGTTCAAACGGCTCGCCTGGTTCTTCCCAATCATTTCTGTCCACCTGCTAGAGCGTGACCCAATTGCTTTCGTCCGCGTCACTGCGGCGAAGTGCATCGAGCACCTGTTGCGTCTTGATTGCGATGTCCGACGAGCGAGACTCGACGCGGCCATGCAGGACATCATCAGCGAAGTGCCGGAACATGCGGGTTTCTTGTGAGTCCGCTTCGCCGCTGGCGTGTTCGGTGACACCCTGTTGGCGAGTGTGTTTGCCGAAGTTCCAGCGGCAGTTGTCGATGAACAGTTCGTGCTGGTGCGTTTCCCATCCGGATTCGGAGCCATTGAATGGCAGCACGAAATCGTTCAGTGTCACGTAGCCGCGGTTGCCTGAGAGCGTCGCGGTTTGCTGGTTGACGGAGAAGAACGAGCAAAAGAAGCCCGCGGTCAGCCCGTCATCAAATCGCATCTCCCCTTGGAACTCGCCGGGCACGCGGCCTTCATCCAAGCGGACGGTCGATTGGCCACTGACGGCGACTGGCAGTCGGTCCCCGGCGGCCCAAAGTGTGAAACGGATGCAGTACCAACCCAGGTCGCCAAGTGCGCCGTGTGGTTCGAGTTCGGCGTTGGCGCGAATGTTGGCTTCTTCGAACGCGTCGTCACCGCAGAACGAGAAGTGCGTTTGAATCCGTTTCAGGTCGCCAAACGCGGCGGGGTCGGTCAGCGTGTGTTTGAGTTCAGGGAGCCGACTGGAGTGATCAAACATCACGCCGTCCATCAAGTTCAGGCCGGCTTTGCGGCAGGCATCGGCCATCTCATTGGCGTCGTCGCTGTGAACCGCGAATGGTTTTTCAGCGATCACGTGTTTGCCTGCCGCGGCAGCGGCGAGCACCCATTTTTTGCGATGCGTCGTTGGCACGGCAATGTAAACCGCGTCAATGTCATCGCGGTCCAGCATCGCTTGGTAATCGCCCATGGCCTCGGGGCGAGTCAGTTCCGCGGATCCGTCTGATCCAGTGGTCACGGGGGGGCATTCCAGCGAGCAATCGTGGATGAAGGCCTCGGCCCGCTGAACGTCTCGGCTGGCGACGGCGGCAACGACTCCGTTCCCACTCATCCGGATGGCCTTCCAGTTTTTGCGAGCGATGTTCGCGGCGCCTAAGATTCCCCAGCGGCAGGTTGTCTTCGTCATGATGAGTTGCGTGTCTTGAGAAAGCGGCTAGTGGTCTGGGAGAGCTGAAAAAAGGGACGTCAACGTCGCGAAAGTCGTCACGACTTTCTTGCGTCATGGAGCTGGTCGAAACACTTCCGGCATCGGTTATTGGAAACACGAGGAGCCTCAGACCATCAGATGTTTTCTGAGAGATCGGTTGGCAAGGTGTCGTTGATATCCAGTTCGTTGATCGTTTCAGATTGTTTGGAGGTGGGTGGTTGTTCTTCGTCGGACGGGGCAAGGGCAGGTTCGTTTCGCGGCTTGCCTCCCACGGCATCTTCGGTTCGTTCAATGATGACCAGGCACATGTCGTCGAATTGGACTGCACTTCCCATGTGCTCAAACGCTTGCCGAACGATTTCGCCCTTGACCGTTTTTGCCAATGGCTCGCCGTCTTCGCCTGAGGGGACCGCATCGAGCACAATTTGGCGAAGTGGATCGGTTCCCCACTCCTCCTCTTTTGCATTGAGCGCTTCACTGAAGCCATCGGTGTACATCAATGCCAAATCGCCTGCGTGCATGGGGACGGTGGTCACGGCGTATTCCATCCCTTCGTCGATCGCGATGGGCAGGCCCGAGTCTTCGTCGCCTGGTTCGCTGATTTTGCCGGTCACAGCGTTGCGAACAATGGGAGGCATGTGGCCTGCGTTGACGATCTTCAGTTCGTTGGATTGAGGATCGATCACGACCAACAGGTAAGTCACGAAGCGTTGGACTTCCAAGGCGCTCATGCGATCGTTGAGACGTTCCACGGCACGGGCGAGGTCAGGTTCGCTGGCCAGGCAAAATCGGGTCTCTGCCGACAGTTTGGCCATGTACATCGCAGCGGCGACACCGTGGCCGACGACATCCGCCACCACGACGGCAAGGCGTCCATCGGGCAAGTCGACGTAGTCAAAGTAATCGCCGCCGATGTGATTGGCCGCTTGGTAAAAACTCTCGAGGTAATAGGTTGGGACCTGCGGTTCTTCGGCGGGGAGAAAGGCTCGCTGAACTTCGGTTGCGAGTTTGAGGTCTTGTTCAACTTCCTGTTGTCGCAAAGCTCGTTCGTGCATGCGAGCGTTGTTGATCACCACACTGGCTTGGGCAGCGATGCCGGTCAGCAGGTCGATGTCCTCGTCTCGAAATTGGCCGCGACCCTGGGTGGAGTCGATTTGCAACGCGCCGATGGCCTTGCCGTCTTCGTCATGCAGCGGTGCGCACATCATGGAGCGAATCGAAAAGTCCGCGATCGATTCACTGCTGTCGAACCGGCTGTCGTCCATTGCATCGAGCGACAGAATCGTGTGACCGGTTTCCATCGTTTGGCGAATGATGGTTCGGCTGATCCGAATCGTTTCGGTGTCGTCTGTTTTGTTTCGCAATTGGACCCAGCGTGGAACCAATGCGCCGTCGGGGGTTTCCATGACCACAAAACCGCGGTCGGCCGATGGAAAGATTTGAAACAAGCTCGAGAGGACTTTGGGCAGCACGTCATCGACGGAAATGGCGCCGGTCAGATTGCTGTTGATGGCGATCAAGGCAGCGAGTTTGGCTTCCGCCGTTGCCGACATCTTCAGTCCATCGTCACCCGAGCGAAACTCGACCTTGGGGCCAGTGATCTGTTTCGCGTGAGTCTCATCGACCATCAGGATCCCGAAATTGGATCCATCGAAGGTCATCTCGCCGCTGCCACTTCCGCTGGCAAAGCCTGGTGCTTCGTCGCCGTGGAAGACCAGCATGACTTCGCTGATTCGAATTCGGTCGCCTTCGGAGAGCACGTGAGGCCGCGCCAGCAGTTGACCGTTGACAAATGTTCCGTTGCGACTGCCAGCGTCTTCGACGGCGAATTCGTTGCCGGTCTTGACGATTTTCGCATGAAAGCGGCTGACGGCACCGGCATCGACCACGATATCGCAATCGGGATGGCGACCCACCTGCATTTCGTCTCGGTCCAACTGAAACGTGCCAGAAGGGTTGCCGTCGATGGAAGCGGTGAGATGGGCCATGAGGTCACGGGGGGAAGGCGGGCACGGCTCGCGAGAAATCGCAATTTCACAAAAGCAGCTGGGGGCGGATCAATGATGCAATGGATCGTTGTCCGTCGCGACGCGTTAGTGTAGCCACTTCATCCAGAACCCAAAACGAGGCACCCTAGCGACACCCCAGCAGAATGAAAACGCTTTCAACCGTGTCGGTCGCCGCTCCTGCGGGGCAAGCCGGTCGCTCGTTCATTGATTCAGATTCAGGTCGTGCGCACGTCCCGGCTCGATCGTGATCGTTTGCTGATGCAGCGCTCGAATGCGAGCTCCCCCATTGCCAATGGGCACCGGGGAAGCCTGCAGTTGAACGGAGTAGCTGCCTGAGGGCAGGTTTCGAAAAACAACGGGGGTTCCCTGGGCCAGTTTTTGTGTTTCGCTGTCGAACGCCAGATCGACCGCATTGGGGCCGTTGGTGTAGTCCGTCGCTCGAAGCGAGACGGAATCGGCCTCGGGCCACTCCTCCAAATCCAAGTCGACCGTCAGGCTGGCGGGGGCTTCGGCTTGGACGACCAGGTCCGTGAGTTCGAAGTCGGAAAAGGTCCGCATGTTCGAATACCGTTGCGGCATCAAATCCGGTCCAAAGTAAAACAGTTCCAGCCAGGGTGTTTCTTTCCTGACGCCGGTGAACTCGAAGCGACCGTTGGCGTCGCTAGCGGTTTTCAGTAACTGCAAGCATTGATCTCGGTTCTCGATGTCGTCGCGACGGAGCAATCCCCAGTGATAGTAACGCCAGCCCTGCATTCTGCCATTTTTCATCGGTTGCGGGATGGCACTGCCGACCAGCAAACGTACCGACGCACCCGCAATCGGATTCCCATCGGCATCGAGCAGTTGGCCAGCAACGGTGTGGAAATTTTCTGGCCGCATGCGTTTCAGAGGCACCTCCAGCACCTCGGCCAAGTCGGGCGATCGAATTTCGACCCTTTTCACAATCTTGGTTTCGTAACCGTCCGCGGAAACGATCAATTTGTACGGCGTGCCCGGAGTTTGACCGTCCAGGCGAAACTCCTTTTGGGTGCCTTGGATGTTTTCACCCTGACGCATCAGACTTGCTGGGATTCCGCCAGGACGAGGATCGCCAGCACGGCGGTCTTCGCAAAATCCGAGTTTGACATTGAAGCTGGCAATGGGGGCGTTCGTGCCCTCCTCCACCGCACGGGCGATCAGGACGCCGGCCGTTTGCAGCTGAAACTCAAACTCTTCGTCCGTGACTTGTACGAGAAGGTTGCGAACGGGGGCAAACTTCTTCGACGAGGAAAAGGTCAGTGTGGTTTGAGAGGCCAACCCTCGAATTTCGTACTTGCCATCGGCATCGGTTTGAACCCGGCCACCCAACCCATTGAACGCGGTTTCGCCGCCATCGTAATAGACGTTCAAATTGGATGCTGGATCTCCATTGGGAAGAATCACTTGGCCGCGAAGCGTCTTGCCTGGTTGAAGGTTGACCGTGATTTGCGATGGTGATTCGATGGTTCCAGGATCGACTTTCGTCTGCACAGCGATGTAACCATCTGCCTTGACCGTCACCTGGCAACCTGCGAATCCCGTGTACAAATCTTGCAGCAGGCAAACCCCTTCTTCGTCGGTCTCGCCGGATCGAACATCGGCAGAACTGTTTCCTCGGTTCGTGAGTTTCGCAGCCGGGAAAGGTTCGTCGTTCTCGTCAAGCACCGTGACTCGGACGTCGCCGCCATAGCGGCGTTTCAGCATCACAAAGTCGGCGGGAGTCGATCCTTCGGCCGAAGTCACCGCGCATTCATGGCTGCCGCGAATGTAACCGTCTTTCGAAGCAGAGAGACGAAACGTTTTGCCGAGGGGCAAGTTGTCCAGCTCGAATTCGCCAGCCGCATTGGTGACAGTCGATCCGTAGCTGGGTTCCATGGCAGCGGACGAGCTGCTGATCGAAACCTTGGCGTCGGCAACGGGTTGCTCGTCACCGTCTCGCAAGACGCCTGTCAACTCACCGCCAGGTTCCAAGTCAAATCGCAGCGGGAGGACGGTTCCGAGTTCCTGCCGAGATGTCTTGAGGAACTTCGTGGCGTAGTCATCGGCTCGGACAATGAAGTACCAGTCTGACATCGCCAAGTTTCGCGGCTTCGCCAGGCCATCGTCGTCGGTGATGTATTCGCGAACGATGTCGGTCCAACCAAATGAAATCCTTGCGCCGGGGATCGGTTGTTTGGTTTTCAAGTCGTGCACTGTGACGTCGTAACCACAACCCGGGTGCAGTTTCAGTTCGATGTCGCTGGGATCGCTCGGCGGTTCCGCTTGCACGTGGAGGACCACACCTCGCAGTTTCTCTGGCAAGGTCGTGAGTTGATCAGTCTCCGCCCACAAGCGATGCCTGCCCACGGAAACGTTGTCAAACTGAAACGTCCCGTCCGATTGGGATGGCGTGGTCAAGGGATGGGTGGGCAAGCGGAATGAGCGCCCGTTGCTTTCCAGAAGAAAGACGGTTGCGCCGCTGGATGGACTGCCGTCCGGCATGCGGATGGTGCCTGAGACCGTTGGACCGCTGACAAGCGGCGGGTCTTTGGCAGTTGTGTCCTGGGCTTGGATGGACGCCCAGCAGATGCTCGCGAAGCAAGCGAAGATGAGCCACACACTTGGGGTGCAGATCGTTGTGTTTTTGTGGCGCATGGCCGACCTCGATGATTCCAGTGGACGAACGCGAACGATCGCCATTGGTTTTATCGATCCCCGACACGGGACGCAAATTTTGGTCGCCAGAAATGTTGCGATGGTCCCGAGTGGCGGTCACGAACGCGATCACTGAGGAGGGCACAGGCCAACGAAAAAACGCCCTTCATGCGAGCGGGTTCGCATGAAGGGCGTCGAGGCGGGGTGGCACAGAGGCCCTTCAAAGTTGGTCTTAGACCAACTCCTTCTTTGCTCCGACGAGGGTTCGCAAACGTTCTGCCAACAAGTGGGCGTCGAACGGTTTTTTGAACGTCTCGTTGATGCTGCTGCGATCGAAGCTCATTGGTTGACCATCATCTGGCAACAACGCAATCAACACGATATCGGTGAAATCGATGTTCTTTCGCAGGTTTTGACAAATCTGAACCGCTTCGATCTTGCCGATCGAGAAGTCCACGATGATGCAGTCAGGGTTGAAGCTTTCGGCTTGAATTCCCGCTTCAAATCCGCTGGCTGCAACAGCGACTTTGAACGATTTCTCGGGTGGCAATTCACGCTTCAGGTTCTCAATGAGAACTTGGTCCTGGGCGACGATCAGGCACTTTGCCATCGCTTCGTCTTCCAGGTCGCCCAAGGGCATACCATGCTCTTTCAAGAATTTAATCAAATACTCCCGCGGGATCCGGCGATCTTGCGATCCAGGAATGCGGTAGCCTTTCAAACGCCCCGAATCGAACCATTTACTAACAGTTCGTGGGGCAACTTTACAGATCTTGGCGACCTGTCCAGTTGTGAAGACCTTCATACTAGGTGCTCCAAAACGCCTCGTTGATTCTTCCCTTGGAACAATGGTGCGTCGGTAACCATTGCTCCTGTGGCCCTTCTTTCGCTCTCCGTTCTCATCCACACGCTCTCAACGAAAATCTCGTTGGGAACCAATCTGTTCACGGTGGGTCGTGCTTCGATTGATGATGGTTGAGGTTGTCAAACGCTGGGTCTGGGCCTGCCGGCTCGCGTCCTGCTGAACGCTTTCCGATTCGGGATTCTCGCGATGAAAATGTAATGAGTCTGTTCAAACGACTGCATGGGCATGCAATCGGCGGGAAGAACCATAGAAAGCCCGCAAGTGACACTCGGCCCAGCGTTCCGCAACATCGCACTCGTTTCATTTCCCCCAGCGTCATCCTGACGTTGGGTTCATGCAATACGATTTGTTGGTGCGGAACGATCGGCTGAGATCGCCCGTTGGCAGTGCTAGGAATCACCATTGCAATCGTGGTCCGTCATCATGACGAGCCCTTCCTGCGGCGGTGAGACACCGAAGCACCTTTTCCCAGAATTCCCCCCTGGGTGTCCGGGAGCGTTTCAGCCGAAGCCAAACTGCTCCCTTCCGAGACATAGTGTCGAGTAAATCCGGGTCAACTCTTTAATGTGATTCATCACGAACAATCACTATCAGCGAATCGACTGCTGGAATCACGTGTTTTGCTTGTCAACATCAATCAACATCGCCAAAAATACTTTCCCGAATCTTTTTGATTGGATGCCGGGGGTAACGGTTTGGTTCCCCAGGCCCACCCGGCTTGGGTGATGCGGCCAACCTTGTGTGGCGGAATCATCCCTGGAATCGCCAGGATCGCTTCTCAGGGCCTGGCAGGCTCTCTCAAGAGGTTTGATTGAGGTCAGTGGATCCGAATGTGCATGCCGCTTTGGTTGTGCTCATGTGGGCGGCAGCTAAAGTTGCGTGGACCCGAGGTTGGTTTGGTCAACGGGTGTTTTGACCGAGCTCGTTTTCCAATTGCCTTCGCTGTTTCGATTCCGCCATGAAACCCGAACCACGCTCGACGCATTTCAACGCTGCCGGGGAAGTCCACATGGTCGACGTGACCAGCAAAGACATCACGGTTCGCGAAGCGGTCGCGTCGGCGCTGATTCGTATGTCAGTCGCCGCCGCCGAATCGATTCGGCGTGGCGATGCCAAGAAAGGCGACGTCCTGGCAGTGGCGAGGTTGGCGGGGATCTCCGGGGCCAAGTGGACGTCGCACTTGATCCCGCTGTGCCATGCGATTCCGATTGAAGCGGTGTCCATCGACTTCGAGTGGGTGACCGAGTCCGATCCGGGGAAGGTGGCTGGGGCGGCTCGCCAATCACTCAAGTGCATCGCAGCGGCTCGGACGACAGGCAAGACCGGGATTGAGATGGAAGCGATGACGGCGGCCACCACCGCTGCCCTGACCGTGTACGACATGCTGAAATCAGTGGATCGATCAATGGAGATCGATCAGGTGCGGCTGGAGTCGAAGTCCGGCGGCAAGAGCGGCGTGTTCCAGCGAACGCCTGCTGCGGGGGAAGCCACGGCAGGCGATTCAGCCGATTGAAAAATCGCGAGGGAATTCGAGGTTGTCCTGGGAGCCGGTGTTCGGTTTAAGTCATACGGGGGTATTCAGAAACGCCCTGTCGCCGGATGATTGGCGGTTTTCAATTTCCCTTTTTTGTTTCCCTGGTCGCGTCATGGATCGGTCTGTGGTCCCTCCATCTTCAAAGTCCGCTGGTTCCAAGCGAGCGGACCAGTCCGATTCGTCCGTCCATGCGTCGGAAGGTGACATCTGTTCATCGTTGGGCTCCGGTGATTCCAGTCCTCTGCGGTCGATCTACGCTCCGATTGTGGAGTCCTTGGCGGCGGTCGATGCTCGTCTGCACCGTGAATTGCAATCGCGATACGAGGCGTTGGTGCCAGTCTTGCGTCACGGGACCCAGCTCGGTGGAAAGCGTTTGCGGCCCGCGTTGCTGCTGCTTTCGGGAGCCGCCACGCACGCCGATCGAACAGCCAAAAACCCGCTGACGACCGAGGAATCTGCCACCACCGAAGATCATGTGGTGATGGCAACGGTGGTCGAAATGGTCCACACAGCGACGTTGATTCACGACGACGTGCTGGACAAAGCCACGACTCGCCGTCACGTTCCGACCATCAACGCTCGGTGGAATGATGACACCAGCATTTTGCTGGGGGACTACCTGTTCGCTCAGAGTTTTTACCTCGCCGCGACGCTTCCCTCGACATTGGCGTGCCGTTTGGTTGGGCAGGCCGCTCAGAAGGTTTGTGAAGGCGAGCTGCGGCAGGTGCTCGGTCGTGATTGGTTGGACATCGACGAGGAAACCTATCTCGACATCATCCGTGGCAAAACGGCAGAACTGACTCGCGTGTCATGTCAGATCGGTGCCGACCTCAGTGGTGGCGATGAGCATCAAGTCGAAGCGTTCGCGCGGTTTGGCAATGATCTGGGGATCGCCTTTCAAATCGCAGATGACTTCCTTGATCTGTGGGGCGACGATGACGACGTCGGCAAGACATTGGGAACCGATCTGCAGCAAGGCAAGATCACGCTGCCGTTGATCCGTTTGCTGCGGCACGACGACACGGCGGTTGCCGCGGCGGCCTTGGAAGCGTTGCGATTGCCGCCGGAGGATCGGCTTGGCCGTGTGATGCCGCTGTTGCGGCAAAGCGATGCGGCGGACTACACGCGAAAGGTCGCGGAATCGTATCGCCGCAGTGCGATCGAAGCGATCAGTGGTTTCGCACCGTCGTCGGCGCTGGAGTCGCTGAAGACGATCGCTGACTTCGCCGTCGAGCGGAAGTTTTAGATCGGGCGTGATACCGGACCGCGAGAGGTGCATGTCACCTCAGTCCTCAACGACGTTTCAGCGCATGGAGGATGGGCACTCTTGCCCGTCAGCGTCGCCCAAGACCACCCCTCACAACCCGACGCGTGAGTTTTGAAGTTGCGGCTTTTTCGTTGAATGGCCAACGGCCTTCTTCAACATAGCCAGTGGGCAACGCCCCTGGGCCAGAAGAACACGGCCCCATTTTGGCCAACGGCCAAATTCAATCCAAAACGTGTGGCCTGATGTTGGCCGTTGGCCAACTCATTTCCCTTTGTTCTCGATTCCTGGGGCGATGCCCCAGGCTACGATAATGAAGGCCTTTGGCCAACAAAACCGAATGCAAAAACGCGTGAGCGAGGGACGCCCCAACTCCCACGACGGCCCCATCCGGGGCGAAACCCAGTCGCCAGCCACCATTTATTTTTCGAACGTCCCGTTGGGGCGTGGTACAGAACCGAAACCAACACCGCGTTGCCTCGGGTGCGCCGTGTGAAAACGCGGCGTCTGAAAACGGCACTGCCTGCGTTAGTCGTCGAAACGGCTCAGGCACAGGGTCACGTTTTGGCCGCCGAAGCCGAAGCTGTTGTTCAGCGCGTGTGTGATCTTGGCGGGGCGTGCTTCGTTGGGCACGTAGTCCAGATCGCAATCGGGGTCCGGTGTGTCTTGGTTGATGGTTGGTGGCAACACCGAATCACGAATCGCCATCAGGCAGACGATCATCTCGGTGACACCAGCGGCCGCGATCAAGTGCCCCATCATGCTCTTGGTGCTGCTGACGGGCGTCTGCTCCGCGTTGTCGCCGAACACTTCGCGACAGGCTTTGGTCTCGACGCGATCGTTGACTTTGGTGCTGGTTCCGTGAGCGTTGACGTAATCGATGTCGGATGGATTCAGTCCCGCGTCGGCAATTGCCATTCGCATGGACGCGATTCCACCGTGGCCATCGGGCGGAATGTCAGTGATGCGATACGCGTCGGCGGTGGTTCCGTAACCCGCGACTTCACCGTAGATCGTCGCGCCACGTTGTTTGGCGGATTCGAGTTCTTCGAGCACAACCATGGCGGAGCCCTCGCCCAGCACGAAGCCGTTGCGGCCCGCGTCGAAGGGGCGGCTGGCTTTGGTGGGATCGTCGTTGCTCTCGCTCAGTGCAGTCAGCAAGTTGAATCCGGTCACGCCGAACGGGTGAATCATGCTGTGAGTTCCGCCGGCCAGCATCGCATCGGCTTCGCCGCGGCGGATGATTTCGGTGGCTTCGCCGACCGCTTGGCTGCTGGCCGCACAGGCGGTCAAGCAGTTGAAGTTCGGGCCTTGGGCGTTGAAGCGAGCGGCCAAGTGAGCCGCTGGCATGTTGGGTTCTTGTTCCAGTTCTTTGGCTGGATCGAGCAAGCTCAACCCCGCGGCGATGAACTTGGTTGGGTCGTAGGATCCGTCGGCCAGAGCCGCGACCATCATTTTACTGAACGTGTTGAAGTCCTGGTTGCCTTCACCACTGCCCAGGTAGACGCCCATCCGTGTGGGATCTTTGATCGCTGACAGCACACCACTGTCATTCATCGCTTGTGTGGCAGCGGCGATGGCGAACTGGGTGTGGCGACCGCGTTGGACGTGCTTTGAGCCGTCTTCCACCGCTTGAGTGATGTCCCAGTTCTTGATTTCCGCACTGATTTGCGTGGGGAAACCGCTGGCGTTGAACAGCGTCGTGGGCGCAACGCCGCTACCGCCTGCTTGCAGACCAGACCAAACGGTGGCGACATCCCAACCCATGGGGTTGATCATACCGATCCCGGTGACGACGACTCGGCGACGCGACGACATGGATGTTTACAGATTTTCGTGAAAGGGAATCGGTTCTCCGTCAGCCGTGACGGCGACGTGAAAGAAGTTCATCATTCGCATCATGGCCAGCAAATCGCCTGGATTGAAAAGCGGTCCGTCGATCAGGTGGCCTTCTTCGAGGAAGGCAAACATCAGGTCGACTTCGGCTTGCAGCACACCATCGCAGTGGCTGGTGCCAGTGACGGTTGCGCCGCTGTCTTGGGTGCGTTCCAGTTTGACATGGTACTGAAGTGAGTCGCCAGGTCGGGCTGGTGCATAGTACTTGGCGCTGCCCACTTTGGCCAAAACGACCCGTTTGGTGAAGCCAAATTTCTCGTGCACCAGGATCCCGCCCAATTGAGCGAGACCCTCGATAATCAGAGTTGGCGGAAGCATCGTGTAGCCGAGGCAGTAATTGTCAACGACCTCTTCGTCCAGCGCGACGTTCTTCACGCCGGACGCATGAGAGCCGCTCACAAATTCGGTGAAGCGATCCACCCAAAACCATCGCATGGCAGGCTGCCTTCGGTTGTTACGCGGATGCTTACTGGTTGACTTTACTGTTGACGTAATTGCACAAGTCGCCAACGGTCAGCAGGTTGCCGAAGTCTTGGACCCGTGGGTTTTCTTGGAACTTCGAGAGGTCGGCCCAAGGCATCCGTTTCTTCAGTTCGGCCATTCCGTCCGCGGTGACAACACCGTCTTGGACGTATTGGCTGTTTGTCAGAATGTCTTCGGGTGACAGTTCTTCACGAGGGATTTGGATGTCGAAAGCTTTTTCGAGCTTGAACACGATATCCAGGAAGTCGATGGATTCGGCGCCGAGGTCGCCCACCAAAGTGGCTTCGCGAGTGGCTTCGTCGTCGTCGACACCCAATGCGTCAACGAGAGCTTCTTGGACTTTGGTGAAAATTTCGTCTTCTGAGAGCGCCATCGTGCGTTCCTAATCCTAAGTGTGTTTCAAACAGAGTGAGGGGTCATGGTCGGCGAAATGTTCTCGCCGGGACGACGCAGGGCCATCGCGGCGGGGGAGTCGCTGAACAGGGAAAAAAATTGCTCGCGAGAGAGTCTTTGAACGTCCGCGTCGGTACCAAGATGTTCCGGGTCGCCACTAGAGCAGCTCTCAAGGATCAAACGGGCTGAAACGGTCGTCCGGTCGCCTTTGCGAGCTTTGGCTTTGACAATCGTCAACGCTCCGTCGCGTTTGAAGATCTCCGCTTCCACCGTCAGCGTCTCACCGGGGGACAGAAAATCACCAAATTTGACGCTCTTGGCTTCTCGTAGAAGGACCAAAGCGGAATCAAAATCGGGCGACATTCGGACCAACCACACGGCAGCTTGATGCAATGCTTCGAGCATCATCACGCCGGGCATGACGGGGAATCGGGGGAAATGGTCGGCGAGGTACTCTTCGTCTGCCGCCAAAGTTCGTTCACCGACCAAGCGTTGGCCGGGCGTCAGTTCGGTAATTCGGTCGATTTGGCAGTATTTCATGCCGCGTAACTTAGTACCCCGCCCAAAACGCCTCAACCACAGAATCGGTACAGAATGGCACTCAAACGCCCGATTCGGCCAAATTTGTTTGCCCAGACGCTCACATGCGGGTGCTGGTGCCCTTGGTGAGGGCCATGAAGGCCGATTCCAGGTCCAATTCTTCTTCGGCAAATCGCTTCAAGCCGATGCCGTTTTCGATCAACAACTTGGGCAATTCGCTGTAGTCATCCGTGTCGCTGTTCAAGATCACTCGCACGGCATCGTCGCCCGGCTGAGTCGACTGGACCAAGGGGTGACCCTCGAAAAGCTCGGCGATTCGGGCCATTTGTTCACGTTGGCTGGGTTGGATGATCAGCACCGTGTGTTCGCGGACCATGCGAATCACCTCGGTCACGCGAGCGTTCTGTTTGAGTTCCCCGCGGTCGATGATGCCAACTTTGTTGCACACGTCGGCCAGTTCCGGCAGGATGTGACTGCTGACGATCACCGTTTTGCCCATTTCGCCGAGCCTGCGCAGCAGGTTCCGCATCTCGATTCGAGCTCGCGGGTCCAATCCGGAAAGCGGCTCGTCGAGCAGCAAGACTTGTGGGTCATGCAGCAGCGTTCGCGCAAGTCCCAAACGCTGGGTTTGCCCGCGTGAGAGCGTGTTGGCGTAGGCATCGCGTTTGAAGTCCAGGTCGACAACTTCCAGCATCTCATTGACGCGTTTGCGACGGGCTTCTCCGCCGATCCGGTAAGCCGCCGCGAAAAATTCGAGGTACTCGACCACCGTCATGTCGTCGTACACGCCAAAGAAGTCGGGCATGTAGCCGACCAATCGCCGGATTTCCTTGGGCTGCGTGTGGACGCTGTGGCCGCACACGTAGGCTTCACCCCAGCTGGGTTCCAGCAGTGTGGCGATGATCCGCATCGTCGTCGTTTTGCCAGCCCCGTTGGGGCCAATGAAACCGAACAAATCGCCCGCTTCCAGGTCCAAATCAATGGCGCGGATCGCGAACGCGTCGCCGTATTTTTTCGTCAGGTCAACTGTCTTGATCACGAGCCGGCACGATGCAGAACAAGGGAAACAAACGGGGGAATTCGATCAACGTCGGACTTCTTCGACCGGCAAAACCAAACGGACGTAGGAATTGGATTGCTCGGAAGTCGCAAGCGACTCAGCGGTTTGGGAGGTGCTGTCTGATTCGGCCGATTCGGAGGTCACCACCAATTCCGACCAGGGTGCTTGGCAGCGTCCAACCAACATGCAGCGGTCGGCGGTCAGCAGTGAACTGAAGTCCAGGTGGCTGAGCACCTCATTGCGAAGCACGGTGTATCGCGGTCCGCCAACGGCCTCGTGGAACATCAACATTTCGGCCAATCGCCGCGGTTGGTCGACGACGGTCACGTCCCAGGACTCACTTTCCGAAGCGCTTTCCAACGCTCGTTGCCGCGACAATTGCCAGCGGAAGTTCTTTTGGCGAAGCGAGTCAACTTCGTCAATTTGCGACCCAGCGGGGAATCGAGTGGGAAGCAGGTAAACCCAGTTTTGGTAGATCAGCATGCCGTCGAGCAAGTCGACTGGCAGTGTGTTGATGAGTTTGCCGTTGAGGAGTTCGCTGCCACGTCGCCGTTTGAGCGTCTGCTGCGGCATGTCCGTCGAAAACTGCGTCTCCAGTGCGATTGATTTGCTGCTTCGCGGTGCCAGGTGCATGCCTGCGATTTGGCTGCTCAGGGGCGATGCGGGATCGGTTTGACTCAGCAACACGCTGCAGGATTTTCCGGACGATTCGATTTGAATCCCGCCCATCGAGAGGCTCGGCGTTCCAAACGGCGCCAAGACTTGGTGATGGAACTTGTCCGCGACCGCTTGGGTTTCGGCGGTGGTTCGAGTCGCGATCCGAACGCGGTTGGATGGATGCGAGTAGACGAACGCCCAGCGAAACAAACGGCCAAATCCAGATTCGGCATCGATGTCCACGAACTCAATCGAGTTGGTCCGCAACAACGCGTCGTCAGCGGCAGACGGAGCGGTCTCAGACACATCGGTGGTGCCGGTTCCCGCAGCGATTCGCGGTTGAGCGGCCATCCAAAGGCCGATCGACAACGCCACCGAAACCACGGGGAAGGTCAGCCAACCGATCCAGGCACGCTGGTTGAATTTTCGCATCAGCAGGTAGTCCAGCGGGCCGACCAAGGCGATCAACAGGCCGATGATCACTGCCAGAACCGCAAAGCTGAACGGTCGTTTGAGCTCGAAACGATCCAGTGTGGCACGAGTTTGACCGGCGAGGTCAGCGAAGCCGCTGAGCCGAATGCTTTCGCTGACGTTGTCTTCGTCCGCATGCCGAAGGGAGTCGCCAATCAGCAGCATGACCAAGTCCATCCGCTGCGGCCACTCGGCGAAATCAGGGGACTCCAAGTCGGCGGCGAGCACCGTGATTCGGCCAAATCCAGACACGTAACGAACCGCGAACGGGAGACTGACCCGGCGGCTGGTGCGGCCGGTGATCAGCATTTCGCCAACGCCATCGCGGCCAAACGTCTTGGGAAGTTGCAGGCCTTCGAATGGGGGCAGTCGCGTTTGGCTGCTGGTGAAGGTTTCCAGGCCGGATGGATCGAGACGTGTGGTTTCAGCGGTGGCCACGGGACTGGGGAGCAAGTCCGCCAGCCAGTCTGCGGTTTCCAGCAGGGATTCGGCTTTCTCGCCCAATGTCAGCAGGACTTCCCCGCCGTTTTGGACCCATTGTGAGATCGCGGTTCGCTGCGAGGGACTCAGTTCTTTCAGAATCGGAATGCCGGCCGCATTGACCACCAAGAGGTCGATGCCGTCCAGCGCCAACGCATGATCCGGGACCGCTGCGGGGTCTTGAATGCGGGTCACCGCGACAGAGGCTTCCCGCCCCAGCAACTCATTCACGCCGACAGTGTCGATGCCCAAGGTGTCGCCAAAGACCATCACCCAAGGCATGCCCAAAGGAATCATGGAGGGTCCGTTGGCCGGAACACCCAGTTCAGGCAACCGCGTCCGGACCAGGATCTGATCGCCGGATCGAACGATGATCGGAGCCGCTTCGCTGCCGGGAATGACGAGTGCAAACGGCGAGTCGTCGGAAAGGCTGGGTTGTTCATAGGTGACCACCGCGCCGTCACCGTCGACGGTTTCAATCACCAGATCAGTGAGTTGTTCGACCGGAATCGCCTTGCCAAAGGTCGATTCCGCTTCCCAGGGTTTCAGTCGAATCGCAGTCCACTGCCCGGGACGGTAATGTCCTTGGATGCCTGCCCAATTGGCCTGCATGCTGGGGGAAACGGATTCCTGTGCGTGGCTGTTGGTCGCGAGGAGGCACGGCACCAGGACCAGAAAAAAGGCCCGCAAAGTCGCTCGAATGGGGCCAGTGGTTCGGTGCAGAGAGAATGGATTCCCGTGGGTCATGGTTTTTCACTCAGGCTGCATTCGCACTGAAATCGGCCACAACCTGGGCATCCGTTGCCGTATTTCTTTGCCAAGGCGTCCGCCAGGTCGATGTCGGCCACATTCGCGATCGTGAACAGCCACGCGATGACGTCGGCAAATTCCTCGGCCAGGTTTTCTCGGTCATCCCCCCGAAGGGCGGAGGCGAGTTCCCCGACCTCTTCCATCAGCCACATGAACGTGCCGTCCACACCGCGCGCGACGTCTTTGTCGTAATACATGCGGTGGATGTGCTGTTGCAGATCCGCGATCGAGAGATCTTTGCTGGGAGACGTCATGAATGAGGTCGGGCGGAGAAGGCGGAATTCGGCAAAGCCGAGCGGAAGATTGAATTCGAAATTGCGGATCAGGCTACTTGGAAGCTCGAAACACGCAAAAAATCTGGGTTCGATCGATTCAGATGATAGGCCAATTCGGCTGGGAGGCGTATTCTAGCGACCCGAATCGGAACCGCGAGGCACCTTGGCATGCCTCCTTCTTGTGTCACGCTGTCCCCTTCCGTTCCACCAAACTTCGGCCCACTTGCAACCAGTCGCATGGAATCCAGTTCGAAACCCGAAGTCTCTCCAACGCCTTCCGCCCCCTCGGCGAACTCAAAACCGGCCAAGCTGAACTCGTACCCGTTCTACAGCCCGCGTTTTTGGCACGGGATGCGTCCAGCCGCATGGTGGCGGTTGCTGCGGAGTGGCAACTTCGAAATCAGCCCTTCGCGAATCCCGATGGTGATCAGCGTTTCGCTGACAACGTTCATCAACACGTTGTTGACGTGTCTGCAGAACGTTTTGTTCGCGCGGCGGCTGCGAGAAGCGGAATTGCACGGGCCCCCGGTTTTCATCGTGGGGCACTGGCGAAGCGGCACCACGCTGCTGCACGAATTGATGGTCCGTGACGAACGGTTCAGCAGCCCCTCGACATTCCAGTGCTTTGCGCCCTCGCATTTTTTGGTGACCCAGTGGTTCTTCCGGAAATTCGCGAGTTGGTTGCTGCCGGGCAAACGGCCGATGGACAACATGGACGCCGGTTGGGACCGTCCCCAAGAGGATGAGTTTGCGCTGATGAACTTGGGGCTACCCTCGCCTTACCGTCGGATCGCGTTTCCACGGCAACAACAGGTCAACATGGAGTACTTGGACCTGAATGACATCACCGAGGAAGAGCGAGAAACCTGGTTGTCGACGCTGCGTTCGTTCCTGTTGCGAGTCAGCGTTTCAACGAATCGACCGCTGGTGATCAAAAGTCCCACCCACACCGGCCGGATCGGTCATCTGGCTCGCGCGTTCCCGCAAGCCAAGTTTGTTCACATCACTCGCGATCCCAGGTCGCTGTTTCCGAGCACCTGCCGGTTGTGGCGAAGCTTGGACGAGGTGCAATCCTTGCAAACCAGCAAGGAAGAAGGCTTGGACGAGTATGTGCTGACTTGTTTGACCAAAATGTACGACTCCTTCCATGCCGATCGTCAAGAAATCGATGAGCATCACATCATCGACATTCGCTACGAAGATTTGATCGCGGAACCGGTCGGCACGCTGAGGAAAATCTACGAATCGTTGCGGCTGAGTGATTTCGATACGGTCAGCGAAGACATTCAGGATTGGGCCGAGAACGAACATCGTCAGTACAAAACCAACACGCATCAGTTGGATCCCGAGCAAGAAAAACGCTTGCTGGACCGCTGGAGCGATTACTTTGACCGGTACGGCTACCGCTGATCTCTCTTCGCACTCATTGCTTGGCATTCACTGGATCGTTTGGAAAATGATGAACCGAATTTTTGCACGCTCGTCTTGTGTCTTTCCGCTGGCAGTCTGCTTGTTGGCCGGAATGATGTTTCCCGGATGCTCCTCTTCCACGACGGATTCAACGTCCGATCAGGCCGAAGCAAAAGAGACGCAGGCAACGGCCGGAAACGGTGTCGCCACCCAAGAGGCTGCATCGGATTCCACCGAAGCCTCGTTTGAGCCGCCTGTGTTTGAAGCGGATGCAGAAAAGTTGTTGGCCAGTCGTCTGCCAATCGAACGCACTGAACAGGGCTGGATTCGACTGTTCGATGGGCACACCTTGTTTGGTTGGGCGATTGGTGGCAAAGCCAACTTCCGAGTGGAAGACGAAACCATCGTGGCTGACCAAGGCGAGAATTGTTTGCTGACCACGTCGACGCAGTGGAGTGATTACGAATTGGAACTTCAGTTCCAGTGCGATGAAGACACGAACTCGGGCGTGTTTGTTCGCACGACGCTGGATCCACAAGACGTCACGGCGGATTGCTACGAAGTCAACATCGCACCGCCGTCGAACCCGTTTCCAACCGGTGGCGTGGTCGAGCGAGCAAAGGGCGAGACGTTTGACACCGACCCTGAAAAATGGCACACGATGAACATCTTGTGCGACGGGGCCACGCTACGAGTCACAATCGACGGAACCGTGACTTGCGAAATCGATGACGCGACGCGGCCCACCACCGGTTACATCGGTTTGCAGCATCGCGACGGCCGAATCGCTTTCAAGAACATTCAGTTGCGTCCGTTAGGACTGAAGAATCTGCTGGCCGATGGCTTGGAAGGTTGGACCGTTCGGGAGGGCATGGAAGGCGAGTATCGAATCAACGACGACGGTCACTTGGTGGTCGATGGCGGCAAGCAACAGCTTGAGACAAACGCTGTGTTCGGTGACTTTGTGATGTTGGCCGATTACAAAATGGACGATCCGAAATCCAACTCGGGGTTGTTCTTTCGTGCCATTCCAGGCGACGAAATGATGGGTTACGAGTGCCAGGTCAGCAACGAGCTGGTCGATGGCAACCCGCTGAAGCCCGCGGATTGTGGTGCCGGTGGGATCTTCCGTCGCCAGGACGCTCGTGTGGTCGCAGGTGAACCGGAGCGTTGGAATTCAATCTTGCTGGTCGCCGAAGGCAACCACTTCGCCACTTGGGTCAATGGAATTCAGGTGACTGACATCGTTGACACTCGCAAAGCGGATGAAAACCCACGGCGTGGGCTTCGTCTGGAGCCAGGATCGATCATCGTGCAAGGTCACGACAAGACGACGCAAGCGACTTATCGTCAGATCGCGGTTGTCGATCAGGCCGCCGCAGAAGGCAGTGAATAGTGGTGGCGACGAGGCGGACACGAGGCAGGTTCGAAGCGTTTTGGGCAGTCGCGTTGCTCGCGTTGATGGCGGCAACGTTTCGGTTGTGGTTGCCAGTGAGTTGGACTGGTGCGTTTGATTACCCCGCCGTGCCTCTGTTTGATCTTGCCAACGCCGGCCTGACGGTACAAGCAAACAGTCTGGTCTCGACCGCAACCACGTTTGCGATTGTGGTTGCGTGTTGCATGATCGCAGGACGAGGTCGATCGAGGTGGATGTGGCTGGTCATCGCGGCGTCACTCGCGGTCTCGGTGGTGGTGGACCAGCATCGATTGCAGCCTTGGGTTTACCAGTCGTTTCTGTATGCGGTCTTGTTCACGCTTGCTCCGCGAAATGAGTCGGGGCAGTCGTCCGAGGCAACCTTTCGTTTGATTCGGCTGCTGACGATCAGCGTGTATGTGTACAGCGCGGCAGGCAAGTTTGACTTTCAATTCTTGCACACGGTGGGGCAAGACTTCCTGCGGGCTCCGCTGCAGTGGTTGAGCGTCGATGTCTCGACGTGGCCGGTCCGAACGCGTTTGTTTACCGCAGCTGGTTTTCCGGCATTTGAGCTGTGTGTTGCGGTCGCTCTGTGCTGGCCGCGAACGCGAATGTTGGGGGTGTGGATGGCGACCGCCATGCACCTTGGTTTGCTCGCGGTGTTGTCTCCGTTGGGGTTGGGGCACAGTCCCGGCGTGATGGTTTGGAATGTCGTGATGGCAATCCAGGCGTGGTGGTTGTTTGCTGGGCCGGTCTTGGAAACCAACCGTGAGGCTGAGTTCGAGCAGCAGCCGGTGAGTTGGTTCGCTTGGGCGATCGTCATGGTGGCTTTGGTGATGCCCGTGTTTGAACGCAGAGGCTATTGGGACCACTGGTTGGCCTGGGCGTTGTATTCGCCACATAGCAGTCGGGTTTCGCTGCAGGTTCATGAATCCGCGATCGGGCGATTGCCAGAAGCCTGGCAGGTAGCAGTATCCGAAGATGAAGATTCGGATCGTTGGCACGACCTTTCGCTTGGATCGTTATCGCTGGCCCTTCGCGGTGTGCCGGCGGTTCCGCAGGCTCGGTATCAATGGGCACTTGCGAATCAGTTGATCCAGCAGAGCGGCATCGAGAACCAGGTTCGTGGCAAAGTTCAGTCCGCGTCCGACCGCTGGACGGGCGAACGGGACGAACAATGGTGGACGCGACCGGATGAATTCCAAGCGGCCGGTGAGGCGTACTGGTTGGTCCCGTAGCGGACCGAATTCGTTGCTGATTGGGATATTCGTTCACTCAGCAGCGGTTGTCTCTGGAGAGGACGTCTCGGTTGCCGGGCTCTCAATTTCATCGGCCAAGTCTTCCTCGGTCGAATCTTCATCCGCCGAGTCATTCGTGTCAGTGGCTTCGCTTTCAGGTTCTCGCAATTGAAGCACGATGGCGTCGTCGACCACTTCGATCTTGTCGAACTTCCGCAGCAGTTCCGCGGTCTCGACATCATCGTAAGCGTCTTTGGCGAGGTTCTGCTGGGAGAATCCTTCCATGAAGGCTTCGGGGATGGGTTCGCCTTTGACGCTGGCGCTGGTCAGGCGAACGACCAAGACGCCGTTGTTCATGGAGACTTCGAATTCGGCGTCGGCGTTGAAAAAGCGACCTTTGCCACCGGGAATTTGATCGGTCGGCAGGGTGACTTGGCCATACAGTCGACCCTCTTCGATGCGGACGAACGCTTTGCCGCGAAGTTCTTCGTTGGATGAGATCAAGGCGTTGATTTCTTCGCTGGTTAGGCGCAACTCACGCGGCACATCGGCCGGGACCATCGGTTGGTCCGGAGTGTCCGTCGCATCACCATCATCGTCGGTTGCGACTTCGCCATCAGGGCCTTCATCGGTGGCTTCTTCCTGCGAGCCCGATTTGACTTGGTCGCTGAAGGCATCGATTCGGGCCTGCAGCTCATCCAGGCGTGCTTCGTCCCATTCGACGACGGGAACATCGGCGGGGTGCGTGTCGGTGTACTTTTCGACTTGTCCGGTGACAAAGTAGTAAACACCAAACATGCTGGCGATCATCACGACGATCGCGACGGTCAGTGTTCCCAGGCATCCCCACACGAAGCATCCCCAACCGGATTTGTTGACGGGCTGCACCGCCGCGTCGGGATCGTTGGGGGAACCGGAATGAAACGGATCATTGAGTTGGGTCGACATGGTCAGACTTCCTTGAGTTGCAGCACCGCTTGGCGAGCGCGGCGCAAAAAGTCGGCTTTGGGTTCACCGGTTTCCAAAAAGATCGGAGCACCGATCGTGATGCATGAGAGCAATGGCACCGGCAGCACTTCACCACGCGGCAAAATTCGATTCACGTTTTCGATGTAGACGGGAACCAATTCGAGGTCCGGGCGTTTTTTGCCCAGGTAGTACAGACCGCTTTTGAAGTCGCTCATTTCTTCCCCCGCCGAGCGGCTGCCTTCGGGAAAGACGATCAGCGAATAGAGGTCGCCCATTTGCCGGATCATGATGTCAATCGGGCTTTTGTGGACCTTGATTTCTTTGCGGTCGATCAACAATGCGTTGAAGCTGCGTGCGATGTGTTCTTTGAACCAACTTCCGGTCCAATAGTCTTTCGCGGCGACCGGACGAGTCAGGGAGCGGATTTCGTGCGGCAACGCCGACCAGAGAACCACCGCATCGAGGTGGCTGGTGTGGTTGGCGAAGTAGATTCGTTGGCAGGTGTCCGGCTGGCAATCCACCCATCGAACGGTGAAGCCGCTGAACATCTTGGCGAGCAGAACGATGATGTGGCTGGTCAGTGTCATGCGACCAGTTTACTCAGCTAACCGGTACCCTCGAAGCACCCTTGATGGCAGCGGAGCGAGTTCTTGGAGCGGCTTCGGCGACAAAGGCCTGTTGGCTGGCTCGGGATTTCTCGGCAAAAATCTCATGAACGAGCGTTTGGTAGCCATCGACCATCGATTGCAGCGAACCGGTGGCTTGGACCAATTCACGACCATTTCGGCCCAATTGTGAACGCAGGTCGTCGTTCGTGAGCAATAGGTCGATCGCGGCAACGAATGAATTCACATCCTCGCTGGGAACCAATTCGCCTGTCTTGCCAGGCAGGACGGTTTCGGAAATCGAGCCCACATCGGTCGCGACCACGGGGGTCTCGCAGGCCAGAGCTTCCAGAATCGAAACCGGCGAGGCTTCGTTGAGCGAACAAAGCGTGAACACGTTCATCGCGGCGAGCAAGCGAGGCGTGTCGCTGCGGTTGCTCAGCAGGTGGACTCGGTCGGAGAGCCCGAGTTGTCCGATCAAAGGTTCGATCGTGGCTCGTTCGGGGCCCTCTCCGATGATCAGGGTGTGAAGATCGGGGTGTTGTTCACGCAGTTTGGCTGCTGCGTGAATCAACATCGAGTGATTCTTTTCACTCCGCAGGGCTGCCACGATTCCAATCAACGGAGTTTGGGGGGGCAAGCCGAGTTCTTCTCGAACGTCGGGGGAAGTGCGGCATTCAGCGGAGGGATGAAAACGCTCGCAATCGATTCCGTTGCGAATGACACGGACCTTGTTGGCGGGGAATTTTTCGAACGTGCGAAGGAATTCGCCGTGTGATTCGGCAACCCCGATGAATGCGTCGGTGATCTGGGTCAGCAACCGATTCAAGCGTCCAACCCCGTCGGGCCAACCCGTGGAATGTAACGCGGATGCGATCACCGGCACGCCGGCCAACTTCGCGGCCAAGCGTCCCCAGAACATCTTGTCACCGGCACCCACGGTGATCACAGCGTCGGCGTTTCGCTTCCGCAGCAAGCGTGCCAGTCGTGGCAGCACCGCGATGTCGTACTTACCGCCAATGAGGTCGCTGTGAACGGGGAACTCGTTTGCAATTTCCGTTCCGAGTGGTCCGGGTTCCTTCAGGCAAATGACTTCGGGTTGGATCACGGTGGGATCCATTCGACGCATCAAGTTCACCAGCAGCGTTTCAGCGCCGCCAACCGGCATGCTGGTGATAACAAACATGCATTTCAACGGTCGCTGAAGGGATTGAGAAAACGAATTCATGAGAAAGCAAGTTCGGGGTGGCGAATGTTGGCAGCGACTTCGGGTTCGATGTTCAGCACATCTTGGTCTGGCAGAGTGGGCCGTCGACGATTCTTGCGTTCGTCGTAGGTCAACCAATTGCGGAGACGATTGAATTGTGGGTCCCCGTGGAAGCGTCGGATGTGAAAGGAGTCATCGCCGATCAAGTTGTACGCGCCATAGGCACTGCAGATCCCTTTCAGCCCGCACTGCCGGGCGGTTTCGATGACAGCCGGACGCATTTGTTGTGGCAAACCGAATGGAACGGCGAGGTAGCGAACCGGTCGGTCAATCATCTCTTCCAAGTTGTCTTTCGCTTCGACAATTTCTCGGTTCAGCTCTTCGGTTGTGTGAACCCGGTTGAAATCAACATGGTTGGCCGTGTGCAGTCCGATCTCGATGCCGCTGTCAGCGGCGGCTTTGATTTGTTCGATGGTGTTGATTGGCAAAGGGCGACCCAGGCGAAGGTCGTGCTCAAAGGGGTGTCCGTGACGAACGTTTTCAGTGGTCACGAAGTACGTGCAAGGGATCCGGTGCCGGATCATCAGCGGCAGTGCGAATTCGCAGTTCTCGGAATATCCGTCGTCGAAGGTGAATGAAACCGCCGGCCGAGGCGAGTGGCCTGTGTCGAGCCGATGCTGCACTTCCTGCAGCGAGATCAATTCGAAATGGTCGCGGCAGTAGTCGACTTGGCGTTCAAAGTCTCGCTTCGAAATTGTCCACGGATTGATCGGCTCGTCGGCGACCCGGTGATAGAACAGCACCGACATCGGAGCCTGGTTCTGTTCAGACATGCGTTTCAACTGTCGACGTCTCCATGGCGTTTGAATAGCCAACCGTGTGGAGATCGCGAGGGAACGGAGCAATTGCATGGTGTCTTGGGCGGTGAGCGTGGGGAAGCTTTGGCAAACGCTACGATGCCATGGGGGGGCATGTGAAACCCACGGGAAACAGGAATCCAGGTTCTTTGCGTTCGTTGGCCGGATGTTCGGGTTGTGTGGGTGGGACGGCCGTGGGGGCAACAACGCTTACCGAAACAGTCCAAATGCCGAAAGACTCCTGCCGACCTGCTCAGAACGGGGGAACTGCAGGAAGACAGGCGGGCTTGGTGTCGATTTGGCTTGTTCCCTGCGTTGGGGATTTGTTACGTCCAATCCAATGAATCACACTCGACGTCCGATCGAACGCCGCCGCAGGGTTCTCCTGACAACCGCTGGTGGCGACTCCGGGAACGTGACGGCCAAGCAGAAGGCAGTGCAGCAGCAATGGCGAGAAGCTCGCCGGCCGACTGTCGCCTACGGGTCTCGCGTTCGCCGATGTTTGCGCGGACGTTGGTTCTCTTTGGTTCCCGTTCAGCGGTCCGCATTGACGGGAGTGGTCGCAGTTGTTGTTTGCTTGGCGATGACGCTGATCGGTTTGCACTACGCGTCGGTTGCCTGGCCCGCTCTGGCAGAGCGGCCCTCGGTCACGTCCGTCACTCGAATCGATGCGGTGGGCAGTCTCGGCCGCTACTGCACCAGCATGTTGATGCTGGGGGTCGCGGGCGCAGCTTGGTTGGTTTATCAACTGCGACGATACCGCAACGACGACTTCCAGGGGCATTATCGTTTGTGGCGACTTGTCACGGCGATGGGGTTGCTGGGCAGCGTTGCCACGATGGTCCCGCTGATCGATTTACTGGGCGGGATCACCGATTGGGCGTTGGGGAAACGCGTGGCGTTGTCGGGCAGTGATTGGGTCAAGCTGTTGTTGACCGTGGGCGGCGCGGTGATGTTGTTGCGAACCACGGCCGAAATGTGGAAGCATCGAAGCGCCGCAGCATGGATGCTCGCCGGTTGGTTGGCAGCCTTGTTGCCCGTCGCCGAAAACTGGAATCTCTTCGCGATTGACACACCGCTTCGTTGGACCGCGTTCACGTCGGCGATGTTGGTTGCCGCTTCCTGCTGGTTTTGCGCAACGGTGACGTACTTGCGGACGTTGTACATGGACGTTCGTGGGATTCAGTGCCCTGCCACCTTGGCGGTTCGTTTCCGGCAAGCGTTGGCGGAACAGGGGGACAGCATGCGTGAGTGGACGAAACGCAAACCCAAGCCACCGAAGCAGGCTCCGGCAGCAAAAGCAGCCCCCGCAGCGAAGGAAGCTCCAGCACCAAAAGCTGTTCCTGCACCCAAGGCGGCCCCAGTTCCCAAAGCAGCCCCAGTACCCAAAGCAGCCAAGCCAGCGGAGCCGAAGCGCTCCGAAACGGAAGTTGGTTCGGATGGCAAAACCGCTCGCAAACGAAGATTTTGGCAGCGTGCCGAAGCCGCTCCAGTCAGCGATGCGTCCAAGAGCACCAGCGATCGATCCTCCCGGCCGGACGACGATTGGGACGAGGGGCGCAGCGATGCTTCTGCCAACGATGAAAGCGGCCAGGAAGAGGAATCCAGCAAGCGAGCTTCCAAGTGGAAGTTCTGGGGCCGTAAAAGCAAATCAGCTGACCCCGGGGATGAGTCCGGTGAGGTGAAGCTGAACGAGTCGTCTGAATCTGAAAGCGATTCCGAAGACACGGAGCCCAAGGCCAAACGCTCTTGGTTGCCCAAGTGGAAGCGAACGCCAAAGGCTGTTGCTGACGAGGAAGCGGATCCCGAAGAGGAGCCCGCTCGACCGACTGCGTCCGCTCAGTCGGATGACGAAGATGTTGAAGACGCACCCAAAAAGCGGCGATTTGGATGGAAGCTTCCGTCCCTTGGCCGCAAGGCCAAGAGCGACGCGATGACGGACTCATCTGAGTCGGACGATGAGTTCTCGAGTTCGGACTTGAAGGAAGTCGCTGATTCGCGGTCGGGTGCTCAGGCATCAACGGACCGAGAATCAGACGATGATTCTCAGCCCGACTACAGCGAGATGGATGAAGAGGACATTGACTGGTCCGGCATGAACAAAGCGGAACGCCGGCGCGTTCGCAAGCAGCTCAAACGTGGTGGGCGTGCGGCTTAGTCGCGTGTGTCCATTCGTTGGTCATGGCGGGGTGGTGCGAGCCAGCCGGTGCTTGCCCGGCGCGTTCGTGCCCGGCGCGTTCGTGCCCGGCGCGTTCGTGCCCGGCGCGTTCGTGCCCGGCGCGTTCGTGCCCTGTGTCGCGATCCCTTGGGACGCCACAGCGATTTCCGAGCCTTTCCTATGGCCCCTGCTCTGCCCTCACCGCAGCCATTTTGCTGCTGCCGGCAAAGTTTGACTTCGCGGCACAATTTGACTGATCCGCAGTGTTTGCCTGGCCGATAAAGACGATGTTCGCGCGACCGGTGCGCCAGGAATGTCTGGCGAGCTGACCTGACGCGAGGTGTCTTCAAGTCTTTCAACCATGGGTTTGTCTTCGTCACGATGTCGGAGCAACAGTCCACGACCGAATCCGTTCTTCGCGTTCAAACCGCGAAGCCGGAACTGCCAATCGATACGCCGATGCGGCGATGGATCATGCAGTGGGGAACCGCGGTGGTGGGTGGGGTGACTGCGGTCGGTGACTTGGCCATGTTCACTTGGCAGATGTTTGTGTGGATGTTCACACGGATGCCGCGCCGTGACACGGTGCTGGTCAACTTCTATCAGGTCGGCGTGCTGAGTCTGCCGGTGGTGGCATTGACCGGTTCTTTCATCGGGATGGTGTTGGCCGTTCAGAGCTATTACCAATTCCACACCATTGGTTTGGAAACGCACTTGGGAGTGGTGATCAACACCTCGTTGGTCCGCGAATTGGGGCCGGTTCTGGCGGCGACGATGTTGGCCGGCCGAGTCGGTGGCGCGATGGCAGCGGTCTTGGGCACGATGCGAGTGACGGAACAGATCGATGCGCTGACCACCATGGGGGCTGACCCGATCCACTACTTGGTGGTGCCACGGTTCATGGCATGCCTGCTGTTGATCCCCGCACTGACCATCGTCGCGGACTTCATGGGCATCGTGGGTGGGTACTTCTACAGTGTGATCATTCTCGGGATCGACCGAGCGGCCTACCTGCATCACTCACGCGAAGGCGTCGTTGCGTTTGATTTGTTCAACGGGATCTTCAAGAGCATTTTCTTTGGTGGCGTGATTGCAATCATCAGTTGCTACCGCGGGTTCAATTGCCAACCCGGCGCCGAAGGCGTTGGCAAAGCTGCCACGGAAGCCTTTGTGTATTCGTTTGTGATGATCCTTGCGATTGACCTGTTCCTGAACATCGTTTTGGACTGGGTGTATTTCAGTTTCTACCCGGAAGGCACGAGTCTGTTCTAGTGAGCGATCCCAACCCTCCTATCGATCCATTCGAGCAAGCGGCACCCGAAACGCAGGCTGAGCAATCAGCGGCTGCGGTGAAGGAGCCCCCTTTGGTGGAAGTCGAAAATCTGGAAGTGTCCTTCGATGGCCAAGCGGTCTTGAAGGACATCAGTTGCCAGATTGAACGTGGTCAAACCGTTGCCGTGATCGGCGAGAGTGGCTGCGGCAAAACCGTGTTCATGAAGACAATCGTGGCTTTGGTGCAGCCAACCGTTGGTCGGGTGCTGTTCGATGGCGAAGACTTGTCGCTCCTCAACCCAGCGGAGTTGGCGGTGATTCGGCGGCGATTCGGATTTGTGTTTCAACACGCTGCGTTGTTCGACAGCATGAGCATCTTTGACAACGTTGCGTTCCCAATTCGACAGAACGAAGAGGGCACGGACGAAGCTGAGATCAACGACCGGGTCCGCCAGCACATCAGCGAAGTGGGATTGCCAGAAGAGGTGATCTACAAGCGGCCGGCCGAGTTGTCAGGAGGCATGCAGAAACGAGTTGGGCTGGCTCGCGCGTTGGTGCTGCGTCCTGAGCTGGTTGTTTACGACGAACCCACCACCGGATTGGATCCGATCATGAGCGACGTGATCAACGAACTGATTCTGCATACCCGGCGGATGTATCCGGTGACCAGCATCGTGGTCACGCACGACATGCACACCGCACGAAAAGTGGCTGACCGAGTGATGATGTTTTATCCGCGACGTCGGCTTGATGCCGACCAATCACAAATTCTTTTCGACGCTCCACCCAGCCAACTCGAGCACGCCGAAGACCGGCGAGTTCGTCAGTTTGTGCGGGGGGAAGCGGGGGATCGCATTCGCGAAATGACTCAGGGGATGGCTTGAACCATGGATGACAGCAAACTTCGTTTTGGTGTGGGCGTGCTCGTGATCGCAGCGATTGGAATCGCGGTGATCCTCACGTTTTTGTTCGGTGCGTTTCCCGCGATTCTAAATCGCGAGTACACGCTGAATGTCTATTTCCCGTCCGCCGACGGGATCAACGTCAATGCGGCGGTGTATCGCGACGGCGTCAAAATCGGACGCGTGGATGACATTCAGCTGCAAGAGAAAGGCGGCGTGATGCTGACCTTGTCGATGGATGAGAGCATTCGGATGACACACGAATACGTTCCACAAATCGGGATCGGTTCGTTGATCACCGGCGATTCGAAGCTGGAGTTTCGGAAAGCCGATCGCCGAGAATTGGCTCAGTTGTTTGCGAACAACGAAGACATGATCAATCAGCTTTACACCGATGACGAAACATACCGTTACGGAAGTAAGCGGGAAGATCCGTTCAACCTGATTTTTGGAATGGAAGATGAACTCGTTTCGACCTTCCGAAGCGTTCGAGGAGCGGGCGATGCAATCCAAGACATCGGCAGTGATATCAAAGGGTTGGTTCGTGACGTTCGCGGTGTGATTGGAATCAGCCCAACGGCTCCCGTCTCGGCGCCATCCGTTCCGATGGGAGGTTTCCCTCAGTCGATGGCACCTGCACCAGAATGGGCGCGGCCGATTGCCTTGGTGAGCCAAACGAGTGTCCCGGGAAATGCTTCCAACAACGTGATTCAGACCGTGGCGATGCAGCAGACGTTCCCTCCGCAAAGCACTCCTCCCCAGGGATTCACGCCGCCCCCAGGGTTCGGCACGCAGTTGGGGACCCCAGTGCCGGGACAGGCTGGATTGCAGACACCACCCACCATCACGCAGTTGGCCGGAGAGGCTTCTCAAGCGGTCAAGGAGTTCGGGTTCTTGGTGCGAGATATCCGTTCGATCATCGGTGATCCTCAAATTCAGCAAAACGTCAGCGACACGGTTGACCGTTTGCCGGGTGTGTTGGATGAGGTGAAGGTGACACTCGAAGACGCTCGCGACACCTTTGAGACTTTCCGTGAAGTTGGTGGTCAGTTCGAGCAGGTCGGGATCGTTGCCGAAGATGCCGTTTCGCAAACTGCCGCTGAGTTGCAGTCGACACTGGAGAGCGTCCGCACGACGGCCAAGAGTTTCGAAGGCACCGCACAGAACATCGAAGCCTTCACTGAACCTCTGGGCGAACGTGGCGGTGAGTTGATCGAAGCGGTGCTAGTGAGTTTAGCCAACGTTGACAACGCGTTGGTGCAGCTGGACACGTTTGGTCGGACCCTCAACAGCAGCGACGGAACGGTTCGACGTTTGCTGGAAGACGACGAGTTGTTCTACCAGGTTCAGCGAACGGTTCAGAACATCGAAGCTGCCTCCGCGAGATTGCGACCAATCCTGGATGACGTTCGTGTGTTTTCCGACAAGATCGCTCGCGACCCAAGGCAGTTGGGCGTGCGTGGTGCAATCACCAATCGTCCCAATGGAATGGGCCTGAAGTGATTCAAAACCGGTGTCGTTGGACGCACTCAGCACCTGAGAAGGAGTGGTTCGGCAAATCCTCCTTCGAGAGTAGCGAAACTCGTCCAGAGTTTCGATTGGTTCGACGAGAACCCGAACGTCTTGACGACTTCCGCTACGGTGATGACCTTCGGGATCACGCACCGGGCGGCTTGCACCGTTCCGCTCGAAGAGGAAGTGTCCAGAGACAGTGGCCTAGGTGAGTCGTGAGATCGTCTGGTAGGCGATCAAGGCGGCAACATAAGCCAAGGCGGTCATGTAACCGAATTGGAACGCGGCCCATCCCCAGGATCCTGTTTCCTTTTTCGTGACCGCTTGCGTGGGCAGGCACTGCATCGCAAGCACGAAAAACACGAGCAAACTGACGCAGGTTGCGGGCGTGAAAACACGGTTCCCGTCCGCGTCAGTGGCCGTCATCAGGCGAGCGTGCAGCGACGATTCGTCTTCGGGTTCCGGTCCCAGTCCATACAAAATGCTGAGTGTTGAAACGACCACTTCGCGAGCAGCGAAACTGGTCATCACACCGACGCTGGTCTTCCAGTCAAAGCCCAGCGGGGCAAAGACGGGTTGCACAAATTTACCCATCCGCCCGATCACGGCGTATTCTTGCGCCGCCAGAGCGCGACGGTTTTCGAGGTCAGATTCATCCAGAGTTTCGGCATCCAGGCCGGCCGTTTGAATCTGTTCGGCAAAGCGTTCTTCAGGCAGTTTGGGATACGTTGAGAGCACCCAAATGCCAATGCTGATTGCCAGGATCACAACGCCAGCGTCTCGCAGGAATCCCCAGCCTCGTTCGTAGGCATGGCGAAGGGCATTGCTGAGCGAGGGAGTTCGGTAAGGCGGCAAGTCCAGGATCAGCGGGGCGGCTTCACCGGGCAAGATCGACTTCTTTAAGATCCAGGCGACGAAGAAGGCGGCCACCATTCCGAGTGCGTAGGCCGATGCGAAAAGCAACGCCGCCAACCAGGGGCTGGATGGAAACAGCAGCGCAGCGACCATCGTGTACACGGGCAGACGGGCCGAACAGGTCATCAACGGGATGACCATGATGGCCGCCAATCGGTCGCGCCGATTCTCGATGACCTTGGTGGACATGATGGCAGGGATGGCGCACGCGTGCGCGGCCAGCAGGGGGACAAAAGCCTGGCCCGGTAAACCGACCCGTCGCATCCAGCGGTCGATCACCACCACGGCACGTGAGAGGTAACCTGAATCTTCGAGGATGGCCAGCATGAAAAACAGAATGCAGATCTGCGGCAAGAAGATCACCACGCCGCCAATGCCTGCCAGGATCCCGTCGGTGATCAGGCTGTTCAGGTCGCCTTCGGGCAGCCAGCCGCCCACCGTTTCGGTGACCAAGCCGAAAGTCGCGTCGAGCCATTCCATCGGGTATTGAGCGAGATAGAACACCGACGCGAAGGCGGAGACCATCACGGCGACAAAGATCACCGGACCGAAAAAGCGGTGCGTCGTGAATTGGTCGACTCGGTCCGTCCATTCGTCCGAAGCAACGTAACCGGTCCGCGTGCTTTCGCGAGCCAGTGTGGATGCCCAGCGGTGGCCGTCTGCAAACGGGCAGGTTCCGCAAGCACCACACTCCATGGCATTGGGACCAGCGTCGGAGCCCAGCACGACCATCTTGTGCGGGTGAAGCAATTGACGAAGGCTGGATTTCAGCTCAGGGAGGCCTTCTCCGGTGCGAGCCGAAACGCCAATGACTGGGCAGCCGAGTTTCTGAGAGAGGATTTCCAAGTCGACATCAACGCCGCTCTTCCGCGCCAGTTCGATCATGTTGACCGCAACCAGTGTCGGGCGTCCGCACTGGATGGCCTCGCGGGCAACGGCGAGGCTGCGTTGAAGGTTGGTTGCGTCAACAACGACCAAGACGCCCTCGGGAGGACATTCAGATTCGCCGGTGATGAACGCTCTCGCGATTTGTTCTTCGGGAGACGACGCCGTCAGGGAGTACAGCCCAGGCAAGTCGACCAGCGTGCATGACTGACCTTCCTCCAAGTCCACGGTGCCGGTTCGACGGTCCACGGTGGTGCCGGCAAAGTTGGACGTCTTCGCAAGCAGATTGGTCAACCGGTTGAACAGCGACGTTTTGCCGACATTCGGGTTGCCAACCATGGCAACCACACGAGCTTGGCAAAGCTGTTTGGAGGATGAATCTTCCGAAGAGTTGCAACTCGCAACCGGTGAAACGTTCATCCGTCGGTGGCCCGCACGAAGATCTGCTGAGCGATCTCTCCGGCGACGGCAATCCGGCTTCCAGCGGCTTTCAGGATCAGCGGGTTGCCTCGGCGAGACAACTGAACCAATTGACCTTCAAACAGGCCCAACGCTTTCAAACGTGACGCGCAGTTCTCCGGCAGGTCCAATCGAATGATTTCGGCACAGTTGGATCCACAACGATCCAGAGCGAGTTCGGCTATCAAAGCATCACCTGTAAATGAGAACGATTCTCGATTGCGTTCACTTTAGATCTTCGGAGCGCGGATGGGTAGAGGGACGGTCCACCGATTGCGCACATATTTTCCGGTGGTGCTCCGCTGCCCCGCCCCCCGAATGAACTGCTCTTCCGCATGGGGAGGACGCTGGCTGCTGGTGTCGCTGGGGGATAGATGTCGGTGTTTCTGTCGCGGACGGGTGGCTCAGACGCGTCGTATCCACCTCGCTCACGCGGCTGGGTGCTACTCAGCGGGCACTCTTCATGCTGTCCCGTGTTTGCAGTCAGGCTTGATTCGGATGGGGGGATTTCCCTCCGGAGGACGAGCGGGGTGCAGGGTGGTGTACAATGTGACGCTGAAACAAAAGACGATTTGGAGGTGGTTTTTTGTGCGTCTTGCTCCGTGTCTTTCGTGGCGGAGGTGGTCGCCGTCGTGGTCCATTGGCCCTTGATCACGCGGATTTATCAAACACGACCGGGGGGAAAGAAACGTTCGGGCTCCAAGGGGTTGATTGAGCAGTTCGGTTTGAGCGTTTCGTTGAAGGAAGCTGATTCGATACGCTATCCGCCCTGCTCGCACTGTGCGTCTCACCAAGACGTTCTTCGACTTTTCATGATTTTATTCATTGTGCGAGCTCTTTTCTTACGCCGGGTTGATTGATATGTCGCATACGACGGTTTCGAGTTTAGACGAGGTTCACATCTTGCTTGTCGAGGACAACGAGATCGATGTGATGGCGTTTGAACGCGGTATCAAAAAGAATGAAGTTCCAAATCCGCTGACGGTTGCCGAGAATGGCCAAGTCGCTTTGGACATTTTGCGAGGCGAGCATCCAACGAAGACCGTGGGCCCGCAGCGGATCGTGTTTTTGGATCTCAACATGCCAATCATGACTGGCGTGGAGTTTCTCGAAGAGATTCGTCGGGACCCGGAGCTCAACTCGACGGTGGTGTTTGTGTTGACCACATCCGATCACGAGGTGGACTTGGTTGCCGCGTACAAGAAGAACGTTGCGGGGTACATCTTGAAGTCTCGCGTCGGCGATGCCTGTCGGAACCTTCACGACCTGATGCGTTCTTACTGGCGGATTGTTGTGATCCCCTGAATCGCTGATTCTCTCTGCCGGAATGGCACGAGACAAACGCCCCAGCGAGCGAGGCGTCGTTTCGTTGCCTGGTTTGTTCGTCGAATCGACCCGTTCCGAGCGGAGAGGCCAGTTCAGTTCAGCCAGTCGAGTTCTGCCTCATCGATGACCACCGAATTGGAAACGTTGTTTCCGAAGTCTTGGAAGCGATCGAGTTGCCAGACAACTTTCTTGGTGGAAGGTTCGAGTTCAATCAGGATCGGTTGTCCGGGACCAGCGTGGCAGTTGCCGATCACGTAATTTCCGTTGTCCAGGATTTGCAGTGTGGTGACCCAAGCCAAGCGGATTCCTGGGAGATCGTTTTGGTGGATTTCCCAAACGATTTTCTTGTCCGGTGTGACTTCGAGGACACTGTGCCCATTCCCGGACGCAATCAGCGTGTTGCCGTTGTCCATCCGCAAGGCGGTGAACAGGCGGTTGCCAAAGGCTTCCGGGCCATGGCCGCGTGCCTCTTGCTTGCCGAACATTGGCACTTCGTATTCCCAAACCACGTCGCCGTCACGGTTGTACTCGCGAGCCTTGCCATCGGCTTCATGGGCGACCAGGTAATTGCCTGATTCGAGTCGCCGCACCAAACGGGTGTCGGTGTGCGCGTTGGGGTGCTCCACCTGGAGTGCGATCTTGTGAACGATCTCTCCGTCACGATTGACTTCGATCAATCGCTGGGCGCCGGATTCAGCGATCATCAGGTTGCCGTTGGGAAGTGGCTCAAACGCGTGGATTTCGATCCGCTTGCCCTCGTTGCCTCCCTTTTTGCCGCAATCGTATCTCCACACCACCTCCTTGGTGCTCGGGTCGATTTCGACCACGGTTGCCGGGCCTTGGCGGGTCAGGATGTGATCGTTGGGCAGCAGATGTAGATCGTGAATGCCGCCCCAGTCCATTTGCCATCCGGTCGAACCGTCCGGTTCAACGACGATCAATCCTGTTTTGCCATGCAACAGCACGCGATGTTGGGGGGCTGTTTCTTCGGCCGACACCAGGCTGGTTTGCATCGCAAAACCAATCAGCGTTGCGGCGATGACCGGCAAAGCTGCTGGGCGGGTGGTTCGCAATTGGGATGACGCGGTCGTCGCGCGGGATGAGCCGATCCAAGCTTGGAGTCTCTGAATCATGGGGGCATGCTTCTGCGGGGAGGGGATTTGGGAAGGGATCTTAGCGATCGCGTCCGATGATAGACGAATCTGCCGCCGGCGAGGCCGGGAAGGAACAGATTCACGCAATGATCGGATTGCAGGACTGCCAAAATCTGGCATGGCAAGAAAACTGAGGGTTTCGTGACTTTTATTGCTGGCCGGACGTGTTCTGCGGGGAACCAGACAGGAATTACTGCCGTCGGAGAACACTTTTGTGCAGCGATTCGGTTGGTTCTGCCGATCTTTGCCCGAACAGCCCGTCGCGTTGCGGCCTGTTGATTGAATCCGAACCCGAAGCGTGAGCGAGGGATCGCGTGCCACTGCAACGAGCCGGTGGATCCCTCGCTCACGCGTCGGGTTGTGAACTCGAGTGAATCAACAGGCCAGTTGTGTAGGGTGCGGTCATCTCCACACGGACAACTGCACAGAAACCGGGGCAACCGGGCAGAAACCGGGGGCTCGCCCTAGCAGCTTCCAAGACAATCCGATATGCTCCCCCGCTTCGTTTTTCGAAAATCACCATCCAACCAGTGTTGATGCCCTCATGGGAAACAAAATCAAAACGCACAAAGGGACCAAGAAACGGTTCCGCCTGTCGGCCACCGGCAAGGCAATGCACCGCCAAAGCGGTACAAGCCACCTGGCCAAAGGTTTGAGCAAAAAACGTCGTCGTAACTTGCGTGGAACCACCTCCGTCGCCGTGTGCATGGAACCAACCATTCACGCAGCTCTGAACGGCCACAGTTACTGATTCGACCGGACTTTTACTTCATTTTCCACCACGGAATCCTACGGCCACCTGGTTGGGCGGAACTTCGGAGATCGAGCGGTCACGTTGACCTTTCTTTCTGCCGGGGCCTGAATCAGGACGACCCGAAAGATCACCCCAGCATTTAGGAATTCAATTCGATGCGTACGACCAAAGGTGCCGCTCGCCGGCAATCCAAGAAGCGTCTGTTCAAACGAGCCAAAGGTTTTCGCGGTGGCCGCGGAAATCTGACGCGTACCGTCAAAGAAACCTTGCTCCGTTCGGGCGCGTTCGCATTCCGCGATCGTCGCGTCCGCAAACGTGAATTCCGCAAGCTGTGGATCATTCGGATCAACGCCGCCGTCAAGCAACATGGGTTGCGTTACAGTGAGTTCATTCACGGCCTGAACAAAGCCGAGATTCAACTCGATCGCAAATCGTTGTCGGAAATGGCGATTCATGACGCTGCCGGCTTCAAGCAAGTTTGCGACAAGGTCAAAGAGACTCTGGCAGCTTAAGTCGCCATCATGTCACTTGATCAATTCCTCTCCCGACTGGACCAGCTCCAGTCGGACGCTGAATCCGCGTTCGCGTCCGCTTCCGATGCGGCAGCGCTCGAGGAAGCTCGCGTGATGTTTTTGGGGGCCAAGAAAGGCCAGCTCAAAGACATCCAGAAGATGCTCGGCGGAATCGAAAAGGCGGACAAGCCTGCCGCGGGTGCCAAGCTGAATGCGGTCAAGTCGGCGATCAACGTTGCCTTGGAAGACGCCCAGCAGAATCGATCTGGTGGCGGTGATTCCGGGGCGGACCCGACCTTCGATCCAACGCTGCCAGGAACTCGCCCAGCGCTCGGGCACATTCATCCGATCACGCAGACGATCAGTCACCTGACTGAGATCATGGGGCGGATGGGATTTGAGGTTGCCGAAGGCCCGGAGGTGGAAGACCCCTGGCACAACTTCGTCGCCCTGAACATTCCCGAAGATCATCCCGCTCGCGATCCGCTGGACAATTTCTACCTGGCGACCGCGAAAGATCCGTCAGGCAAAAGCTCGGTGAGTGCCGGTGATGAAGGCTCGCAGTTGCTGCGAAGTCAAACCAGCACGGTTCAAATTCGTGTGATGAAGCAGGTTCAGCCGCCGATCCGAATCATTTCGCTCGGGCGTGTCTATCGTCCCGATGCACCGGACGCGACGCACTTTCCGATGTTCCATCAGATGGAAGGGTTGCTCGTCGACACCAACGTGACGATGGCCAATCTGAAGACCGTCCTGCGAGTTTTCGCGAACAACTACCTCGGTGAAGACGTCGAAATTCGCTTTCGTCCGTCGTTCTTCCCGTTCACCGAACCCAGTGTCGAAGTCGACTTCTTGTGGAACGGAACGTGGATTGAATTTGGCGGTGCCGGGATGATTGATCCCAACGTGTTCGCCGCTGTCGGCTACGACCCTGAAAAGGTCAGCGGGTTTGCGTTTGGTCTTGGCGTCGAACGCTTGTGCATGCGGCGTCATGGCATCACCGACATTCGCGATTTGTACAGTGGCGACTTGCGATTCTTGAAACAGTTTTAAGTGTTCGGAAGGCAGTTGGTGCGAGCGAGTTTTAGCTGGAGCCACGCGTGACTCCAGGCGAGCAGCTTGCCGTCCGAATTCTGGCGAATCCGGCTGCCCGACTGTCGCGTGCAGGAAGACGCACTCGACGCCAGATTCCGCGATGCTTCCCGTGAACTTCACTCCTCCCGACTTCAACTTCTGCCCACTTCGCTCCCATGCTTGTTTCTTGGAAATGGTTGTCGCGATACGTCGACCTGACACTGCCGCACGATGAGTTGGTTGATCGGCTCAGTTTGTCTGGCTTGAATCACGAAGGCAGTGAAACGGTCGACGGCGATGTCGTGATCGACTTGGAAGTCACCAGCAACCGCGGCGATTGCCTGGGGCACATCGGCGTCGCTCGAGAAATCGCGGCGCTGACCGAACAGAAGCTGAAGATCCCAACGATCGAGTATCAAGAGTCGGGCTCGGCGGTGGATGAATCGCTCGCTGTTGCGAACGAGATGCCCGAAGCCTGCCCTCGCTACACCGCTCGCGTCATTCGCGGCGTGAAGGTTGGCGACAGCCCCGAGTGGTTGCAGGAATCGTTGAAGTCCGTTGGCATCGGCGTGGTCAACAACGTTGTCGACGTCACGAACTACGTGATGATGGAATGCGGCCAGCCACTGCACGCGTTTGATTTGGCGAAAGTCAGCGATGGCAAGATTGTGGTTCGCGCCGGCCGAGACAAGGAGCAACTCGAGGCCATCGATCACCGCAATTACGACCTGAATGATTCGACTTGCGTGATCGCGGATTCGTCCGACGCGTTGGCGGTTGGCGGTGTGATGGGCGGGGCGTCGTCTGAGGTCACCGAAGCGACCACTGAGATCGTGTTGGAAGCCGCTGAGTTCGTGCCCTTGTCGGTTCGCCGGACCGCGCGTCGGTTGAAATTGCACAGCCCATCGTCGTTCCGGTTTGAACGTCGCGTGGATCCCGTCGGGATTGATTGGGCCAGTCGCCGAGCATGTCAGTTGATCACCGAGATCGCCGGCGGATCGGTGGCGCCGGGCGTCGTCGACACCGCGCCTGAGATTCCTGCTCGCGAATCCGTGTTGCTGCGTCCCAAACGAGTGGCGGCACTGTTGGGTTTGGAAATCGAAACCGCGGAGCTGGACAAAATTTTGCGTTCGCTCGGTTGCGAGGTTTCCGCCTTCGCGGATGGGTTGCAGTGTGTCCCGCCAAGTTGGCGTCACGATTTGACTCGTGAGGTCGATTTGATCGAAGAGGTCGCACGAATTCATGGGTATGATCAGATCCCGGAAGACTCTCCGATTCCAGTTGCTCCTAGCAGCAAGCGTCGTTTTGACACCGCGATGGAACGCATTCGCGGTGTGTTGACCGCGGCCGGAATCAGCGAAGCGATGACGCCAAGTGTGGTCACCGAAAAGCTCGATTTGATGATCTCGCCGTGGACCAAACTGCCTGCACTGCAAACTCGCACGACGATGTTGGAAGGTGCCCGCACGTTGCGACGATCACTGATCCCAAGTTTGTTGCAAAGTCGCGCCGCGAACTGGGCGTCGGCCAGTTTGGTGGCGGACTTGTTCGAGATCGCTCACGTTTACTTGCCCGCGCCGGCGGGAAGTGACAGTGCGTTGCTGCCGGACGAGACCTATCACATTGGTCTGATCGCTGGGGAAGATTTCTTTGCTCTCAAGGGCACGATTGAAACGTTGTGCGATCGCTTGGGGATTCCTGGTGAGTTGACCGTCAGCCCTGTGAATCGGGATGGGTTTGCCAAGGGCGGTTCGGTCGAGTTGTTGCTCGTCAGTGACGATGGCAAGGCTCCCTTGCAGTTGGGGTTCTTGGGGTTCGTCGATGACAAGCTGGTCAAGCAATGGAAGTTGACAGGGCGTGTCGTGGCAGCGGAATTGTCCGCTGACGTGTTGGTCAATGAATCACGCTTGGTCCCGCAGCAGCGAGCGGTCAGTCCGTTCCCTTCGATTCAGCGTGACCTCAACCTGGTGTTGCCCGAGTCAGTGCGTTGGAATGAACTGTCGGTTCTGGTTCGCAAGGCAGCCAAGGAACGCTTGGCTGATCTGACTTACCGGGAAACCTATCGCAACGAAAAAGTTGACGGGCCCGATAAGAAACGCGTGCTGTTCTCGATGGAATTGCAAAGCCAAACCGAGACGCTCAGTGGCGGTGACGCGGACGCGATCATCAACGAGTTGGTCGCCTCGTGTGAAAAGCAGCTCGACGCCGTGTTGCTTCGCTAGGTCGCTCTCCAAATTCCGTAGGCCAGGCCCCGCCTGGCGTGGTGACTGGTTGGCGGCTTTCGAGCTTGTTGGTGAGGTGGCTGGACGCCTCGCTTTGTTCCAAAGCATCGGCTGGGTGCCAGGTAACAACCTGGCCTACTTGGGTGCAGAAGCTCTGTCTGCAATTTGCAATTTAAAATTGTCAATTGAGCTTTTTCAATTTCCGCGTCCGAGCCAGCGCCTGTGTAGGCCAGGCTCCGCCTGGCGTGGTGACTGGCTGGCGGCTTTCGAGCTTGTTGGTGAGGTGGCTGGACGCCTCGCTTTGTTCCAAAGCATCGGCTGGGTGCCAGGTAACAACCTGGCCTACTTCGGTGCAGAAGCTCTGTCTGCAATTTGCAATTTATAATTGTCAATTGAGCATTTGCAATTTCCGCGTCCGAGCCAGCGCCTGTGTAGGCCAGGCCCCGCCTGGCGTGGTGACTGGCTGGCGGCTTTCCAGCTTGTTGGCGAGGTTGCTGGCCGCCTCGCTTTGTTCCAAAGCATCGGCTGGGTGCCAGGTAACAACCTGGCCTACTTGGGTGCAGAAGCTCTGTCTGCAATTTGCAATTTATAATTGTCAATTGAGCATTTGCAATTTCCGCGTCCGAGCCAGCGCCTGCGTAGGCCAGGCCCCGCCTGGCGTGGTGACTGGCTGGCGGCTTTCGAGCTTGTTGGTGAGGTTGCTGGACGCCTCGCTTTGTTCCAAAGCATCGGCTGGGTGCCAGGTAACAACCTGGCCTACTTGGGTGCAGAAGCTCTGTCTGCAATTTGCAATTTATAATTGTCAATTGAGCTTTTTCAATTTCCGCGTCCGAGCCAGCGCCTTTGTAGGCCAGGCTCCTCCTGGCGTGGTGACTGGCTGGCGGCTTTCGAGCTTGTTGATGAGGTTGCTGGCCGCCTCGCTTTGTTCCAAAGCATCGGCTGGGTGCCAGGTAATAACCTGGCCTACTTCGGTGCAGAAGCTCTGTCTGCAATTTGCAATTTAAAATTGTCAATTGAGCTTTTTCAATTTCCGCGTCCGAGCCAGCGCCTGCGTAGGCCAGGCTCCGCCTGGCGTGGTGACTGGCTGGCGGCTTTCGAGCTTGTTGATGAGGTTGCTGGCCGCCTCGCTTTGTTCCAAAGCATCGGCTGAGTGCCAGGTAACAACCTGGCCTACTTGGGTGCAGAAGCTCTGTCTGCAATTTGCAATTTAAAATTGTCAATTGAGCATTTGCAATTTCCGCGTCCGAGCCAGCGCCTGTGTAGGCCAGGCTCCGCCTGGCGTGGTGACTGGCTGACGGCTTTCGAGCTTGTTGATGAGGTTGCTGGCCGCCTCGCTTTGTTCCAAAGCATCGGCTGGGTGCCAGGTAATGACCTGGCCGACTTGGGTGCAGAAGCTCTGTCTGCAATTTGCAATTTATAATTGTCAATTGAGCATTTGCAATTTCCGCGTCCGAGCCAGCGCCTGCGTAGGCCAGGCCCCGCCTGGCGTGGTGACTGGCTGGCGGCTTTCGAGCTTGTTGGTGAGGTTGCTGGACGCCTCGCTTTGTTCCAAAGCATCGGCTGGGTGCCAGGTAATGACCTGGCCGACTTGGGTGCAGAAGCTCTGTCTGCAATTTGCAATTTAAAATTGTCAATTGAACTTTTTCAATTTCCGCGTCCGAGCCAGCGCCTGTGTAGGCCAGGCTCCGCCTGGCGTGGTGACTGGCTGGCGGCTTTCGAGCTTGTTGGTGAGGTTGCTGGCCGCCTCGCTTTGTTCCAAAGCATCGGCTGGGTGCCAGGTAACAACCTGGCCTACTTGGGTGCGGAAGCTCTGTCTGCAATTTGCAATTTAAAATTGTCAATTGAGCTTTTTCAATTTCCGCGTCCGAGCCAGCGCCTGTGTAGGCCAGGCTCCGCCTGGCGTGGTGACTGGCTGGCGGCTTTCGAGCTTGTTGGTGAGGTTGCTGGCCGCCTCGCTTTGTTCCAAAGCATCGGCTGGGTGCCAGGTAACAACTTGGCCTACTTGGGTGCAGAAGCTCTGTCTGCAGTTTGCAATTTAAAATTGTCAATTGAACTTTTTCAATTTCCGCGTCCGAAGCTTCGCCTCCGAATCGCCGCGAAACGATCGCCACCAAGCATCCAGCCAGCCGGCGCGCCCTCTCTTGCTTGCAAACCAGCCTCTTCATCAGGCGTCATCCCCCATTTAGACGCTACATTCGGTTCGATCCGCTCTGGAAGCGAATCAATTCTTGGAAGAGAGCTCCCTGGCTCCCGTCGCGGGCTAGGGTTTCAGGCAGCGTATTGCTGCCGAGTTCAGGTGGCATTTAGGTCAGCTTGGACGAAACATTTCCCTGGGAGGTAGCAGCGTGTTTTTTATGGTTGGTTTGATGATGGGTGTCGGCTTTTATGCCGTGCTCAAGGTTCTGGTCGGGTGTTTGTACACCGTTCGGCCGGACCAGCGTGCGGTGGTCACCACCTTTGGGGCGGTGAAACGCCTCGGAGCGGGGTCCGATGGTCAAGCGCTGTCGGACGACGAGCGTGAACGCTATGAGTACCCGCAGGTCGAGGTGATTGGACCCGGTGGGCCCTACTTCAAGCTGCCTTGGCAGCGAGTGCACAAGGTCAGCGTCGCGACGCAAACGGTGGACCTGACTTGGGACCCGTCCAAGGCTCAGAGCACGATCGAAGCGGTCACGAAAGACAACCTCACCACGGGAGTCAACGGGCAGATTCGCTATCGGATCAGCGAGAACAATCTTTACCCGTATCTGTTTGGGGTGGAGAGCCCGCTCGAGCATGTGATGGGTTACTTCGTGTCGGTTCTGCGTGAGCGAATCGCAAATTTTGTGGATCCCAAGGGGCAAAGTTTGCTGGCCGATGCCGTGGCAGAAACCGAAGCCATCGCCGGAACAGGCGAAGAGGGTGTCGAATCGAAAACGAGTGCCGTGGAGCTATCCGAAGGCGTTTCGATCAACGATCTGCGGAAAAACCTGCCGCTGTTGAACCAGTACATGGAAGAGCAATGTCGTTCAACGACGGGGCGCTATGGCATCGAGCTCGATGCCGCGTTGATCACTGAAATTGATCCTCCCGCTGAAGTCGACCGGGCTCTGTCCGCGATCAACAGCACACGCAACCAAGTCGCCGCCGACATCAGCACCGCGCGTGCCGATTCGGAACAGCAGATCACGATGAGTGCTCGTGCGGTGGAGATCGCGACCAACAATGCACAAGCCGAAGTGGCGCCTTTGCATGAGCTTGCCGGGACATTGATCAGCATCAAATCCGAGGGCGGATCGGATTGTTTGAAGGCTTACCTGCGGAACTTGCGAGTGCCGTTGTTCAAACGCACTGAACGTATTTATCAAACCGAATCAAAGATTGAAGGGAAGGCATAAGATGGATGTTCTTGGTTTTGTTCCCGGCATTGTGTTCGGGATGATGTTGATTCCGATCTTGCTCGGTTTCGCCCGCTTCTTTGGTTTGTATTGCTGCGTCGCCGAGTGCGAGTCGCAGGTGTTCACGTTGTTCGGCAAGGTGCTGGGTGAGATCAAAACGCCTGGTTTGCAATTTCCTTTGGTGCACTTTGGTGCCAAGGCGATGTTGATCCCTTTCTTTGGGAAGAAGTACGTCGTCGACACGGCGCTGCGTCAGCACTACTTGCGCAGCCAGATGGTCAACTCAGAAGAAGGCACACCGATGGGAGTCGGGATTTGGTACGAAATGCAGGTCCAAGATCCGACCGCGTTCTTGTTCACCAATGCGAATCCGGATGGGTCGTTGCAAGCCAACGTGACCAGTTCGACGATCTCGACGCTGAGCAATCTCGAGATGGAAAAGATGCTCGAGGATCGACACAGCCTTTCCCGGACTGTTCGGCAAGCGGTGTCGCCGCTGTCAGAAAAGTGGGGCTATCGGCTGGGGTCGGTTTACATTCGAAAGGTTGCCTTCACCGACCGGCATATGGTCGAGAATATCACCGAAAAAGTCGTCAAACGATTGGTTCAGGTGACCAGTGCGATGAAGCAGGACGGCGAAAACCGTGTGGGTTTGATCAAGAGTGAGACCGCACTGAAGGTGTCCAGTAAGATGGCCGAAGCCGCTGCGGCGCGTCCGAGCGTCGTGGGTGAAAAACTGAACGAGATCGCCAAGCGAGATCCCGAAATCCTGGAAGCGGTGCTTCAGGTGATGGAGGCTGAGAACTTGCTTGAGTCGGGTGCTTCGGTCAGTGTTTTACCAAGCTCGGCGAATGTTTTGATCCAAGCCAACTGAGCTTGCTCGTAGAGACTGCCCAACACGCGATTTGAAATTCGATGCCGTTCACTCCGACTCATGTTGCAGCGGCGATTCCAATCGCGTGGATGGCAAAGTGGCGTTTGCCCTTCTCCGCTCTCGCGATCGGGTGCATGGTGCCCGATGCCGGCGTCTTCTTTCCGATGCTGTTTGACTACGAATCGTTTCACAGCATTCGTGGGCTGTTCATCGACTGCGTTCCGGTCGGCGTCGCCGCGTACTTTGTTTATCACCTGCTGATCAAGCAGCCAGCGGTGGAGTTGCTGCCGGGACCGTTGCGGACCAAGGTGCGACCGATTGCGGATCGTCCGGTTTCGGTTGAATGGCATTCCATTCTGTTGGTCGCGGTTTGCGTTTTGGTCGGTGCGTCGACCCATGTGCTCTGGGATTCGTTCACGCATCAACATCGCTGGGGATCGATGATCGCGATACCGTTTTTGTCAACGGAGGCGTTCTCGATCTCGGGTCGCAGTGTGCGATGGTATGCCGTGGCTCAACACTTGTCGTCGCTGTTCTTGTTGCCACCGATGGGCGTGTTCGCGCTGAGGTGGTTGTGGAAGCAGCCCGAAGGTGGTCCGGAACCCAAGCGAACTCGAATTCCGGATTCGGTCACGTTGTCGGTGATGGCGGTGGCGTGTTTGTTGATGTTGGTTCACGCATCGTGGGTGTACGCCGTGCATTCGGACTACGGCGTTGCATTTGCGCTTCGCCAAAGCGTGATGATCTTCGGTGCGTTGATGATTGTGACGTTGGTTGTTTACAGCGTCATCATGCACACGATCTGGTCTCGTGCGGAAGCGTCGTCACCGGACGGCCAGTCGCCCTCGTGAGAGAACCGGCCGCACGATGGTTTGCATTGTGCGTTCTGGTTGGTGATATCTGCATGGCTTGATCTTGGGTGCTTTTAAGTGCTGATCCAGCCCGTGACTTGAAGAACCTCGCCCGTGAAAGAGGTGGTGCAGTTTTGCTGCACCCTCCCCTCGCTTCGCTCGACCCTCCCAGGGGGAGGGTGATGGTAAACGCCTGGCAGTACGGCACTTAAGAAAACACACGATATCTTCGTCTCAAGGGAGGTTCGTGTCGCGGGAACCCACTGAAGATTCGCTTTGAAAATCTGCCAATCATTTCTCGGTGGGGGACCACCGAGCGACAGGTTCGTGGCGAGTGATCAGTCGTTGATGATCAAACGTTTCGCGGTTCGTGCCAGTTCCAGGAACTCGGCTCGGAGGCCGTGTTCGTCATCGCCCTTGGCATCCGTCGCGGTGGCGATCACGTCGTCCATTGTCCAGGTCCCCGCGTGGGTGCTGTTGCGAAGTTGCATCCCAAAACCGGCGACTGCGGCTGCGAACTGGAAGTCCGCATCGGCCTTCTCAAAAGGCTCGCTCTCGTTGGCCAGCGGAAACGCGAGCTTCTCGCTGACGTCGCCTTGTGGTGGCTTGTGGCGAATCTTCAGCGTTAGGATCTCCTTGGTCGCTGAATTGTCGAAGGTCTCTGGGTCTTGAGGTTGAGCTGCTTCCTCGGCATCCGCATCGCCACTGGGTTGATACTTCAGCGGATCGACATCGGGTGCAATGGAGTCAGGAAGCTTGCCGACCGGAGCGATCTCGTACAGAGCCGTCACGCGGTGCCCTGCTCCGATTTCACCAGCGTCGACCTTGTCGTCGTTAAAGTCTTCCTTTGACAAAATCCGGTTTTCGTAACCAATCAATCGGTAGGCCGAGACGACCGCGGGATTGAACTCAATTTGGATCTTCACGTCTTTGGCGACCGTGAACAGCGTTCCGGCGACTTGATCCGCGAGGACCTTTTTGGCTTCGGCAATGGTGTCGACGAAAGCGTAGTTGCCTGCGCCGGAGTTGGAGATGCGTTCCATCATCGCGTCGTTATGGTTGCCCATGCCGAATCCCAGCACGGTCAGTTCGGTGCCCGATTTGGATTGGCGAGTCGCTTCGGCCACCAATTGATCGGTGCCCGTCATGCCGACGTTGAAGTCACCATCGCTGCACAGGATGACTCGGTTCACGCCGTCCTCGATGAAGTTCTCTCGGGCGGTTTGGTAAGCGAGTTGCAAACCGGCACCACCATTGGTGCTGCCACCGGCGGAGAGAGCCGACAGGGCGCGGACGATCTTCTGTTTTTGCTTGACCGGGGTTGAGTCGAGGACCAATCCCGAAGAGCCCGCGTAGACCACGATCGCCACACGATCTTTGTTTTTCAGTTGTTCGAGCAGCACCTTCATGCCTTCGATGACCAACGGCAATTTGTTGGGACGCTTCATCGATCCGCTGGTGTCGATCAAGAACACCAAGTTGCAACGCGGGCGTTCTTTGCGGTCGATGTCTTTGGCTTGGATGCCAACTCGCACCAACCGATTGTTTTCATTCCATGGGCAGGAGGCGACCGCCATTGCGGAAGAGAACGGAACGGGATCTTCAGCCGATGGGGGCGTGTACTGGTAATCGAAGTAGTTGATCAGTTCTTCGATGCGGACCGAGTCGGGACGTGGCAGTTGGCCTCGTTGAAGGTAGCTGCGGACTTTCGCGTAGCTGGCGGTGTCAACGTCGATGGAAAACGTGCTGAGCGGATGCTCGGTCACGCGTCGGAATTCGTTTTCCGTGATCGGTTCGAATTTGTCACCCGACATGCCGGGGCCCTGGCCTTCGCCATCGGGCGTGGGTGGCACACCCATGCCTGGCAATCCACCAGCACGTCCTCGCGTCAATTCTTCCTGTTCACTCTCTGAGACACTGCGTCCAAGCACTTGCAAGGCAACTCGGTCGCTGGCTGGTTGGTTGGGTGCGGAAGAAGGAACTGGCGTGAATCCAAAGTCAGCCGTCATTGGTTTGCCAGCCGAGGGTTCGTTGGGAGCTGGCAGCGCCCCATCCTTGGGTGCAACGGGCGAGGCGGGAGCCTCGGCAATCAGGGAGCCACTTTCACGAACGAAGCGAGGATTCGCAACGCCATCCATCGAGTCCCCTCCCATTCCGCCGCCCATCATGCCCATGCCTTCCATTGCCGGGCCAGCCATCTCCATGTCCATGCCGCCCATTCCCATCATTGGATCATCAGCTCGCTTGGCCCTCCTTCTAGACAACGATTCCCACTCATTCGCCGAAGGAAGCGAGAATTCAGCAACCTCTTGGGGACTTGCATCCGATGCAGTGACTTCGGCGGCAGACGATATTCCTGAGACACGGCTGGCTGCCTGCAAGCCAAAGGACTCGCCCTCGGCCTTCGTTTCCGCTGGCATTGATTTGGCAGCGGAACGGTCGAATGGTTGGTAAACCATCTCAACATCTTCGACTTGCATCTCGTCATTCATCACCATCGTGTCCAATCGTTCCGGACCAGATTGATCGGCGGCACTTGTTCCAACTGCTGGGTGTTGGTGAGAAGCCGTTTCGCGGGCGGTGTGCACCGCTGGAACTGAAAGCCCAGCCAGGATGCCAACAATGCTTGCCGCGACCGCAAGTTGGACCCATCGGGATTGGAACCAGGCGGTGCCAGCCGCTGAGCCGGCGGAGACTGGAGCTTCGTCGGCTGGAGCCGTTTCGCTTTCGCGAACGATGCTTTCGACGCGGTTGGATTCCAGTGGTGGGACCGCCGCGGAGTGAAAGAACGACTCGACTTGCTCGGTGACCGCGCGAGCTTCCTCGACGGCGGTGGCGAGTTCTGGGTTGGCGTTCATCTCTTCGGTGAACTGAGCGGCTTCGTTCTCAGGCAGTTCGCCCAGGACGAATGCCGTGACGCGAGGGTCGTCCCACGGAGGAGAAGTGGATGAGTTGGACATGATGGATGATCCGATGACGGAAGAATGAATTGGAAGAAGTGGTCAGGCTTCAGGTGACGGCCAGACCATCGCGAAGCGACTTGACGGCTTGATGAAGATGAAAGCCGACGTTGCTGACGGTCATGCCGGTGACGTCAGCGATTTCTCGGTAACTCAGTCCAGCCTGCATTCGAAGCTGGATGACTTCGCGTTGTCGGGGCGAGAGCGTTTCAATCGAAGCCGCGATTTGCTCGTGGGCCTCGTGGTCTTGGGCCACCGCGTCGGGGCGCGGGGCGGGATCGATGACGGCGACGGCGTCAGGATCCAGTCGGTCAGGGGATCGTTTGCGTTGCATGTCAATCACTCGTGAGCGGCAGACGGTGAACAGCCAGGGGGCCAAGCGGTCGACCAAGTCGTCGGGCCGTTTGCGACACAATTGCAAAAACGTTTCTTGCACGGCGTCTTGAGCGGCGGTGCGATCCGCCAGCATCCCGGTGGCGTAGGCCAACAAAGGACGCTGGAACTGGTCGACGACCTCAGCGATCCACTCGGCAGTCCGAGGCCCGGAGGAATCCGGTTCAGACGCTTCTGGATCGACGAGGTCCTCGGCCGCGGAGGTGGAGGCCGGGTGACTCATGGCGGTTCATTGCGAGAGGAAGAAAAGGGAGGCGAACCATGCCGCCTCCAAGGACTCAACGAGTGGGGGGCGGGTTTCTTAGGAGGATGGCAGAAAAAGATTGGGAAGATTCAGGGGTGCCGTCACTCCGCGTTGCTCCGGTACGGCCTACTTGGCTTGGTCATTTGCCGGTGGAGATTGAAAAAGTTCAATTGACAATTTGAAATTGTAAAATTTTGGTTGGGAGGCCAAGGATTCGGCGTTTTGGCGGCCAGTTGTTGCTGCCGTGCTGATCTACCCAACGTTCGCCCAGAGGGAGTTCACCGAATTTCAAATTTGCAATTGTCAATTTGACCTTTTCAATCTTCGCCATTGTCAGGTTTCCCGGTCCCCTCATCCCTCGAAAAACAGCTCCTCTCGACGATTTGGCGGGTCGACTGCTATGGTGTGCGGTCTCTTTTAGCAGCCTGCTTCCCCGCCCACCGGCCATCTCGCGGATTTTGTCGTGATATTGATTCTGAAAAACGGCGCGACCGACGATCAGATCGACCATGTGATCCAAAAGGTCGAGGCGATGGGGTTCCAAACGCACCTCAGCCGCGGGACGTATCGCACGATCATCGGCATGATTGGCGACGAGAGTCTGACCACCGAACAACAGCTTCAATCCATCCCCGGCGTGCAACAAGTCGTTCCTGTTTTGCCCCCTTATAAATTGGCCTCCCGAGAAGCTCACCCTGAATCCAGCGTCATCGACGTGTCGGGAGTGAAGATCGGTGGAGGCAACCTGGCCATGATCGCTGGGCCGTGCAGCGTCGAAGATCGCGACCGGATGATGCGGATCGGCGAGAGCGTCGTGAAATCGGGTGCCAACCTGTTTCGCGGGGGAGCTTACAAGCCGCGGACCAGCCCCTACGCGTTTCAAGGTCTTGGCGAAGCCGGCCTGAAGATCCTGCGGGAAGTGGGCGATGCGTTTGGCGTGCCTGTCGTGACCGAAATCACCGACCCGCGAAACGTGGAGTTGGTGGCGGAGTACTCGGACATGCTGCAGGTCGGTGCCCGCAACATGCAGAACTTTGTGTTGCTGACCGAGGTTGGGAAATCGGAACGCCCCGTTTTGCTCAAACGCGGGATGGCCGCCACGATCCAAGACTTGTTGATGAGCGCCGAGTACGTGCTGTCGCAGGGCAATCCCAACGTGGTCCTGTGCGAACGTGGTATCAAGAGCTTTGATCCCTCCACTCGCAACCTGTATGACGTCGCTGCTGTGCCAGTCGTCCAAGGGCTGACGCACCTGCCGATCATTGTCGATCCGTCGCACGCGACGGGCCGACCTGACTTGATTCCGCCGTGTGCCTTGGCGGGATTGGCCGCGGGTGCCGACGGCGTGCACATCGAAGTCCATGACTGTCCCGAAGAAGCCAAAAGCGATGGGGCGCAAGCCTTGTTGCCTGAACAATACAACGAGATCGTCGAGAAGATGGCCGCCATGGCCAACCTGCTTGGCAAAACGATTTCGCCCCTTCCGAATTCAACCACTAACAACACCCCGCCAACCGAGGCCCTCGCGTGAGTCGTCGCATCCTGATTGCTGGTAACTGGAAAATGAACATGCGTGCCGAGTCCGGCGCGTCGCTTGCGAAAGGCATTGTCGACGCGGTTGGCAAGTCGCCCGCAGTGGAAGTCGTTTTGTGCCCCCCGTCGCTGTACCTGAGCAGTGTGGCGGATGCCGTCGCCGGGACTCCCGTCGAACTGGGCGCTCAGAACCTGTACGCCGCCGAAGACGGTGCCTTCACAGGCGAAGTCAACGCGTCGATGTTGACCGACGTTGGTTGCCGATTTGTGATCTTGGGTCACAGCGAGCGTCGCCAACTGATGGGCGAAACCGACGCTTGCGTCGCGAAAAAGCTGCACGCCGCCTTGGCTGGCAACTTGGTTCCGATCGTGTGCGTGGGCGAAACGTTGGAACAACGCGAGGCCGATGACACCGAATCGGTCATCGAAACGCAAATTCGCGGATCCTTGGAAGGCTTGGACGAGGCACGTGCTGCCAGCATCGTCGTCGCTTACGAGCCTGTTTGGGCGATCGGGACCGGCAAAACGGCCAGCAAAGAGCAAGCGGAGGCCGTTCACGCCTTCATTCGTGGCCTTTTGGGAAAAATGTTCTCGACCGAAGTCGCCGAACAAATCCGAATTCAGTACGGTGGCAGTGTGAAACCGGGCAACGCGGAAGAATTGTTGTCCCAACCCAACATCGACGGGGCTCTTGTCGGTGGTGCGAGCTTGAAAGTGGATGATTTCGCTGGAATCATTCAAGCAGCTCCCTCCGCCTGATCCGACTCTGTTTTCATTCCCACAACCTTTCCATTTCAACGGATTGTTCGCCGTGAGTTTCGCTTTCGATTCTTTGCTCCAACCCGCGTCGTTGGTCAATCACCTGATCCCCACCCTGCCCTTGGCCTCGTTCATGAGTGTCGTTTTGGGTTGGTTGATGGCGTTTTTGTCGGTGTTCTTGATCCTGTTGATCTTGATCCAACGCGGCAAAGGCGGCGGTTTGACCGGAGCCCTGGGAGGTCCCGGCGGTCAGTCGGCATTCGGCAGCAAGGCTGGTGACACGTTCACCGTCATCACCGTTGGCACCGCCGCGGTTTGGGCTTTGGTTTGTGCGTTTGCGATGTACCAATTGGGCGCCCACGCCCCCTCGGTTGCGGACACCAACGAATCGCAGATTGGGTCCGGACCTGGCGACGATGTTGAAGACATCACCAGTGGTTTGGTTGTGCCAACCGGCGACGATGGAGAGGTCGCCGCGGGAGTCGGTTCGATCGGAAGTTTGTCCTCAGGCGATGCCGAAGTGGCCGAAATCGAAGCCGCTGTTGAAACCGAGGCCGTTGAGGAAGCTGCTGCAGAGGCCGATGCCGCTGTCGAAGAAGCTGAGTCGACCGACGCCGAAACCACTTCGGACGAGGAAACTCCGTGACGCAGGCGTCCCTCAGCACGCAAGCAAATCTCTCTTCGCCGCAGGGCGGGTCGCCTTACCCGTCGCTGCGCAGCATGACCGGCCAAGGTCGAGGCGAAACGTCTGGTTCCGCTGGTTCGGTCGTCACCGAGATCCGCTCGGTCAACAATCGCGGCCTGAAAATCATCCTTCGCACCAGTGATTTGGTGTCGGAGTTTGAACCGAAGATCGAATCCTTGGTGCGTCAGCACTTGCATCGCGGCAGCGTGACCGTCCAGGTTCGCT